>JAICDB010000020.1 GCA_020063565.1 Clostridiales bacterium | reverse complement strand
ACCGTAGCCTGTTACTACGCCTTCGCCGGGTGCTTCAACTTTATCCATACCAAAATTGGTGCTGCGGTGGGTGACATATTTATCTATTTCCGTAAATGAACCCTCGTCAAGAAAGGCAGCTATTCTTTCCCGAGCTGTCATTTTACCTTTGGCGTGCTGCTTCTCTATCCTTTTTTCTCCACCCCCTTCTTCAATCTTTTTATTTCTTGCCCTTAAGTCTTTGATTTTTTCTTCAACTGTGCTCATAGAATTATCTCTCTCCCTCGTTCCGTTATTTCTTTCCTAGGACCGTTCACACAGCTCTATTAAAACCCCTTTTGTCGCTTTAGGATGTAAAAAGGCTATTTTAGCTCCGCCTGCACCATATCTGGGTTTTTCATCAATTAATCTAAAACCCTTTTCTTTTAATTCCTTAAGTGCCTTTTCAATGTTATCAACCCTAAAAGCAAGGTGTTGGATTCCTTCACCCTTTTTTTCAATGAACCTGGCAATAGGCCCCTCGGGAGAAGTTGATTCAAGTAATTCAATCTCACTATCACCCACCGGCAAAAAAGCTGTCTTTACTTTTTGTTCTTCAACAATTTCCTCTCCAACAGGTTCAATTCCCAAGACGTCCCGGTAAAACTCAAGAATTTCATCAATACTCTTAACGGCAATACCTATATGATCTATCTTTTCAATTTTCATCCAAACACCTCCAGTAAGCAAGTAATATTTCAGCGGGGGCTTCATCCCCCACTGAAAGTAGTTAAGTAATTGTCTTATGCTGAAATTTTTGTATTGATTTTACTCTTAATAAAGTCAACTATTTCCCTGGTATCTGTTCCCGGAGTAAATACTTTAGCAATACCAAGCTTTTTCATCTCCGGTATATCTTCTGAAGGTATGACGCCACCGCCGATTACAATGATATCTTCAGCATCTTTTTCTTTAAGCAATTCTATAACCCTTGGAAAAAGATGAGTATGAGCGCCTGATAAAATACTTAAGCCAATAACATCCACATCCTCCTGAATTGCAGCTTCCACAATTTGTTCGGGACTCTGCCTCAAGCCCGTATATATAACCTCCATTCCCGCATCACGAAGTGCCCTAGCCACAACTTTTGCACCTCTGTCATGTCCATCGAGACCCGGTTTGGCCACTAAAACCCTGATTTTTTTATCCGCCATAGTCAGCGTTACCTCCTTTAAAGAATTATTGACTCTTTAAACTCACCGAAAACATTCCTTAGAACATCACAAATTTCACCCAGTGTTGCATAAGCTTTCACAGCATCAATGATATATGGCATCAGATTCTCATTACCCTGAGCAGCTTTATTGAGAGTATCCAACACCGTTCTTACCCTTTCACCATCCCTGTTTTCCTTTACTTCTTTTATCTTTCTTTCCTGAAGGCGTCCCACCTCAGGGTCAACCTTTAATAAATTCTGGGGAGGTTTTTCTTCTATCTTGTATTTATTAACACCAACAACTATTCGTTTGTTTTCTTCCACTTCTTTCTGATAGCGGTATGCACTTTCCTGAATTTCCTGCTGCATATACCCGCTCTCGATAGCTCTCGGAGCTCCTCCCATTTTTTCTATCTTTTCTATATACTCCAGCGCTTTTTTCTCAATTTCATCAGTTAACGATTCTATATAATAAGATCCTCCAAGCGGATCTACCGTTTCGGCTACTCCGCTTTCATGGGCTATAATTTGCTGTGTTCTCAGAGCAATCCTTACCGAATCCTCTGTCGGCAGGGCTAGCGCTTCGTCCCGAGAATTTGTGTGCAGTGACTGTGTCCCCCCCAGTACGGCAGCAAGAGCCTGAATTGTAACCCTGACAATATTATTGTCAGGCTGTTGAGCAGTGAGGGTACTTCCCGCCGTTTGAGTATGGAATCTCAGCATCAGTGATTTTTCTTTCTTAGCCCCAAACTCCTCTTTCATGATCCTTGCCCATAACCTGCGGGCTGCCCTGAATTTAGCAACTTCTTCAAGGAGATCATTATGGGCATTAAAGAAGAATGACAGTCTGGGAGCAAAATCATCTACATCCAATCCGGCATCAATTGCGGCTTTCACATAAGCCATTCCGTCGGCCAGTGTAAATGCTACCTCTTGTATTGCTGTTGCCCCCGCCTCACGAATATGATAGCCGCTTATGCTAATAGTGTTCCACCTTGGTACGTTTTTTGAACAAAATTCAAAAATATTTGTAATCAGTCTCATGGACGGTTCCGGAGGGAAGATATAAGTCCCCCTTGCTATATACTCTTTCAAAATATCATTTTGAATTGTGCCACGTAATTTGTCGGAAGATACTCCCTGTTTCTCGGCAACTGCAATATACATTGCCAGCAGGATTGCTGCAGGGGCATTGATGGTCATGGAAGTGCTGATCTTATCCAAGGGAATTCCGTCAAAGAGAATTTCCATATCCTTCAGAGAATCAATAGCAACACCGACTTTACCCACTTCACCCTGTGCCATGGAATGGTCCGAATCATAACCTATCTGCGTAGGAAGGTCAAATGCAACACTTAAACCGGTCTGGCCCTGTTCCAAAAGGTACTTATAACGTTTATTAGTCTCTTCGGCAGTTGCAAAACCGGCATACTGGCGCATGGTCCACAGCCGACCACGGTACATTGTCGGCTGAACACCCCTTGTGTAAGGATAATCACCGGGGTAACCGAGCTTTTCCATGTAGTTAAAGTTTTCAATATCCTCTGGAGTATAAACTCTTTCCACATCCACTCCTGAACCTGTTACAAAGTTTTCTTTTCTTTCAGGAAAACGGTCCAATACCTTTTTTAAAGAACCCTCTTCCCACTTTTTTTTCTCTTCCTTAACTTGCTTAATTTTTTCCTTATTAAACAATTTCAACCCTCCAATCCTAATGTTTGTAACTTTATAGGATACTGTATCCAAAATTCAAAAAATTAAAAGCCCAAACAAGGTCAAATATACCTTAATGTAAAATGACCATGCCGGGCTTTATCTCTTTCAAAAGCAGAGGGTAATTCTACTTTTAAAGATAAAGTGGGCAGTACCCAATTTTGTACTTGAAATAACATTCTTTTAGTTATATTATATATTACTCTTGCGACATTTTAAATAGCCTCGTAAAAATTTTGTATTTAGAAAATAAATATATCCCATAGTAAAAATTTAAAACCTTAATATACCCCGAATATCTTCCTCTTGCACATCAAAAACACTATTGTGCGGTTCTAGGGGTTCTTCATAAACAAATTCGGGTAACTTGTCATCAGCTTCGGTTAAGCCTGCCAAGCGGTTAAATTCCCTTTCAAACTTTATCACCTGCCGGCCCATCTTTGAAACAAAATCACTGTCCAGCCGCCAGCCATAAAAGGCATTTAGAAGCTCGATAAATATTTGAAAGGAACCGCCTAAAGCCGGAACCACCATCATACACTGGCCCAAGTTATCTACCCCCGCCATATTCACCTGGTTAGTCTCAGATATTTTGGCCTGGGTGCGGGGTTCAAGATGATTTACTTTTGCCCTCAAGGTATTACCGGCCGTGTGGTCCGCTCCCATGGGAGAGGTTGCATATGTTACCCCATTTCCTTTAATACCACGCGGGTCATATGCGGCCATGGCCTGACCTTTGACAACCGGAATCCTGGAGAGCCCCAGAACCTTACCTGCAATTAAAGCTCCGCTTCCTACAACTCTTCCCATAACACTTCCCTTTTCAACTTCATCCAAAAGATTTAAGACTCCTTGAACATCACCAAAGGGAATAATTCCCGCTTCCATAAAAAGGCCTAAAGTTGCTCCCGTTTCTATAGTATCCAAACCCAGATCATTACATTTAGCGTTTATAAGGGCAATATCGTCCAAATTTCCAATGCCAAGGTTTGAGCCCATCAATCCAAGGGTCTCATACTCCAGCGGAGCGACTAATTCACTTCCATCCTTGGCAGGGAAAACATTGGAACACCTAATGATACAGCCGGGCATACAGGCATGGGAAACCTGCCCTGCACCTCCCCTGTCAAGAATCAAATCATGCAAGGTATCGCCATTGATATTGTCCGCTTGTTCAAAGCTGCCCTGCTTAAAATTCCTGGTTGGTAATGCTCCAAGGGCATTGACCACTGCTAATGCAGCTGCAGTACTGTACTCGGTATAAACTTCAGAGGTTTGCGGGTGTTCTTGTAAAATTTTTACCAATTTGCGGTTTGCTTCTTTAAATGCATCTTTATCAACAGGTTTCGGCATCTGAACTCCGGTATCATCAACAACCACTGCCTTCAGACCTTTCGAACCCATAACCGCGCCCAATCCTCCCCTTCCTGCAAAACGTGACGGTCTGGCTTCCATATCCGTTACTGCTACACCTGCTGCCGCAAGTCCCATTTCTCCACCGCGGCCAATGACAGCAGCAGAAATTTTTTCTCCATAGCGTTGTTGTAGCTCCTTCACTGTCTCACCGGTAGAAAGTCCCCTTAACTCAGGCACTTTTTCCAGGTTGGCGCCGTCTTTATTAATAAATAATACGTATAATTCATCATTTGGTACTTTATCCTCCACAATCACTGCTTTGATACCGAGCTTTCCCAAACAATGACCCAGGTTACCACCTGCATTAGCCTCTTTTATTCCACCTGTAAGGGGGCTTTTACCGCCTACCGAAAGCCTGCCGGAACAGGGAACAGGGGTTCCGGCCAACGGTCCCCTTGAGAAAATCAGTCTGTTATGACGTCCCAACGGTTCACATGTCGGCTTCACTTCTTTCATTAGCAATGCTGCAATCAGTCCCCTACCCCAAAAAAATAGCATTTCTTGATCAGTTTTTTCATATTGAATCTTTCGAGTGTTTAAATTAATTCGCAATATTTTTTCCATTTCATCATTTCCTTTCATTTTTCATATAAAAGCAAGGCTCAATCTTAAAAGTTTGAGCCTTTGATTAAGCATCAAAATTTTGCAGCACTTCTTCCATTACCTCAAGAATATGCTGCTCCATAATGTTTTCCGCAGCCTCATAATCACCTTTTTTAAAACACTCTATAATAGGGTTATGCCTTTCTGCTAAATCACCTAAACTTCTTTTAGATATTTTCGTTGTTATGAATGTCCATTCAGATAAATTAACTAAGTGTAATAGCTTTTTTAAAAGTTCATTATCTGCAATATCCACAATTTTTCTATGAAATTTAATATTCAACTCTGTAAATCTATTTCTATCTTTTATTTTAGCAGCATCTTTCATTTCTTCGACTAATTGTTCCAGATATATTATGTGTTCTTCAGTTATTTTTTTTGCAGCCTCCTTGGCAGCCATTCCTTCCAAATTTGCTCTCACCTGATAAATATCCTTTATGTCCTGCTTGGTCAATTTTTTAACAACAGCTCCTTTAAAAGGAATGGTTTCAATTATTCCCATCAGTTCAAGTTCACGAATAGCTTCCCTGACAGGAGCCTGTGAAACACCTAACTCCTTGGCAATTCTTGTTTCAACAACCCTATTTCCGGGCTGAAGTTTTCCATTCAAAATTGCCTCTTGAAGGTAATTATTAATATCCTGTCTCAAAACCCTTCTATTAATGACCCCGGTATTTAGCTCATCGCTCATAATTTGCTCCTCCAGTCAGAAGTATAATATATAATAGATTTTATACTATAAATGCTAAAGATATTATAGCATTTTGATGAATAAACTACTAGTTAACATAGAAGTATAATTACTTTACATATCTTAATAGAGGAGCTAATTTGTATTTATTACACCTGACTCGTGTTTCTCAAGAATAGACATGGTAATATCTACTGCTTTCATAACATATTTTGTACATAACTTATACTGTCGGGGAGTTTTATAGTTACATCCGCCGTTAGTTGTGCACATTGAAGAAAACAGAATGACTCCTCAAATTCTTTTAAGAATTCATTGACTAATTTTTTAGAAACATCCCTGTCATCCTACAACTTCATCCTTCCTGTCACAGCCCCAATTGCCATAACACTTCCTACAATTGCTCCGCAAAGATTTCCTTGAGTCATTCCACCCCCAAAGCCAGTCGCAAGTCTTGCTATATCATCAGGAAGACCTAGCTTCTAACATTCATTTAAGCTTTTCAAGGTGCTTTCCGCACAGTTTAACCCACCTAAGTAAAAATATTTATGAACAAGTTCATGACACTTATTCATCTTTATCACACTTACAATTTCAAACTGCATGAATTGCTTTCTGAAATACTGCATGAAAGGCTTCTGGAATAACCTCTGAAATTGTCGGGTGCGGGTGAATTGCAAAAACTACTTCTTCTGCGGTGCTTTCAAGAGTCATGGCTAATACTGCTTCTCCTATCATATCTGTAGCATTGCTGCCAAAAATATGGACTCCTAAAATTTCCCCAACTCTTTGATCAACTATTACTTTAGCGATTCCCTCCTCATCGCCTTCAATTATCGCCTTACCGTTTGCCGAATAGTTGAATCTTCCGATCTTTATATCCAAACCTCTTTCCAACGCCTCTTTTTCAGTTAATCCCACAGAAGCTATTTCGGGATGAAGGTAGATACACTGCGGTACCTTTTGATAATCTATTTTCATTTTTCTACCGCATATGTTGTTTATTGCAACTATTCCTTCCATGGATGCTACATGAGCGAGCATATATTTACTATTAACGTCACCAATGGCATAAATGTTTTCTACGTTTGTTCGCAAAAAATCATTAACTTCTATACCAGTTTTAGAGAAATCTAAATCAAGGCTCTTCAGGTTGAGCCCATCTACGTTTGGTCTTCTTCCTATTGAAACCAAAATTTTGTCAGCTTTAATAGATTTTAATTGACCATCTTTTTCATAAAAAACTTCGTTCTTAACGAATTTGGTTACCTGTGCACCTGGTACAACATTTACGGGGATATTCTCCAGTACCTTTCTGGCCTTCCGAGCTATTTCACCGTCAACGGTAGGTAATATTTCATCCAACGCTTCTATCACAGTTACCTGAGAGCCAAGCTTACCCAGGATATATGCAAATTCTACTCCGATAACTCCACCGCCAATAATAACCATTCTCTCAGGTACTTCTTCAAGTTCGAGAACAGCATCACTATTTACCAGCGGCACATCTCCTTCTATCTGAACCGATAATTCTGCAGGCGAGGAACCTGTAGCAATAATTATGTTTTCAGCTGTCAAGTAGCCCCCGTTCACATCTACAGTATGTTCATTCTTGAAGGTTGCCTCTTTCTTAATTACATCCACTCCGTTAGCCCGCAAGAGATAAGAAACTCCGCTTGTAAGTCTCCTAACTATCTCTTTTTTTCTATTTTGTACCCTCTTCAAATCTAGAAAACAATTATTTTTTTCTATACCAAGTACTCCATACTTTATAGATTCCCGGACGGTGTCCAAAACATTTACTGATTTTATTAAGGTCTTGGTAGGAATACAACCACGGTTTAAACAGACTCCACCCAATGTATCCTTTTCAATTAAACACACTTTTTTACCCTGTTGGGCACCATATATTGCCGTAACATACCCGCCGG
Source organism: Clostridiales bacterium (assembly GCA_020063565.1). GTDB lineage: Bacteria > Bacillota > DSM-16504 > Desulfitibacterales > JAICDB01 > JAICDB01. The sequence goes on along the minus strand of JAICDB010000020.1, from coordinate 16,705 downwards.
GACCTCCGCCAATTACGACAATATCATAATCATACTTCACAAACTAACACCTTCTTTAAACTAAAATCTTCATTGGATTTTCTAAAAGTTCCTTAACCTTATTAATGAATTTAGTAGCTAAAACTCCGTCAATTAACCTGTGATCCACCGAGAGTGTTAACTTCATTATTGGGCGAATAACTATCTCATCACCTTCCTCCCCAGAAATCACCACCGGAGTCTTTTTGATGGCACTTACCGCTAAAATGGCAGCTTCCGGAGGATTAATAATTGCAGTAAAGTTTTCTATCCCAAACATTCCCAGGTTGGACACCGTAAATGTTCCACCACTGTATTCATCCGGTGTTAATTTATTATTTCTAGCCCTTTCAACTAATTCTCTCATTTCTTGTGCTATTTCCGAAAGCTTTTTCTTATCCGCATCTTTGACAACAGGTACAATTACACCATTTTCTAAAGCAACTGCAATTCCCATATTGATGTTTTTATAGATTACTATCTGATCACCATTCAGTGTAGAATTAACCTGAGGATATTTTTTCAGGGCCTGAACTACACCCGTTACTATGAAGTCATTTATTGATATTTTTGTTGAAACCAACTCCCTAGTTTCTTCCTTCAACTTAAGAAGCTTTGAGACATCAACGAAAGTTATAAAGTATAAATGAGGAGCGGTAAATTTACTGCGGGACAAGCGATCTCCTATGATTTTCCTCATACCGGTGTAAGGAATAACTTCCTGCACTTCCTTTGAATCCAAACTTTCTATTACAATCTGGTTCTTTTCTTCAATTTTCTTTTCTACATCAACTTTCATTATTTTGCTGTTGAAACCCGATCCTGTGACTTCACATAAATCAATTTCTTCAATCTCAGCCAATTTTTTAGCAACAGGTGTAGCTTTTACCTCTTTGTGTTCTCTCATATATCTCAAAATATCCCTTGCTGTGATTCCCCCATCAAAACCGGTACCCTCTACTTTCATTTTCGATATGTCAAGTTTTTTATCCGCTACAAGCTTCCGTGCCCTCGGGGTCAATTTAGAATTATTTAGTGCAGATGAAGACTCAGGTTTACTACTATTTTGTTTACCTAAGACTCCAACTAGCATATCTCCATCTTTATCATTTAGTCTTTCAAATTTTCCCTCAGCATCTACCATTAAATCAACAATATCCTCACCTTTTTCTCCAATTACGGCTATTGGAGAAGTAACAGGAACACTATCACCTTCTTCAACCAACAACTTTAAAACAGTGCCATCGGCAGTAGATTCTATTTCCATGGTTGTTTTATCAGTTTCGATTTCAAAAAAAATTTCTCCCATTTTGATACTGTCTCCTACTTCTTTATGCCACCTGACAAGTTTGCCTTCAGACATATTAAAACCCAGCTTTGGCATGATAACCGTTTCAGCCATGATCTCCCCCCTATCCTACTATTTCTTTTACCTTACCATATATTTTCTTGGTATCGGGAATTACCGAAAATTCAAGTGCTGGGCTAAAGGGCAGAGGTACACTTGCAGTACCAAGCCTCATAATTGGAGCATCCAGGTAGTAAAATACATCGTTCATTATGGAGAGGGCAATTTCGCCGCTTATGCCGAAATTGAGGTATCCCTCATCAACGATTAAGAGTCGTCCAGTTTTCTTGACAGAATTGATAATGGTTTCCTTGTCCAGCGGAACCAGAGTTCTTAAATCAATCACTTCAACTTTAATTCCTTCTTTGTCCAATTCCTGTGCAGCTTCCTTCGACTTAATAACTAAATTTGAAGTGGCCGCTATGGTTAAATCTTCTCCTTCATGTACAATATTGGCCTGACCAAAGGGGATTGTATATTCCTCTTTAGGTACTAAATATTTCTTATTATATTCCATTTTGTGCTCCATAAAAATTACAGGGTTATCATCGGCAATAGCGGTTTTTAACAGTCCCTTTGCCTCAGCTGCAGTAGAAGGAAGTACAACTTTTAAACCCGGAATATGAGCAACCCATGCCTGTAAGCTCTGGGAATGCTGTGCGGCGGACGACCTTCCACCACCAATTGGCATTCTAATTGTTAGTGGCACCTTGACCTGCCCTCCTGACATATAGCGAAGTTTGGCAGCCTGATTTGCAACCTGGTCCATACTAATAGCTAAAAAATCTGCAAACATTAACTCTACCACAGGTCGTAATCCGGTAAAGGCACATCCTATGCCGATTCCCACAAAACTGTTTTCAGATATTGGTGTATCCTTAACTCTCCACTCCCCATATTTATCCCTTAAACCAACGGAAGTTTTGAAATTACCGCCTATGATTCCAACATCTTCACCTAACAAGATAACATTTTCATCTTTTGCCATTTCTTCATCCAACGCTTCACAAATCGCATCAGCATAAGTTATTTCTTTCATTTATACCACCCCCATTTGATTATTTTTAAGCAAATAAATCTTCAAAAGCCTCCTCAGGTTCCGGATAAGGACTTTCTTTTGCAAATTGTACGGCTTTCTGAATTTCATTTATAATACTGTTTTTTATTTCCTCCAATTCATCTTCTTCAGCAATTGAATTTTTCAGTAGATAGCTTTCAAAAGTCTTAATTGGACATTTTGCTTTCCATTCATTTTCTTCATCCCTGCTCCTGTACTCAGTGGCCGGGTCACCAACGTGATGTCCCTTCCATCTATAAGTCTTGCATTCAATCAACGTGGGGCCCTCATCTTTTCTTGCGCGGGTAACAGCCTTCCGTACCGTTTCATAAACTTGGAGAACGTTATTTCCATCAATTGTAACGCCTGGCATTCCGTAGCCTTTAGCCCGAACAGACAAATCTTCAACAGCTGTAACTCGATTGATATTAACCGAGATCCCATAAAGGTTATTTTCAATAATATAAACTACCGGTAATTTCCAGACTGCAGCCATATTAAGGCTTTCATGAAAAGTTCCCTGATTACAGGCTGCGTCACCAAAAAATGACAGTGTGACCTGCTTTGTTCCCTTTAATTTTGATTTATACCCAGCTCCTGTCGCAATTGGGATTCCGGCACCTACAATGCCATTGGCACCTAATATACCCTTATCGTAGGCAACAATGTGCATTGAACCGCCCTTTCCTTTACAATAACCGGTTTTTTTACCTAAAATTTCGGCCATCATAGGCTTTGTTTCAGCGCCACGAGCTATCAAATGCCCGTGTCCCCTGTGAGTACTTACAATATAATCATTTTCATTTAGTGCCGCACATGCACCGACTGCTACGGCCTCTTCTCCTATATATAAATGAGCAAGTCCCGGCATCAAGCCTTGCTTGTAAAGTTCGAAAACCTGGTTTTCAAACTCCCGGATCCTCAACATTTGCTCATACATTCGCAACATTTCAGATTTTGTCAATTTTAACCCTCCTCCGAACAAAATTATACTTTTGTACCTAATCTATCATTACCAAACCAAGCAGTTTCCATGGGGTACATCCTCGGCATTCTGGCCGCACGGATACATCTCCCAGCCCAAATTTGCAGCCGTTGCAAAGGCATTTATTCCTGCACCTTCAAGGGAGGTTCTTGCATTAGACGCTGCTCGGCAGCCTTCAACAAGGAGGACACTGCATTTTTATCAGGGCAGAATACCGTTTTGCACGGACCACCGGCAAACCCAATGCCTAATACATAACCGTAGTAAAACGTTCGTGCTTCAATTAATAAAGCAATTTTATAGTTTATAGATTGTCTTTTAGCAAATCGCGACCTACCACTTGGGTCATTGTACTGTCCCGTAAAATCTTCTGCAGGTACTTGTATTCGGTAAAAAATCCCATATCTATACTTTGAAAGGGCTCTTTGAATGTTTTCCGGTTCAGGAGCATGGGGTGGACAGTGAGCATTGGTACCATACTAACAGCATTTGGGATAAATACACTTAAACCCGATCCGGGGATTAAATACTATTTCATCACACTTGATTATTTTTGCTTCAGTGGGACCAATTTCCAATGTATAGTTTTGAAATTATTCTTGTTACGGCTTATAAATTCCCGTGCGGATAACTTCTATGGTTTTTTGAGGAAAGCCGCGTTGTAAGATTTTGCGGCATGTTTCCTCTACCGGGTAAGGAATAAACTTAAACGCTAATTCTTTGATGACTCTATCTCCAAATTGAATTAAACAGAAACAGGCCATTGCATTACCGTGCTTCGGTTTACCAACACTCCCAGGATTTATTGCCATTTTTCCATCACTACAATACACTGCAGGTCTATGGATATGCCCGTAAAACACATAGCGATACTTGTTTTCTTGCAAAAATTTCCTGATTTCTTTTTCACCAGGATAGTTATACATATCCGGTATGGAATGTATAAACAATACCGGGCAACCTGCAATTTCAATTTCCATTCGGAGAGGAAGATTTTCCAGAAAATCAAAATGCTTATCTGTAAGCAATTTGCGAGTACATGTGATGGATTTTTCAAGATATTCTCTTTCAACAGGAGATTTAAACTGAAAGTTCTCAAGTTGGTAATCTACAATGCATTGATCGTGATTACCTTTTATTGTAGCTATCCTCTCCTTTTGAATAATATTTACAACTTCAGCAGGCTCAGGACCGAAATCTAAGAGATCACCTAGGCAAAATATTTTATTCACCCGGTGTTTTTCTATTTCCCGAAGTACGCATTGTAATGCCGCATTATTACCGTGAATATCACTTAAAACTGCGATTTTCACTTGAAATCCCTCTTATTTTTAATTATCGTAATTATGCATTTAGTCATCTTAATTAACCTCCTGCCAATGGGGGATATAGGACAACATTATCTCCATCTTTAAGCTGATAAGAGTCATTATGAACAAGTTGGCCATTTACAGTGGCAAAGCCGACATCATAGTTTTTTAAGCCTAAAACAGCATACAGCTCTGCCAAGGACCGGCCATTTATTAAAAGAACGTTATTTAAATCTTTTTCACTACCTCTTTTTTCATGAATACTCCTTAAGGATTGTTTTAACTCTACCTTTACCTTCAATTTAATCACCCTGCTAGTCCTCAATGATTGCTACCGCACGCACAGGTGCACCAGTGGTCCCTTTCCATTTAATGGGTAAAACAGAAATTTTAAAACCATGGGGTTTTGGAATTTTATCGAGATTCTCCATATTTTCCAGATGATAATATTCCCTTTCGTTCATCACCCTGTGTGCTTCCCAGAATTTCTTAGTTTCAAACATGGTCTTCACGGGCGGGTCAAAGGTTGGAGCATCAATTCCCATAACCTTGATTCCCTGGTCAATCAACCAGAGTGTAGCCTCCCTAGTCATTCCACAGTGTTCCGTAAGATAACGCTCTTCCGTGTTGTATTTCGAGGCCCCGGTATGAATCAAAACAATATCAAAAGGTTTTAATTGATAATCGATTTTTTTCAAGGCTTCTTGAATATCTACAGCAGTAATTGCATAGCCAACTGGTTTATCGGTAAAGTCCAGTACAACACCATCTCCGTAACAGTACTCAAGTGGAATCTGATCTGCACCGGGTGCTTCCGGAACAATGTGATACATTGCATCTATATGCGTTCCGGCATGGTCACTAACTACCACAGCATAATGAGCGGTGAGAGAAGTTACCCCGTACTCTGCTGCCCCCATATTTTCTGCATACTGTTCGTGACTCTCCAACTGAGCTATTATCGGTCTTGCAACCCGTGGAAAAGTAACCATATCAGCACTTACTTCCATACTTAAATCAATTATTTTTCTTGCCATTTCAATCATTCCTCCTAATGATAATTTTAAATTTTTATTGTTCAGTAGAATCTATTGAGTAGATGTAACCCCACCATCAGCAAATAATATCTGGCCTGTAATAAAATCAGATGCAGGAGCAGCAAAATAAACAATAGCCCCTACGAGGTCTTCCGGCTGCCCAAGCCTGTGCAGCGGTATCCTGTTTATCACATTGTTTCTTGTTTCTTCATCCGAGAGCATTCCCTTGGTTAAAGGAGTTTCAATAAATGTTGGAGCAACTGCGTTGACATTTATGTTATATTTGGCCCACTCGGCTGCCAGACATTTGACATACATGTTGAGGCCACCTTTAGCAGCACAATAAGCTGTGTAATTTTCCGGAAACCCCAGCATACTCCTCACAGAAGAGATGTGTATTATTTTTCCTCCACCTTGTTTAATCATTTGCTTACCAACTTCACGGGAAAGCAAAAAAGCACCCTTTAAATTGAAATCGACAACCGTATCCCAGTTCTCTTCAGTATATTCTTCCGCTTTTTGCCAGATTTGAGTTCCTGCAAGGTTGACCAGGATATTTATTTGACCTAATTCTTCAACAATATGATCTACTGCCTTTTTAATACTTTCGACATCCAGTACGTCAAGGACCTCTGTCCAAGATTTTCTTCCTAAGCCCCGTATTTTTCCAACTACATCCTGTCCCCTTTCAGGTTTGCGGCTTGCAACAATTACATTAGCACCGTGTTCAGCTAGCCCCAGAGCCATATCTTTTCCTAGACCACCCGTTCCCCCCACAATAAGCGCTACCTTGCCGGTTAAATCAAAAATATCCTTATAATTCAAGTTATCACCCTCCAATATGAGATGAATAATAATAACTTTTATAAAATACTTTCAATTTCATCCAAAATTATCTGCGGGTTCTTAGCCCTCATGAAATAATAAGGTCTTTTAGTAAATTCTTTGATAAAGTTAGCCCTTTGATATCTCAGTTCCTGAGTATCAAACATGGGCATCGGCAGTCCAGGTGCCAGGAGTTCATGATCCCCAAAATAATCACAAAGACAGTGGAATGTCTGGTACTGCTTTTCAAAATCCGCCATCTTACCCACCATTGTTGAAAAATGCCCGTCTATATCCGGCATTATAACCAGGTCAATATTTGTTTGAACTTCATATAGTTCAAACTCGGGAGTTTTACTGAAAAATTTTTGAACGCCTTCATCCTGGTTGGGTTTGTCAATTCTCTCAGTTCCTTTTGCCCTGACTCTTAAAAATACATTTTTAGAACCCATGACAACATTTCCGGCCGGGTCGGTTACTATTGTTTCCGTTGAAACAATTTTCCCGCCTCGCTTGCATGTTTCTATCTGGCACATTGTTTTACCGGAATTGCTTTCGCCGCTCATAAACATTATTGTCTTACCTTGATAATTGACTGCCGAAGCATGGAAGAGGTAGAGTTCCTTTTCCACCATCCTGCGTGCCAGCAAACTTACCAGGATTTTCTGAATTTCACCCTGGTACCATTCTCCCTCCAAAATAACCCGATCATCTTTATAAAGTATCGATTTATTTTCCTTTTCTCTGTACCAGACAAAATCTGGTTCTTCCTGAGTAATATTCTTAATAACTTCCACTCCCGCCAGGCGGTAATTTAAAAAACTTACATCTTCCAACAAACAATTTACCTCTTTTTCTGAATGAATATCGACTCTGATTTTTGCTTTATCAGCTTTAATTTCTTCAGAATACAAGTACATTTCTGCCACCTCACTTTTCTTATTCTATGAGCAAAGCCTTAGGAGTACATTCATCAACACATTTACCACATAAATCGCACTTCAAGGGAGCCTCTTCCTCATCCAGGACAAAAAGGGCTCCCCTTTGACATGCATCAACACAGAGATAACACCCGGTACATTGCTCCTTATCTATTCTATAAACCCCATCCTCTTCATAAATGGCACCGATTGGGCAATCTTCCATGCAATCACCGCACTGGTCACAAAAATGAGCTTCATAGCGACCGTGGGTTTGTGAATTTCTGATGCGAACAGCTGCTTTCCTAGGGTTGTTTACACTGAAGTGGGCATACCCGCAAATCATTTCACACGCCCTGCAACCTGAACAAACAGCTTGATTATGAGTCAGTTTCATAAGGCTTTCCCCCCTCTTTGGGTGAATACCCACGTCTTTTTAAATCTTGAGCTATTTCCGACAGACCTAGTCCCTGGTATGCTTCTTCAAAAGGAATACCTGTTTCCATGTCCCAAAACATTGCTTGATAGTAGGACTTTTTCATATCATCAAAAATATCATATACCTGACCTTTTTTAGGTCCCGTCGGCAGAGGCTCTTTTAAAAATCTTTCGGGCAATTTGTCATCACCCGGTTTGAGGCCGTATCTAATATTTAGAGAGCGCTCAAGTAAATGTGCCCTAGCGGAAGCCCGTAATATTTTTTCCTTATCCATCTCAATGCCGCTTGCTGCTGTGATCATTTTAGGTACCAGTTCAAGTACCTTTTTGAAGGTAACATCAGGTGTTTCGGAATAGAAAGTATAAGGAAACTTACAGACGCCAATCAAGTCCGGAATTGTAACAATGTTCTGCCAGAAAACCAGTTGTCTGGCAGCTTCTTCTACGGGCAATTCATCCAGCTTATATGCGCCGTGGGCTGAGATTCTTAAATGGTCACCACCCCTTGAGGCTATAGCGTAGCGGAAATTATACACTTTAAGTGCCCTGGGGTCTAAAGTGGGTGGATCCATTCCTTTAATATGGATTGCATACTTTGCCGATTCTTCACCTATTTGTTTTACGGCTTCCCTGAAACCATGGGCCAAAACATTACCGAAACCTTCCCTATTAGCTATTTTGTGTATTAGTTCAATAATGGCATGGTAATTTCCCCAGGATAAATCCAAACCATCGCAATCTTCCTCGGTTAATATGCCGTTCTCATAACACTCCATAGCATAAGCAATAATTCCACCTGTAGTACCCGTATCCAATCCGTATTGATTGCAAAGCTGATTGGCTTTCAGTACTGATGCCAGGTTGTTATTGCCGAGCTTGCTTCCAAATGAGAGTATAGTGTAATACTCGGGTCCGCCAACATAAGTACCTTTAAATTCACCTTCCGAAATATAACTGTACCTATCACAGCGTGATGGACAATTAAAGCAGGCAGTGGTATTAAAGAGGTATTTTTTGTTCAATGTATCTCCATTGATCATCTCATGATCTTCAAAATATCCCTCTTGCCAGTTCCTCGTTGACAAGCCCCCCAGTGAATTGTGCAGATCTATTAAACTGGTGGTCCCATACTGTGGCAAATGTTCACCGCTTCTAGAATCAGTGGTGATAATGTTCCATAATTCATCACGTAGCCCCTTAAACTCCTTGTGATCAAACAAGGGTGCACCCTTTGTGCCTTTAACTGCTATAGCTTTCAGATTCTTGGATCCCATGACGGCACCCATTCCCGTACGGGCTGCCAGGTGTTCGGAGTTACAAACTATACCCGCAAATCTAACCAGGTTTTCCCCGGCAATTCCTATACATGCTACCTGGACAGAATCATCTTTCAACTCATTTCTAACCATTTTTTCTGTTTCTTCAGTGTCTTTTCCCCAGAGAGCATAGGTAGGTTTTATGGAAACAAGATCATCCATGATATTAATTGTTACCGGTGACTTAGCTTTTCCTCTCACAATCAAGACATCATACCCGGCATACTTTAGTTCAGGTCCCCATTGTCCACCGCAGTTGGCATCGCCCAGTATTCCCGTTAAAGGTGATTTTCCGCCGACAACAAATCTTCCTGAGGCCGGAGCCAGGGTACCTGTAAAGGGCCCGGTTGCAAAAATCAAAGCATTATCAGGTCCTAAAGGATCAGCTTCGGGATCGATATTGAAGTAGTGTAGCCAGGAAACAAATCCTCGTCCACCAAGCATATTTTCTGCTATTTCTTCAGGAAGCGGCTTCTTTTCAATCTTTCCGCTGCTCAAGTCGATATCCAAAACCTTGAGCCAGTATCCTCCAAGCACTGTCATAAACCTTCACCTCAATTTTTAAATTGTTGTAATGGCTCTACTTTGCAGTATATAAACTGTACTTCCTTCTATAGCCCATTCTAGATCTTGTGGTTTTTCAAAAAATTCCTCAGACTTAATACCGTACCTAACAAGGGACTTTATTTCCTCATCGGTTAAAATTCTTTTGGAAACCAGTTCTGAAGGAACTGGTCTTTCAACTACTCCTCTATTTTGTACACTTTGAACTATCATAACTTCTTTGTCTGCAACATACTCCATTTCAATTTCTAAGGTTTTCTTATTGACAAGATAACTATCCGGGGTCACCAGCCCTGAAACAGCTCCTTCACCTAATCCCCAGACCGCTTCAATAATTGCAGAGTCGTGCTGTTTCGTCATGGGATTAACCGTAAACATAACTCCTGCTTTCTCAGAGTTAATCATTCTCTGGACCACAACAGCAATGGATACTTCCTTTTCACTAAAGCCCTTTTCCTGGCGGTAAAATATAGCCCTCGAATTATAAAGGGAGGCCCAGCATTCCTTGACCTTTTGGACAAGTTCTTCTTCACCGATCACATATAAAAATGTTTCCTGCTGGCCGGCAAAACTGGCATCATCTAAATCTTCGGCAGTTGAACTAGACCTCACAGCAACTGCAAAATCACTTTGATCGGAAGACAGTTCTTGATATTTAGTGATTATTTCTTGTTTTGCACTTCCAGGAATTGAAGCATTTAGTATCAAATTCTTAATTTTTTGTGATGTCTCCTCTAATTGAGCGGAATCATCCAAATCAGTTTTTTCAATGAGGTCCAATATTTCCGGTACCAGTTTATTTTTTTCTCTAAATTCATTAAATGCATCCGAGCAAACAACATATCCCTCGGGGACAGGAAACCCGGCCGAGACCATGTCATTTAAACTTGCACCTTTACCTCCTGCCAGTTCCAAATTTCCCCTCGTCAATTGCCCAAAGGAGACAACAGACATTATTACTACACTCCCCCACTTTTTCTATTAAAAGAATGTTCGAAAAGTCTGTGCCATCTTGAACTTCTCGTGTCTATCGTGCTCCTTTTCGAACTTTCTCTTAAAATAATATTCGAAAGGGCGAGGTCAAGATTATTTTTTTTACAAAAACAATAACCCCAACCTCATGGATCACCCTAATTTAGTCCAATATTTCAACCATACCCTTATTACCATCAACTCGAACCTTCATACCACTCTTAATTACCCTTGTTGCTTTTGATGTACCAACTACACACGGCAACCCAAATTCACGAGAAACAACTGCCGGGTGCGAAAGAGCTCCACCTGTGTCTGTAACGAGACCGCTAATTTTTGTAAAAGATACTACCCATGCGGGATTAGTCATTTTACAAATCAGAATGTCACCTTTTTGTATCTTATTAAATTCAGCTGGTGAGGTAACAAATCTAGCAGTCCCTTCTACTACGCCGGGAGATGCGGGAAGTCCTTTAAGCACCTTAACAAATTCTTCTTCCTGAGTCGCAGCTGCTTCTTTAGTTGATTCAAACTTTTCAGGCCAACCCCAGAGACTCTTATATGGCTCTTGATATAATGACCACTCGCTTACCGTACCTATCCACTCTCTCGGAGTAATTTTTTTAGCATCCTCCATTGACTGTCTTCTTTCTTTGACCAGTGACTTCACATCAAAATCTTGCGGATCAACTGCAATTGCCCTAATTTCCCCATATTTCAACATAAAGATATCTTCAGGGTCCTCCAGGGTACCTGCTTTTGTCAGTGCCTTGCCTATTTCCTTGAAGACCATTCTCATACGGGCATAGGTTCCCTGATCAATATAGAAATGATGATCCGGAGTCAAGGGAGCCATTTTGAGGGCCAAGTTAAGTGCCTTCTCCAGTTTTTCCTTGCTCTTTTCATCCTTTACTTTACTGAACATTTTTTCAATCGCTTTATTCATTTCTTCCTTACAGGAATTATATGCTTCATAAAAGTTGTAGTCAGTTTCAATGTAACCTTGGATGTTCTCTATAATATGTGTGGGATCTTCTCTCCAGGTTGGAAAAATATACTCGTGTGTATAAATTGCTTTATTGCCGAATTCTTGTTTAAAGGACTCAAGTTTTTCAATGAATTCCCGATCTTTTTCAGAATCAAGCATTGCAAGGACCTTTAACGGTTCTTCCTTAAATATTTTACTTAACCTGTCACTTTTAATTACTAATTCCTTCATTTCCCAAAGCATCTTTAAAGAATCCCAGTTGCGATCATCAATGGAAACTAAAATCTTGCCGATGTTATCTTCATCAACTTCTCCCAAAACTTCCTCATAAACTTGCCTGAATTCCATAAATGCCTGGAACTGAGCTAAATTTAATATCCAATGAATTTTAAAATGTCTCTCCTGGATATCAAGGGCATCTTCCATATGAATTAACAGTTCCGGAATAGAAGCTTTCTCATAGGAAAATTCATCCAAATATTTACAATTATTTTTAATTTCAGGTAGATAACGCTCTTTCCACCAATCCAGGAAGTTTTCCGCGTAGATAGACATAACCTGTCCATAATATTTTCCCAATCTCGCAATTTCAGTCTCATCGTTTCTTGGAACAACGGCAGTATACACGTAGCCATTAACTACTTTCCCAATCCATCCCTTGCCAAAAGGAGCACCAAACCTGCGATACATATATTCACAAGTGTCTCCCCACCAACCACCTATATCCGCATACAGTGGGGAAATTGGATGCGGGCAATGCAAGTCATCATAGAACCAGTGAAGCTCTTTTTCCTCCTCACTCTCCCACTCGACAGGGAATTTTTCATCACCGAAAAAAGTAGCCAGCACCTTGTTTTCCATTAACAAAACCCCTCCCTTTTTAAATTGGACTTAGATTTGAGCACAGAGAATAAGTACTATTTCACCTCACTTTTCATATTTTTAAGGTCATTCTTATGACTCTTTAAAATTTTGTAAGACTTCATCCAGTAATTCTTTAAAATGCTCATGCATTCTTTTTTTAGCCTCATTAGCTTCACCATATTTTAAGTCACATAAAATAGCTTCATGCCTTTCGGCTAAGTCAGGCAGGCTACGTTTAGAAATTTTAGTCGTAATAAAAGTCCATTCGGGTAAATTTACAAGGCTCCATAATTTTTTTAAAAGCTTGTTTCCGGCAATATTTAGTATTTGTTTATGAAAATCAATATCTAATTTTACAAATTGGTCCACATTTTGATTTCTTGCGGCAGTTTCCATTTCCCCTACTAATTTTTCTAAAGATTCTAAATGTTTTTCTGATATTTTTTTTGCCGCTTCCTCTGCAGCCAAACCTTCTATTTGGGCCCTTACTTGATAAGCTTCATTTATGTCCTTTTGTGACAAATTTCTGACAATGGCGCCTTTAAAAGGAACACTTTCTATTAATCCCATTAATTCCAGTTCTCGTATAGCTTCCCGCACAGGCGCCTGAGAGACTCCCAGCTCTTTGGCAATTCTGGTCTCTATAATCCTCTCACCGGGCTTTAATTTTCTTTTTAAAATGGCATTTTGCAGATATTTTTTAATATCCTTGCGCAAGACATGCCTGTTAATTTTCTGTTCTGTGCTAATATTTGCCATGAGTTTAACCTTCCTTCTCTTTGACATTTAAACGAGAGGAATAATAATCGGAAAAATTTATTATAAATAATCGATTATCTATATTGTATTATAATTGCGTTTCTTGTAATTTGTCAATAGTTTTTTTATAATTTTCTAAAAATTTATTTTGGATTAAGCACAACTAAAATCCTCCTCTTACACCTTTCATATAAGGGTAAAAGGAGGATTTAGTTAAATTCAATAAAATCGAGAGTAATTTTTACTGCTTTTTGTATTTTTTAACCGCTTCCTGATAAACATCATTACCGTGGCAGTCATTGGCAACAACCACTGGAAAGTTTTCCACTTCCAAACGCCTGATTGCTTCGGGTCCTAAATCTTCATAGGCAATAATTTCTGCTTTTTTTACACATTTGGAAATCAACGCGGCGGCTCCGCCGATTGCTCCAAAATATACCGAATTATATTTTTGCAGTGCTTCTCTAATTTCCGCGGATCGTTTACCCTTACCTATCATTCCTTTTAAGCCTTTTTCTAAAAGCGGGACAGTCAGTGAGTCCATTCTATAACTTGTTGTTGGCCCCGCCGATCCGATTACTTTCCCGGGCTTTGCAGGGGTCGGACCCACATAATAAATTATTTGACCCGCAAGATCAACCGGCAGTGGTTCACCTTTTTCTATCAAGTCAAGTAATCTCTTGTGGGCGGCATCCCGAGCCGTATAGATGACTCCCGTCAGATACACTCTATCCCCCGCCTGTAATTTTAGAACATCATCATCTGTTAACGGAGTGGTCAAATGATATTCCGCCATTTTTCTCCCCCCTTTTCTGTACGATTACAGCACCGCCTCGGCATGTCTGGCTGCATGGCAGTTGATATTTACCGCAACAGGCAAACTGGCAATATGACAGGGTTCCATTTCAATATGCACCGCCAGTGCAGTTGTTCGTCCTCCAAAACCCTGCGGGCCTATTCCAAGGTTATTTATTTTTTGAAGAATTTCCTTTTCCATCTCTCTAAGCTCCGGGTCACTGTTCTCCTTGTCCAGGGGCCTGAGGAGCGATTTTTTGGCAAGAAGTGCGCACCTTTCAAAGTTACCGCCGATCCCCACTCCAACAACAATAGGCGGGCAGGGATTCGGTCCTGCTTCTTCAACAGTTTTTACAACAAAATCGACAACACCCTTTTTGCCTTGCGCCGGTGTCAGCATTTTAAGGGCGCTCATATTTTCACTGCCACCGCCTTTAGGGGCAACGGTTATTTTCAGATTATCTCCGGGAACTACCCTGGTATGGATAACGGGCGGAGTATTATCGCCGGTATTTTTTCTGGTAAAGGGATGGCACATTGATTTTCTGAGGTACCCTTCCTGGTATCCTTTTCTGACCCCTTCCTCAATTGCCTTTTCCAGTTCCCCGCCTGTAATCACCAAATCCTGCCCTACCTCCACAAAACAGACGGCTACACCTGTATCCTGGCACATTGCAACTTCTTCTTCGGAAGCAATTTTTGCATTTTCAATTAATTTTTCCAGAACCTCTTTTCCTACTTCCGACTCTTCATTATCATAGGATGTTTGAAATGCTGTCAGAACATCATTATTGAGATGCATATTTGCTTTCATACATAGGTCAGCTACGGTATCAACAATCTTTTGGTACTCAAGTGTTTTCAAATTACTCACCACCTTCCTGCGCAACACCCGACTCTCTGGCCGCCTTTGCCACGGCGCTTGCAACTTTTTCCCCCACCCTGGGGTCGAAAGGTTTTGGAATTACGTATTCATCATGTAATTCATCTTCTGAGATAATATTTGCTATGGCATATGCTGCTGCAACCTTCATCTCTTCATTTATGTCACTTGCCCTTACATCAAGCGCTCCCCTGAAGATACCCGGAAATGCAAGTACATTGTTGACCTGGTTTGGATAATCCGATCTTCCGGTTCCAACTACCCTTGCTCCGGCATTTTTGGCATCTTCAGGTAAAATTTCAGGGTCCGGATTAGCCATTGCAAAGATAATAGCATCCTTATTCATACTTTTTACCATTTCCGGGGTTACCACATTTGCCACCGATACACCCAGGAAGACATCTGCTCCCTTGATGGCAACTGACAGGTCTCCTTTCAGGCCCTCGCTATTGGTTCTTTCGGCCAGTTCCTGCTTATACCTGTTCATTCCTTCCTGCCTGCCGTTATAGATAATTCCCCGGCTGTCGCACATGATCATTTCACGTACTCCCAGGTTTAAAAGAAGCTTGGCAATTGCCACTCCCGCTGCCCCGGTTCCATTTATGACTACTTTTATTTCATCTATTTTCTTACCTACCAATTTAAGGGAATTTATGAGTCCCGCCGTTGCCACTATTGCCGTCCCGTGCTGGTCATCGTGAAAGATAGGTATAGAGGTTTCCTTTTTGAGCCGTTCCTCTATTTCAAAGCATTTCGGTGCCGCAATATCCTCCAGGTTAACTCCCCCGAAGGTGGGTTCAAGGAGTTTTACAGTTTGAACTATTGTATCTATATCCTGACTGGCCAAGCAAATGGGAAAAGCATCCACATCAGCAAACTCCTTGAAAAGTACAGCTTTTCCCTCCATAACTGGAAGCGCTGCCTTAGCCCCGATATTTCCCAGGCCCAATACTGCAGAACCGTCACTGACAACTGCCACCAAATTTCCTTTGGCTGTATAACGGTAAATGTTTTCCTCATCTTTAACTATTTCTCTACAAGGTTCTGCTACACCGGGAGAATAGGCAAGACTTAAATCCCACTCGTTATTCACAGAAACTTTACTTTTAACCGCTATTTTCCCCACATTTTCCAGGTGAAGCTTTAAGGCTTCCTTTTTTAAAGTTTCTTTTTTATCCATTTTTTTACACCTCTTTTTTAAAATGGTATGTGGGTCCTAACATATTTTACTTCTTGAGCCAATTTAAAATTCCATGGATAGTTGTATCTTTATTTAGCTGCGCCAGCGACTTATCAAGGGGTATTTCCTTTGGACAGGCGCGAACACAGTTCTGGGAATTTCCGCAGTCTACAATTCCACCTTTTTTCATTGCAGCTTCCAGGCGTTCCTCCTTGTTCATTTTTCCATTGGGATGCATGTTAAACAGGACTACCTGACTTAAAGCCTGGGCCCCCATAAAAGGTGACTTGTTATTGACGTTGGGGCAGGCCTCCAAACAGCACCCGCAGGTCATGCATCTGGAAAGTTCGTATGCCCGCTCACGGTCCTTATCATTCATCCTCGGCGGCGGACCCAAATCAAAACAACCGTCTGTTTCTACCCATGCTTTCACTTTTTTGAGGTTT
>JAICDB010000019.1 GCA_020063565.1 Clostridiales bacterium | reverse complement strand
ACCGTAGCCTGTTACTACGCCTTCGCCGGGTGCTTCAACTTTATCCATACCAAAATTGGTGCTGCGGTGGGTGACATATTTATCTATTTCCGTAAATGATCCCTCGTCAAGAAAGGCAGCTATTCTTTCCCGAGCTGTCATTTTACCTTTGGCGTGCTGCTTCTCTATCTTTTTTTCTCCACCCCCTTCTTCTATCTTTTTATTTCTTTCCCTTAAGTCTTTGATTTTTTCTTCCATGGTACTCATAACATCTCTCCCCAAAAACAGGATATTTTTATTATGACCAGATAATAATATCAACTATTATATTATTATATATTTTTGCCAAAAATCCTCCTGATAATAAATTTTAAAAATATTTCAAAATTCCCATGGTGTCATAATACCACTTTTATCTTAACTTTTAAACTTTTGCCAAGAGATATACATACACACTAAAATGACCAAATTTCCCAAAAAAAGGTACTTGCGACGTACAGAGATTATATATGCATCCTTACTGAAAACGACTGAATTTCATGTCCCACCAATAAGATAAAATGAATATTTGATAAATAGTCTGCTATTTTACACATCATTTTTGTATCTTTTTTATAAACCGTTAATTAGTAAAAAATAGTAATAATATAACCCAAGCAGCAAAAACCCTGGGAATATCGAGGCAGGATCTCCAGTACCGGATAAAATGCTTAAAGAAAAGGGACAAATAGCAATTTGAGCTATTTTGCCCCTTTTCAGCCCTTGCAGCTCTAATTTTCTTTATAAACTCATCACCTTGGGATTCAACCTTCCCAGGAGCCTACGCATTCTATTTAATGCTTCTATAATATTGCCTGTGGAAGCAGCATATGAACATCTTACATGTCCTTCTCCGCATTCTCCAAAGGCAGTTCCGGGAACTACGGCCACTTTTTCTTCACGTAAAAGCATTTCTGCAAACTCTTCCGAAGTTAATCCTGTTTCTTTAATGGACGGAAAAACATAAAATGCACCTTGAGGGTCTATACACGAAAGTCCCATATCCCTTAGGCCACTCACAATTAACCTCTTACGTTTTTCGTACTCCGCTACCATTTCATTCATTGCTGGCAAACCGTTTCTCAGCGCTTCTACAGCAGCCTTTTGCCCCATAATGGGAGCACACATAATTGAATACTGGTGAATTTTTGTCATGGCAGAAATAATATTCTCATTTCCCGCTGCAAAACCGATTCGCCAGCCTGTCATTGCAAAGGCCTTTGAGAAGCCGTTGTGGACAATGGTACGTTCCTTCATATTTGGTAAACTGGCAAAGGAATAGTGTTTAAAGCCGTCATATGTCAGTTCACTATAAATTTCATCTGAAATAACCAGCAAATCATACTTTTCAACTACCCCGGCAAGTTCCAGCAGTTCTTGATAGGAATAGCTGGCACCTGTGGGATTGCAAGGGTAAGAAAGTAAAAGTATTTTTGTTTTTGGAGTTATTTTGGTAATGATATCTTCAGGCTTAATTTTAAATCCACTTTGGGCAGTAGTTGAAAGTGTTACCGGAGTACCGCCGGCAAATATGGTACAAGGTTTATAAGAAACAAAACAGGGTTCAGGAATAAGAACCTCATCTCCAGGTTCAACCAGCGCCCTTAAGGCAAGGTCTATTGCTTCACTGGCTCCAACAGTAACCAGAACCTCACAGTTTGGATCATAATCCAGGTTAAACCTTTTTGAAAAATATTTTGCTATCTCTTCCCTTAACTCCGGTAAACCCGAATTAGGAGTATACATGGTATAGCCTTGTTCTAAAGAATGAACGCATGCTTCCCTTATATTCCAGGGTGTAACAAAATCCGGCTCACCCACCCCTAAAGATATTACACCTTTCATTTCAGAAGCCAGATCAAAAAATCTTCTAATACCTGAGGGAGGTACCTCTTCTACTCTGGAGGAAACTCTTCTCTTTTCTTTGAAAATCCCATTAGAATTGAGGGTCACGGTGAAACCACCATCCTATTATCTTCATTTTCACCTGTAAAGAAAATACCGTCTTCTTTATATTTTTTTAACCTAAAATGAGTTGTCGTACTCAAAACATTCTCAATAGTAGCCAGTTTTTCTGCAACAAAAAGCGCCACATCCTTCATGTTTTTACCTTCAACAACAACGGAAAGGTCATAGGTACCCGACATTAAATACACTGACTTGACTTCAGGAAAACGGTAGATTTTCGATGCAACAACATCAAATCCTACATCCCTTTGAGGGCTTACTCTAACATCAATTACTGCTTCAACAGTTTCTCTGCCGGCTTTTTCCCAGTCAATTATCGTCTTATGTTTCAAAATTATTTTTTCTTCTTTAAGCTCCTTTATAATCTTACGTACTTCCGCCTCTTCTTTGCCCAACATCATAGCAATATGTTTCGGCGAAAGGCTTTTTCCCTTTTCCAAAAGCTCAAGAATTTCCATTCTCGCTTGATCAATCACCTGATTTCCCCCCTTCTAAATATTTATTTTTTCTAAAATAAAAAAACCCCGCCCCAGGAAGGGACGAGGTATCGCGGTACCACCCTTATTGACCAAGTCTTAACTCGGTCCACTCTAGTAATGATAACGGAATAACCGGCCGCCTTCAGAACCAAAGGAAGTTCGAAGAGTCCGCGCGAAATCCACTTCGAATTTCTACGTTGGCTCGTCTTCTGCGCTGCTCACGTAGTATGTCTACGCTCCGCTGCTCAAAGCCTTCGTCGCCTTGAACTTCTCGTGTCTCTCGTGCTCCTTTTCGAACACTCATTTAAAATAAATTCTTTCCAGCGGGCACTCAGGGATGGCTTCAAAATGAACCTGTTACCGGGTTCCCACTATCTCCGGCTCACTGTAAACTAGGATTTCATTCCGTACTTCCCGTCATTGTGTTAACAT
Organism: Clostridiales bacterium; assembly: GCA_020063565.1. Lineage (GTDB taxonomy): Bacteria > Bacillota > DSM-16504 > Desulfitibacterales > JAICDB01 > JAICDB01. Next base: position 22,565 of record JAICDB010000019.1, on the reverse strand, counting down.
ATCGAATTTTTAGTTATTATACCAAGTGTCATAAAAAATGGCAATATTAAAATTAAGATTTCAATAAATTTAATAATTCACCCTCACCTGAGAATTGATACGAAAACTCCTCAACCTTTTCCCAAGATATATCACATCTAATTTCCTTTAAAAGAGGCACTGAAACGAACATTTCTTCAAGTTGTAACGTATTTTTTATTTGCAGTATACGCGCATTTTCAGGAGTTATTTTTCTTCCACAGCATTGCAGCGCCACTTCCATAGCTTTATAATCATTTTCCTGTACTATGGGAGTAAAGCCCCTTTCTAAAAATCCACTTGTAATAACATTAGCATAAGTAACTTCAAAATCTACCTTATCGTACAAGCGGCGCGGAATAACATCTACAATTCCTATACCTAAAGCATTACCATGGCTTTCAGGAGTTAAGTCAAGGCAGACAATTCTCCTCAAGTTAATATGACCTTCATCCTTACCAAAGCGAATAAAGGTACGTCCGGTAATATTGGGATCTATTCCCACCCCGCTGATATTTTTACCTGTTTCTTCTACAACAAGTAAATCTATATCTGTAAAAGGGATATATGGCATTAATTCTTTAGCTTTCTTTAAAAGTTCAGGCTCCTTTTCAGGAATTTCCTTAGCATTAAGAACATGGATCTCCGCAGTGCGGTCGTTGGCATTTTCTACAATTGCAATTCCCATAATTACCGGCATTTTTTCCAGGATCAGGCAAGCAGATTCAGGTATAAGCTTTTGTAACCCGTAAATACCATAGCTGTGAATATTTTGTGCCCCTTTATGATTTCCCAAGCCAATGGCCATTTGTTTCATCAAGCCGCTTTCATATTCTGCATGATAATCGGTATGGGGTTTTACCCTATTCATGAGAATAATTCCATCCATTTCTGAAGCAACTTTATCAAAGTAAACGGGAATATTTTTATTAATATACCCTACACAGATAGTTTCCATACTTGCCTGGACAGGAACACCCATCTCCTCTTCAGAAATACCGTATCCTGCTAAAACTTCTTTTTGACCTGCAGCAGTAGCTCCACCATGGCTTCCCATGGCAGGAATGATTATAGGCTGGGCGCCCTTTTCCTGCAAAAATTTTATTACTACCCTGACCATTTCATGTATCTTATGGATTCCACGACTTCCAACTGCAATACCGATCCTTGAATCTTTTTTTATTTCAATTGAATTATTTTGTAATTGTTTTAATAATTCGCCACAAACATCACTAATTTCAGGCGTTTCAAATCGGAGTTTTATCTTTGCCATTCTGGGAAAAATACTCATTCTATCACCCTTAATTAACTATTTTAGAAAGCATTAAACTAATCCTACACTTTCTGCCAAAAGCTGTACAGGATGCTTAACCTTAGCTTTCACACTTTTTTTTCTCAAGCCTGCAGAAAGCTGCATTGTACAGGCCGGACAGGAAGTAGCCAGTATTTCAGCTCCTGTTTCAATAAAATTATCTATCTTTCCTTCTAAGATTTTTGCTGACATTTCTTGCTGGGTAAAACAGTATGAACCCGCTCCTCCGCAGCACCAGTCAGCTTCTCTCATTTCTCTAAATTCTACTCCCGGTATTCTTTTTAATAATTCTCTGGGTTCTGCTGTTACTTCAAGGCCTCTTACTAAGTGGCAGGGGTCGTGGTAAGTAACCTTTTTGTCTAAAGCCTTTAAGTCTTCATCAGGAGGCAAGTAATCTGCTATAAACTTATTTAAATCCAGTATTTTTTCACTAAATTGCTGCGCTTTTTCCTTCATTTGGAGGTCATTTTTAAAGAGTTCCTCATATTCTTTTAAGGTACTTCCACATGTAGCACAATCACTAATTATATAATCATAGTCTCCTTTTAAGAAGGTTACAATGTTTTCTTTAGCTAACCTTTTTGCTTCTTCCATGTCCCCTGCACTTTTATGCGGACCACCGCAGCACTGTATTTCAGGAACCTCTACCTGACACCCCCGGTGCTGCAGATATAGTAGCGCTGCTTTTCCAATATCACTGAAAAATGTATTGGTTGCACAGCCTGCAAAATATCCTATCCTAAATTTGGGTTTATTTACTTGCTTTAAGATTTCTGGAAGCTGACTTCTTAAAGGCGGTTTTAAACCCATGGGTAGGATATTTTCCATATTCTTTAGTTTTCTAAAGGTATTTAGTACACCGCTGTTTCTTACTATCCAGCGGGCGCCGCTTCTGTCATAAAATCTCGCCAGCATGCCTGCTACCTTTAGTCTTTCCTGGTGGGAAAGGAAGCCCCTATAAAGTAGTTTATGGAAAAGGTTGAATCCTTTCGCAAAATTGATTTCTTCCCGTGCTTTCATCATTATTTCGTCTGTAATTACCGATGAAGGGCAGTTTACTACACATGCTCTACATAGGAGGCATGTTTTGATATGCTCGGTTATTTCATCTTCTTCTCCCCATTTATATTTGCCTTCCGAGATAAGTCTTGCCAGCCTTACCCTACCCCTTGCAACCGCAGCCTCATTTTTTGTATAGCGGTACGTGGGGCAAACATCTTGACAGAATCCACATCTGTTACACTCACGTATCTTTTTTTTCAGTTCTTTATTATCCAAGATATTCACCCCCTGTTAGCCTGTTATTGGGAAACATCAGATTATTAGGATCAAGTGCAGTTTTTATCTTCTTATAAATTAAGCCGGGTTGAGGCTTTTGGAAATTAAATGAAAAATTAAATTTTTCCTGGTTATAAGCTAGTAATGATTCTTTTATGGTTTCTTTAGTTTCCTTTGGAGTTTTAATAATAAGTTTGCCCGCTCCAAAGTCTACTTCAGAAAATGCTACTTGAGAGAACAAGTTATTTTTTTCACATGATTCGGCTATTTTAAAAAGTACCCTTTTATCTCCCATGCCCACAATGTTGTTATCCTCATAAATGGGAAACTTTTGATAGTACTCTTTCCAAAAGCCATTAACTTCTGCTTGGTCTAATTCTGAGTAATTTAAACTTCCTAAAACTTTTTTTATTTTTTGGAGGTGATGTTTCACTGTTTCTTTAAAACCTGCTAAACCAATTATTAGCCTCCACTTATCATTCTCGTGATCTTTATAGCCTTTTAAAGTAACGGTTACCAGTTTTTCCTGAATTATTTTTTTTGATATTTCAGAGGCTTCTTTTAATGAGGGAACTTCCAGTATTACTGCAGCTCTTTTTTCAACCTCCGGCCTTAACTTTAATGTGATAGAGGTTATTATTCCCAAGGTTCCCAACGAATTTGCAAATAATCTTGTGAAGTCATAACCGCTTACGTTTTTTACTGTTTTTCCACCTGTTTTTACTATTTCTCCGTAAGGAGTTACAAACTCGAGACCGAGTACATAGTCCTGGATTTTTCCGTAAGCATACTCTTCATAGCCCGCTTCATTTTCAGCTATAAGCCCCCCGATTGTCCTTCTTCCATGACTTTCTACCGTTAACGGTAGAAAAACATCATGTTCATGGAGCTCTTTTTGTAGTTGTGCCAATGTTATTCCAGCTTGCACCTTTACTGAAAGGTTGTCCCTTTCAAATTCTTGTATGGAATCCATTCTCTCAGTGGAAATCATTACTACAGGCTTATTTGCGGAAGCCAGATATTTTTCAATATTAGTACCTTTTCCGCAGGGCACAATCCCAAACCCCTCATCAGCAGCCTCTATAACTTTTTGAGCTATTTCTTGAGGATTTTCTGCAAAGAATTTATCTTTTATCTGCATACAGCATCAAACCTTTCTTTCGGCTACTAAAGTTCCAGTACTTTACCTTTATTTAAGTTTAGGTTGGTATCCAGTGCTTTTTTAACTCTTTTCATAAAGCTTATATCTTTTTCACTAAACTGCAATTTCATGAATGGTAGCTTTTCAAGCCCTATTCCATGCTCTCCTGTTAATGTTCCGTCCATTTTCAGGGCCGTTTCAAAGATTTCATGGCTTGCTTCTTCTACCCTTTCAAACTCTTCCGGATCATCCGGGTCATATAAAAGGTGCGGGTGGAGATTGCCGTCTCCTGCATGGGCCATTTGAGCAATTGTTATATCATATTTTTTGCTAATGTCACTCACAAAACGCAGCATTTGAGGTAGCCTGTGCCTGGGAACTGTTATGTCCTGTACCATGTAGGCTGGCTTAATTCTTCCCAGCGCTCCGTTACCAGAACGACGTGCAAGCCACAGCTTCTCCCTTTCTGTCCGATCCTTAGCACTCTGTACGCTGCTTGCTTTCTTTTCTCTAAATATTTCTTCTATGACATCAACCTGGCGATCTATTTCTACCTCATAACCGTCAACTTCTAGTAAAAGGACTGCTTCCGCATCCCGTGGAAAGCCCAGCTTTAAAAAGTCATCTACTGCCCTTATCATGGACTTATCCATAATCTCTAATGTTGTAGGTACAATCCCCTTAGCTATAATGGCAGATACTGCCTCCCCGGCTTTATCGAGGCTGTCAAAAACTGCCATCATGGTACGCATTGTTTCCGGCATGACTGTAAGTTTTACGAGTATTTTAGTTATAATTCCGAATGTTCCTTCTGAGCCGCTAAAAATACCGGTAAGATCCGGTATAAAACCGTACCCGGATGCAAGGGCTCCTGTGGTAACGATTTCTCCCCCCGGCAACACCACTTCAAGTCCTAATACATGGTCCTTTGTTACGCCGTATTTTACTCCCCTGATACCGCCTGCACATTCAGCAACGTTACCTCCGATGGTAGCAGCCTTTTGGCTGGCAGGGTCGGGAGCAAACATGAAACCAAGCGGTTCAACTGCTTTTTGTAAATTAAGGTTTGTTACTCCGGTTTCGACCAGTGCTGTTTCATTAACTGTATCAATGTCCAGAATTTTATCCATTTTGGTAAGTACCAGGGAGATTCCACCATAGAGGGAAACGGCGCCCCCGCTGAGGCAGGTGCCAGCTCCCCTTGGTACTACAGGTATGGAATACGCTTCTGACAGCTTAAGTATTTCTGCTACTTCTGCGGTGGTTTCAGGAAAAACCACTGCTTCGGGTTCATGTATAAAGGGGGATGAGTCATAAGCATAGACTTCTCTAGAGATTTTGGAAGTAAGGATATCCTCTTTTCCAACAATCGATTTTAGCTTTACGAGTAGATGTTTGTCCAACATTTGTATCATCCCTTTTATTATTGTAATAAGTTAGGTAACCATAATGATATGGCGGGAATATATGTCAGCAACGCCAGTGCTGCTAAAGAAATAAACAGATATAACCAGTTAGCCTTGATAACACGTTCTATAGAAAGCTTCGTGATTCCGCATGCTACAAAAAGGTTAACCCCAAGGGGCGGTGTAATCATACCAATTGCAAGGTTAATTACCATAACAATTCCAAAGTGAATTGGGTCAATACCCATTTGCGTAATTACAGGATAGAAAATAGGCGCAAGGATAATAATTGCCGCATTTGTTTCCAGGAATGTCCCTACAACAAGTAGCATCAGGTTAATTAAAACTAAGAGCATTATTTTGCTTTCTGTAACACTGATAAAGAAGTTTGCTATCTTTGTAGGTATCATTTCCCTTGTTAAAAGCAAACCAAAAGCTGTTGCCGTGGCAATAATCAACATTACCATTGCAGTACTAATTGCGGAAGTACGTAATACTTCCGGTATATCCTTCAATTTAAGCTCTTTATAGATAAAGAAACCAACTATAAATCCGTAAACAACAGCTACATTAGCTGCTTCTGTAGGAGTAAATATACCTCCATAGATACCGCCTAAAATTATAACAGGCATTAATAGCGCCAAAGCTGCATCTTTGAATGCTATCAAAACTTCTTTAAAGCTAGCTCTTTTTTCACCAACATAGCCTCTTTTTCTGGAAATTAAATAAGCAACTAACATTAGTGCAGCACCGATAACCAAACCTGGAATAAAACCTGCCATAAACAAAGTTCCGATCGAGGCTCCGGTTACAACTCCATAAGTTACCATCGGAATACTGGGTGGAATAATAACTCCTATATAACCTGAACTGGCCTGGGTCGCAGTGGCAAAATCATGGGAGTAACCCTGCCTGACCATTGCCGGAATCATAATTGAACCAATTGCTGCAACTGTAGCTGGCGAAGATCCGGATATTGCAGCAAAAAACATTGAAGCCATTACTGTTACAAGAGCTAAACCCCCGTGTAATGATCCTATTAAAGAGTTTGCAAAGCGAATTAACCTCCGTGAAATCCCGCCTTTTTCCATTAAGCTGCCGGCTATCATAAAAAAGGGGATTGCCATCAGGGGAAAGGAATCTGTTGCTGTGAACATTTTTTGTGCTACTACCATAAGCGGTACGGTTTTTGTAGCTGCAATTGCCGCTAAAGTGGCAAGACCAAGGCTGACTGCAACCGGAACATTAAGAATAATTAAGATTGCAAATACTCCAAAAAGTATATAACTCATTTAATTCTCCCCTTTCTGAGCCTTCAATTTTTCCAGAGTAGCTTGGAAAAAGCGAACACCCATGAGGATACATCCCGTTGGTATCGCAAGGTAAGCCCAATACATAGGTATCTCCATAGCCGGAGATTTTTGCCCTGTTTTGATTAAAACAGCAATAACTTTAAAGGATAAAAACATGATTAATATAGAGAATACTACTGAAAGTAACCCTGCAATAAGGGTTGCCCCTTTTTTAAGTGAAGCTGGTAAAAAGTTTACAACTGCTTCTACTCCAATATGTGCTCCCTCTCGTGCCCCGATACTGGCCCCAATGAAGACTGCCCAGACCATAAAATAGCGAGCTAGTTCTTCAGACCATGGGAGTGATCCTTTAATAACAAAGCGAAAAAAAACCTGTAAAAATACAACTACGGTCATGCCGCCTAACAATGCAGTAACTAAACTTGCTTCTATTTTATCCATGTAATCAAATACTTTTAGCTGTTTTCGTTCTGGCAAATTACTCCCCTCCAATCTTCAAGAACTTTTTTGTTAAAACGGCCGGCAAGGTTGTCCTTGCCAGCCGTTAGCTTATTACTTCTGTGCATCAAGAACCTTTTGAATTACATCTGCACCTATTTCTGCTTCAAATTCATCATATACAGGCTTCATTGCTTCACGCCACTCTTTCTTATCAACTTCTGTTACCTGCATACCTTTTTCTTTTAAGGTACCAAGAAGTTCGGCATCCATATCACTCACTGTCTGACGTTCAAAATCCCTTGCTTCAATAGCTGCTTCCTGAATTGCATCCTGAATTTCAGGGCTGAAGCTGTCCCAGAGTTGCTTGCTTATCAAAAGAGGTGCAGCTGCATAGAAATGACCTGTCATAGCTAGATGATCCTGAACTTCGAAGAAATTGGAAGTAAAGATAATTGGTAACGGGTTTTCCTGTGCATCTACTGTCTGCTGTTGTAATGCTGTAAACAATTCACCAAATGCCATGGGAGTTGGGTCAGCACCTATTGTCCTGAAGGAAGCCATATGGATTTTGTTTTCCATGGTACGAATTTTCATACCTTCCATGTCACTTGGATGAACTACAGGCCTACGGGAGTTAGTTACATTTCTGAAGCCGTTCTCCCAGTACGCGAGGCCCTTAATACCGCTATTTTCGAGGCTGTTTAACATATCAGTTCCAAATTCACCATCTAATACTTTGTAAGCGCTTTCTCTGTCCTCAAAAATGAAAGGCAAGTCAAAAACCAAAAATGCATTTGAGAAACCAGCTAGAGGTGCTGTTGAAACCAGTGTCATATCCAGAGTGCCCATCTGCAGCGCTTCAATCATTTCCCTTTCATTACCTAACTGAGAGCTATGAAATACGTCTACTTTAACTTTCCCGTCAGTTTTTTCAGCTACTAACTCGGCAAACTTTTCGAGTCCTGTCTGGTATGGGTGAGTTGGAGCTAAAACATGGCCAACTTTTAAATTTATAGTTTCGGCCTTACCTTCATCACTTGAAGTTTCAGTGGATTCTCCTCCTCCGCCGCAACCAGCTACCAAAAACATTCCTAAAACAATTACCAAAGCAACAAGAGCTAATTTTTTTCCTTTAAACATTAACCCTACCCCCTAGAATTTTTTTAGTTTAAGTTACCGCTAAAAATTTTTCCTCCCACATACTGTAAGCACAATTTGATATCGCCTTGTATGTTCTCCCCCCTTTCGAAAAATTATTATGTATTTTAAAAAATACTTTAACGAGAATTATGTAGATTTTTGACGCTTGTAAATTTATTCACAATATTAACTTTTATTCATAAGATGGAGTATTTTCAAAAAACTTATTATAATTTATATTGCATTTATGTACATTACTTGGTAACATCTAAAGTATAACATGTAACATGTTACTGCACAAGACAAAAAATTACAAGATTAATATATATTCTTCTGAAGGGAGGTTGAGAATGAATGAAAAAAAGCATAAAAAAAGCACCAAGCTTAAAAGAGCAGGTTTATAATTACTTGAGAGAAGCTATTATAAATGACGAATTTGAGATGGGAAAACTATATTCAGACCAGTGGGTGGCAGATCAACTGGGAGTCAGTAGAACCCCGGTTAGAGAAGCAGTTCAACAGCTTAAACATGAAGGTCTTTTGGAAGTAGTCCCATATAAAGGCTTTAAAGTAAAAACGCTTTCAGAAACTGAAATTAACGAAGTATTTGAAGTAAGGGATGCTATAGAAGGTTTTTGTATAAAAAAATTAATCAAAAATCAGGATACCAGAGAAGCAAAAGAATTACTGGAAAAACTTGAAAAAATAATTGCAGAACAAAAGAAGTCGTATGCAAACAATTCAAGACGTGACTTCTGGGATACCGATAGATTGTTTCATAGTAGTATTGTAAGCTTTAGCAATAATAGAATTCTAGAAGATGTTTATCGTTCAATGGGTGATAAAATTAAAAGCATAGCGCTTGAAACCTTAAGGGATGAAACAAGGCTAAATACTGCTTTTGAAGAACACGTAGCAACTTTGCAGTATATAAAAGACGGACTTATAAACGAAGCTTATGAGATGAATTTAAGACATCTCAATAACACAAAATCATTAGTAATGAAAGCATTACAGAAAAATAAAAATAGCAATAATTAAAACTTTTTAAAATAACGTTAAAAAAGGCTGTTGATAACCCAACAGCCTTTTTTGCAAATAACTCATTAAGCCTTTAATAATTCCTTAAACTTTTCTACCTCTTCAGGCTTCATGCCGTAGGTGTATTTTTCTTCAGGATATTTTCCTGATTTAACTTCATCTACGTAACTCTTAAGTCCATCATAAATAGCGCTGTTCATATCAGCATACTTCTTAACAAATTTTGGAACAAACCTGTCAAAGAAACCAAGGATATCGTGAACTATTAAGAGTTGCCCTGCTGCATCTTCCCCTGCGCCCAAGCTAATTACAGGAATTGAAAGCGCCTTGGTAATTTCAGATAAAACCGGTGGTGGAACTGCTTCAACCAGTAGCAATGAAGCTCCTGCTTGTTCTAAAGCTTTAGCATCTTCTACAAGTTTTAAAGCTCCTTCAGCACTTCTACCTTGCGCTTTAAATCCACCCATCTGGGCAATTGACTGGGGAGTGAGACCTATATGTCCCATTACAGGAATGGTAGCTTTAACCATTGCCTCAATAGTTTCTGCCATCTCTTTTCCACCTTCAAGCTTCACAGCGTCACACTCTGCTTCAGCCATCAGACGACCGGCATTTCTGATTGCCTCTTCCTTACTTACCTGGTAGCTCATGTAAGGCATATCGCCTACAAGGAAAGCTGTCGGGGCGCCTTTACGTACAGCCTTTGCATGGTTAACCATCATGTCCATAGTTACAGGCAGGGTACTGTCCATACCATACACGGTCATACCTAAAGAATCTCCAACTAAAATGATATCCATGCCTGCTTTTTCTTCCAGGAGAGCCATAGGATAGTCATAGCAGGTAAGCATTGAAATAGGTTCTCCCTTTTCCTTCATCTCATTCAACGTCTGAATTGTAACCTTTTTTCTTTCAGTCACTATTAGTCCCCCTTTTTATGTATTTTTTATTTTTAATTAAAATGTATTTTTACACCCCATTTTTTGCGATATTTTATTAGCAGTATTTATTAATTGGGGTATTATAAACTCTTTCTTAGAATTCAAAAACTGTTTATCAGTACCGGTGACACTACATGCCGCTATAATTTCAGACTTATAATTTCTAATTGGAGCAGCAATACAACTCATACCTTCAAGTAATTCCTCATCATCAATGGCATAGCCATTGATTTTAGTGAGCTCTACTTCCTTTATTAAATCATCCAAGTTATCAATAGTATTATTTGTAAACTTTGTTAATTTCATTTCATTAAAAAGTTCTTTTATTTGCGAAGGCTTAAGATCTGAAAGAAGCACTTTTCCAACTGCAGTACAGTATAAAGGAAGTCTCTTACCAACTCTCGAATAAGTAATCACAGCATCCTGAGGATCTTCCTTATCTATATAAATAGCTTCAGAACCCTGCCGAACTACCAGGTGAACAGTTAAGGATAATTGTTGTGCCAATTCATGCAAAAGAGGTGAAGCATATTTTTGCAAGTCCATATTATATGTCACAAGATTCCCTAACTCTAAGAGTTTTAGTCCCAGCCCATATTTAGATGACTCAGGATTTTTTTCTAAAAATCCCTTTAACTCTAATGTCTTCATTAAGCGAAAAGCAGTTGTTCTATTTATTTTCAATTTTTTACTTATTTCGAGAACACTATACTCTGTATTTGTTGTGTCAAATGCTTCTAAAATGGTTAACCCTTTTTCCAATGCCTTTACTATATAGTCTTTTTCTTCTTTTAAAGGGTAATTTTCCATCATACCAGCACCTTATGTTCGGAATATGAACAGAATGTTCAATATTTTATCTATTCGCCATAAATCTTTTTTTTCCTGCTTGCTTTATAATAATTTTTAAAAAAAATAAACCAGCCGCACTGCGACTGGTAAGTTTAATCTAGATACCTTCTACTAAAAGTTGCTTAAATGGACCAATGCCCTTTAAATCTATGGAAATTACATCATCTTTTAACTGTTGATCTTTTGGAACATATACATTGATACCGTCTACTTCCTGCTGCCTAAAATCGTCAATATTTTGGGGTTTACCTGCATACACGACAGGTTTCAAATAAACGCCTGCTCAACTACTGCACATTTCAGTTTTTACAATAATATCTTTAGTCTTTTTTAAAATAAATTGTTTTGCTTCTTCACCTATTTTTATTTGCATAATTTTTCCCTCCTCTACTGCTTTTTTTAATTATACTAGAATGGAATTTCGCAGTCAATTAGATTTTTATAAATTTTGTAATAAGGAAAGGAGCTATATTATGCTTGTTTTATTTACATTTTAGTATTCATAACTTTAAATTTATGTATACCATTTTCGGCATATTTTTAAACTAGGATATCATTACCCCCTTGATTCCAGTTTAAATGTTATGATAGACTGTTTACGGCAGTTTAATAAAAAACCTCATCTTTTAAAAGGTGAAGTAGTGGCGCAGTTGAAATCAATAGCTGTTTGGAGGGAAATTTTTATGGACTATGGTTGGCTATCATTAATTCCACCTATCGTTGCAATAGGACTTGCTTTGCTGACAAAGGAGGTTTTGGGATCTCTTTTCATAGGGATCTTTTCCGGTTATTTTATCTATGTTAATTTTGCACCACCCGAAATCGCTGAAAAATTAGCTTCTACAAATCCTATTATTGGACCATTTATAGAAATGTTTAATTCCTTGATTGCAAATGCAGGCGATTCCTGGAACATGGCAATTCTTCTGTTTTTAGCCATTCTCGGAGCAATAGTTGCTGTTGTTACTGTAGCAGGAGGTTCTAATGCTTACGGTGAATGGGCAGTAAACAAAGTTAAAAGTCGCAGCGGAGCGCAGCTTTCTACTTTTTTACTGGGTGCAATTATTTTTATCGATGACTATTTTAACAGTTTGACAGTTGGAACTGTTATGAAACCTGTAACTGATAGATTCAAAATTTCTAGAGCCAAGTTAGCTTACCTTCTAGATTCCACAGCCGCTCCTGTAACTATTTTAGTACCGGTTTCCAGCTGGGTGGCATATATCATGTCGCAAATGAAAGATCCCTTGGTTGAAGGAGGTTTCGGCTTATCCCCTCTTCAAGCTTTTGTTTCTACAATACCATATAATTTATATGCCTGGTTAGCTCTTGTAATGGTAGTAGTTATTGCAATTACAAACCTTGAATTTGGGCCAATGGCACGTTTTGAGAAAAAAGCTATTGAAACAGGTGAACTTCAGGAAGATAGAGAAGCTACCCCTCCTGGAGATGACTTCAGCGGGTTGCCGGTTTCTAAAAAAGGCCATCCATTAGATCTCATTGTACCTATTATGGCACTGATTGTTTTTACTGTAATAGCTATGTTATATACAGGCGGGTATTTTAGTCCGGATGTCGGATTTGTAAAAGCTATCGGAGATACTGATGCCGCAACATCCCTTGTATATGGAGGAATTGCTTCGCTGTTATTATGCCTTGTATTGTTTGTGCCCCGTAAGCTTATGACTTACGGTCAGTTTATTGAAGCATCTATCCAAGGGATTAAATCAATGGTTCCTGCATTTGCAATTCTTATTCTAGCCTGGACCATGGGTTCAGTTTTAAGAGATGGTGGATTACAAACAGGTACATTTGTAGCTAGTATAATTGCAGATAAAATACCCGGTTGGTTACTCCCGGCGATTATCTTCGTAGTTTCCGGTTTTATAGCATTTTCAACCGGAACATCCTGGGGCACCTTTGCAATTATGCTACCTATTGCTATTCCCTTGTCAGCCGCAGTTGACCCAGGTTTAGTATCAATTATGATGGGGGCAGTTTTAGCAGGCGCAGTATACGGCGACCACTGTTCGCCTATTTCAGATACAACCATTCTATCTTCTACTGGCGCCTCCTGTCACCATATTGATCATGTGGCAACCCAGTTTCCATATGCAACCACTGTAGCAGCAGTCAGCTTTATCGGGTTTATTGTCGGCGGCTTCATTTCAAATCCCGTAGTTCCAATAATAATTTCAATTTTACTTCTTGTTGCTACTCTAAAAATACTGCACAGCAGGTATGAGGCAAGTGAAAACTCCGCATCTGCAAAGGCTAAATAATGCTCTCTGAATAAAAATAAAAAAGAGGTAAATCCCGGATGGATTTACCTCTTTTTTATTCCTTATTTCCTCTAAATTAGTTACTTGCAATTTTCCATTCACATAACTGGTCTTTAAATAATTCCGTAAAGATTTCTACTATCTCCGGGTCATAATACTTACCAGAATATTTTTTGAGCTCAGCCAATGCTTCATCTGTCGACATTCCAGAACGATAAGGTCTGTCTGTTACCATCGCATCATAGCTGTCAATGACGCGTAGTATCCGTGCACCCAGAGGAATTTCTTCACCCTTTAATCCTTCAGGGTACCCGCTTCCATCAAGGTTTTCATGATGATACAAAATTGTATCTACACAATCACTTAGAAAAGTAATAGGTTTAATCATAGCGGCTCCATAGAGTGGATGCTGCTTCATAATTACTATTTCATGATCAGATAATTTACCGGGTTTATTTAATATTTCCCTATCTATCTCAATCTTACCTATATCGTGTAAGAACGCGCCGTATTTTAGAGCATTTTTTTCTTCTTCATTAAATTGCATGGCATTAGCTATTTTAACCGCATATTCCATTACCCTTTCGGAATGCCCGTATGTATAGCGGTCCCTTGCATTAATAATACTCAAAAATGTACGTAAAGAACTGGTAAGTTCATTTTCACTTTCGTGTAGTTTCGTCTTAATATCATCCAGAACTGAAAAGTAGAGCTTTACTTTATTCTTGTCCATATATTTTGCTTTATAAAGCGCTTCATCCGCAGCATTTATCAATTCTGATTGAGTCTTAGCATTTTCGGGATAAGCTGCAACACCCAGGGAAAGAGTTATTTTGTTATTTGGCAAATGATCTTCTTTATAAAATTGCGTTTTCTCTACTTGACTCCTGATTTCTTCAGCAATTTCAGCAGCCTCTTGCGATGAATAACTCGGTAAAATTACTGCAAATTCGTCTCCCCCGTAACGTGCAGCAATGCACTCAGGAGGAAGGTGTTTTGAAATTATTCCTCCTATTCTTTTAAGAATTTCATCACCCCTCTGATGCCCGAACATATCATTGTAGTATTTAAAATAATCTATATCTATAAAAATCAAAGAGACAGAACTGTCATTTATAGAAGCTTCACTAATTTTATTTTTTAACGCTTCTTGAAAATAACGGTGATTACTAAGCTCGGTAAGCCCATCCATATTAGCCTGGACTTCTAACATTTTCTTTGTTTTCATTTCCAGTTCCGCAAAACTGCCTATCAGCCAGGCAGTAAGAAAAAGAATTCCTGCATTAATAATACTAATGTCAAGGTAATTATTTGCGATAAAAGCTTTATGGTAATAGATAATATAAGTGCTTTCAATAAATGCAAATATTAACCCCGGTTTTACGCCATGGGTAATTGATGTGGTAATAACCGGGAGGATAAATAACATTTCAAATAAGCTGTCTTCATGACCCGTATATCCAACTATGAAAGAAATTAAGAAAAATAAAACTATATTAAAAGCATAACTATAAAAGTTTTTCTTTACATCAAGTTCATTCTTGATAAAAGATTTATCTAAATAAATTAAACTTAGAATTAAAACAACTAAAAATGTGATTATATAGTAATAAATTTTATAATATATCTCGCTTAAAGCATCAAAATTTAGGTAACTAACTAGTCCAGTTAAAGCCAAAATAATAGTACAAAAATGCGCTATTACTGTAAATTCTTTTATTTTTTGAGCATAATTTTTTTTCCAGTTCATTTTATCTCCTCTTTAAATGAAAAACGGGATGATTAATCATCCCCACTTTTCATTAATATTTCTTTAAAGTTTCCGGCAGTTCAGGCTGATAATGAACAGCTAAACAAGCAGAAGCAGCACTAATATGGGCTACTAGTGTAAGAACAGTAACCAAACTAGTAAGAATAAGTAATTTAAACTTATTAATCATCATTTATTCCCTCCTTTTTAATATTAATCTGATCATATTTTTTAATTAAGCCTATGCCAAAAGGCCACAACATCAAGCTCTGCCATAAAACACCTAACTGCACTGCTATTTTAATTTCTAAATAATCATTTCCTAAAAGTGTAAGTAAAATAATTAAAACTAAAATAACAATAATGGAAATACTTTTTAATTGTTTTTTTTGCTTTTTAGAACTAATTGGTTTATTTGGAGTATCAACAGGCGCCCAAACAAGCACACTTAGTAATCCAAACAGAGAAACAATTATTATTGAATATATCATGTATTCTTTTAACATAGGCGTCAGAATAATAGAAAACATACCTAATACTGGAAATATTACACTTGTTAGCACAAGGCATTTAATTGGAGTACTGCAATGAGCTCCCCCTGAAAAATTGCGAAGTAAAGCAGCAGCGAGCATAGCAGCCATTGCTGTTTTTGTAACACCCAGTAAAGTTGATATCATAAATACAATTAGAAATCCCAACATTGTATAGATAATTGTTTGCAAGCCATAATTTGCAACTGCTATTTTCTCTTCATTCAACCCCAATTCCGAAGCAAGGGAATTACTAAATTTGCCTAACAAATTATTTAACATTATATTTTACCCTCTTTTTAGTGTTTCTAAATAAATAAGAAACAAATAACAACAAAAATATTTGAGGCCAACCACTAACTACCCATAAAACATGATTATCAACAAGTTCTGAAATATTATAACCTAATACTTTACTTAAAAATGCAAAAGATATCATTTCTCCAATAAAAATTAATACTTCTCCTAACAAAATAGATTTTATAAGAACAAATATATTGAAATCAAAAAAATTTTTAAATACAATTACTGCTAAAAATGTAATTAGCAAAGTATGTATCCCATATGAAATTGGAAGTTTTCTAATAAAAAACAATGCAACTGCAAAAAAGATTCCTACTAAAATTCCCTTTTTCCATTCTTTCAAATCATTGTTTATAGTTAGAATCAATATTGAAAATGCTATCATTTCCGGTATCCCCTGAAATATTAACGAAATAAACGGTATCTCCAAATTTCCACCTCCCCACTTTAATTTCGACATGTTCAAAAAATTTCCTGCAAAAATTTTGGAAAGTTTGGAGATAAATTCATATTTTTTTGCTAAAAAAATTTTTAAAGAATAACTTCAGGTAAGTGATATATTATGCAAAAAAAGAAAAACAGCCCTCTCGGGCTGCCAGTGTGTTGAGTGTTACCGGGGGTAGTTAGCTGGTTAATTATAAGTATAAAAGAGGAGGCTCCCTCGGTAACATGTTGGTTTGGGTACTCAAGATGTGGTGTGGTGTTCAAAAATTTATATCAATGGGAGGAGTTCATTTATAATATAACATTATTATTTTAAGATATACTTAACGGAATGTTAAGATTAAGTAAAGTTATTTCTGTAAAAAATTTTTTTAAACTGGTATTCATAATAAACAATTAACAAATACTTAAATTACTCTTATCAAAGTACCTTTATAATTAATCCAAATATTTCAATAAGGAAGTGAAAGGATGCTAGTTACAACCCATAACTTAATTGCAAATACCGTTTATTCCACTGTCATGGAGAAACTTGAAATTAAACTCCATAGAAGGGGTTTAAAATATGGATGTATCAAGCCTGATATTTCTCCAAGCATGAGGAAAGAATCTCACAGGAAAGAGAATACCCAGGATCTTGTTTACAATATGATAAAGGATATTCAGAAGCAGTCCTTTCCAGAAACGAAAAAAGAACTTAAAGATTTTTCCATTAAATTAGGAATTATCCTCCACTACATAGCCGATTATTTTTGCTTTGCACATAATGATTCAAAGTTTTGTAATTTTTTTAAGCATTTCATATATGAATATAAATTGGCCAGAAAATTTATTAAGGTTGATATCAAAAAACTGTGTTCTCATAGTTGGAAAATATACGAAAATAGTCTAAAACAAGAAATGTCTATTCAAGAATTTATTGAAAAAAAACACACTCAATATCTTAGGCAACAACACAAGATGTCCCAAGACATTAATTTTGCCGTTGAAATAGGCATTACAGTTATCTTCATGATTCTCACTCAATGCTTGGAAAATATCTCCTACAAAGTTGCTTAATAAAAATTAAAACCCTGTAACTCTAATCGGTTACAGGGTTACGAAGTCTTTCATTTCAATTGTAAGTGCCTGCTAATAGGGCTTTTTGTATCAGGCTTTGTTTGGGACAACTGCCTCTACAAAACAGTTTAACTCTCTCTTAAATTTTCTTTTGATATTTATTTCTAAGGAATATTGCCAGTGCATTCATACTTAATAACATTATAAGGAGTACAATAATTCCTGCAGCTGCTATACCGCGAAATTCATCCTGGGGCCTAGTAGTCCAATTATAAATCTGAATGGGCATTACAGTAAAGGGATCCAAAGGAGTTTTAGGTGCTCTAGGAATAAAGGTAAGAGCTCCAATCATAATTAATGGTGCTGTTTCCCCGATTGCGCGCGATAGTGCCAAAATAGTTCCAGTAAGAATACCGGGGAAAGCCGATGGAAGCACAACCCTCCTAATAGTCTGCCAGCGAGTTGCTCCAAGTGCTAATGATGCATGACGCAATGAATCAGAAACACTGCGAATTGCCTCCTGGGAAGCTACAATGATAATAGGTAAAATTAATAAAGACATAGTCAGGGCTCCGGCTAGCAAACTGCGGCCCAGCGCCATCCACCTTACAAAAATAGTTAAACCTAAGATACCATAAATAATAGACGGAATTCCGGCAAGGTTAGAAATATTAGTCTGAATAATTCTACTCAACCAGCTATCCGACGCAACTTCTTCAAGGTAAATGGCTGCTCCCACTCCTAATGGAAACGAGATTGGAAAAATTAAAGCCATCATCCACAGCGTACCTAACCAGGCTGCCTTTATTCCTGCTTTTTCTGCAAAACGGGAGGGATAACTGTTTAAAAACTGTAAATCTAACCAGGCAAGCCCTTCTCTTAATATCTGGTAAAACAAAATTATCAATACTAAAAGTCCAACCAGAGTCGCAAGCATAAAAACACCTTGGGCTGCTTTGTTCTTGTTTTTACGATACCTTAATCTCTTTTGTTCCGCTAAATGTTGATTATCCATTAGTATACCCTCCGATACTTACGAGTTATATATTGTGAGAGGACATTCATCCCCAGAGTGAAAAAGAACAGCACCATTCCCACTGCAAAAAGAGATTTATATTCAATCGTACCAAAGGGAGTATCTCCCAAGCTAACTTGTACAATATAAGCAGTCATTGTTTGAACACTCTCCAGAGGGTTAAGGGTTAGTTTTGGAGTAGAACCCGCTGCAATTGTAACAATCATAGTCTCGCCAATTGCTCTGGAAATGGCTAAAACAAAAGAGGCAATAATTCCGGAAAGCGCAGCAGGTACTACTACACCGGTAGCTACTTCATACTTGGTAGCCCCCAGAGCATAAGCCCCTTCCCTTAAAGCACGGGGAACCGCAAGCATGGCGTCTTCACTAAGGGAAGAAACCATGGGAATAATCATGATTCCTACCACTATGCTTGCACTGGCAGCGTTAAAAACGTTTGTTTGAGGAAGTAAAATGCGTAAAACGGGCGTAACAAAGGTTAGTGCAAAATATCCATATACTATAGTAGGAATTCCAGCCAAAATTTCCAGTACGGGCTTCACAACCCTACGTACCCCTTCGGGGGCATATTCACTGAGGTAAATTGCACTGCCAAGTCCGATGGGAAGTGCCACAATGCTTGCACCAACTGCTATTAAAAGGGTACCACTTAAAAGCGGCAAGATTCCGAAGTGCTGGGGCTTAAACAGCGGAGTCCACTTGGTGTCGGTAAGAAAATCTCTTAATGAAACGTCCTGAAAAAAAGATAGGGTTTCAGTAAAAAGCGAGACAACAATCCCCACCGTTGTGAGTATAGAAACCATCCCGCAAAAAAACAGTAAACCATAAATGATCTGCTCTCCCCAGCGATTTTTTTTCGTATGTGTAACTATTGACTTTTTCTTGCCGCTATTATTTTCTTTTCTTTCTTTAGTTAACAATGCCACCTAACCTGCACTCCCTTCACAAACTGATCATGTGCGTAAAATAATAGAAATAAGTCCCATTAAGTCTGTATAATTTTTATTTTCAAGTTTTTCCACTACAAATATTTATGGTAGCAGTCCAATGTTAAATTTATGTTAAGTCTGTGTTAAAAATCTGCAGATTATTATTAATATGGATTTTATAAAATAATAAAACAGCAAAAATCCGGCAAGCGGTTATAATCAACTGTACCGGTTGCCGGATTGCATGTTATAGTTAGAAATTAAAGTTTACTTAACCTTGCTAAGGTTGTCCTTGTACATTTCATCGGTTAAAGGTACGTAACCAACTTCTTTAACTAACTGTGGAGCATTTTCCATGTAGAACTTAACAAATTCCTTAACTTCGGGACGCTCCAATGATTTTTTGCTTACATAGATGAAAATAGGTCTTGAAAGAGGGGAATAGCTACCATTGTTGATAGTTTCCATTGTAGGTTCTACAGGTCCGTCCCCATTATCAATTGCTACGGATTTCAGCTTGTCAGTGTTTTCGGCATAATAAGCATAGCCGAAGTATCCGAGGGCATATTTATCACCGACTACACCCTGAACAAGTATGTTGTCATCTTCGCTGGCCGTATAATCGGCACGGCTCGCCCCACCATCTCCGCATATTTCCTCAGTGAAATAATCAAAAGTTCCTGAGTCTGTTCCGGGGCCGTAAAGCTTGATTTCTTTATCCGGCCAATCCGGGCGAATATCGCTCCATTTTTTTACATTACTTTCAGGCTCCCAGATCTTTTTAAGCTCTTCAACAGTTAAGTGATCCACCCAGTCATTGTCGGGGTTAACTACTACAGTAATACCGTCAAAAGCTACGGGCATTTCATAGTATTCAATGCCGTTTTCCTCCGCTTTTGCAGCTTCCTTATCCTTTATCGGACGAGAAGCGTCACTGATATCAGTTTCTCCAACCGTAAAGCGCTTAAAACCGCCGCCCGATCCGGAAACTCCAACTGTAACCAATACATCAGGATTAACATTCATGAACTCTTCAGCAACAGCTTCAGTAATAGGATAAACTGTACTGGAACCGTCAATTTCAATTGTACCTGAAAGTTTTGCTTCTTGTCCCTGCTCATTGTTATTGTCTTGACCTTGTTGATTTTCGGCTGAACCGTTTCCGCCGCCGCAAGCTGTCAGCGTGAAAACAGCCACCAGGCTTAGCACTAGTAATAATGTTAGTTTTCCTCTTTTTCCACTTCTCATAAACCTCATCTTTTTCTGCCTCCTTTTTTTTCTTATCCAAAATCTCAACGACAATTTGAATTATAATACCCACTTGTTAAGTTTGCATTAAGCGTATGTTAATGTTTATTTAAAGTTAATATGCAGTACCAATAGCATGTATTCCACTGGTCCTTTACCTTGGCAGCATTCTCAATGAGAAGGGAAATCAGTATTAACAACAATAAAAGCCTTAGCAAACTGACACCCTTTCCAGCTAAGACCTGCCCACTTTGATTGAGGATTCCGACTACCGTGATACCGGATAACAGCAGTCTGATCTCCCCGCCTCCATGGCTGTTTTTATCTCCTGTAATAAAAAAAGCCCCTCACTGTTTACAGTCAGTGAAGGGCTTCCTAGCGCGTTATAATCTTAGACTACTACTGGCTATGTGTATCAATTTCCTCACGGCATAGCGTCGTGGTCCTCCTATTGAACCTTACACCTGTTCCAGGAAATCAGCAAAGGCTAGCAGTTCTATGCGCTCCTGATTGAAAAGCGGTCGCAATTGTCGAATGAGGCGTTCAATTCGTTCCACATCAAATTTGAAAGCGTAAACATTGCGAACGACGTGTCTAAAACACAGGTATTCGTCCAGACCTTTTACCGTATTCGCGGAAAGCACCAGAGGACGAACTTGCGATAAAGCAATACCCATTTGCCGCAATAGATCGCGGTGCCACTCCGGTCCGCCCGGGATGCTCTGGTCCACATCCGCCGCATTGTGACGGAAAACGCGTTCCAGCCCACCATAGAAGTCGTGCTCCGTGGAATTCCGGGCCAAACCCATGGCCTGTTCGGCCCGCGTTGCGACTCTCTCTTAATCGGCAAGTTCCTGGCGAATTCCCCAGGCAGCGATATCTACATCGAACCATTTATTAAAACATTCCGGACGTAGGAGGGAACCAAAGACGACCACCCGCTGAGCGGTAGCCCTATATACCGTCATCTCTTCTTCACTTATCCCAGGTAAAGAAGTCCTGGCCGCGTTTCGATGCAGTTCATTCTTTGAGACGTCCACTTCTACTCCCCCCCTTTGGGCAAGGCTTTTAACATAAGTATACCCGCAAAAACTTCCCCACCATCATGCCTTTTTGTTAAATTATACCATAGAAACTGCTCACCCAGCTAATTAATTTTTGGGCTTTTTATCGCTCTTATTAGAATTTTCAGCAATGTTACGTACAGCATTCCTAATGCCCGCTAAAAATTCTGAGGCCTGATTGAGCAGTTCTTCTGTTTCTTTCCTGCTCGTGACATAAAATTCATCGTAGTCACTATCCTCCCTCAAATCCTTGGCATTCATTAGTATCTTTCCATAGTGCTTTGGAACCACTTTGTTCTTAACAAAATGCTGATTGAATAAAGAAATAACTCCTGAGTGCTTTCTTGAATCGAGTTGCCTAGTCGCAAGTAAAGCCCTGGCACTATGGAGCAAACAATAGTATGCCCTCGACTGCGCATCCGCTAAAAACCCTTGCTCAAAAAGAAGTCTGGCACTGTTCAATTTCTTCTCCGCCATCTCAAGTCGATATTTTGCCAGGTCAAAACGTTCTAACGTGCCCATAATTCTTGGCCCTCGGTTAGGATATTTTTCATAAATGGTAACCCTAAGCGTTTTGACCTCTCAAATTCTTCTTTATCATATATCTTCAAAGAAAAGTCAAGCCCGTATTCTAGATTTACATCAAGTATATAATCATAAATCTTCATACGGTCAATAGACATCTTATCCTTTACTATTATCAAAATATCAAAATCTGAACCAGCACCTGCATCCCCCCTGGCTCTGGAACCAAACAATTGAACTTTTAATATCTCATCCGGATAAAGTGTATTAAGGTGTTTCACCAGACCCAGCAACAAGGCCTCTTCAACAGGCCCATAGTGCATAACTCACAACTCCTTTCACTAAGACCAGACTCAAGATTAACCTTATTCTCTTTATTATAACATACCCAATATTATATTTCCATTACATGCCAGTTATTGTTTCATCTGCTGCTTCAGTTTTTAATCTGATCATCCTTGTGCCTCCCTTAACAGCTTAATGAGTGTGGTCTCGGGTTTCCGTTTCTCTCT
>JAICDB010000006.1 GCA_020063565.1 Clostridiales bacterium | reverse complement strand
ATCATGTATAAACTGAGCGGGGGTAAAATCAATCCATTAATAGGTGCTGCAGGAGTATCGGCAGTACCGATGGCTGCTCGTGTGGTACAGAAGGTAGGTTCTGAGGAAAACCCGCGCAACTTCCTTTTAATGCATGCCATGGGGCCGAATGTTGCAGGAGTCATAGGTTCCGCTGTTGCGGCGGGAGTGCTTTTGACTTTGTTTGGGTAATCTGAGATTTAAAATAGCCGGCAATAAATAATGCCGGCTTTAATTATGGTAAAATTAAAATAAAAAATCCTGTGTAAAAAATTTACTGGAGGTGAATCAAATGAATAGAAAATATTTGTATGGTCCGGTTTCATCTCGAAGACTTGGCAGGTCGCTGGGTGTTAATATTATGCCCCATAAAACCTGCAGTCTTGATTGTATTTATTGTGAATGTGGTAAAACTACAAACCTGACACTAGAAAGGAAAGAATATACTCCAACAGCAGAAATAATAAATGAACTGGCAGCATATTTAAAGGAAAAGCCGCAACTAGACTATATAACTTTTTCCGGTTCCGGGGAGCCTACTATGCACAGTGGTATAGGGGAGATAATAAGTTTTTTAAAAGAAAATTTTCCTCAATATAAGGTAGCAGTTCTCACTAATTCTACTTTATTAAATGATCCTCAAGTAAGAGAAGATATCAAAAATGCTGATTTAATAGTTCCTTCCCTTGACGGTGTGTCGAAAGAAGTTTTTCATAAAATTGACCGCCCTCATGAAAATGTAAGCATTGAAGAAATTGTTTCAGGTATTCGGAAATTAAAAGAAATATCATCGGGAGATATTTGGCTTGAAATATTTATTGTACCGGGTGTCAATGACACACCCGAGGAGTTGAAGCTTTTTAAAGAAATCCTAGAAAAAATTAACGTAACAAAGGTTCAACTTAATTCACTCGATAGGCCGGGGATCGTAGACTGGCTTAAACCTGCCGATAAGGAACATCTTAAGAAAATAGCCGCTTATTTAGGAAATGTTGAAATAGTGAATTGAAGTCCAGTATTAAATATTCTATAAAGTCAGGCTACCTTCAAAAGGTTTGAGAATTTCTTTCAATGTACTTGCAGATTTTTTTAATTTATCAATCTCCCGGTCACTAATAGGAACATTGAGAACTTCTGCTACTCCACTGCCGTCAACTATGCACGGGAGACTCAGGCAAATATCATTTATACCAAAATGCCCGTTAACAAGGGTTGATACAGTTAATACGGAACGTTCACTGCGGAGTATTGCTTCGATAATTCGGGTGATACCGAGGCCAATTGCAAAATATGTGGCGCCTTTTCTCTCAATAATTTCATAAGCGGCCCTGACAACTTTAGTAGTTATCTCCTGGTGCCAGTCATTTTCAAGTTGTTCTCTTACGCACTCCTTACAAAACTTATCTACAGGTATGCCGGCAACATTTGCCGTACTCCATGCCAGTACTTCTGAATCGCCATGCTCACCAAGCACATATGCGTGAACATTTCGAGCATCTACATTACAGTGCTGGCTTAAAAGGTGACGGAAGCGTGAACTATCTAATACTGTACCGGAGCCTATTACTTTGCCGGCAGGTAGCCCTGAAAGCTTGTATACCACATAAGTAAGTATATCAACCGGATTCGTGACTAGTAAATAAATGCTTTCGGGGCAATGTTTTATTAAGTTAGAAACAATATCTTTCATAACATTAATATTTTTCTCAACCAGGTCGAGACGTGTTTCCCCTTCTTTTTGAGCAGCTCCTGCAGTTATTACCACTATTTCAGCACCTGCACAATCCTCGTAACTTCCAGCATAGATCTTTGTAGGTTTTACAAAGGAGGCGCCTTGGGCGAGGTCCATGGCTTCCCCTTCAGCCAAGTCTTTATTGATATCAAATAAAATAATTTCAGATGCTACACCTCGTGTTAAAATAGCATATGCAGCTGTAGAACCTACAGCTCCAGCTCCGATTATGGCAACTTTACCTTTGATTATGTTGTTCATAAAAAATTTCCTCCTGAATCTCCTAGCCTTATAATTCATATTTCTTAATATGCTTCTTTATTTAATTTTTTATGCAAGTTTTTTTGGAAAATATCAAAAATATTGACTAGATTTTTATAATTATGAAAAATATTTTTAAAAAAGGCACCCTTCTAAGGTGCCTTTTCAGGATATTGAAAAATTTGATCAGCTTTGATGCTCTGTTTCCCTGGGGTCCTCAACGAAACTATCAGTATTCTTGGACCCCGCCAAACCTAGCTCCATTAGTAGTTTTCTAAACAACCTTTGTTTATGGTTTTGAGAAAGATTGGCCAGCACCGTTTTGTTATTTAGAAGTTACTGGCCTCATCTACCTCTTCTTCATAGACTTACCAGTTAAATAGTTCGTCCAACTCTTCACCGGTGAAATCCCATTTAACCCCGTGAGGAGGAAATTCTTCTTTGAAGAACTCCGGTAGTCTGTCATCCTTGGAAGTGAAACCGGCCTTATTATTAAACTCACGTTCGGTTTTTAACACATATTTACCGAGCTCAGTAACATCTTCAAGGGTAAGTGTCAAGTTATACTGAGCATTAAGCATTTCCACCACTGCAGGTAAGGCATCTGGGTTATCCAATATACAGAAGGCCACAAATAAGCATAGCCCCGTACTGTCAACAGCAGCTGTGGCAATCTGCAGGTTGCGTGACAGTTCCACTTGGCCGGCTTTGTCCAGTGGATTAATATGGCCACCTACCTTCAAGATGTTGGTAGCTACGCTATATCCCGCAGTGTGGTCGGCGCCCATTGGGGTAGTAGCATAGGTTACACCAACACCTTTTACGGCACGTGGATCGTAGGCCGGAATAGACTGGCCCTTCACCACAGGAACCCTGGTTACACCATAAGCTTGACCTAGGAACTTAGCCCCGTTACCCAGTACACGTCCGAGAGGAGTACCGTTTTTAATTTCCTCAAACAAGCCAAGCATGCCTTCTGCATCGCCAAATTCAATAATGCCCGCTTCCATGGCAACAGACATGGTTACACCCATTTCAATTGTATCCAGACCTAGATCATCACAGAAGCGGTCTGCTTTTGCAATAGCGTCGATATCTTCTATGCTGCACTGGGAACCAAAGGCCCAAATAGTTTCATATTCAAAACCGGCTGTTAAGTAATCACCATTGGCATTATTATATACTTGGGAACAACGCATTACACAACCCGGATGGCAGGCATGGGTGGTTTTACCTTTACGTTCTGTGATTATCTTATGAATGAACTCACCACTTATTTTTTCTGCTCCATCAAAACGACCGACACGGAAATTTTTAGTGGGCAAACCGCCTGCCTCATTAAGAATGTTAATTAAAACAGCGGTTCCATAGGTGGGTAATCCCTGACCACATACCGGATGATCTATGAGCATTTTGGAAAAGGCCTTAGCGGCAGCTTTAAATCTTTCCGGGTCAGCAATAGGTACTCCGGAAGCACCAGTATCATCGATTACGATAGCCTTAAGATTCTTAGAACCCATTACCGCTCCCAGGCCACCCCTACCGGCATGACGAGTGGGGTGATAATCACCGTCATTTATTGCAATACTAGCAGATGTCATTTTATATTCACCGGCTGGGCCAATGGTAATTACAGCTACTTTGGAACCGTATTTTTCCGGCAGCACTTTGTTTAGTTCATAGTTGCCTTTGCCTTTATGTTCACTGGCATCTTCAATGGTTATGCCATCCTTATTAATTTTTAGTAATACTAGTTCAGGAGATTGGCCTTCTACAATTAGGGCCTTAATACCAAGTTTTGCGAAACGGATAGCTGCTAATCCGCCGGCGTTACTTTCCTTAATAGTGCCAGTCAACGGGCTCTTTGCGCCTACAGAAAGCCGCCCGGAACTGGGGGCACTGGTACCGGATAATAGCCCGGGAGCAAAAACTAACTTGTTCTTTGGCCCTAAAGGGTGGCAAAGTGGATCCACCTCATTGGCAATTACAGTGGAAGTTAAGGCTCTTCCCCCCAACGCTTGGAGTTTACCGGAAACCTCCTCTTTGGTAACTTTCTTTGTAGTTAGATTGACACGATAAATAAACAAGTTTTTTCTCTCCTTCCTTTTTTAGTTTTTTTAAAAAATTACCCACCGCCCATTGGCGGAAAAAAGCCAACTCTATCCCCGTCTTTCAGTATATAATCCATCGATTGCCTTACCCCATTTACCAAACCGATTATGATAGTATCTTTCGGTATGCCGAGAATGTCTAGCAAACCACCCAAAACCTCTCCATCTCGAATATCCACTTGAAAAGGATTATCAGGATCCGGTGCTACATCAGGGTTAACACTTTGCCTTAAATTAGCAAAAACTCTGACTTCCACACTAGCCACTTTATTCACCCCTATATTAAATCTTCCCAAATTTTAATTTTTTTTATTTTTACAAAATTTTTAAGCAAGATTTATGCCAAAACAAATATATTGCATCAAAATTCAGTAAAGTTCAATACATTTTAGAGCACATTCTTGGAAGGGAGGATTTTTCCTACATCGTATCGAATGTTTTATAAATATTTTTATAAATATATTGAGGCATTGGGGGGTATTGCGTGAATAGTCAAAATAGTCTCATAAGTATCTCCGAATTACAAAACGGCTGGAAGGACTTCGTCATCGAAAAAAATATAGATAATACTAAAATGCGTCCATTGGTGGCAGCTTCTTGGAAACGTTGTCAAAGCTACAAATTGGATCCGTATCATAATGCCAACCGCGATATATTGGGAACTGAGCTTAAGGAGCGTTTAAAAAACAAACAACATATAATGAGAATAGCTCGCCCCTTTATGGAAAGTATATATAGCTTTGTGAAAGGCTCAGGATTTCAAGTAGTTTTGGCTGATGAGGATGGCTATATATTAGATGTTATTGGAGATCAATCTATTTTGGAACGTTCCAAAATGGTACAACTTATGCCTGGTGGTAATTGGAACGAACAAGTGAGAGGTACCAATGCCGTTGGTACTGCAATTGTGGAAAAAGCGCCGGTTCAAATATATGCTATGGAGCATTATTTGCGCGATAACCACTTTCTTACTTGTTCTGCTGCTCCCATTTTCGACCCAGATGGCCGTTTATGTGGTGTTTTGGATGTTTCGGGACATTATCAGTTTGCCAACCCCCATACTTTAGGAATGGTAGTAGCTGCCGTGACAGCAATCGAAAGCCAACTAAGGCTCAGGAAAGCCACAAGCAATCTTTATTTTGCATATAAGTATTCAAATACCATCATGGAGTCCATGGCTGAAGGGCTGCTTTCCGTTGACAATGAAGGAATTATTACCCGTATTAACTCCATGGGCAGCAAAATTTTAGAACTTAAACCGGAAGAATGTGTAGGCAGGCCCGTGGAATCCGTATTTAAACAGCCAATTCCCTTACTAGACGTAGTAAAGGGAGGAGAAAGTTATGAGGAAAGAGAGGTGAAGATCACCATCAACGGCAAGGAAAAACGCGTTATAAGTTCAGCTACACCTCTCATTAATGAAACAGGTAACGCCATTGGAGCTGTAGCCGTATTACGAGAACCCAAAATATTAAAGGAATCCTCCAAAGTTCTCAAAGGCAATAGAGCTAAATATACCTTTGAAGACATTATAGGAGAAAGCAAGGCTATTAGGGATGCTATTAAGCTAGCCCAACAATCTGCCCGTACTATCTCCCCTGTGTTGTTGCAAGGTGAAAGTGGCACAGGTAAAGAATTGTTCGCTCAAGCTATCCATAACTATGGTGCCGCCAAAGATAGGCCTTTTGTGGCATTAAATTGTGCAGCTATACCAAAAGAATTAATTGAAAGCGAACTTTTCGGATACGAAGAGGGCGCCTTTACCGGTGCTAGAAAGGGTGGACACCCGGGAAAATTTGAAATTGCCGACACGGGTACTATTTTTCTAGATGAAATTGGAGATATGCCCATAGAAACACAAGTCAAATTGCTCAGGGTATTACAAGAAAATGCAGTTACCCGCATTGGTGGCCACAGGGAAAGGAATATCGATGTTCGGGTAATTGCTGCTACTCATCGCGATTTATCCAAGGCTGTTGAGGAAGGGAAATTTAGGTTAGACTTGTTCTATCGCATCAATGTTATTCCTATTCACATTCCACCGTTACGTGAGAGGAATGGTGATGTTGTACTACTTGCTAAGCATTTAATTGAAAAGTTGTCCATCAAGATGAAGCAACCCATCGTTGCCATACGGCCTGATTTCTTCTAGGCATTAAAAAGTTATGACTGGCCGGGAAACATTAGGGAATTAGAAAATGTTTTACAACGAGCCATTATGCTGGCAGAGCAAGGATGTTTGGACATTGCCCAATTACCTCAGAATATCATAGATGCTTATCAGTCAAGCCATAAGCCAATGGAAACCGAACCTGAGGCACAAATCCTTTCCCTTAAGGAGGCGGAAAAAAAGGCTATCTTAGCTGCATTAGAGGCTTGTGCAGGAAATATAACTCAAACGGCTCAGAAATTGGGTATCGGTCGAAACACCTTGTATCGAAAGCTCAAGGAATACGAAATAGATGTACCATTTTGATACGAACAGCCAACAAATGTTCCATAATGGAACACTCTAAGACCTGGTTAATCAACCAAAATTGTATTTTCATTTAAAAATAAATTTTATCACCATTACTAATTTTTGGTACCGTTATCACTCTGGGTTTTATCATGCAGAAGCTTTCATTAGTATTCTCTGGGGATACTCTGAGTGGCTGATGGTTAACCTGGGAAGGGCAATTGAGCTGGGTGCTCTGGGATTTGTAATTTTTTCAATAGTCTTAATGACCTATCTGAAATATTATTCTTGCGAGGAAGCTTGCCGTTAACTTTGAAATTGAAAGGCTAATCCTTTTACGAATTTCTGCTTTTTATGATATAATTTTTATACATTAAAAAAGCAAAAATTGTGGAGGTAAAACGGTGAAATCTCTCCTGGTTATTCTTGTAGGTTATTTTTTGGGATCAATACCTTCTGCCCTGATTGTGGGGAAGGTATTGGCTGGAATTGACATTAGGGAACACGGGAGCGGTAATCTTGGGGCAACAAATACCTTCCGGATTTTAGGACCCAAGGCAGGAACTATAGTGATTACTGCCGATATATTGAAGGGAGCTATCCCTACATATTTAGGTCTTTCGTTGGGAGGCGTACCCTTAGCCTTACTGGCAGGAGTTGCCGCAATATTTGGCCATTCATTTCCTCTCTTTGCCGGCTTTAGGGGGGGAAAGGGAATAGCCACCGGAGCAGGAGTATATCTAATCATCATGCCGCTGGCACTTCTTATTGCAGTTGGAGTTTTTCTAACCGTACTCTTCACTACCAGTTATGTTTCCTTGTCATCCATGCTGGCTGCCATTACACTTTTAATTTTAAGTTTTGTTTTTAAGAAAGGTCTTTTGATTAATTTAATTACACTGGCAGTTGCTGCTTTTGTAATATACCGGCACCGCAGTAATATTAAAAGGCTTTGGAATGGTACTGAAAACAAAGCACGGATCAGGATATGGAAGTAGTAAATTTTAAAAGATCTGAAAATGCTTCTAGCCTTGTATTTACTCCTGCTTCACCGGTTTGTTCATCTATAAAGAGTGAAATATATGGTACAGAGTAATCAGCTGATATTTTTTGAAGGAGTTCCTTTGTAACAATTTCAGGCATGCATGTTAAGGGTGCCAGATGTATTATGCCCTGGCAGCCTTTTTGTTTTATAAATTGAACGGCCTTTCCTAGATTTTCTCTAGTATGACCACCTATCTCACGGTTCAAGTATCTAGCGGATTCTTTAGCAAAATGTCTTTTGTAGTCATAACCTACGGCATCTAAAAAGATATGATACTTTATCCAGTCACTTAAAAAAATTGATTTATGGATTTCCAGTCCCATTTTCCCAAGTTTCTTTTCCAAGTTAAGATTAATTTTTGGTTCAAGTAGTGTGTATATTTCTCCAATAAGTGCGACAGGAATTATTGTGCGTCTACTGTCAATATTAATGGAACTAAAAAATGCAGAAAGTTCCTGCCACAACTGCTTGAGAGTAAAAATGTTGTTAGCTTCATGAACTTGAGCTTTTATATATTCTATAACCGTATCTGTAACTCCATGATTTGCTTCCCTGGGGCGGTAATAATAAGCTAATTTTTGTGCTTCATCTAAAATTTTAATTTTATAATATCCTAAGTACACAGCTTGAAAAACTTGCAGTAGGTTTTTCTGTCCACTTAAAGAAGAAAGCTTTCTAAAGAAGTCTTTTTGATTTTTTTGTACCATTTCAATTATAAGATAATCAAACTTATAACCCAATCTCTGCAATATTTCCGCTTGAGTTTGACCGTAATAGCCAAAACGGCAGGGTCCAAAGCCCCCTGCAAAGAGCAAGGTATCTGCTCCCTCTTCTAGAGCTTCTATAAAACCTCCAATATTTACTTTAAAGGGAAAACAGGAAAATTCGGGAGAATACTTTACCCCCAACTCCAGTGTTTGTTTAGTTATTGGTTTTTGTTCAAGATATGAAACACCTAATTTTTTCAAGCAACTTTGAATTCCAATCTGAAGATTACCCATGTAAGGAAATGCAACTTTCATAATTATAACTCCTTTTCTTGTGTTTAATCATCTCCAGAAATGCTTCCAGCCTGGTAATGAATCCTGCTTCACCGGTATGTTCGTCAATTGTAAGTACCATATAAGGTACATGATTTTCGCATAATCCTGTTATAAATGGCTCCATTATTGCATCGCTGCCGCAGCCGAAGCTGCTTAATAAAATTATTCCGTCAATATTGTGTTTGATGAAATAAGAAGCTCCCGCAATAAGCCTGCGGGGATATGTCCAGAAGAGGTCCTTTCCCAAGAATGAAGTGTGTGTGCTTATATCTTTTTCCGTTAAAATATCTGCGGTTATCATTTCTGCATCTAAAAGTTCCAGCTTTTTTTTAATATTTAAATTGAGAAAAGAATCATATACTAAATAAGGGCTGCCCAATACTGCAATCTTATAATGAAGTTTTTTGTTTTTATCATCTAAAAAATCATGTTCTTCCTCCAATTTTAGTAATTTTAATGCTTGAGATGGTGTATAACCTTCCCGTAAAAAGTGTTCGTAAATGCTTTGAAATTTTAGTGCTTTACAAAAAGCTGCTGAAGCTCTAGAATTTGAAATACCGAATCTTTTAGCAAATTCTTTATAACTCATTTCACTATTTTTGAGAGAGCTATAGTTGTTTATTACAAAACTATAAATAGGTATTTTTACATTACAAGCTGTAGTTTCAGGTAGCGCTATTATTTTAGGGCAAAAGTAACGCTTTTCTTCACAACTTTTTAGAGAGGGAATGAAAAGAGCATCTGCTTTTTCCAAGAGCTGTAAAGAGTGTCCTATAAAGGTTTTTACCGGAAGACAGGTTTCGTCAACTGCAGCTTTACATCCCTCATTTACCAACTTGCGATTTGTTGGCCCTGATGTGATAATTTCAAAACCTAAATTTTCAAGAAAAGCCTTCCACATAGGATAGTACCAATAATATGATAATGCTTGTGGTATCCCTAATTTCATTTACTTTCCTCCTTTAATTATTTAAATATTATTTCCAAAATACTATAATGGTAAAAGGTTGAAGGTAAATATTACCACAAAACTGGGTTTGTGCGTTCTACTTTTCATATAAATAAAGGAGGAGAATTTTTTGCACGGAGAAATTTCCTTTAATCCACTTCTGTTAATAGTTGTTCTGGCGCTAATAGTTCCAATAATGGTCGAAAAAATAGGATTTTTGAAAATACCTGTTGTAGTGGGTGAAATCTTTGCAGGAATAATCATTGGAAAAAGTGGCTTAAACATCATTCAGCCTGACCCCACTCTTGACTTTTTATCTACCTTTGGTTTTACCTATTTAATGTTTTTGTCCGGACTGGAAATAGATTTTGATAGTATTTCTGCAAGTACTTACAAAAGCAAAGACTCGTGGTGG
Source organism: Clostridiales bacterium (assembly GCA_020063565.1). Classification (GTDB taxonomy): domain Bacteria; phylum Bacillota; class DSM-16504; order Desulfitibacterales; family JAICDB01; genus JAICDB01. The sequence goes on along the minus strand of JAICDB010000006.1, from coordinate 209,597 downwards.
CGTAGTCCCGCCGTTCTTGGTTCAGCAGTTTTCGTATTAACTCTTATTTCCTCATTAATGTTTTCGTATATACTTTTTACATTTGGTTTAAAAATACATATCTTTTTGATGGCCCTGATTTTATCTACAACTTCCCTGGGAGTAGTTGTTCCCATATTAAAAGAATCAGGTATTGCTTCTTCCCGGTGGGGGCAGAGTATTCTTTTTAGTGCGCTGATAGCTGACTTTATTACAATGCTTTTAATTACTGCCCTTGTTACATTTATAACTCCGGGTGCTTCCCATGATGTCCTGCTGGTCATAGTTTTGTTCGTAGCCTTTTATATTCTCTATAGGGTGGTAAAGTTTATTACCCATAAGAAACTTTTGGAGGGTATTGCCGGTGAAATGGCGCAAATTCAAATTAGAGGTGCATTTGCTCTCATCCTGGTATTTATAGTACTTTCTCATCAACTTGGGGTGGAAATTATTTTAGGGGCATTTTTAGCAGGTGCACTTATTTCAATGATTACTCACCGCGGGTCCATTCTTCATGAAAAACTGGAAGCAATCGGCTATGGTTTTTTTGTACCCATATTTTTTGTTATGGTAGGCGTACAGTTTGACCTTCCTGCTCTGTTAAAAGGTGATGTTTCTTTAGCCATTATTGTTTTGCTTCTAGCAGGGGCTTATTTTGTTAAATTTGTACCGGCTTTAATATTTAAAATCCAGTATAGTTGGAAAGAAGTTTTTGCTGCCGGGGCATTATTATCCTCTAGATTGAGCCTAATTATTGCTGCCTCGGCAATTGGTTTAAAAATTGGAGTAATTGATAATGCAACAAACTCTGCTATTATTCTAGTTGCAATAATTACAGTATCCATTTCTCCAATTTTATTTAGAAAGATTTATTCCCCGAAAAAAGTAACTGCAAGGCAATTGTTTATTTTTGGTGCCAGTGAACCGGCATACCTGCTGGCTAATAAGCTTCAAAATAACGGTTATGACGTCAGTATTGTTGATGAGAGAAAAAGAAAACCTGGCAAGGTTTTAAATAAGGATGTGAAGTGGATTGAAGTGGATTGGCAGGATCCATTGGCTTTAAATAATATTCATCCTGAAAAAGCGGAAACTGTTGTGATTGCATCTCCAGAAGATGATTTGAATAAAAATTTGGCACTCCAATTGGTGCACCAGTACCAAATTACAAATATTGTTTGTCTAATATCTAACCCTGAAATGGCAGCCTATCTTAAAGAAGAAGGGGTAAGAACAGTATCTCCAAAATTGTCTACATTTTTAATGTTAAAAAATTTGGTAGTTCATCCTCGGGCTTTTGAATTGTTGTTGGAAGATGACAATGTCTATATAAATGAGGTGGAATTGAAAAATAACAACCTTCATCTTAAAACACTTCAGGAAATTAGATTTCCTGGAAACTGTTTAGTCATTTCAATCCTACGTGGAGAAGAAAAAATTTTCCCGTATGCCAAAAGAAAATTGAAATTAGGGGATAAAATTGTATTGATTGGTGATAAACAGAGTGTTGAAGAATCAATAGAAATGTTGTCGGGAAAATAAAAAAATCTCAATAAAGTCTTGACAGGACAAGTCCTGGTACAATATAATCCTAAGTAATATAATTTAATATCGCTCGGATGAACGGAATGGGAAATGGTATTAAACCAACCGAAGGTGCAAGGGCTAATAATAGCCTGAAACTCTCAGGTTTCACCTTTGAATAAGTGTTCGAAAAGGAGCGGACTCTTCGAACCTCCTCTTCAAGTAAATGTTTGAAGAGGAGCACGAGAGACACGAGAAGTTCAAGGCGGTGAAGGCTTTGAGCAGCGGAGCGTAGTTAGGCCTACGTGAGCAGCGCAGAAGACGAGCCAACGCAGAAATTCGAAGTGGATTTCGCGCGGACTCTTCGAACTTCCACTTAAGGTGATGGCAACCATTTCGGGACGACCCTCTGGAGAGATCTGCAGCAATGCAGACGCCGAAGGAGTAACTCTCTCAGGCAAAAGGACAGGGGCCGAAAGTAGCGGAAAGTATAATTATATTTTCCGTTCCTTTAGCCTTCTCTACCAGAGGTCAAGGTCAATGATCTAGTTTATCTAGATTAAGTCCTTGATTTTTTTATTTCCATTTTAAAGGGGGAAAAGGAATGGAGAAAAAACATACCCAAATAATTTTACATGGACAGTGCTATGCAGACGAAGATATGAAAGAACCTGTGACTTGTGAAGAATGCCTTAACTATCAATGTATACTGCATCCACAACATGATGAGGAAATAGAAAACGAGGATTTATTAAAGGTTGGCTAGGATTGTGTGGAACAAAAACTCCCTTATTTTCGTCTATCGTAATGACCAAAATAAAAGGGAATGGAAAAATGCGATAAAAGCTTTACTTGAACTCATCACAATTATCACTTTGAGAATAGTTATGGCTGGCTTAAATAAGCGGTTTAAAGAGCCCTCTATAAATTAGAGGGCTCTTTGTTCTTCTAATACTTAACTAAATTTGTTAGAAGGACTATTAATTTCAACATAGAACTAGTAATATAATTGTTGACACATTTCTTGTAATGGATTGATAGGAGAATTTTTATGGATATCAAAGAGATAATTTCCTCCAGAAAATATGAGGAAGCATTAGCCATAGAGAAAGTTCACTTTGTTAAAACTGACCGCATGGTAAACCCTAAGAAGGTTTCTCCCTTTAAGCATTGGGAAGGAGTGAGGCCTGTTTTAATAGTAGCTCCCCATGCGGTTCGTCACGTTAGAAAGAAAAAAATTAAACCCTCGGATCTCTTTACAGGGTCTCTGGCATATCTCCTGGCGGATATAACAGGCTGCCATGCACTTGCTTTAACAAAGTTATATGGCGGAGATCCAAATTATGATAAAAATTGTGTCTTTAAAGACGAAATAAAAAGAATTTGCAGTAAATATGACATTAAACTGCTTTTAGATTTACACGGGGCAAGTGCAACAAAAGAGTTTGATATTGATATAGGCACCATGAAGGGTAAATCTTTACTTGGACAGAAGAAACTGAAATCCAGGTTGGAAAAGAGTTTTAAAAAATGTGCGATTACTCGTATCTCATTTGATAGCTTTCCAGCAGAAAAACAGCATACTGTTACCAGGTTTGCCTCACAGGAACTGGCAATTCCTGCATTGCAAATAGAAATTAACCGTAAGTTTCGTGCCCCAAACCAAAACGGTTTGCCATTTAACCGTGTGTTAGCGGCACTGGCATCCTTTATTTCGGAGGTTTAAGATAATGGATGCACAAAAAATTTTAGAGTATATCCGGCAAAGTGAAAATTATCATGAGCAAATTGTACATACGGAAGAATTGCCTGCGAAAGAGGCCAGTTTTGCTGAACTTAATGAAAACTTACACCCGCATCTTGAAAATTACCTTAAAGATAAAGGCATCACAAAACTTTTTACACATCAGGTAACTGCCATAGAAAAGGTGGCTCAGGGCCAGAATGTAGTAGTTGTAACCCCGACGGCTTCAGGAAAAACAATGTGCTACAATCTTCCGGTTTTGAACCATATTTTAAATAATCCAAAAGGGAGAGCGCTATATATTTTTCCTTCAAAATCCCTGAGTCAGGATCAGATGGCTGCAGTTGAAGATTTTAATACTGAGGTAAAGGTTGCTGTTTATGACGGTGATACCCCGGATGATTTAAAACCTGAATTGAGGGAAAAAACAAGCATTATAATAACAAATCCTGATATGATTCACCAGGGGATCTTGCCCAATCACCTCAAGTGGCACAACTTTTTTAGTAATCTCAAGTATATAGTAATTGATGAGCTGCACAGTTACAGGGGAGTTTTTGGAACCCATGTTGGTCATATTATCCGGCGGCTAAGAAGAATATGCGAACACTATGGCTCAAAGCCGCAGTTTATTATGTGTTCTGCAACAATTGCTAACCCAAAGCAGCATGCTGAAAGGTTAACGGGGCTACCTGTTAGTTTAATAGACAATAATGGCGCTCCTCAAGGAGCAAAGAAATTTGTGCTCTGGCGCCCGCCATCTAAAAGACCTTACATCCAGGATGTGATCTGGCTCTTTTCACTTTTAATCGCCTTAAGGACTAGAACCATTACATTTTCCAGGGCGCGCCAGACTACCGAAAGAATATTAAGACATACTAAAAAGCTCCTGCAGGAAAAATTGCCCCATAAAAACCTCCACAATAAGGTGGTTTCCTACCGTGGCGGCTACCTTGCTAGAGAAAGAAGAGCTATTGAAGAGGCATTGTTTAAAGGAACTGTTTATGGTGTAGTTTCTACTAACGCACTTGAACTGGGCATAGATGTGGGAGAACTGGAAGCATGTATCATAGCGGGTTATCCTGGGACAATTGCTTCTACCTGGCAGCAAGCGGGACGGGTGGGAAGGCGCCACAAGGATTCCCTGGTTATCTTTATAGCAGTACAAAATCCACTGGACCAATATTTTATCCGCAAAAAGGAAGCATTATTTACAAAACCGACAGAGCAAGCTTTGGTTGCACCTGACAATCCGTACATTCTTTTGGGACATGTACTCTGTGCTGCTCATGAATTGCCTATAAAGCCTCAAGATTTTAGCTTGTGGGGAGAGATCTTTCCAGACCTCTTGTACCTTCTTGAAGAGGATGGAGAGATAGTTCAGTCGGAAGGTTCGTATTACTATATCGGTGGCACTTACCCGGCAAGCAGGGTAAATATTCGTTCCAGTTCACTGGCATCTTTTCAGCTTAAAGACAAAAGTTCCGGCAACAGGCTGGTTGGAACCTTAGATGGGCATAGAGCTCTTTCAGAGGCTCATCCAGGTGCAGTTTACATGCACCAGGGTGAGACTTACCTTGTCAAGGACCTGGATCTAGAAAATAAGCATTGTTACCTTAATAAGGTAGATGTTGATTACTATACCATGGTAAAAAGAGATAAGGAAACTGAAATAATAGAAATTAATAAAAAAAGGCCCCTTCTTACCCATATGCTCTATAGCGGCAACCTAAAGGTTACAACTAGGGTAACGGGTTATATAAAAAAGCATGAAGCTACCGGGCAAGTTTTAGGGGGAGGAGAACTGGATTTACCTGAGGAAATATTAGAAACTCAGGGAATGTGGGTTACCTTTGACCCCACAGTAATAGAAGAGGCAAAAGGATACTACCTTAATTTAATGGGGGGATTGCATGCACTGGAACATGCTTCTATTGGCCTGTTGCCGCTTTTTGCAATGTGTGACAGAAATGATATCGGTGGTCTTTCAATAGGTGCACATCCACAAACAGGATTACCTACAGTCTTTATTCACGATGCTTATGACGGTGGGGTAGGTTTTAGTGAAACAGCTTATTCCTGTTTTGAGGATTTGCTGGAAAAGACACTGGAAGCTATCAAAGAATGTGAATGTGAGGACGGTTGTCCCAACTGCATTTATTCTCCTAAATGTTCCAATTTTAACAGGCCCCTTGATAAAGAGGCGGCAATATACCTTTTACACAGGCTGCTTGGTAAAGAATATACTCCCCGGGTTGAAAATAATAAAATTATTATTAATTCTACTGCACTGAAAAACAGTTTAAAGCGTTTTAAATGAGTTTCGAAAAGGAGCGGACTTTTCGAACACCCTATTAAGAAAAGAGTGAGTGGTGAAAAGTTATGACTTTATTAAGTAGGTTAAAAGACATAAAAGCAAAAAATGAAGAGCCTGGCAAAGTGCAAATTCCTCAAAAAAAATCCCCTCTTGATTTAGGTGGGGTAGAAATAAACAACTCCTTTGGGAATTATTATTTAATAGAAAAAGAATATTCACTTGCAAATTTAACTTTTCCAGCTGTTTCAAAGGAATTGCTTACAAGAAATTTGCGGCTTTTGCAAGGGATAGGGCCGGTGACTGAAAGGGAAATGCGAGAACAGGGAATAGATAATATCAACCAGCTCTCCGGTGAAGTTCGCTGGCAGTATGAAGTTGAGATTGTTTCTGAATGTATTCTGAAGGGTAAAATTAAGGAATTACGGCGCCGTGGGGCGTGTGATTATGAATTGCTGTCATTTTTTAAGAAAGATGACTTAGTTTTTCTGGATATTGAGTCTACAGGGCTCTGGGCTAATCAGCCCCTTTTCTTAGTTGGTATATTGTATAAGGATGGCGGAAAACTTAAGCTGCAGCAGTATTTAGCCAGGAATCTGCAAGAGGAAAAGCCGCTTTTAGCGGATCTTTATAAAAAGCTGAGAAACTTTAAAGTAATGGTGACTTATAACGGTAAAAAGTTTGATGCACCCTATATTGAAGGAAGATGGGTAGAACACCGCTTTTTTTACAGGCTTAAGCATTATCAAATAGATCTTTTATACCACGCACGGCGTCACTTTAAGGGTAAGTTTCCCAATTGTCGCCTTATTACCTTGGAGGAATATCTATTAAATTTTAAAAGGGAAGGAGACATACCGGGCTATCTTATCCCGCAAACCTATTATAAATTTGTAAAAAGCGGGGACCCTGCTCTCATCAAGGATATTATCAGGCACAATGCACTTGATTTAGTTTCTTTAGCCAGGGTATTATACATAGTTCAACCATGTATTAATGCTAAAGATTTCATTGCAGCTACTAAATAAAAAATAACTCCGTCTAATGACGGAGTTATTTTAAAGCTATATCCAGTATTCCCGCTATGGCCGCTTGCCAGGAAATTTCCTGAACCCGCGCTCAGCAGGTGGGTTCCCTGCCAGCAAGCTCTGAAGTCCCTTTCCAGAGGGGGCGTTCCATTACTTACTGGACCCCGGGATCCCTATGTGTTGGTGTTGGTTCAAAATTTTTCCCGGCCCAACACGCACCACGCAGGAATTTCAATAAACTCTGTTATCCTCTGCAGTTCATATTATACATAATGCGAGGATAAATATCAAGTTTAAGTGACTATTTTTGCATGAATTAAGACACCAATTATTTACAAATATTATATTACTGTTTAGAGAGAAGGTGTAGAAATTGAAAATAATAGGTCATCGAGGAATACCCAGCAGAGCGCCTGAAAATACTTTAGAGGGATTTGAATTAGCGCTTAAGTTAGGTGTAGATGGCTTGGAACTCGATGTACAATTAACCAAAGATGGAGTTCCCGTTGTAATTCATGATGAACAGGTCAATAGAACTTCTAATTCCCATGGCTATGTTAAGGATTATACATATCAAGAACTGCGGTTACTTGATTTTGGCTGTAGTTTCAGTTCTGAATTTAAGGGCCTTAAAATACCTGCCCTGGAAGAAGTATTGCAACTATTACATGATTATGATACTTATTTAAATTTGGAGTTAAAATCAGGTATAATAAGGTATGAAGGAATTGAAGAAAAGGTAATTGAGCTTGTAGAGAAATATGATTACGTTGAAAAAACTGTAATCTCATCATTTAACCATTATAGCTTATTAAAGTGTAAAGAAATTTCTTCAAAGATACGCACAGGAACTCTCTATTTTGCAGGCCTTGTTGAACCATGGATATATGCCAAAAGAATAGATTCGGAGTTTATTCATCCTTATTATTACAATATTAACCTTGATATAGTACAAGGCGCGCATGAAAATGGAGTTGGGGTTTTTCCCTTTGTTGTTAACGATGTTAGACTTGCAAAAAAATTTCAGGAAATGAATGTTGACGGTATTTTTACCGATAATCCTGTTGAAATAATAGAAGCTATAAAAGTTTAACTTCCGGGGAGGAAAAAATAAAATGGATAAAGATGAAAAGAATCCTAAGGTTGAAATTCTCTCAGAAAATGAGGAAATTCCACATCTTAAAAATGTATCCGGCTTTTACGAAAAAATTAGGGAAAACATCAGAAACTGGGCACAAAAAAAGGGTGGTAAACAGGGTTTACAAGTGGTAGAGGTAGTTTTAATAGCGCCTGACCTCTTTATGCTTATGGTTCGCTTGGCTAAAGATCCCAGAATAAGCGCCGGTAACAAGGCGCTTATCTTAGCGGGGATTACTTACTTTATGACTCCTATAGATCTTTTACCTGAAGTTCTCTTGGGACCGGGAGGATTTTTGGATGATGTTGTGCTTGCCGTATATATCTTGAATAAGGTTTTAAATACAAACAAGGATGTAGTCCTCGAGCACTGGAGTGGAAGCGTAAGCTTGCTTCATTATCTTCAAAATATAACTTCCCAGGCAGAGAAGCTTCTCGGGGAAGGAACCTTTAAAAGGTTAAATAAATATTTTAACTTCCTTTTAAAAAAGCGGTAAAAACTAAAATTTGATAGTATATTTAGGGTGATAGTATGATTGCATTACAAGCACAAAATAATACAAAAAGCTATGGTGCCGATATCATTTTTGAAGATATTTCTTTAATTATTAATGCTAAAGAAAAAGTTGGCCTTGTTGGTCCAAATGGCATAGGAAAATCTACCTTTTTAAAGTGTCTTGCAGGAGAAGAACCTCTGGATGAAGGTCAAATAATAGTTGGGAAAGACATTAGAGTTGGATATCTTGCACAGGCTGGCGATCTTTTTTCAGGTGAAGAAAAGGTAATTGACCTGATGCTTTCTGAATATGAGGATTTACTAAGCCTTCGTTCTGAAATCACAAAACTTGAAACAATGATGTCTGACCCTGCAATTTATGCACAGGAGCATAAGTTAGATGAAGTTATGGCTCGCTACAGCAAAGCTGCGGAAAAATATGAGAGACAGGATGGATATTCATTTGAAAGCAAAATTAAAGGTATGATAAAGGGATTGGGTTTTGAAGAAGCCGATTTTAACAGGCCTATTTCTACCTTTAGTGGCGGTCAAAAAACTCGCTTGGCACTTGCCAAACTGCTTTTAAGGGAACCGGAACTTATTTTGCTGGATGAGCCTACAAACTATTTGGATATTAAAGCTGTTGAGTGGCTTGAGGATTATCTGGCAACATATCCTGGAGCAATTTTAGCGGTCTCACATGACCGTTATTTTTTGGATAGGTTTGTGGAACGGATTTTAGAATTAACCAGTCAAGGATTACAATCCTATCCCGGCAATTATACGCGGTACCTAATTTTAAAAGAAAAGAAATTACAAACTGAACTGAAAGAGTATCGCAAGCACCAGGAAAAGATAAAAAGACTGGAGGAATATGTTAATCGCTACAGAGCAGGAGTTAAATCAAAACAGGCGAGGGGTAGACAAAAACAGCTCCAGAAAATGAGCAAAATGGAAAAACCCCAGATCCTCGAGAAAAAAGCTGCTATTTCTTTTAATATGTTAAGGGATACAGGTGAAATTGTGCTGGAAATGGAGGATATAAATAAATCTTATCCTGGAAAAAAACTTTTTGAAAACCTAAGTTTGAAGATTTATAAAGGTGAAAAGGTGGCTCTTTTAGGGGATAATGGCGTTGGAAAAAGTACCCTATTAAAGATTATTGCAGGACAAATCCAGGCGGCAGGTAAGATAAGATACGGTTCCAGGGTTAAAATAGCATATTACGACCAGGAACATGAAAACTTATCTGAAGAAAATACTGTCTTAGATGAGATCTATACGGGACCGCATATTACTGAACATGAAGCAAGGTCTGTTTTAGGGCGCTTTCTTTTTGCAGGCGAAACAGTTCAGAAAAAAGTAAAAAATTTAAGCGGTGGAGAAAGAAGTCGGTTGGTACTGGCAAAACTTTTTTTACAAGAAGCAAATTTTTTAATTATGGATGAACCTACTAACCATCTAGACGTAAATACCAGAGAAATGCTGGAGGATGCACTCTCCGAATTTCCGGGTACCATGCTTTTCGTTTCCCACGATCGCTATTTCATAAACCGCTTGGCAACCAGGGTGCTGGAACTTGAAAATGAGCAACTGACGGAATATGTGGGAGATTATGATTATTACAGGTGGAAAAAGCAGGATCTATTGGGAGAACAGTTATTAAGGGAAAAACAAAGAAAAATAAAACAAAAACAAGTACAACTTCAACAAAAGGTTAAGAATAAAAAAGATAGCGTTTTTTCCCTGGAGGACTTGGAAAAAAGGATAGAAGAACTGGAAGAAAGGGCAAATGAGCTGATTGCTATGCTGGGAGACAGCTCAACATATAATAACTCAGGTCAAGAAATAAGGAATTTAACAGAGCAATATGATGATGTTAACAGTGAATTGCAAAGGCTTTATGGTATGTGGGAGAAAAAAATAGAGGAAAATGAATCTTGAGGTTTTCTTAAGATTTCCTTGAAGATTACTTAAAATCCGGGTGGTATGATAGAGATGCAAAATAAATTAGGAGGTGTTTTCCAGTGAAAAAATTTATTGCTCTATCACTTCTAGTTGTAATGGCAGGTGTTTTATTCCTTGGAAGCGGTTTTACCGGTTCTGTTCAGGCAGCAAGTACGCCGCAAAGTGCAACGCCGCAGGCAAATGCTAAGGCCGTAACACCTGCAGGTTTTGGAGCAGGTAATGGTTGGGGATACAGGGCTGCTAACGGAGGTCTGATCACAATTGTTGCTGAACTGACCGGTTTAACTGTTGAAGACATTACAGCCAAAAGGCTTGAAGGTAAGTCTTTAGCAGCAATTGCTTCAGACAAAGGAGTTTCCAAGGAAAAAATTGTTGAAAAAGCACTTGCAGAGAGAAAAATCTGGCTGGATAACTTAGTTAAAGAAGGAGTTATTACGGAAGAAGTTGCCCAGGCACGCCTGACAATTATGGAACAAAGGGTTGCTGACCAGCTTGAGAGAACTGCTGTAGGACCTGCAGGTAGAGGCCGTGGCAAAGGTTTTGGCGGCGGAAGAGGAATGGGACGAGGCTTTGGTGCCGCTTGTCCATGCTTGAATGGTCAATAATTAAATCTTAAACCAAGGGAAGAATCCCTTGGTTTTACATATTTGATATGCAAGTTTGAAAAGGAACACGGGCTTTTCGAACATCATTTTAAGGAGGCAAGGGCTGGTGGTTGCTAAAATACTCTTTGTGGATGATGAAGAAAAATTACAGGAAATAGTTAGGGATTTTTTAACTGCTGAAGGTTTTGAAGTCATTATAGCTGCAGATGGTAAGGAAGCATTACTAAAATTTACAACGGAAAAGCCGGACTTAATTGTCCTTGATTGGATGCTTCCTGAACTGAGCGGCCTGGATGTCTGCAGAACAGTCAGGGAAAAGTATACAACTCCCATCATAATGCTTACTGCCAAGTCGGAAGAAGTTGACAAGCTGTTGGGTTTGGAACTAGGGGCGGATGACTATCTCACTAAACCGTTTAGCCTACGCGAACTGGTTGCCAGAATACGAGCAGTATTGAGGAGAACTGCACAGGCAGTAGGTCAGGAAAGCAGTTCAATCATTAGACATGGAAAACTTGCAATTGATACTGAACGTCACCAGGTAAAGGTAAAAGAGACTCCGGTGCAGCTAACTCCGACTGAATATAAAATACTGGTTACTCTGGCACAAAAGCCCGGTCGAGTATTTTCCAGGTTACAGCTCCTGGATATTTTAGGGCTAAATTATGAAGGCTATGAAAGGTCACTTGATACACATATTAGTAATCTCAGGCGCAAAATCGAAGGGAAAACCACCCGTCCTAAATATATTAAAACAGTATACGGCACAGGTTATAAAATGAATGAAGAGGTAGATTGAAATGAGTTTTAGCTTGCGGAAAAAAATCAGCGTATTTTTTGTAGTCATTGCACTTGTTTCCTCCCTTGCAGTCACCGCAATAACAATTTATAATACCAACCGCCTTTTTGCAGATTATGTAGGATTGAGACTGGAAATTAAGCAGGAACAGTGGCAGGGTTTGCTCACTTCATATTATCTTGAAAACGGTACTTGGGAAGGGGTAGAAAAAATCCTTTCACCTGTTTCCGGAATGAGAAGTGGGGGAATGGGCCCGGGGGTGGGGCGTAGGTTTCATGGCCGCGGTCTGCAGGGTATGGGCAGATGGGGAGACACAGTAGTTCTTGCAGATAGTTCTTACAGAGTTATAGCTGCAACACATTCTTTTTCTCCCGGAAGTATCATACCTCCTGAACTTAGAAAAAGGGGCGAAAAATTGCAGGTAGAAGGCAAAAATATAGGCTACCTCTTTATTAATCCCAGTGAGCAAAATGGACTTTCAGAGCTGGAAAGACAGTATACTGCGTCTGTATTAAGGACATCACTTGGAGTAGGAGCTTTAATTGCTCTAATTGCAGCGTTAATTGGAGCATTTTTTGGTAGACGCCTTACAAAGCCTTTACAGAAGTTAACTGCTGCCACTAAAAGGATTGCTCAAGGTGACCGTCGGAGCAGGGTTACAGTTAGGGGTGATAATGAAATAGGAGAACTTGCTTTATCTTTTAACGTAATGGCTGAAAGTTTGGAAAAAGCCGATAAGGCCCGTCGGAACTTGGTGGCAGATGTGGCGCATGAATTGAGAAATCCGCTGGCAATTATGAGGGGACAGCTGGAATCAATACTTGAAGGAAGGATTGAGGCTAAGCCTGAGGTCATACTGTCTTTAAATGATGAAGTTTTAAGGTTGTCACGGATGGTGGGTGACCTGCAGGAACTGAGTCTTGCCGAAGCAGGTCAGTTAAAACTCACCAGAGAGCAATTTTTCATGAAAGAGCTGTTTGAAAAATATCGTGAGATATTGACTCCCCAGCTTGAAGAAAAGGAAATCAAGTTTTGTATTGCAGAAGATGGGGGCGTTCCTCAAGTAAATGCTGATAGAAATCGCATTCAACAGGTTATACTTAATCTACTGGCCAATGCTTTGCGTCATGTACCGCACGGTGGTACTATCCGTGTCACAATTTCCGAAAAAAATGGCCAGGTGACCACCAAAGTTTTTAATTCTGGCTCTAAAATAGCGGAAGAAGAAATCCCTTACCTTTTTGAAAGATTTTACAAAGGTGATAAGTCACGGACTCGAAAACAATCGGGAACAGGGCTTGGGCTTGCCATAGCCAAAGGATTTGTAGAGGCACATGGAGGAACGATTGGTGTTAAAAATGGAGAAGATGGAGTGTCCTTTTATTTCACACTTCCCATATTTAAAAATTAGTTGTCTTTTTATGTAAAATAATTCTTGTTAAAAACATATTGACACTTTTAAGAAGATACGTATAAAATGTTTATAAATAGTAGGAAATGCAGAATGGTGAGGTACGGTTTTAAAAAAAGGGTAGTATGGTTGAATGGTGGGAATAATACCTTAGCTTTCTACCCTCCTCACCAAAAAAAATATGGGGGGTTTATTAATGCGTAAATTTATTGTACTTGCTTTAGTAGTAATCTTGAGTTTAAGTTTAGCAGCTTGTGGACAATCAAATGATAATTCTGGGTCTGAAGGTTCAAACCAGACGGATAATTCTCAAGAAAACTCCCAACAGAAAATTAAATTGGGGATCATTCAAATTGTAGAGCATGATGCACTGGATGCTGCTAGGGAAGGGTTTTTGGATGTCTTAGCGGAAAATGGTTGGAAAGATGGAGAAAATCTGATTGTAGACTACCAGAATGCACAGGGCGATATGCCTACTGCAAATACAATTGCCAAGAAATTTGTCTCTGATAAAGTGGATTTGGTACTTGCAATAGCTACACCTACAGCCATGGCAATGGCAGGTGCTACTGAGGATATACCTATTTTAATTACAGCTGTAACTGACCCGGTAGGTTCACAACTGGTAAATAGCATGGAAAAACCGGGTACCAATGTTACCGGAACAACCGACATGAATCCTGTTAAAGAACAACTTCAACTTCTACAAAAGCTGGTACCTGAAGTTAAAAATGTTGGTATTATTTTCAATACCAGTGAGCAAAACTCACAGATCCAGGTTGAAATAGCTCGTCAGGCTGCTCCCGAACTAGGACTTGAGCTGGTAGAAGCAGTTGCCACCAATTCAAGCGAAGTAATGCAGGCTGCTCAGTCACTGGTCGGTAAAGTAGATGCAATATATGTTCCAACTGACAATACAGTTGTATCGGCGTGTGAATCAGTAATAAAGGTTTCCGAAGATGAGAAAATACCTGTGGTAAGTGGAGAATCCTCTGTAGTTAAAAAAGGCGGACTTGCAACTGTAGGAATAGATTATTATAAGTTGGGTAGGCAAACGGGAGAAATGGCACTTGAGGTCATAGCCGGCAAGGATCCTGCTGAAATGCCAATTCAAAAGCAAAAGGAAATGTCAGTAGTTATAAATAAGAAAGCGGCAGAATTTTTAGGTATAGAAATTCCGGAGGATATTTTAGAAGATGCGGAAATTGTGGAATAAAAGGGTGAATTAATAATGTCATTTCTTACAGGCACATTAGAACAGGGACTAATTTATGGCATTATGGCCCTTGGAGTATATTTAAGCTTTAGGGTACTTGATTATGCGGATTTATCGGTAGACGGCAGTTTGCCGTTAGGAGCAGCAATATGTGCAATATTGATATACAACGGTAGTAACCCCTGGTTGGCAACTTTGTTGGCAATCATTGGCGGAGCCATTGCCGGAGTCTTTACAGGATTTCTGCATACACGCTTAAAAATAACACCCCTCCTGTCAGGAATTTTGACAATGACAGCCCTGTATTCAGTAAATTTAAGGGTAATGGGTGGTAATAATGTTCCTCTATTAAGGGCAGAAACTGTATTTACCGTACTTCAGGATATTGGCCTGCCGGAAAAGGTTGTCAGTTTAGGAGTGCCTCTAGTTGTTGTTACTGTCCTTGTAATTATCTTAAACTACTTTTTACAGACAGAACTTGGAATGGCAGTGAGAGCTACAGGAGACAATGAACAGATGATAAAGGCCCAGGGAGTGGATACCAATTATACTAAGCTTTTGGGCTTAAGCATCTCAAATGCTCTGGTTGCTTTTTCAGGGGCACTTGTTGCCCAGTACCAGACCTTTGCAGATGTTAGTATGGGGATAGGAACTATCATAGCAGGTCTTGCTTCTGTAATTATAGGAGAAGTATTGATTGGAACAGGGTCCATCTTAAGAAGGCTACTAGCAGTGGTCGCGGGTTCCGTAATGTACCGTTTAGTTATAGCCCTGGTACTGACCATGGGACTTAAGCCTACAGATTTAAAATTGATGACTGCTTTTATAGTAATAATTGCCCTGGCTTCACCTTCCATTAAGAAAAAGTTACGAGTGGGTCTAAAGGAGGGGAAGTATGCTCAAAGTTAAAGAGGTTAAAAAAACCTTTAACCCTGGAACTATTAATGAAAAATTAGCCCTTAATAATGTAAATTTAAATATTAATGCCGGAGAATGGGTTACTGTTATTGGAAGTAACGGTGCAGGGAAGTCAACGCTTCTAAATGTAATTGCCGGAGTATTTCCTGTTGATTATGGTTCTATATATATCGATGGGCAAAGTATATTACACCAGCCGGAACATAAAAGAGCTTCCTATATTGGCAGGGTTTTTCAGGATCCTCTGATGGGTACGGCTGCTTCCATGACAGTTATTGAAAATTTATCCCTGGCATTAAAAAGAGGAGAAAAGAGAAAGCTTATCCCGGGAATTTCTCGCAAGGATCGTCATTTTTTTCAGGAAAAACTTTCTCAACTGGGTTTGGGTTTAGAAGACAGACTATCTGTAAAAGTAGGGCTTCTTTCAGGAGGGCAAAGGCAAGCGCTTACTCTTTTAATGGCTACTTTGAAAAAACCTAAGCTGTTACTTTTAGATGAGCATACTGCAGCATTAGACCCAAAAACAGGTCAACGAGTTGTGGAGCTAACAAAGGAAATTATAGAAAAGGAAAAAATTACCACACTAATGATAACCCATAATTTAGAACAGGCCTTAAAATATGGAACTCGTACCATTATGATGGATGAAGGGCAGATTGTTTTAGATATTAAGGGACAGCACCGTAACAATACAAGCATACAGGATTTACTGGCATTATTTGAAAAAGCAAGTGGTAAAGCATTAAATAATGACAGGGTATTACTTGCATAAGGTGACCCCACTGTGGCTAAAACACAGTGGGTTATTTTTTTAGTTAATTATTAATAAAAAAATTATGTTTTTAGTTATTTTTAGCTGCCAAATTTATGTAATAATTCCTTGCACTTGACAGCTTTAGTCTACCAGTATAAAATACCTATGGAAATATGAAAAAAGTATATTAATATGGTTATAAGATGTTTTTTGGAAAAAGGAATACGGAAAATTTTGAACTTTTTCAACAAGGAAGGAGCACATGTAATGTCGGAAATGGATCAAAGAAAAAATGCTGTAGCTCAAAGCCCAACTAACCGTGATTCTTTTGGAAGCAAATTAGGCGTTATCGCTGCGGCAGCCGGTTCAGCAATTGGTTTAGGTAACATATGGAAATTCCCCTACATGACCGGTGAAAATGGTGGTGCTGCATTTGTACTTGTATATTTAGTTTGTATTGCAATTATAGGTTTACCTGTTATGCTTTCTGAATTTATAATCGGTCGGAGGGGACAAAAAAATGCCATTGGTTCCTTTAAAAAATTAGCTCCTGGAACTCCCTGGTTCTTAACAGGTTGGATGGGTGTAGTGGCTGCATTTATGATTCTATCATTCTATGCAGTTGTGGCAGGCTGGTGCATGGAGTATGTATTTAAGTCTGTTACAGGTGGATTTGCAGGCTTATCCCCTGAAGAGATAGGTAATGTTTTTGGCACGTTTACCAGTGGAGTAGTAAGACCAATATTTTGGTTAACTGTATTTATGGCTTTAACAGGATGTATTGTTTATGCAGGTATTAAAGAAGGTATTGAAAAGTACTCCAAAATATTAATGCCCTTATTATTGGTTATTATTATTGTCCTTGGCATACGTGCAGTTACTCTCCCCGGTGCTGGAGCAGGTTTGGAGTTTTTATTTAAACCTGATTTTTCAAAGTTATCGGCTAAAGGAGTATTGCTAGCCCTTGGGCACGCATTTTTCTCATTGAGTTTAGGTATGGGTACAATGATAACTTACGGTTCTTATATCAACAAAAGGGAAAACCTTGGAGCAACTACACTTCAGGTAACAATAGCGGATACGGCAATTGCTCTACTTGCTGGTATTGCTATTTTTCCGGCAGTGTTTGCTTTTAATATAGACCCGGCTTCCTCAGTTGGTTTAGCTTTTATAACACTTCCTAATGTTTTTAATCAAATGCCGGGCGGAATGTTTTTCGGTTTCTTATTCTTCTTACTACTATCTGTGGCAGCTTTAACTTCCGCTATTTCAATTCTGGAAGTTGTAGTTGCATATTTTTCAGAAGAATTGAAGATGACCAGGCATAAAGCTACCTGGATAGCTACAACAGTTATCACTATTATAGGCGTCTTTTGTTCACTATCCTTGGGGCCAATGTCTGAAGTTTTATTTTTCGGTAGGAATTTCTTTGGTGTAATGGAATGGACATCATCTAACTTATTACTACCATTAGGAGGATTATTTATAACATTGTTCATAGGATGGTATTGGGGACCTAAAAGAACGAAAGAAGAGTTATCAAATGAAGGGACTCTTGCAGTTCCGTATTTGAGTCTTTTTATGTTCGTTTGTAAGTATATTGCTCCCTTAGCTATTTTTATTGTCTTCCTGCACGGAATGGGATGGCTGAGCTGGTTACCCTTTCTTAAATAGTTAAATTAAAATAAAGCATTGCTATAAAAGGCCTCAAGGTTTTACCTTGAGGCCTTATTGCCTTTATCTACTTTTTTACTGAACCATACCCAGCGCGTAGTTGTGTAGAAGTAGCCAGACTTCCTAAAGATGCTAAAGTTGAAATTAAAGCCATGCAACACTTTAGGTAATTTTAATTAGATAAGTTTTTAATGAGGATAAACTTTGCAGATGGGATGCGAATGTTACTATCCCTTTATATATTTTCTTGTAATTTTCCATGGCGAGGGCTCTCCTCATAGTTTAAAATAGAATATTAATAAACAAAATATAAATTTCCAATGATTGGGGTATTTTATGTTAGTGAAAGGGGAATGAAAATGAGTGTTTTTGATATTTTAGGTCCGGTTATGGTTGGCCCTTCTAGTTCACATACAGCCGGTGCGGTAAATATCGGCAGAGTTGCAAGGCAGGTTTTTGGTGAAAAGCCTGATAAAGCTGAAATAACACTTTACGGGTCCTTTGCTGATACATATAAAGGACATGGAACTGACAGGGCGTTAGTGGCAGGAATAATGGGATTTAAAACTGATGATCCACGTATTAAGGATGCACTTGCAATTGCCGATGAAGAAGGTTTACTGATACACTTTTCTACCTCTAAAGAAGGTACATACCATCCAAATACGGTACGTATTAAACTCAGTAATAAGTTTCAGAGTAGTGAAATTGTAGGAGTTTCAATAGGTGGTGGTCGGGTAAGAATTAGGGAAGTGGATAAATTTAAAGTTGATATTTCTGGGATATACAATACACTTCTTTGTTCCTACCCTGATCAAATGGGAGTAATTGCTAAAGTTTCAGAAATCCTTGCCAGTGAAAAAATTAATATTGCTACCATGTCCGTATCGCGCGATAAGACGTATCAAATTGCATTAATGGTTGTGGAAGTTGATGGAGAACTTCCTGATCAAGCAGTAAATCAAATTAAAGCAATGCCTTATTTTGATACGGTAAAAGCTATCAGAAAAATAGAGTTATAGGAGGGGATAGAAATGACTCCTTTTCAGTTTTCAACTGTTCAAGAACTGGTAGAAAAAGCATCTTATGAGGGAACTACAATTTCTCAAATAGTTGCACAGTGGGAAGTAGAAACCAGTAATTTATCTCGAGAAAAAATATTTGAAAAAATGAGTAATAACTGGAAAGTGATGAAAAAATCAATTGAGGAAGGATTACAAAAGGAAGGCCAAACTATGGGAGGTTTAGTTAACAAAGCAGCAGCCCACATGTATAATGCAATTTTAACGGGTATTGTACCTCAAGATAGGCTTTCCAAGACCATTTATAAAGCACTTGCCGTAGCAGAATTCAATGCTTCCATGGGATGTATTGTTGCAGCTCCCACAGGTGGCTCCTGTGGCATTATACCTGCAGTTCTATCCACTGCCCAGGAAGAATATAATTTCAATGACGAACAAATTGTATGGTCGTTATTTACGGCAGCCGGTATAGGATTAGTAATAGCTGAAAAGGCTTCTGTATCGGGAGCAGAAGGTGGCTGTCAGGCTGAATGCGGCTCTGCAGCTGCCATGGCGGCTGCAGCTTTAGTGGAATTGCTGGGAGGACCCCCTCAAAAAGTAGCGACTGCTGCAGCCCTTGCGCTAAAAAATGCACTTGGCCTGGTATGTGATCCCGTTGGAGGTCTTGTGGAAGTACCTTGCATTAAAAGAAATTCCTTCTTGGCGGTAAATTCGCTTGTAGCTGCCGATCTGGCTATGGCTGGCATTCCAAGTTTAATTCCTATTGATGAGGTAATAACTGCAATGGGTGAAATAGGTAGGGCTTTGCCAGAAAGCTTAAGGGAAAGGGCACAGGGAGGGCTCGCCGCAACTCCTACAGGAAAAAAATATAAGAACGAATAATTAAGACGAAAAACATTATTTTTTAGCAGGATATTTTATTTTTACGTCGAATTATTCTACTAATATGCTTTAATAAGGAAGGTGTGCCATCCCATGATGAATTTAGATAAGATAGAAAAGAAAGTTATTGAGCTTTTACAGCAAGATGGTAGAATGTCCTTTGT
Source organism: Clostridiales bacterium (assembly GCA_020063565.1). Taxonomy (GTDB): domain Bacteria; phylum Bacillota; class DSM-16504; order Desulfitibacterales; family JAICDB01; genus JAICDB01. The sequence continues at coordinate 189,923 of JAICDB010000006.1, read as the reverse complement.
AGATATGGCAAACCGTTTGGGAGTCGCAGAGGCTACTGTGCGGAGAAAATATAACCGCTTGATTAAAGATGGCATTATTCAAATAACAGCGGTCTCTGATCCCCATACAATAGGTTATAATTTTCCAGTTATAATAGGGGTAAATGTGGATGTTAAGAAACTGGAACATGTTATAAATGAATTAAAAGCTATGAAAGAAGTTGTATACCTTGCAGTAACTACAGGTCTTTACGATTTAATAATACAAACTTATTTTAGCAGCAGTGAAAAACTTAAAGACTTTCTTTATCATAAACTAACTAAGATAGATGGAGTAAAGGAAACTCAAACTTCAGTGTTATTGAATGTGGTTAAACAAAGCAATGAGATTGGAGTGGCCGAATAGACCAATTTACCAGTATCTAGAGTAATTTCTATTAAAAAAGGTAAACCTATATTAAGACGATTTTGGAGTGGTCTTATGGCAGTTTACCTTGAAGATAGACTGTTACTGGAGTATATAGTGGCTGTAATATTACGAGAAAACGGTTACGTTGCCGGTATTCCGAGGCGATTGTTATATGGTCGTTCTGCAGGTCATCATGTACCTGTAATAGGTATTGAAAGAAGCAGTTCGCCATTCTGCTATCACAATATTATTATTTCACTGGTGTTAAACTCCAGTAAAAGTGATGAGCAACTAGAGACACTATATAGACTTCGAGCAATCTTAACGGATTTGGATCATACCCTGCCGCCACAAATGGAAGTTTTACCGGAATTATTTAAAGGTAGCGTCGGAGAATATTTTCACAAAATATACGGAAATTCACGTTATGAACAGGAAAGATTGTCAGTTCATTACAAAGGTATAATGTTTAGTACTACAAAAATGGTTAAAAATTCCTGGAACTATGCAAATTCCAATGGAATCTTTATAGTATATTTCCCTGGAAAGCTGGCAGGTAAAGATCTGGGCGAATGGCTGTCATTATTAAAGCTTGAATTAAATGCTGCACTGCTAGACAAGTTGATTACCATACCTAGCCTTAAGAGGCATACAAGGAAACAAAATGATTATCGCAGGCTTCTCCAAAAAATCCGCAAAAAGGATTATCTATTATTACCGGAGGAGTATCATGATTTGCTTACTGTAATTTATGCTTTACTACGTAAAAATTCCTTACGGCCATTTTTAAATCATATTAGAAGCCTGACACTTGCTTCAATTGATAATTTTCCTATTTTATTAGAAGTTAAAAATATCTCTACTACAGCTCTTATTGAGGGATGTGCCTCTTTTTATTTAAATAGTGCAAAAAAGCAGCGGAGTCGTAGTAAGAGTTTAACAGAGAGGCTATCTTTATTGGGAGAAGTAAATGAATTGTATGATGGAAACTTATACAGGATAACATGTCATGTGGACCGAAACCATTATATTCAAGATTCTTTAAGGCAAATGAAACTATATTTGTATTTAGATAGCAAAAAGGTAGATTCCATTAGAAACAATAAATCTTGCCTGAGATTGAATTTAAAAGAAGGTTTGAGCCTAATTGCAGAAGTTTCCCTTCTGAATTAGGTTCTTTATTTTAACTATTGCCTAGTTTTCGCCTATTAGAAAGAATAAATCTGGGGAGGAATAAATTCAACTACGGCTTGCGCCTGCGTTAAAAGACTTGGCGCAAACCAAGTTTTCATTTATAATAGACGGGTGTAATCGTAAAATTAAGGAGATGGTAGTAATGGCGCTCTCAACAGGGATTATTGGTTTGCCGACAGTTGGTAAAACCACGTTATTTAATCTCTTAACAAAGTCTCAAGCCCAAACTAGTAACTTTTTTTCCGGCAAAGCTTCTACTAACTTTAAGCTAGCTCCTATTCCTGATGAAAGAATAGATTACTTAACTGATTTATATAACCCTAAAAAGACTACGTATGCTCAAATTGAAGTAACTGATGTTCCAGGTCTTGTAAAAGGAGCTAGCCAGGGTGAGGGTATCGGAAATGAATTTCTTAATTCTGTGCGTAAAGTGAGCGCACTTGTGCACGTAGTGCGTGCCTTTGAAAATCCTGAAGTTCTCCATGTGGACGGTTCCATAGATGTAATGAGGGATGTTGAAACTATTAATATGGAACTGTTATTTGCTGATTTGGCTATGGTGGAAACAAGGATTGATAGAATTTTAAATAATAAGAAAAAGAAAAAAGAATCTGCTGAAGAACTGCGGCTACTCGAAAAATGCCGTAGCGTACTTGAGGAAGAAAAAATGCTTAATCAACTTGAACTGGATGATGAAGAATGGCAGCAACTGAAGCATTTGGAATTTCTAACATTAAAACCTATGATTTTAGTTGTAAATGTGGATGAGGTTCAGTTGGAAGGCGGTAATTATCCGGGGAAGGATGAGCTGAAAAATTACGCTAAAGAAAACGGGATTCCTCTACTGGAAATATGTGCCCGGGCAGAGGTTGAAATTGGTGAGCTAGATGAAGAAGACAGGGCAATGTTTATGGAAGAACTGGGAATAGACGAGCCTGGAATTGACAGGCTTGCCAAAGTGATTTACGACTATTTAGGCCTTATTTCCTTTTTAACTGCAGGACCTGATGAAGTCAGGGCCTGGACTATAAGAAAGGGATCTACTGCGAAGGAAGCCGGAGGAAAGATACATTCAGATATTGAAAGAGGTTTTATCAGGGCTGAAGTGGTAAGTTTTAATGATTTAAAAGAATGTGGTTCTATGAGCAAAGCAAAAGAAATGGGGCTTGTAAGATTAGAAGGCAAAGATTACATTGTTCAAGATGGTGATATAATCCAATTTCGTTTTAATGTTTAGTGAGAGTTCTTGAAATAACTTCCTGGATATGTTAATCTAAAATAAGGTTACTGTGTAATAGTAACCTTCTCACAAATCTCCTTTCTTCGGGGCGATACACTACACGTGTAGACGCCCTCTTTTTTATACTTTATACTATTAGTATAACTTTTACTTCCTGATAGCATAAGTGCAGCTAAGCTTTTAGCCGGCGCCAGCCAAGTTTTCTTTATTAATAGGCTAAGTCAACTCCGGTTATTTGGGCAACTTCAGGAGTAAGTGCCATGAGGTCATCCTTTGTGACATCCCAAATAGAGGTTTTTCCAAGGGCCCTGACACCGTCTTCCATTTCAAGAATAGATGATTGGAGAAAATTATAAACTGTTTGTGCCCCTTTATTAATGTTAAACTGCTTGCTAAACTTACCGTCATCCCAGGTGATTTGTGTAGGAGTTTCAAATGGCATAGCCTGCAATACCTGTTTATGTGCTACGGCAAATAAAATAGTCGTTCCGATGGATATTGCATTTGCCCCAAGTGCAATTGCCTTTAAAAAATGACCGGGATTAAGCAGTCCCCCACTAATAATTAAACTGACTTTATCTCTAACACCTTCCTTCTCTAAAAAACGAACAGCCCTGCACAAAGCATGGAGAGTTGGTAAACCAAAATCGTCTTCTATAATTGGGGGCGCTCCCTTAGTAGCAGCCTGTGCTCCGTCTAGAGCTATTACGTCAACCTCTGCTTTTAAGGCGATTTCCATGTCTTTTTCTAGATACTTTCCGCATCCAAACTTAACTCCAATAGGAACACCTCCTGTAATTTCCCTGAGACGGTTCACTATCTGTTTAAGAGAATAGCCTTGTTTCATTTCGGGAAGCCTGGCTTCAATAACTGCAGTTTCTCCCTTCTTTAACCCCCTTATTTGTCGTGCTTTTTTACCAAGTTTAGTCTTACTATGAGAAGTGCCGGCTTGTGCCCCTTGGCCAAACTGAATTTCTATCATATCTGCTTGTTTAAGTGTTTTTTCATCCCGTACCCATTTGGCCCGGGGAAACTGCAACACCAGATATCTGGCAACTTTTCTTTCTGAAGGTAACATGCCGCCTTCACCGGTATTAGTTGCGGTGCCAATCATTGCAGTACCCTTTGCAATAGCTATTTTTACTTTTTCAGATAAGGCTGTTCCGTGAGCCATACCGGAAACCATTATGGGAATATCTAAGACAAGGGGTTTTTTTGCCATTGGGCCGATCACTGTTTTAGTTTCAATTTTTACATTAGCTTCAGTAGGCATTGTATTCAATTGAGCTATGTCGAACATTAAATCATCAAAATGAAGAAATTTCTTTGGAGTACCTAAGGGGCGGAATATAATCTTTCCCCTTTCAGATCTTAAATTATTCTCTATAATATTTTGTAACCCTGCCCTGGTAGCGGCTGAGACAAACTCCCAGAGATTTTCATCATACTTATCAGTCATAAATATTTTTAAGATATCATTTACCGTTTTTTTGATAGTATACCTACCTAGCCATACCGCTCCCGCTCCTCCCAGTAGGGTTGCTGCTGCGCCAATGCCTAGAGCCTCTGCCAGAGATAAATGTTTGTTGGTATTCGTTCTTTTCAAAAGGCTCACCCTTTAATTAAGCTACTGTATTTTTTCCTATAAAATTAGTATGTGAAAAATATCTTCTATTAAACAAAGTTTTTTTAAAAGAAATTGGAATAATTTTAAATTGACATGTAACGGAACAGGTGTTATAATATTTTTCGCAGCAAGAAAGAATTAATTTATAGAATGTGGGCGAGTAGCTCAGCTGGGAGAGTACCTGAATGGCATTCAGGGGGTCGTGGGTTCGAGTCCCATCTCGTCCACCATATTATGAAGGATCCATAGATGGGCCTAAAGTTGACCAGGCCTTGGTTCAGATGCGGTTTCCTGAGTTCCGCTTCAGGTGCATAGAGTCCACATAAAAGTGTATGGAAAAGAGAGATTTTACATTTACTTCACATAATAATATTAAAGACTGGTAAAAAGATGACCAGTTTTTTTTATTTTCGCATACATTAAATCCGTCTTAATATTTGTTCCAGATACCGTCCGCTGTGTTTCTAAATAGGGTATATAACCGAGAAACATAAAATATTTCTTGACATTATCTTTGGTTTAGTGGATAATTCTTATAAAGAGTTTGAGCTTAGTTTGTGGTCCATCAAAACTGAATATTTAGAAAGAGTTGAGATGAGTTAAGATGAGATGAGCTTAGATGAGTGTGGACTTGTATGTATAGCCAGCGCTCATTTTGAGTGTTGGCTTTTTGTGCTCTTAACGGGCCAAATTAATTATTATCACTAGTTTAAAGGAAAATGATGCTGATTTTATTTGAAAGAAATTTGAAACAAAAAAGTAGTTTTGATTATGGGGAGGTTTATTAAATGAAAAGAAAACTTTTATTATCCGGTGTAATAATAGTGCTGCTGGTTAGCTTCTTATTATCAGGTTGCGGTAGTGCTAAACAGGAAGAGTCGAAAGAAAATACCATTACCCTTAAATATGCATTCTTTGCTCCTGCCAATACATTTCCCGCCAAGCAGATGGAAAAATGGAAGGAAGAGGTGGAAAAGCGCACGAACGGCAAGGTCAAAGTTGAACTTTTTCCCGGGGGTACCCTGCTTACCGCCAAGAATATGTATGACGGGGTCAAGAATGGGGTTGCGGAAGTCGGTTTATCGGTTACAACTTATGAACCAGGCCGTTTTCCCCTTCTGGCAATTTCCGATATGCCTTCCAAATTTCCCAATGCCAGGGTGGCCAGCCAGGTGATTTACGACCTGATTCAAGAGTTTCCGCCTGTAGCCTTTAAGGATTATAAAATTCTCACTGCTTTTACCACGGAGCCTGCCCATCTGCAGACCGTAAAACCGGTGAGGAAGCTGGAGGATTTAAAGGGAATGCAGCTTCGCATCTCAGGTGCAATTATACCGGTACTTCAGTCCCTGGGTGCTTCTCCCGTCGGCATGTCCATGGCCGAAACGCCTGAAGCTCTGCAGACGGGGATTATAGAAGGTAACGTCAGCTCCCGTGAAGTCCTGATGGATTTTAAACTGGCCGAAAAAATAAAATATGTAACGGAGTACCCGATGACTATCAACACTTTCGTAGCGGTAATGAACAAGGACGTTTGGGATTCCTTGCCCCGAGACGTACAGGAGGTAATAGATGAACTGGGGCCGGAGATGGCTGTCTGGACGGGTGAATATATGGATAACCATGTCAAGGAAGCCCTGGAATGGAGCAAAAAGGAACAGGGCCTGGAAATTATAACCCTTGATCCGGCGGAAAAAGCCCGCTGGGATCAAATCATAAAACCTTTGCAGGAAAATTATGTTGAAGAATTGAAGGCCAAGGGTATGCCCGCCGAGGAATACTTGGATAGACTGTATGAACTGAAGGAAAAATACAGCAAATAAACCGGTTAATACAGGTTGCTCTGTTAATTTCGGTTTGAGTCAATATTTGAGGGGGGATTACGGTTGGGTATTTCACAGGACCTGGTTATCGAAAAGAAAACTGGAAAAGATTACGTTAAAGAAACTGCAGAAGCAAAAATAGAATGCCAGGCGGGAGTTATCTCCCGCCTGGAGAAAGTGAACGTTTACCTGAACCGGGGACTGGCGATCATAGCTGGCTTTAGCCTGGTATTAATGATGATGACGGTTGTTCTAAACGGTGTTATCCGGTTTTTTGGTGTTCCCTTTTACGGGACTACTGAAATTGTCGGGTGGATGTGTGCCGTCACCATTGCTTTCAGTCTAGGCTACACCCAGCTTCACAAGGGATACGTTGATATAGATTTTCTGATGGAGAAACTTCCGCTCCCCTTGCAAAACTGCATCAGGTCCATTACGCTCTTTATAAGCACCATTTTCTTTGCTCTTGTTTCCTGGCAGCTCTGTTTATACGCACTGACTATTGCCGGAAACGGTAATGTTTCCGAAACTATGAGGCTGACTTTTTACCCTCTGATATTTGTGGTTGCCCTGGGTTTTGCAGGTTTGACCCTTGCTCTTCTTGTGGATTTTCTTAAACAGCTTTCTGGGGGTGCGTCTTAGAATGGATCTTTTTACCCTGGCTCTTGCCGGTTTAGGCTTACTTTTTCTGCTGATGCTATTGAGGATGCCCATCAGTTTTGCCATGTTCATAGTGGGGTTTCTGGGGCTGCTTGTGGCTGTGTCTCCTAAAGCGGCCTTTACGGTGCTGACGGCAGATCTCTGGAATGAATTTTCAAGTTACCCCGTAAGCGTCATTCCTTTATACATCTTTATGGGTGAAATAATATTTCGGGCTGGTATAACTGAGAAGCTTTTTAGAGCCGCCTACAAATGGGTTGGCCAGTTAAAGGGGGGTATGGCCGGAACGGTTATCTTGGCGAGCGCAGGTTTTGCAGCAATCTGCGGCTCAAATTCCGCTACAACTGCCACTATGGGAACCATGGCCTTGCCGGAACTGAAAAAATATCGTTATGACAGGACATTGAGCCTGGGAACTGTTGCTGCCGGTGGAACCCTGGGAGTTATTATTCCTCCGAGCACAGTCCTTTTGGTCATTGCCTTGCAAACCGAGCAGTCCGTGAGGCAGTTGTTTATGGCCAGCATTATACCGGGAGTGATGCTAACACTTCTATTCCTTTTGACGGTATTATTTATCTGTACGAGAAATCCCGAACTGGGGCCAGCCGGACCAAGGACAAATCTTAAGGAGAAAGTGGCTTCACTGTATGGAGTCATTCCTATCCTGTTACTCTTTTCCTTTGTCATAGGAGGTCTCTTCCTGGGCTGGTTCACCCCGACGGAATCTGCTGCTTTCGGAGCTTTTGGAGCCCTGATAATAACACTTGCCATGCGCAGGCTTACCTGGGATAAATTTACAATAGCCATATCCAGTACTTTGAAGTCGGCCACAATGGTCATTACTTTGATCGTCGGCGCCATGATTTTCGGTCGTTTTCTGACAATAACAAGGGTGCCGTACGATATAGCGGAATGGACCAACTCCCTTCAGATAGCTCCGGTTTTGATTGTAGCTGCCATACTGGTAATATTTGTTATCGGCGGCGCTGTCATGGACGCACTGGGGTTTCTGATACTTTCGATACCGATCTTTTATCCTACAATTATATCCTTGGGTTATGACCCTATCTGGTTGGGTGTGGTTTTGTGCATTGTTACCAGTGCCGGGGCGATAACACCACCCGTGGGAGTAACCGTGTTTGTGGCTAAAGGACTGGCGCCGGACATTCCTGTGATGTCGATTTTCAAAGGTGCATTGTATTATCTTGTTGCTTATGCTGTTATTATTGTTCTTTTAACTGCTTTTCCGCAGATTGTTACATTTGCTCTGTGATTATATTATCATTGCTTGCTATTTAATTATTAAGAAGGGAGTTTTCCATAATGGAAATTGCAGTTATAGGGGGCGGTAACGGGGCCTATGCGACCGCTGCCGATCTGGCGGAAAAAGGGCATTCCGTCCGCTTGTGGCGGCGAAATAAAGAGGCTTTTCAACCGGTCCTTGAGAACCAGTCTTTGGTTCTCAAGGATTCTCAGGGGGGGCGCAGGGTACGGTTGACACTTGCAAGTATGGATATGGCTGCTGTGATTGATGGTGCGGAAATGGTTGTTATTCCCTTACCTGCAACTGCCCAGGAATCACTGGTATCCGATCTGGCGCCTCACTTGAAGGACGGTCAGATCGTATTTCTTCCTCCGGGCACCTTTGGCAGCTACGTGATAGCCAGGGGTCTTCGTGACAGGGGTTCTCGAGCTGACGTTGTATTTGCGGAAACTGGAACCCTTCCGTATCTCTGCCGTAAGCATGGCCCCGATACCATAGCCATTACTACCCGGGCAACGCAGCTCCCGGTAGGGGTCTTCCCGGCTGAAAAGTCTGAGTATGCCTTCGGTATTCTTAAGCGGGCTTTTCCTGTCGTCGAACCCTTGAAGGATGTTCTGGACGGAGCGCTGATGAATGCGGGGCCTATTATTCACCCGCCCCTAATGATTTTAAATGCGGGCCCCATCGAACACTTTGACTACTGGGATATCCATAACGAGGGGACTCAGCCTGCTGTCCGCCGTGTCCATGACGCTTTGGATGCCGAACGCATTTCGGTCCGTGAGGCCCTGGGTTACGGGGCGCCACACTTTCCCCTTGCCGATCATTACAACCCTGAAGGCGAAGAATGGATGTACGGTAACGCTGCCCACGAAAAGCTGGTGGACAGTACGGACTGGCGCGAAAAACTGGACCTTGTAAACCACCGCTATATACGAGAAGATATAGCCTGCGGCCTGGCCTTTCTTGTATCCGTTGCCGACTGGGTTGGTGTCCGGACACCAGTGGCCCGTGGCCTGCTGTCAGTTGCGTCGGCAATAGTCGGTGAGGACCTACGGGCTACCGGTCGAACTCTGGAAAACCTGAAACTAGCGAATATGACGCCAGGAGAAATGAATTCTATGCTCAGAAAAGGAGTTTTGCCATGAGTGGGTGTAAGCCTGTAATAGCCGTTGCCGGTGCTGGACGGATGGGAACAGGCATCGCCCAGGTGTTCGCCTGTGCCGGTCACCGGGTAAAATTAATTGATCTTAAAAAACGTAGCGGCGATGAGGAACAGTTTGTGCTTCATAATGCTCTGGAACAAATCAAGGAGAACCTAAAATTTTTGTCTTCGCTGCATGTTTTTGAAGAAAAATTAGTTGAGCAAATTTTAAACAGGATTAGCTGCCATGATATCACAAGTGCTGCAGAAGCCTTGCCTGAAGCTGGTATTGTATTTGAAGCAGTGCCGGAGGTCATGGAAATCAAGAAAACAGCCTTGACGTTCATAAGCTCATTGGTAGGGAGCGAGACCCTTATTGCTTCCACTACCTCCACCTTCCTGGTGGAAACGCTGTCCTCTTATGTAAAAGGGCCGGAGAGGTTCATGAACACCCACTGGCTCAATCCCGCCTACCTTATCCCTCTGGTCGAAGTAAGTCCCGGCGAGAATACCTCTCCGGTTGCCATACAGGACATGTTTACTTTACTGGAGTCGGCAGGAAAAGTACCTGTAAGGTGCGCGCCTACTCCGGGCTTTATTGTTCCCCGTATCCAGGCCCTGGCCATGAATGAGGCCGCCCGCCTAGTGGAGGAGGGTGTAGCTTCTCCTGAGGAAATTGACAGGGCTACCCGGGTGGGGTTCGGTCTCAGATTTGCTATTCTGGGTCTGATTGAATTTATTGACTGGGGTGGTGGAGATATACTTTATTATGCCAGCAATTACTTGAAGGATTCCTTACGGGACAATAAATTTGCGCCGCCTTCAATCATCTCTGAGAATATGGAAAAAGGGAAAACCGGCCTCAAGGCCGGTCAGGGATTCTACGATTTCACCGACCGCGATGTTTCCGCCTACCGGCGGGAAACAATAGCAAAGTTCGTAGATCTCCTGAAACACCTGGGTTTTCTGGCATATCCCCAGGAGGAATGATTTTACTGAATTTCACTAATCTCGAGTCCCGTTGCGTATCCGTAGATGGACCAGGGCCGACCCAGGCCTTGGTTCAGGTGCGACTTTCAAAGTTCCGCTCCAGGTACATAACAGAGATTTAAAGGCCTCAATCAAGGCCTTTTTTTGATGCTGTTATTACCATTTGAAACCGCTGAAGCGGCAGAAAACGTTAACAATATTGAAGCTGTGAGTAATTCAAGTAACCAAAGTTTTGGGGAAAGTTTAATACCGGTTATAGAAAAAATGACAGAGATTTATGAAGATGTGTCAGAGGAAGAAGGTTTTAACGAGATTATCTATACAGAATTGAACTATTTTCGAAAGTATTAATGTGATATTGTTGTAACCAAAGGACTAATTTGGTTATGATTATATTATAATGGAACAACAATTTGAATTAGCATGATAACCAGCACTAATTAGGGGGAGTAAGAAAATTGCTAAGGTATCTGGAAAAACTATGTGTAGTTAGTATTTTAGGTCTCATAGCGGTTGTTTTTATGCGAGAATTTTTTGATTTAAATTTCCTCAACATTATCGAAACAATTTTTCTTATCTTTGTGATTGTTACTTGTATTATCTTGGCTAAAGGCCCGGCTTTTTATCTGAGTTTATTGGGTTTGCTAACAGGACATCTTCTTTTATACAAGTATGACATGGGATTTGATATCTGGCTGGATGGTATGACAAAAAATATACCGCTAGCAATTCTTTTTGTAATGGTCCCTGTTCTATCAATTCCTTTAAAACAAGGTGGATATTTAAAAGTATTTAATTATTATATAAGCAAATATCGTAACAGGAGTTCTGGATTATTTTTAGTTTTAACCGGTTTGGTTTTTTCCTTAGGTTCACTGACAAATTTAGGTTCCATTAGAATAACCCATGACTTAGTAAAAGAAGCAAAATTTCCAACAAAATTTTTGGCGAAAGTATATGCCGTCGGATTTGCTGCTAGTATTGCTTGGTCACCTTACTTTGGATCTGTAAACCTTATACTTCATTACACAGGAGTATCTTTTAGCAGATATGTTATTTTTGGGCTTATTTATAGCTTTTGTATATTACTTGCAGGGAATTTGCTTTTTTATACGGATTTAACTAGCAAAAATGAAGTGAGAATGAGATCGAAACTAAATCAGAAAGTGAGAGATGATAATAAAAAAATTAAGCAATTGGTTTTAAATCTAGTAGGATTATTAGCTACAGTTATTATAGGTGAAAAAATCTTTGATTTCAGTAATATGATGCTTTTAGTGGGGGTTATAGCTGTATTTTATGCAGCTTTATGGGCAATCTTAATTAAAAAATTTACATTTTTTCTGCAAGAACTTAAAGGTTATGATAAAAAGATCCTACAAGTTAAAAATGAAATAGTATTTTTTATAAGTGTAGGCTTTTTTGGTGTAGTACTTGCCAATACACCGTTACAAAATTTTATAGAAAAGTTCTTTCAAAGCATATCCGGTTTTTCAACCTTTTTTCTTGTGGAAATCATTATTATCATTACTGCATTACTTTCAAGCATCGGCATTCATCAAGTTATTACGATAACTGCCTTAGGATTGTCTTTACAGCCTGGCGTATTAGGGCTTTCTGATTTATCTTTTGCTTTAACATTGCTAGCTTCTTGGATTGTGGCGATGATTGTATCTCCTTTTGCACCCTTTAATATCATTGCAGGAGGATTATTAAAGGAAAGTCCATTTCATATTGGGTTTAAATGGAATAGACTTTTTGGAATTCTTGTAGTTATTTTTTCAGGGATTTATATTATTTTTGTAAATAGCTTTATTTAAAACCCAAATATGGAGTGCCAGTTTTTGTAGTTGCAGCCAATACTTATATTGGCTTAAATCACCAACATCTGCTAGAAAGCCGGCGGTAGTAATACCCGATACCGGATATGCTTTTAAATAGGTGCTCAGACCAGCCTATATCCGCTTTAATTTATTATTCTGGGTAGTTATTTTTGCTTCAGAAATTACAGGGATTTTGATTTTTTTCCTCCATGCTAAAAATTAAGTGTGATATTATAATATATTGAATGAAGTTAACGTTTAACATTAGTCCCCAATGTAGGTTACTGGAACCATACCCACTGTTTGTCTGTTATTCTTACTTCCAGGGCGGCTACCATGAATATGTAAATTGTTTCTCTTGCACTGGCTAGTTTGTTAAAATTCAAAAAACCTAAAAAGGGTGATATCTTTGGATGAAAAAGTAATAATTTTAGTTGGTGGCTATGGGAGCGGTAAAACCCAGGTAACAATAAATCTAGCAGAAAAAATGAAAAATGAGGGTAAAGCTGTTAGTCTTATTGATTTAGATATTATCAACCCATATTTTAGATCGCGTGAAATGGAAGAGTATCTTAAGTCAAAAGGAATAGATCTGGTAGTTTCTCATGATGGTTTTACCATGTCTGAGGCGCCTGCCCTTTCTCCCCAGATAGAAGGTGTAATAAAATACGGGGACTGTCAAGTTATAATAGATGTCGGTGGAGATGTAGGGGCTACCGTATTGGGTCGATTTGCTGAAAGTATTGATAAAGCTGGCTATGATATGCTTCTGGTAGTAAATGTTAACAGGCCTTTTACCTCAAATGTAGAGTCAATAGTTCAAACAGCACAATTTGTTGAAGAAAAATCGGGATTAAAAATAACTGGAATTATAAATAATACAAATTTGCAGTTGGAAACAGATATTGAAAATATTGTAGATGGACAAAAAATCATTGAAAAGGCTTCAAAAAAACTCGAAGTTCCTGTAAAATTCATTACAATGGAGGAAATTCACCTCCAAGAAGCTAAGAAAAAAATAACGGGGTATGAAATATTACCTTTAAAAATTCATCTTAGACCTAGTTGGTTGCAAAGGAGGTATTAATATGGGAAAAGTGGTGGTACAGCAAGAACTTTGTAAAGGCTGCGGACTATGTGTGGAAGCATGTCCCAAGAATTTGCTGGTTATTGGCAAAGATGCTAACAGCAAGGGTTATTATGCTGTAGTACAAAAAGACGAAGAAGAAAAATGTAACGGTTGTAGTCTTTGTGCAATTATGTGCCCGGATGTAGCGCTTGAAGTATATCGGTAAAAGAAGGGAGAGTTTAAGATGACAAAAATGTTGATGAAAGGCAACGAAGCAATAGCTGAAGCTGCTATCAGGTCAGGTTGCAAGTTGTTTTTTGGATATCCAATTACTCCTTCAACTGAAATACCTGAATATATGTCTAAAAAGCTGAAGGAGGTTGGTGGAACCTTCCTGCAGGCAGAAAGTGAAGTGGCGGCAATAAATATGGTTTACGGTGCATCTGCAACAGGGGTAAGGGTCATGACTGCTTCATCCAGCCCGGGTTACAGCTTAAAACAGGAAGGGTTATCTTATCTGGCAGCCGTGGAGTTACCGGCTGTAATAGTAGATATTATGAGGGCCGGACCAGGTTTAGGTGGTTTAGGGCCTACACAGGCCGATTATTTCCAAATTACTAAAGGCGGTGGCCATGGAGATTATCACCCTATAGTGCTAGCACCTGCTACTGTACAGGAAATGGTAGATCTAACTATGGAGGCCTTTGACCTGGCTGATGAATACCGTACTCCTGTGGTTATTGCTGCAGATGGAATTTTAGGACAGATGATGGAACCTGTAGAATTTCCGAAAGGAAGTTCCAAAGATTTACCTCATAAAGACTGGGCGGCAACTGGAGCCAAAGGAAGAGAAAAAGTCAACGTTTCTAATTATTGTTTAACTAATGAAATAGGTGAGAGGAATTGCTTGCACTTACAAAAGAAACATGAATATATTAAGCCCCGCGTACAAAGGTGGAAGTCATATAAAACAGAAGACGCTGAATTTATTATTGTGGCATTTGGAACAAGTGGCAGAATTTCCGAAACTGCTGTGGACTTGGCGAGAAAAGAAGGTATTAAATTAGGTCTAATTCGTCCAATAACTTTATGGCCATTCCCGGAAAAAGCCTTTGAAGGTATCTTAGATCAAGTAAAAGGATTTATGTCTGTCGAACTAAGTACAGGACAAATGATAGAAGATGTTCGTTTAGTTGTAAATGGAAAAGTTCCTGTTAAATTTTTCGGTAAACAGGGAGGAATGACACCTGCTCCGGAGGAGATAGTAACATCGTTTAAGGCGCAATTTGGCTTAGAATAGGAGGGTTGACATGAAAAAGGTATTTGGTCGTACGAAGGGATTAACAGAGAGGGCTTTTCATTATTGCCCCGGCTGTACTCATGGAATTATTCATAGGATATTAGCGGAAGCATTGGAAGAATTGGATTTAATAGAAAATGCCATTGGTGTTGCACCTGTTGGTTGTGCAGGTTTCTGTGAAGTATATTTTAGCTGCGACATGATTGGTGCAGCTCACGGTCGAGCTATTGCGGTAGGCACCGGAGCAAAAAGGGCCCGTCCCGAAAATACAGTGTTTACATATCAAGGTGATGGAGACGCTGGCGCTATAGGCCTTGCAGAAACTATTAGCGCTGCGGCCAGAGGGGAAAACATTACTTCCATTTTTGTGAATAACTCAATTTATGGTATGACAGGAGGGCAGATGGCTCCCACTACCTTGCCGGGGCAGAAAACATCTACTTCGCCTTTTGGTAGAGATCCGGAAGTAGCAGGCCATCCCATTGATTTACCTCTCTTATTATCACATGTTGAGGGTTCTGCTTATATTGCTTCCGTATCTGTAGATACACCAAAAAATGTACTTGCTGCCAAAAAAGCATTAAAGAAAGGTTTTCAAACCCAAATGGAAGGTAAAGGATTTTCCTTTATAAGTATTCTTTCAACATGCCCAACAAACTGGGGAATGAGTCCAGCAAAGGCTATTAAATGGTTACAGGATAACATGCAAACACATTTTACAATGGGTGAACTTAAGGTTAAAGAATAGGGGGGAGACCAGATGGAAGAAAAAATGGTTTTTGCCGGGTTTGGAGGTCAAGGTGTGTTATTTATGGGGAAACTGCTTGCCCATGCAGGTATGCTTGCAGGTAAAAACGTGACCTGGATTCCGTCTTATGGCCCGGAAATGCGGGGAGGAACCGCAAATTGTTCCGTAATAATTTCAGATAATCGGATTGGTTCTCCAACAGTAGATGAACCTACTATAGCAGTGGTAATGAATGGGGCATCATTCGATAAATTTGTTGACAAGGTAAAACCTGACGGCGATCTGTTTGTTAACAGTTCCATTGTTGACAGGACTACGGACCGGAATGATATTAATATAATAAAGATTAATGCCAATGACCTGGCATATGACAATTTCCAAACATCTAAACTGGCAAATGTTATAGTTTTGGGACATTTGCTGGCCAAGAAAAATATCCTCAACAAAGAGATCATTTTTAAGGCAATAGATGAAATGGTAGGCGAGAAGCGACCGGAAATGGTGGAAATAAATAAAAGGGCAATTGAATTGGGAATGAGTGTTTAAGGCAAACCAGGATTCAACTCCTGGTTTGTTTACAAGTATGTGAAAGTAATTACTATTATATAGAAAATTTAGAAAAATACAAAAATTCTGTTGACTTTTTTTTAACATTTTAATATTATATAAGTAAGAAAAGCAGGAAGAACAGAGGGGTGGTGAAAAATGGAAGTTCTCAACAGAGAATATGAAAAACTGGAAAGGGAATTAAATTCTCTAGTTTCCAATTGGGATTGGTTTGAAAAGACTGAAAAATTAGAACTTGATTCGAGTCATTTAATTGATATACGGGTAGATCAAAACTAACATAATTTGCTTTAAAAAGCCTTGGTCTAAAAGTAAAAACCAGGGCTTTTATTCTGGATTAATTTTTAATTATTTTTTTCGGTATCCATTTGTTAACAAGCTCTTCGTTTTCCTACATTTGTTTTCTTCTAGTTTTAGTGGCCCGCCCTCACTTTCTTCAACTGAGTTCTCGTTTATTTTTAAAAAATTAATATACCCTAAATTACTCTTTGAGTTACACACATGATGGTGCTAGTGATAATTTTCACAATCGCTGATTTAACTAATTTGAGATTTTTTATAAAAAAGGGAACATCTCATAAGGCTTTAACGTCTAAAAGTATAAAAAACTTGGGAGGTAGTGTTTTTTAATGAAAAAGATTGGCCAGTATATTTTAATTGCAATTGCTTTAACTTTCATTATTTGGGGTTTAGTACCTGGAAAAGCAGTTCAACCGGTTGAAGCGCAAGTAGCAGAAGGTGAGGAATTTCCAATTTTAAGTGTTAAGGGAACGGGGGTTGTTTCTGCTGAACCTGATAGTGCCAGAGTGGTTTTCTCTGTAGTAACGCAGGCAAAAACAGCTAAAGAAGCACAGCAAGAAAACTCAAAAATAATGACAATGGTAATGGATAGTTTAAAAGAAAATGGAATTTCTGAAGAAAATATTAGTACAAAAAATTTTAAGCTATATCCTGAGTATGATTATTTTTATGATGAGAAAGAAAGACAAAAAGAGCGAAAGTTAAAAGGCTATCAGGTTTCCCATGAACTCCTGGTCGAAATGAATGAGATTAGTAAGGTTGGCTCTATAATAGATATCTGTATAGCTGCTGGGGTTAACAGGGTAAATTATGTAGATTTTTATTTGGAAAATGATAAAAATTTACGACAAGAGGCTTTGAGGAAAGCGGTTACTGAGGCTAGAGAAAAGGCACAGGTAATGGCGGAAGCACTTGATAAAACCATAGCAGGAATAGTTTCTGTCAGAGAAGGTGGAGTAAGCTATCCAGGCCCTGTACGCAGGTATTATGATTATGAAGCTAAGGCTGAAGTCGCTGGTGGGCCTCTTGTAGAGACATCCATTAGTCCGGGCGAGATCAAGATACTTGCAGATGTCCAAATAGATTTTAAGCTAAATCAATGAATTAAACTAATTATACCGGGTTTCACCAATTACTATTTGCTGAAAACCCGGTATTATCTTCTTAATGTTTATTTTTGCGACCGCAAGAACAGTTTGCATCATGCTTCTTTTTGGGAATACCGCTTGCATCAAGATTAGTGACAATCTGCTTTTTTATAGAATCTATATACTGGCGTCTTAATTGTTGTTGCTCTTTTTTTTCTTGCGGGGTAAGTCCTATAGATTTTTTCTTTCTTGCCAAATAATTAATTCTTGCAATAGTTTCCTTAGTAATCATGCCCTTCCCTCCTTGTTCCACCATTTTAACTTATATAGGAATTGGATGCAACTACCTACTTAACTAGCAACATTAAGCATTTTTTACAACAACGTCCAGTGAAAATTACTATCAATCCATGATATAATTGTATACAGCAAAGTTTGTCCAAAAGGAGGGGAGAGGAATGGATCCCATTACACATACACTTGCCGGAGCTGTAGTTGCTTCATTTTCCGGCCGTGAACTTTCCATATCAGAGCCAATATATCTTGGTGCAATGCTTGGTTCTGTCGCACCGGATTTAGATATAGTTTTTCAACTAAAGGGCGATATGTGTTACCTCAAGTATCACCGTGGATTTTCTCATTCTATTTTTGGATTGGGTATTTTTGCTTTTCTAATTACAGGTCTTTTGTTATTATTTTATCCTCAGGCAGAATTTAGTACGCTCTTTTTATGGACTTTTGTAGGGGGGCTTTCGCATACAGTTCTTGATGTTCTTAATTCCTATGGGGCTAAAGCCTTGTGGCCTTTTAATAACAAAAAATTAAATATAGGTATTTTAACAATTTTTGATCCCGTACTGGTATTAATAATGCTGTCAACAATTGTGGGACGTTTCTATTCCCACTTATCAACTTGGTTTGGAACAAGTGCTCTTATAATGTATCTTGTTTTTCGCTATTTGATAGCTATTAAGATCCGCAAAATTTTAATAAATAGATATGGTGATAAAATTATAAAGGTTAATGTTTTACCCTCAATGGTTAGTATTTGGAATTGGCATTTTTTGGTTGAGTGTAACAACAAATTGATAGTTGGAGAAATGAAATTCTTTTCATGGAAGCTAAAGGTTAAAAAGATTTTTAGAAAACAACGAAACCATCCTGTTGTCAAGGCAGCCCTTGATAGCCGTCTGGGAAAAATGTTTAAAGAATTTACTCCTATTTTTCACGTTTTTTGTAAACGCAAAAAATATGGACATGAAGTAAAATTTGTAGATTTGCGCTATCTGTTCAAGGATGAGTTTATACATAGCGCAACAGGCTTTTTTAATAAACAACAGCAGTTGATTAAGGGTTTGTTTCATCCTTATAGCCAGCAAAAAAATATTAAAGTTGTAGATTTTTCCGGCTCATAGAGCCGGTTTTTCTATTATAATAGGATAATGGTATAATAATTTGTAGCAATAAATGGAAGGTGAGAAAATGGACGTTATAAAGAAACTGTCTGAGGAACTAAAAATTTCTTATTCTCAAGTTGAAAATACTGTTGATTTGCTAGATAAGGATAATACTGTGCCTTTTATAGCTCGCTACCGCAAAGAGGTAACGGGAGGTCTTGATGATGCTACTTTGCGTCATTTAGAAGAGAGATTAAAATACCTTCGTAATTTAAAAGCTCGCCAGGAAGAAGTTACGAGATTAATTCATGAGCAGGGCAAACTGACAAAGGAACTCCAGGAAAAAATAGAAAAGGCTGCTACTTTACAAGAAGTAGAAGATATTTATAGACCTTTTCGACCAAAAAGGAAAACCAGGGCTACCAAGGCCAAGGAAAAAGGACTTGAACCTTTGGCTCTTAAGATATATAAACAAGAAGATTTTAATATGGAAGAGGAAATATCAAAATACATAAATCCCGAAAAAGGGGTGGAAACTCCTGAAGAAGCCCTGAGCGGAGCATCAGATATAATAGCTGAATGGATTTCTGATAACCCGGAAATAAGAAAAATGGTACGTTCTATAACTTCTGAAGGGAAAATTATGACTAAAAAAACCAGGGATGAAATATCCCCATTTGAAATGTATTACGAATTCAGTCAAGAAATAAAAAATCTCCCTTCCCATAGAATACTTGCAATTAACCGTGGAGAAAATGAAGGTTATCTCTCTGTAAAACTCCAGACAGATGAGGAAGAAATATTAAGAAAGATATATAAAAAGCTTTTTAAGGATGGACTTCACCAAAATTTTCTCCAAAGTACAATAGAAGATAGTTATAAGAGGCTAATTGCACCGGCAGTAGAAAGGGAAATTCGAAACAGCTTAACTGAGGAAGCTGAAAGAAAGGCTATAGAGGTGTTTGGTACAAATCTTAAAAACTTGATGCTTCAGCCTCCAATTAAAGAGAAGGTAGTGCTTGGATTTGACCCGGCATACCGAACCGGCTGCAAATTGGCTGTGGTAGATGAGCACGGAACTCTACTTGATACAGGTGTAATATACCCCACACCTCCTCAAAATCAAATGGAAAATTCTCGTAAAGAGCTTATACGGCTGATAGAAAAGCATGGTATTACTTTAATATCGTTAGGAAACGGTACTGCCAGTCGTGAAGCGGAGAAATTCATAGCAGACACCATTAAGGAAATAGCGTTTAAGGTAGAATACATAATAGTGAATGAAGCAGGTGCCAGTGTTTATTCAGCTAGTGAAATTGCACAAGCTGAGTTCCCCGATTTAGATGTTTCATTGCGAGGTGCTGTATCCATTGCGCGCCGGGCCCAGGATCAAATGGCAGAATTAGTGAAAATTGATCCTAAATCTATCGGCGTGGGCCAGTATCAGCATGATGTGGATCAAAAGCTTTTAAAGGAAAAGCTGGAGAAGGTTATAGAAGACGTTGTTAATTCCGTGGGGGTAGATTTGAATGTTGCGTCAAGAGCACTTTTGGGGTATATATCCGGGATCACAAAAAAGGTTGCAGAAAATATTGTAAAGTACCGTGAGGAAAACAAGGGAATTAAATCCCGCGAAGAACTAAAGAAAGTTAAGGGCCTTGGCCCAAAGGCATTTGAGCAGTGTGCAGGTTTTTTACGGATTCCTGAAAGTGAGCAAATTCTTGATAATACTGGGGTTCACCCGGAAAGCTATCATATTGCGGAAAGACTTTTAAATGAGGTAGGTTGGAAGGGTATCTTTAAACCACTTAATATAGTAAAATTGGCACAAGAATATGACGTGGGAGTTCCTACCTTAAATGATATAGTAAAGGAACTTAGAAAACCCGGTAGGGATCCCAGGGAGGAACTCCAGAAGCCCTTATTGAGGGAAGATGTTCTGGAAATAGAAGACTTAAAAGAAGGCATGACCCTGCAGGGTGTTGTAAGGAATGTCTGTGACTTTGGAGCCTTTGTAGATATAGGAGTTCACCAGGATGGCCTTATCCATATTTCTCAGTTGAGTGATAGGTTCATAAGGGACCCCCATGAAGTGGTTGCCGTAGGAGATATATTGCAGGTGGAAGTATTAAATGTAGATACCACAAGAAATCGTATATCTTTAAAACGATTACAATAAGTATACTTGAACATTGCATATCTAGACTGTAAGTGGACTACCATCACACTTACAGCTTTTTTTATCGCTAAATAGATACATTGACAATAGAGTGAGGTTTTTTTATTATATATTTAGATAATTTTCTAAATATCTAAAGGTGGTGTAATCTATAATTAATGAATAACATCTTTAAAGCTTTGTCGGATAAGACCAGACGAGAGATTTTAAATCTTTTAAAAAGAAATGATATGACTGCAGGGGAAATTGCGGAGCATTTTAATATCAGTAAGCCCAGTATTTCTCATCATCTTAATGTATTGAAGCACGCTAATCTTGTCTTGGATGAGAGGAGAGGACAAAATATTTATTACTCTTTAAATACCACTGTATTTCAGGAATTATTACAGTGGGTAATTGAATTTCATTCTGGTAAGGAGGATACTAAAAATGAAGGTCAATGATAAACTACCTAAAATAAATCCCTTTTTGCTTGGAATAATTATATTTTCCTTAGTTGTGGGTATGCTTGTTTACAGTCATTTGCCGGATAGAGTTCCAACCCATTGGAATATTCGCGGTGAAGTAGATGGTTACTCGGGAAGATTTTTTGGTGCATTTGGACTTCCCTTAATTACTTTAGGGGTGTATATCTTAATGGTTTTTCTCCCGAGAATTGATCCTCAAAGAACCAATTATTCCAAATTTCCAAGGGCTTATAATGTTGTAATGGTTGGATTAGTGTTATTTTTTCTTTCGCTCTATACCATAACTTTACTTGCTGCTTTTAATTACCCTATTGATGTAGGAAGATTTGTAAGGATAGCTATAGGAATTTTGTTTGTAGCCATGGGTAACTATATGACACAAATAAGACATAATTATTTTTTTGGAATTAAAACTCCCTGGACGTTAGCTAGTGAAACTGTTTGGAGGAAGACCCACAGATTAGGTGGTATTTTATATGTTGGCGCCGGTATTTTAATTCTAAGTAGTATTTTAACAAGTGATAAAGTAGGGTTTGTTATTACAATTGGTTCAGTAATAGCAGTTATAATTATATCCACTATATATTCATATTTAATATTTAAAATTAATGAAGGATAAAATAGTGAAAATATGGAATATATATAAAGCTCCCTAATGGGAGCTTTATGAATTTTGATGAATATACTTTTTATGATATCAATATAAATTTTGAGGTGGATACTATGCCTGAAACTACCACTTGGATACAGGGAGCAATTGTTATTACTTCTGCAGCCACTATACAATCAATTACAGGATTTGGGTTTGGACTTGCGGCTATTCCTTTTTTAATTATGATTTATAATCCTAAAATGGCAGTGGGATTAAGCATAATATTGTCATTTTGTGGGCTTTTAACGCTCCTTTTTAAGATTAAAAAAGAAACACAGTGGGATATGGTAAAAAAGCTTTTTCTGGGAGCTATTTTCGGATTACCTGTGGGTGTTTTTATTTTTAAGACTGTTAATGTAGGCATACTTAAAATAATAATTAGTTTTACTATTATAATTTTAAGTTTATTAATGACGTTAAAAATTCGCTTTAGAATCAATAGTAATAACAAAAAAATTCAATTTATTACGGGAACTATTTCAGGTATTTTGACAAGTAGCATAGGAATGCCGGGACCTCCCATTGTACTTTTATTAAGCAATTTAGAGCTAACAAAGGAAAAATTTCGAGCAACAACAGTTGCCTATTTTGTGTTAATTTATCCATCCAGTTTTATCACCCTAGCCACAACCGGCAGTATACCTTTAAACACCTTTACGACAGCTCTGACTCTTTTACCATTTATATTTATAGGACTTAAAATAGGTAGCAAAATTTTTAAAACCGTGCCGGCAGAAAAATTTAAAAATGTAGTTCTCTTCTTGCTAATTATGGTCGGTCTTTATTCAATAATTACAACAGTATAACGGTGTTTTTGTTATTTTTTTGAAAAATTTATCTCTTGAATAAAAATATATTCCAAGGTATACAATAATAACAAATGTTTCAAGGGGTGAAAAAATGGATTTAGTTAATGAAGTTCAACTAGGTGTTACTAAAGGAACCGGAGTTGAAGAGGCTGTACAACAAAATTTTAGCGGTGAAAATAGTGAAGTAGGTATATACCTGGCAATGGCACGTCAGGCTGAAAGGGAAGGCTACCCTGAGGTTGCTGGAGTGCTTAAATGTATAGCGTGGGAAGAAGCAATACATGCTGCCCATTTTGCAGAGTTAAATGGGGTAATCTCACAGAGCACCAAGGAAAATATTGAAAAAATGCTTAAAGGGGAGCAGATGGCAAATAAAAAGAAAAAAGAAGCTGCAACAAAAGCTAAGGAAGAAGGAATTGACCCGGCTCATGACTTCTTTGATGAATCTTCTAAAGATGAAGCACGCCATGCAAGGGCGCTGCAAGGTCTTTTAGATAGGTATTTTTCATAGTCTAATGAACACCCCTTTCTTTCAAGAAAGGGGTGTTTTTATGATATAATTTTAATTAAAGTTTTAGTTAAATATTAGGGGGATTTTGCTTTGCGACCTGCATGGATTGAAGTCGATTTAAATTCTTTAAGAAAAAATATTAGAAATTTAAAAAAATTACTTTCAGCAGAAACTGAATTAATAGGAGTTATCAAAGCTGACGGTTATGGTCATGGAGCTGTAAAAATAGCTGAAATATTAAGGCAGGAGGATGTCAAGTTTTTTGCAGTTGCCATTTTAGAAGAAGGAGTAGAATTAAGAGAAAATGGTTTTACGGAACGTATTTTAATCTTAGGATATACCCCGGAGGAGGATTATCCAAAGTTAATAAGATACCAGTTAACTCCTACAATTTATAATTATGGACAGGCTGCTGAGTTGAACAAAATTGCACGGGAAATGGGAGCTATAGCAGCAATTCATGTTAAAGTTGACACTGGTATGGGGCGAATTGGCTTTTTGCCGGGAGAAGATGCATTTAATGAAATTATAAGAATATCTAAATTACCTAATATCTTTATAGAGGGTATATACAGTCATTTAGCAGTCGCAGATCAAGCGGATAATAATTTTTCCAGAAAACAGCTAACGAGATTTAAAAAATTTACAGATGAACTGACACAAAAAGGAATAAATATCCCCATAAAGCACCTTGCAAATAGTGCAGGAATTATCAATTTTCCAGAGATGCATTTTAACATGGTTCGTGCAGGAATATCTTTATATGGTATATATCCTGACCCCTTAATGGCAGTAAATCCAAAGGTTGACCTTTATCCTGTCATGAAAGTTAAGGCCAAGTTATCGCATGTCAAAGCAGTTCCACCTGATACTCCTATTAGTTACGGCTGTACCTTTAAAACTACTAGGGGGTCTATAATAGGCACAGTACCCATGGGTTATGCTGACGGTGTTTTCAGGCTACTATCAAATCAAGGAGAGGTTTTGATAAGAGGTGAAAGGTGTCCTATAGCGGGCAGAGTATGTATGGACCAATTTATGGTGGACTTAACCTCTCTAGCACGTGTTCAAGTTGGAGATGAAGTTGTTATAATTGGTGCACAGGGAAAAGAGAGGATAGGTGTTGATGAGGTTGCCGGGAAAGTAGGTACTATCTCTTATGAGGTAGTTTCTCGGATGGGGAAAAGACTGCCGAGGGTATATATTGACTAAGGCCAAAGGTCAAACCTTTGGCCTGTTTGTAATTGCTGTAGGCTTGATATTATATGTTTGGCTGCAAGATTCTAGATCTATCAATGTCTTGAACAAACTTTTCAATATATTTTTCCATCTTTCATTACTGCTACCCGGTCACCTATTTTAAATGTTTCGTTAAGATCATGGGTAATAAAAATAATTGTTTTTTGAAGCTTAGATTGTCGAAGAAATATGTTAGGTATAAATGCCTTCCTGTGGTGAATACTAAATAAAGTACCAGACCTAAAAAGGGAGGTTGAAGCAGCTTTTTATAATCTATATAAACCTATACAAAAAAAGAACAATCTTACTAAGCTACTAATACTTATTAGGAGGGAGTGAAATTACCTGATTACTAGCAATCTGTACAAGACTAAAGTTAAATTAAGGATAATCTATACAAATCTGAAAGATTTTTAGTAACGAATTGTACAGATTTTAGTAACCAGGGCGAATAATGACAACTTATCAACCTGAGAATGCTTCAAGAAGTTTTAAATGCAGTCGCTGTGGAAACATGTTTGAAATTTCCGGCAGTAGTTCAGAAAAATGCCCTATATGCGGAAACATTTGCTCAGTGGATAATTGCAATTTAATGGAATCATCTGATGAGGGGTATTAAATTAGAAAAAGCACTTTTTTAAGTGCTTTTTCTGTTACTTAGCTTAGATAATTATTTATGTTAAGCTATTCAATCAGAGTTAAGAGTTTTTGTGCTTGTTGAATAATTGTTTTATCCCCAGTCTATAATATATTTGAAAAAATTGCCATGAAAAGAGGTTCAAAAAATGGATTTACTATGCCCTATTTGTAATGGTCTTACCTATATAAATCATTATAACTGCCCTAATTGTGGCGCATTACTGCAGGATAATGGTCCTGTAAATAGTTTTTTAGGTGATTACAGCCCATATCAGGACTCAAGTTTACTGGATGAGGGATGGGGATCCAAAAATAACCTGGGAAAAGCGTGTGTTCATCTTCTTTCTTGTCCACAGTGTGGTAAAGATAAGAGGATAAATGTTGAGTTAATCACTCTTTAAACTAACAATATTTGTTCCATCTATAGTTCTCTGTTTAGAGTCCCAAATTACCAGGTCT
Source organism: Clostridiales bacterium (assembly GCA_020063565.1). GTDB lineage: Bacteria > Bacillota > DSM-16504 > Desulfitibacterales > JAICDB01 > JAICDB01. The sequence continues at coordinate 164,346 of JAICDB010000006.1, read as the reverse complement.
TTTATCAGAGAATTTTTTATAAGTTCTTTCCAAACTGAAAAAACCCTTTCTATAAAGAGAGGATTTAACTCGATATTATTCTCAATTAATGGACACTTATAAGGTAATTCTAAGGTTTCCCAGATAACATGCAATTTTCCCATTTCATCAATATGAGGCGCTAAAGGAAATGTGCGACATTGCAGCGGTCTTTTATCCCTGGGACAAAAGCCTTGGCAGCGAATAAAGAATACTTCCCCTTGCCAACTGGGGGGAAAGTCATAATCCTCAGTGCTATGCTTTTCCCAGATCAGCCATTCTTCTTTTCCGGTAAAAATACTGTCCTCGTTAGGTAAAAGATAGATTCCAAAATCAGAATTTTTGACTTTACAACAGACTTCATTACATAATTTTCCGCAATCTCCTTCTATGGGACTAACATCTAACATTTTATACAATTTTAAATACTTTTCCTTTGATATGACATCCACAATTTTCACCTTCTTTAGCTATCATCTCTATAACTACTGTTGTACAACTTTCTTCATTAAGATGATATCATATAAAGGATTACAAATATAGCTTTCTTCTAGAGGTGTTGATTTTGAGTTTAAAAAAGGAAATTAAAGATTATGCTTATGCAATAGGAATAGATATAATTGGCTTTACAAATGCAGCACCCCTTTTAGAAGTACAAGAAATACTTTTTGAACGTCAAAAAAAGGGATTAGTCAGCGCATTTGAAAGCGATGATCTGGAAATGAGAACTAATCCCCTCAAACTTTTTCCACAAGCTAAAAGTATAATTGTAATCGGCGTTTCTTACTACTTCGACGAAATTCCTAAAAATGAAAATGGTATGTTGGCAGGAAAAATTGCAAGATATGCCAGGGTAAAAGATTATCATAAGGTTTTAAAGGAAAAAATGAGTAAAATTATGGAATTTATCAAAAATAAACTATCTTATATGCCACAACACCGGTTTTTAGTTGATACATCCCCCCTTGTTGAAAGGGCAATAGCCAGGAGGGCGGGAATAGGGTGGCTGGGGCAAAACGCAGCTATTATAAATAAAGTATATGGTACCTATATTGTTTTGGGTGAAATCATTACTGACCTGGAACTCCAACCTGATCCCCCTGACATGAATGAATGTTATAAATGTAAGAAATGTCTTGAAGTATGTCCTGCAGGGGCCCTCAGTGCACCATATACTGTAAACCCTAAGCGTTGCCTTTCATATTGGACTCAAGCCAAGGATGATATTCCTAGAGAAATCAGGCCTCTTCTAGCAAACAGGATCGTCGGTTGTGATACGTGTCAGGAAATATGCCCCCATAATAAGGACATTGAAAAGGCTAAAGAAACAAACTTTACAAAATTTGAAGACCTGAGAACTCCTGATTTATTAGGGATACTAAAAATGTCAAATAAAAAATTTAAAGAATTGTTTGGACAAACTGCCGCTTCGTGGTGTGGTAAAAGGGTTTTACAACGGAATGCCCTGGTGGCACTGGGAAACAGTGGGAACAGGGAAATGGTTGATGAAATAATTCCTTATCTTTCAGATGAAAGGCCGCAGATCAGACTTCATGCAGCCTGGGCCTTAGGTCAATTAGGTGGTGAAAAGGCTTTTGAGGCACTTAAGAATTCGTTGCAAAAAGAAGCTGATTATAAAGTAAGAAAGGAAATCGAGGATTCTTTAAAAAATTATCCTGCCTATCATAAAAACCTTCCCGGAAAGCAAAACTAAAATTAAGTAGGATTAGATATCATACTGGGAGTGGTAAATTTGAAAAATTATATAACCGTTATTATTTTACTAAGTTGTATATTGATAGGCACTGCCTGCAGTAAGTCGCCCGAGAAAAAACCGGAACCACCGGGTCCTAAAATAGGTGTACAGTTGTCCTTGGTGGAAAAGGATATAGCTGAAATTATAAAAAAAACATGCAAAATGCAGCTAAGGAGAAAAAGCTACAACTTATCTGGAAAGAACCGGCTCAAGATTATTTAACATTAGAGAAGAATATTCGGGATCTTATTAAACAAAAGGTTAAGGTAGTTATAATTCAATTTATGCCCGGGGAATTGAGTCTTGATCTTGCAAGGCAAGTATTAGAAAAGGATATTAAACTATTTGCAATAGGTACACTTCCCTTTGACGTTCCACTTGATGGTTTTATTGCACCGGATAGCTTTAGACTAGGACAGCTCCAGAGTCAATATGTGGTAAATGAATTAAGGAAACAGGGATTAGATAAAGCAAAGGTTATTTTGTATGAATTGGATCAAAGGGATTACGCTTTTTCACAAATGACTGCAGGAGTTTTAAGTATATTGCAACCAGCTCAGGGAATAACGTTAGACAGAAGGGAGATAAAAATAAATGAACTTTCAACGGCTTCCTCTAAAATTGAAAGTGAGTTACTGGCAGAAAAAAATTATCAAGCCGTAATTTTACAATCATCTTCTCTAGCAGCTGAAATAAGCCAAACTCTTAAGAGCATTGTCAATACTGACATAATAACTGTCGGTCTTGGAGCAGGAAAAGAAGCCTCTACATTAATAGCCGGTGGAATCCATGATGCAGAAGCGGACCCAATGCCGGAGATGGTAGCACGTGTTTCTATCCAGGCAGCAGCCCAAGCAGCTAAAAATGAAAGCTGGCAATATGACACGCAAATTGCCAGTGGAAGCTACGACATACCTGCTAAAATTTTACCGGTAAGACTTATAAAACAAGATAATCTCTTTTTATTAAAAGATCGCTGGGGAAAATTGACTCCAAAGCAAAAGGAAACCGGGACCTCTAAAAAGCAGGGCTCTCAAGGTGGGGAGGAAAAGAAATCTCAAGACCAACAGAAAAAGTCTGAGGGCGAGAGCGGTTCAAAGGGAAAGATGAAGTTAAAAATAAAGACTAAAAACGGGCAAACCTTAGAAATCGATCTTCCCGGAGAAATTGAACAAATGGAAGTTAAAAAGGCAGAGGAAAAAGAGAAGCAGGGAGGTGGAGAACAAAAAGGCGGGGAAGGGCAGTAACAGAGATAGTTAAAATAAAGCGGTAGCAATTTTTGTGTTTTATATTTCACTTAAAGTGCTACCGTTTCATTTAAACTTTTATTTCAACATATTAAATTCTTGAGGTTTTTCCAGAAAGGATTCATATAATCCCTTTTCCCTTACCATTTGGACCGGTTGTTCAAGGTTTGGTGCCCCCTTCATTTTAAGACCGACGGAGGTTTTATAGTTAGGGTTTTTTACCCAATCACCTTTGCCATTTTCGCCCTCAATATAATAAAATGCAGCACCGTGTTTAAGCTGGAAAGGCTCAAAAATTTCTTCCGATTCTGTTGACGCAAGATTTGCCAGTACTAGAAAATCTTCACTGGGATTAATGGCAAGATGCCCGTAATCAGGCGGGATAAATACCTTGTCACCTTTTTTTGCTTCCACTACAGTAATTTCTTCCACTTCACCACTGAGATTATTTTTTTGTAATAAAAATAGCGCTTCTCCCAATAATACCTGATAATATTCCGAGTAAGTGTCTGTACCGTTATTTTTCTTAGGGTGAAAATGACCTAAAGTTTTAATGTATTCACGGCCAATTTTTCCTGGAGGTAAAACTGTTATATCATATCGTAAATTATTTTCAGCAAAAATAAAAATGTCTTCTTTTTTATATACTCCTTTATAAGTGTAATAAAGGGGTTCATCACTGGGTTCTACTTTTTCGTACAGTACTCCCAGGGCATCTTTTATTCTACATATATCAGGCTCGGGAGCTATAATTCCTTCACTAAATTTGAGAGACCCTTTTTCAGAAACACAATATTCTTTTCCTGGAAGCATGTTTAAAACCCCCTTGGAAAATAATTCTTGGTCTATTATAACTTAGTTTTACTTAAAATACAAAAAACTTTTTATTTTAGTAATAAAATTACCAGCTTCAATGGAAGCTGGTAATTGGGGCTAGTTACATTATAACCATAGGCTCGCCACAGCATTCACTTGGTTCACTAGAAGAATTTCCGCATGATTTACAAGCATAATTACCTTCCGAAACCATCATTTTACCACAACAAAAGTCAGGAATTTTTGATACTTTACCGCATTGGGGACATTTGTAAGCCACAATTTCACCTCCTAATAGAAATTTGTAGCTTGGTTATAAGATCTCCCAATTTTGGATTTTTATTCCTATTAAAATATATTTTAGAAGATTCCGAACAAAACTGTCTTTTATTTAAATTGGTGCATATACATATATATAAAATATAAAGATGAGAGTTAGCTTACAAAATCTGTAATCGGGGGGAGATTAATGGGGTTTATTGAAAAGCTAAGACAGAAACGGCTAGAGGATGAAAAATTGTCCTGGGAAGGAACTTTTCTAGAATATTTGGGAATAGTTAAAAAGAATCCTAAGGTCGCCCGCCTGGCACATTCTAGAATTTATGACATGATAATTTCTGAAGGTGTCACCGAAAAAAACGGTGTTAATCAGTACAGTTTTTTTACAAAAGAATTATTTGGATTGGATGAAACTCTTGAACGCCTGGTGGAAGATTATTTTCATTCTGCAGCCAAGAGGCTGGATGTAAGAAAGAGAATTTTGCTTCTTATGGGACCGGTTAGCGGTGGAAAATCTACCATAGTGAGTATGCTTAAAAGGGGGCTGGAAAAATATAGTCGTACTGATGAAGGGGCAGTATATGCAATTAAGGGGTGTCCAATGCATGAAGAACCGCTGCACTTGATTCCTCGAGAACTTCGAAAGGATTTTTATGACGAATATGGTGTATATATTGAGGGTAACCTCTGTCCATCGTGTAAGATGATGATAAAGGAGAAATACAATGGAAAAATTGAAGATGTAATAGTCCAAAGAATAGTTTTCAGTGAAGAAGATAGGGTTGGCATAGGTACTTTTAGCCCGTCGGATCCTAAGTCACAGGATATATCCGAACTTACCGGAAGTATAGACTTTTCTACTATTTCAGAATACGGATCGGAATCTGATCCAAGGGCGTACCGCTTTGATGGAGAATTAAACAAAGCCAATAGGGGTTTAATGGAATTTCAGGAAATGTTGAAGGTAGATGAAAAATTTCTTTACAATTTACTCAGTTTGTCCCAGGAAGGAAACTTTAAAGCAGGTCGTTTTGCGTTAATTTATGCAGACGAGATGATTATTGCCCACACAAATGAAGCTGAATACAGGTCATTTATTGCGGAAGAAAAAAATGAAGCACTTCGATCACGAATAATGGTTATGCCTATCCCCTATAACTTAAAAATAAGTGAGGAGGTTAAGATCTATAAAAAATTAATTGAACAAAGTGATATAAATGTTCATATTGCCCCTTATTCACTTTGGGCAGCTGCCGTTTTTTCAATTCTTTCTCGTTTGCAGGAATCTAAAAAAGAAGGGATGGATCTTCTTAAAAAAATGAAGCTGTATGACGGTCAAGAAGTGGAGGGGTATAAAGCAAAGGACACCAAAGAATTAAAAGAAGAAGCTCCAGGGGAAGGAATGAGCGGTATTGACCCTCGTTATGTAATTAATAGAATATCCAGTGCTTTGATTTCCCACGATACCCAATGTATAAATGCTCTTGATGTTCTAAGAGCATTAAAGGATGGACTTTATCAGCATCCTACCATGTCTAAGGAAGAAAGAGAAAGGCTGTTGAATTTTGTAGCCATTGCCAGACAAGAATATGATGAAATTGCTAAAAATGAAGTTCAAAGAGCTTTTGTCTATTCATATGAAGAGTCTGCAAAAACACTTTTTGAAAATTACCTTGATAATGTAGAAGCTTACTGTAACGGAGTCAAAATGAGAGATCCCATCACGGATGAAGAAATAGATCCGGACGAAAAACTGATGCGTTCCATTGAAGAACAGATTGGGATTACTGAAAATGCTAAAAAGAGTTTTAGGGAAGAAATCCTCATTAGAATATCAACTTATGCAAGGCAAGGTAAAAAGTTTGACTATACGGCTCATGAACGTTTAAGAGAAGCAATTGAAAAGAAACTCTTTGCAGACCTTAGGGATATAGTTAAAATAACCACCTCCACTAAAAATCCAGATCCCGAACAGCTTAAGAGAATAAATGCTGTAATTGACAGGCTTGTTAATGAACACGGTTACTGTCATATCTGTGCCAATGAATTGTTACGATATACCGGAAGCCTTTTGAACCGGTAGGTGGTGTAAATGGTAAATTTTATAATATCTCGTGAAGATTGGTCCTTGCACCGTAAAGGGCATATGGATCAAAAAAGACATCAAGAAAAGGTTAAAGAGGCAATTAAAAAAAATCTTGCTGATTTGGTAAGTGAAGAAAGCATTATAATGTCTGATGGTAAAAAATATATCAAGATTCCAATTCGTTCCCTGCAGGAATATCGCTTTAAGTTTAATCAAAATAAGGGGAAGCATGGGGGGCAGGGAACAGGAGGAACCAATAAGGGGGATGTTATAGGAACTGATTCTGCGGGATCACAGGGTTCCGGGCAAGGAAAAGGTGCCGGTGAAGAACCTGGCGTAGATTATTATGAAGCTGAAGTGGATATTGAAGAACTGGAACAAATGCTTTTTGAGGACTTTGAATTACCTGACCTTAAAGAAAAAAGGAAAAAGAAAACCGTTTCGGAAAGTATACACTTTAATGATATCAGGAAAAAAGGTCTTCAGGGCAATATTGACAAAAAAAGAACAATACTGGAAAATTTGAAGAGAAATACAATGAATGGCGACCCCCATATTGGGAACTTTACGCCGGAGGATTTAAGATACAAAACCTGGGAAGAAAAAGTCCGTCGCCACTCTGCAGCAGTAGTCTTTGCCATGATGGACACTTCAGGTTCCATGGGTGTTTTTGAAAAATATATCGCACGTACCTTCTTTTTCTGGATGGTTAGATTTTTAAGAACTAAGTACCAGAAAGTTGAAATAGTATATTTTGCACATCACACGAAGGCTAAAATTGTAACTGAAAAACAATTTTTTACAAAAGGTGAAAGTGGAGGAACACGGTGCTCTTCAGTATATGATCTTGCTTTGGAGACAATCAATACAAAATATAATCCTGAAGATTATAATATTTATGCTTTTCATTTCACAGACGGTGATAACCTGCCATCCGACAATGAAAAATGTTTAGACCTTGTTAGAAAGCTGGTAGATCTTTGCAATATGGTTGGGTACGGAGAAATTATCAATCCATATTATCGCAGTACAACTTTGATGGAAGTGTATCAAAAAATAAAGGATCACCCACGTTTTGTACCGGTTACCATAAAGGATAAAAGTGAAATTTATGCCGCACTTAAAATGTTTTTTTCAAAGCAAAAAGAAGCTAGAGCATAAGTAATGGACTGCCTAGCCTTGTAAAGGGTAGGTGGTCTTTTTTTATGCAAATAATTCCATAAAAATTGACAAGCTCACGTGCATATATTCCTATAAAAGGAAGAATTGTTAGATATGAGGGGAAAATAAAAAATAAAAGGGTGATTTTAGATGGCGGGAGGAGAACTTGCTAGATTGAAAAAGGAGATAGAAATTATTGAGAGGAAAGCACGTGAGTTCGGTTTAGATTTTTTTCCTATGCGATTTGAAATTTGTCCTGCAGATATCATATATACCTTTGGAGCTTACGGTATGCCGGTAAGATTTTCGCACTGGTCCTTTGGCAAGGCAAAGTTTACGTAAGTAACATAAAGAATAGGTGTATAAAAATACATCATATACGTTTTTTCATTTAGTTTTTATCCGGTTATCAGGAAAAGCCGAAATAATTTCCTGGTAACCGGTATTTTTTATGCCCGAAAAAATATTTATTTTATATGGAGCGTTTCACTTTTTACTCTGGACGGCCGGAATGTTTCGCGTATTTCTGTTTTGGAAGATGTGTTCCTGAAGGAAAAGATGAGATCAGATAATTTATTAGTAAAATGCAAAAAATGCTTTGGCGTTTATCAGGAAGAAACAAACAAATTGCTGTGCTATCTTTTCTGGCCGGGGTAATACATGTAACCATTAAATATAATACACTCTGGATGTCTATTAAAATAACAGTTTTATTAAAGCCGTTTATTGGGAAAAGACTGCGCTATTTCTCCAATAACCGGCTTTTTTTAATTTAAAAAATCTTTGAAAGGAGAGAAACTATGCTGAACAAAGTTATCCTGATTGGGAGGTTGACGAGAGACCCGGAACTGAGGTATACGACAAACGGTAATGCCGTTGCAGGTTTCAATCTTGCGGTAGACAGACCTTTTAAAAATCAGCAGGGGGAGAAGGAAGCAGATTTTATTAAAATTGTAATCTGGAGAAAGCTTGCTGAAATTGTAGCTAAAAATTTGAGCAAGGGAAGATTAGTATCAATTGAAGGAAGGTTGCAGATTAAATATTTTGAAGATAATGAGGCCGTCAGGCGTCAGGCAGCAGAAGTTGTTGCTGATAAAGTGGTATTTCTTGATAAGCCAAAAAATGGACGTGGAAAAAGCGATGAAAATAACGTATTTGAACCGAATGGGATAGACCTGCCGGATGATGATGTGCCTTTCTGAAGAGTGAGTAGTGTAGAGAATATATAATTTTTTTGTATTTTTCATGAAGAGGAGTAGGTATGTATATGATGCGAAAGAGGGGTGAAGACTTGGAAAATAAAAAAACAACTGAACAACAGATCATAACCTGGTGGTCGGCTTCCGGGGGCGTAGGCAAAACGACACTGGCTGTTATCCAGGCATATCTTCTTGCTAAAGAGACGAAAGAAAAGGTAGCTCTGTTGGACTTTAATGAGGTAACACCCTGCTGCAGCTGGTACCTTGGTATAGAGCAACGTGATCCGGCTCCTGTATTCGGTGCTGTTGAAAAGAATGAGCTGAGCTCGAGTTTTATTGAATCCAATATGGTGGGACATCCTGAACTCTCAAATTTAAAGGTGTTTACCGGGGTACCGCTGGAAAGAAGCGAAAGTTTTAAGGTAAAGCATTATACTGCCATAATTGACTCGCTTTTGTCTTATCCGTATATCATCATCGACACCAACCCGGGAGTATTTTTCGCCTCTTGTTTTGCAGCATTGAAGAAGGCAACCGCTGTGAATGTTGTTATCGGACCCGCCTGCAAGTCAGTATACTATACAAAAAAAATGATAGACTTTGTTGTTAGCAAATGGGAAATCCCTCGGAATAACTTCAAATTAAACCTTAACAAGATGTGTCCGGGCGGGGTGGACCCGGGGACGGTAAAAAAATCTTTTAAGGATACGGAGGTAGCGGGTGTATTTAAATATAACCCGGAAATAGTCGAAGCTTTCAATTCAGGAAAGCCATTTACAAAAGGTTTTGAATCGCTGGTTGAAGAGCTGGGGGTGCAGATAGAAAGAAAAAAAGATATATTTAGCTTTTTTAGACGGAAACGGGGTGAACCTGTTGGCGCTGATTAACCCTTTTGAAGCCGGGTATGATACCCGGGGACATTTCTGTAAAGCCGGTGATGGTATCCGGTGTATTATAGACGAACTAACCGCCAGGCTTGTGAGCGAGCAGTCGAATCTCATTGCCGAAGTCGAAGCGGGGAAGAAACCGAAAGAACTTCTTGAGGCAGAAATAGTATCCGTACTTGATGATATAGAAGAGGCCAAGAAATATAAAAGAGAAGATGTCATAAAGGAGGCTATGAACAGCATTTTTGGTTACGGTCCCATTGAACCCTATATCCAGGATAAAATGGTGTCTGATGTGATCATAAATGCTCCTGATACGGTATTCATCAAGAAGAAGGGTAAAAAATTTAAGATACCAGTTTCTTTTGGTGATAACGAAAGGCTTTTAAACTTTTGCAAGAAGATCGTGGCAATCTGTGGAGGAAGGATCAATGAAGATGAGGCCCAGACCGTTGTAACCGACAGGGAAAGAAATTTAAGGATAGTGGTATCCATACCGCCGGTCACCGTGGGCAGCCCTTCGATTACTATCAGAAACCAGGGTACCGGGTATTCCCTGGAAGAACTGGTCGGACAGAAGATGCTTGACGAGAATACTGAAGCGTATCTTGTTGAGCGGGTTAAAGAAAGGAAAACCATAGTCATAGCAGGAAAAGGAGGTTCCGGGAAGACAACGCTTCTGGGTGCGCTAATTCACAAAGTTCCGTATGAGGAAAGGGGGCTTTTGATACAGGAGACAAATGAAATTAATGTTAAACATCCAGATATAGTATCGCAGCTGGTAAAGATAACAGACGGGTTCGGAGGGAAAGAGTATACATTATTTGATCTGACGCGGTTCGGGCTTCTGATGAGCCTAGACCGTTTTTTTATCGGAGAGATGAAGGACCGGGAGGCATTTGACTTTTTCAACGCGGTGTTTACGGGACATACGGGTTCCATGGCTACAGTCCATTCAAATTCCGCTGGTGAAACAATAGATCGCTTAGTGCTTTTAATGAAAAGGGCTGATACGGACCTTTCGGGAGAATATCTGAAGCAGCTCCTTGCCGGTTCTCTTGATATAGTTATTTATATGAAGGATTATAAAATTCACGAAATCAAGGAGGTCTGCGGATACAACAACAACAGAAAAGAGATTGAATATAGAACTGTCTTTGACAGTGATAACGGAATGATAGAGACCGGAAAGAAGGTGAGCGGTATTTGATGAATTACTTACTCGTTTTGAAAGCAGTATTTATTGCCCTTTTTATGTATCTTGTAATCGTCAGCATAAAAAAAACCGGGCTTGAAAGATTTAGAATGAAGCAGTTAAAGCTGACTGCAGACAGGTTGCTCTGGAACGGGAAAAGAAAGGGATATACAGGTAAAATTATAGATAAAATCGATATTTCCATTCAGGCATCGAATATACAGAAATATTTGCCCTTTATGGACATTTCTATGTTCATAATTACAGTAATGGTTATTTCGCTTTTAATATTATTCCTGGGTTACAGGATCACCGGCAGCCTGATAACATCACTTTTTATAGGTATTATGACCGGTTTTTTGCCTGGAGTTGCCCTTGATATTCTGGCTGCTGCAAATACAAAGAAAATAAGGAGGCTCTACCTGGGATTTCTCAATACTTTTGAAGGTTTTTTCAATATATCGGGTGATATTATCTATGCTTTTGAAAGGTCGGCTGACTATACGACCGAACCTCTGAAGTCATTCATTAAAAGTACCGTCATGAAATACAGACGGTCAAACCTTGAATTTATTGACTGCCTGGATGACCTTGAAAAACAAATCCGGGACAGGGAGTTCGGTAAATTCATCAAGTTTACAAAACTCCATCTTGTATACGGGGGTGATTACAGAATGGCAATCAGAAAGCTTATAGAGCAGGCGAGGAGGTTGGAAAGTTCCCGCTCCATTATGGCGGCGTCAGCCCTGACGGGGACGATTGTCATATCCGGGGTGATTATTCTTGACCTGGTGTCTTTTATTTCGGCATATACTATGAACCCCGAGACGGCAATTGTTCTGCGTTCTACTTTGACAGGGCAGTTGATAGCCGTGGGTAACCTGCTGGCAGTGGGGGCAGGGGTTTATATGATTGCATCACTCAACAGGGGGTGAAATATTGTTTTTTATAAAAAGCATTTTTTTTTGCCTGCTGGCCTACTTGCTGCTGGATTTTCGCTTGAGAAGCAGCAGGTTTTTAAGGTTGATTGAAGTAAAGGGAGGGAGGAACAGGCATAAAAAGGCAGTTGAAAGTCTGGGCAGAAAATTTTCCAGGTATTTTGACAGGGAGGAAATAGAGAAAAAGATACGAATGGCCGGAAGACCATTTAAAATGACGCCGGAAGTATTTATAGCTTTAAAAATTATTGTTCCTTTTCTGAGCTTTGCGGTTCAGGCTACGTGGGATACCCCTTTGTACTGGAAGATCGGGGTAGCTCTTTTTTCTTTCATACTTCCGGATCTATTTCTAAATATGGCGATAAAAGACAGGAAGAAAGAAATTGAATCCGAGATCCCCGAAGTGACGGATATTTTCGAGGCAGCGGCTGCCGCGGGAATAGATATTGGAGAAGTATTCAGGCTGGCGGCAGAATTTACGAAAGGAAAGGAACTGAAAAAAGAACTGACGCTTCTTGCTGCCGAATATGCCATTACAAAGGACAGGGTGAAGGCGCTGACTCGGTTCCGGGAAAATATCGGACTATATGATACGGACATCCTGTCCCTTGCCCTGTTGCAGGGAGATATTACAGGCAGGGCCGGGGGAATGCTGGAGTCCCTGGCGTCGGCGCAGCATGACAATGTAATAGCCAAACTTCACAGGGAAGATAAGTTAATGGATTACAAGGTATTGATAGCCTGTGCATTGATGGCGGTAGGTATTGCTTCGATGTTTTTATATCCCTTCTTTGCCAGTGTTTCTACTGGACTGGAAGGGATTTTTAATTAAAAAAATTTAAGGAGGTATTTTTATGCTTTGTAAAATTAATAATCAAATTAAAAGGGTTAAGAAGTTTTTAAAGGATAAGAGAGGGAGTGCTGAGATAATTGCTTTTGCTATAATACTTATTTTTGTAATTCTTGCACTGGCACCTAAAATAAAAGATATTGGATCAACGATTCAGCAAGGTACCGATAATCTTAATCAGGAATTAGGTGAGCAATTAAGTAAGTGATAGAATTTATGTTTAATAAAAAGGGGAGTGCGGAAATAGTTGCCTTCATTCTCGTGCTTCCCATTATTCTTTTTCCCGTGTTTAATACCTTTCACAATTATATGGATATGCACAAATACGACATTTTAAAGCAAACTGCTAGGGAAGCACTTCTCAGAATGGAGGTTACCGGAGGGTTAACGTCGGAAGATAAGAACAGGATACTTGATTACCTTGAAGATCAGAATTTTGAAAGAAGTAAAATCCACCTGGACTATACTCCCCATCCTGTCGGGTTCGGTGAAGAAGTAGCTGTACAGATCACATATGACTATACCCGGATAAGTTATACCTTCGGGATAGGGGGGATACAGAAGATAGAAGAAGATACTTCAATGGTCTACGGGCCGCTCAAATCTACATCCAAGTATTATGAGAACTGACGGAGGGGTGATATGTCAATTATCACAGACAGAAAAGGGTCGGCAGTCATGCTTGCCGGCCTGCTTTTTGGAATTGTTACCTTTCTATTGGGTTTATATATACTTGAATACAGGGCTTTGTTGATTATGTACGATAAGATAGATGACGCTGTAATCGGGGCCGAACTGGCTGCCCTGGGGACGGCGGATAAAGAAAGACTGGGTTACGGAGAGGTTGTCCTGCCTGAACCAAGTGCCAGAAACGTATTTGACGTTTATCTCGCAGCAAACCTGGAAGGGGTTGCCGCAGGTCCTATCAGTGTTGATGAGTTTATTATTTACAATCCCGGAGATTATCCGGCTCTCTGCCCGAAAGGAGACGAGATTACCGAGACGGCCATTCATGCGGTAGTTACGGTGCCTGTAAAGAGGCTGGCCTTTAAAGGGCTGCTGGGAGAGACGGTAGATATTACCGTTCACAGGGACAGTGACTCTATTTTTGTAGATTGAAGGAGGATTGCGCTTGCTTTTCAGGAGAAAGAAGCTTGTACTGATAGTGCTCTGTATTGTTCTGGGGATTGTTGTGGCATATGCGGAGACGAATTATATCCGCAGTGTCTATGCGGAAGTTGAAGAAGTTCCCGTTTTGTATGCTAAGGAAGATATATCATTGAATTCTTCTTTTACAAAGGATAATGTTGAATACAGGTATTTTCCTAAAAATATGATGAGTAACTCAATGGTTACCGATGCCTCGATACTGAAAGGGATGGTGGCCTCCAGGGAGATAGCAGCCGGGAGGCCTATTTTTACGGGTGACATTGCACGAAAGAAGATTCCGGTCCTTGCAGAAGGTATGAGGAAAGTGACTTTTTCCACTACCCTGATCAATTCACTGGCAGGGGCAATTGATATCGGAGATTATATCGATATTGGTTTTGTCCCGAAGCCGGGATTGGTTGATCCGGCTAAAACTTCTGCTTCGGTAATGGAAAAATATAAAGCACAGGTTCTATTTGAAAAAGTTCAGATTTTTAATATTACCGATAAGGAAGGTAATAAGCTCGGCAGGGACGATAGACAGAAAAACAGCGATAATAAATTTGCTTCAAAGGATAAGATACCGGCTGCGGTGACTGTGGGGTTGATCCCCGAAGAAGCAATAACGCTCAAGGACTATGAGCAGAAAGGGAGTTTGTTTGTGATGGGGAGGTAAGTACAATGAGCAATAAGGAGTATTTTTTGAAAAGTTTTAAGAAATTTTATTTTAAATATGAATTTACAATTACATATTTAATAATACTTGTAGGTACTGTATTTATACTAATTAGTGATTTATTTCGGTAGTTTTGTTAAAGAAAGGCGGTACCAGGGGTTGATTTTAGGTTTATTGCAACCCTTTCCCGAAATAAATCTTATGATCGTTGATATCCAAAGGGCCATACGGGCTGAGATTTTTTGGAGCAACGAAGGCATGGTTTTTGTGTACTTAATGTCATAGGGTATGTGTGATATTAATTTTTCATTGAAAAGATGGGTAGTGACAACAATTGTATGGCCTTCAGGAATTTTTTGCAGTGCTTTAGGAAGGGCGTTGTCTAACAAGTCTCGATATAGTTTCAATAAGGCTGAGCCAGGTTGTTTAAAAGAAAAAAGAATTATGGATAATAGAATTTTTTCTGGAGGTGCCATTCTTGACTTTTTTTTCTGGTCAAAGTGAAATAAAAGCTAATTCCGGGCGAAATAAGTTTGATAGAAATATAGGAAATAAGAATCAATCCGAGCAAAAAGATAAAATAAGAGAATTTGAAAATTATATAAATTATAAACCAAAGAAGCGATATTCCGATGAAAATAAAAAATACAGTATTTTTAACCATGAAAAAAAACCTCCTGATTATGAAACGGGTAAATTAGTATTAGGTGTTTTGATATACATGTGTGTAATCTATATAGTATATGGTATATCTAATAATTCTTTTTCACTAATAACTTTCCTTCAAATTACTTTCATTCCAATTAGTCTGGATGAACTATTTTTTACAGAAAAAATGGATTTAATAATCGGGATGCCTCTTTTTGTATGGATCGGAATAACTTTAATTTTCACAGAAATATGGTCCTTTTTACCGAATAAATTAAGTAATACCCCACAGGGTTTACTGTTATTTACTCTGCTAGTATTGTTTCCGTTAATCCTGCCATGGGCAATGTGGCCGTATAAAATATCTTTAAAGGTATTATGGTCATTTGTTTACCTGCAGTGGTTTGTTATGTTAAGCAGAACAATGAAATAAGAGGAGTATCATGCCTGTTATGTATTCTCGTTTGGGTAATCAGGCATCATACTTCTTCTTTTTTTGTACTTCTATGGGGTCCAAAATCTATTGCACAGTGGCGGCATTCCTTCAGGGTTATAAGAAAATGGTTACCTCCCGTTGGTCAATCATTTCTTGTGCAAAGTATCTGGTTTGTAAAGATCTATTATAAGTTTTTCTGCATCATTTGATGTCCAAGAAATTCTATAGAATCTGGCATCTTCTATTTCTGCCCATAGTTTAAAACTTCTGTAGGCAAAAAAAGTTATAAAACCAAGAATTGTTCTTCGTATCTTTGAATAGCTTATTAATTCAACTTTTAAACCAAGTTTTTTCAATCTCTTAATCCTATTATTATTTAATAACCAGGTATCGACACTAAAGACAATGTCCTGTTTTTTGAAATATTGGCATGAAAAAAGAACTGTTTCATGAAATTGCTTGTGAAATATTGATGCAATTTTTTTTCTAGAACGATCTAATTTCCAAACAGTTAAAATAAAACCAGTAGGACGAATTCCAATTTTATATTTTTTTCTTCCCGTCCTACAAATTTCAAAAATCGAAGTGAGGTGGATATAAAATAAATGGTGGAAAAACGGAAATATAAAAATGAAAGCAAAGATATATGTAATTCCAAAAAATACAATAAAGTTAGCAATTTTATATCCCCAAAAATAAATAAAAAGAGCATACTTAGAAACAATGAATCTTTTAAAGATGAAACAAGATATAATCAACAGGACAAGTGTAACAACAGTGAATGGAGCTTTTCTGATAGGATAGAACAACTAGGGCCACTCCTTTTTTATCCATGGTCTTTTGTGATGCTATTTTTTTTGATTGCGATTATTGAACACATATTAGTGGGAAATAGCTTTATTATAAATTGTACTACAGAAAATTTGAGTTTTTTGTCGGAATTTGGCGAGGGAGTAGAAATGTTTAGTATCTACGGTCCATACTGGTTTTTGTTAGCTTTTCTTATATGGTATCCACTTGGAATATTATATTTCGAAGGAATTAGAGGAAAAGTGGTTTATTTTTTATTTACAATTGGAATTATTGAGCTAGTTATTCCTCCAGTAATTACTGCAATTAGCATTTCTTTAAATAATGAATGGTGGGTAGGACTGGTTTTCTTAATTTTTTTAAGCATTGCAACCTTTTCTGCTTTGCTTTTTATGTTTATTGGCAGTTTTATTTTAAGTGCATTTTTTAGCCAGGTATAAGTAAAAAAAAGATAAGAGAAGTATCATGCCTGCGCTGTATTCACATTTGAGTAGTCAGGCATGATACTTCTCTTTTTTGTATTACTTTGAGTTCTAAAATCTATAGCACTGTGGCGGTATTCCTTCAGGGTTATAAGAAAAAGGTAGCCCTGCTCATGGCTACCTCCCTCTGGTCGGTCAGGAGCTTCCGTTTTCCTCCAGCTCCAACGCCATGACCAAGGCAAAAAAACTTGTTTTTGGCGGTCAATATTATAGGCTTACGGCTCCGTAAATCAAGGGGCAAGGGCTAAAGCCTGGCGTGAACATATCCTCCCTCCGCTAACGCTCCGGTCCGGTATCCTTCCCGCCACCCCTTGATTTTCTCCACCTCCAGCCAAAAGTCGTGGTTGGACCGAAAACAAAAAAATGTTTTTTTAAAATGAATACCTTTTTTGAAACAGGGAGGGGTGGTAGAAAGTGAGTTGCTTTTACTGTACGAACTGCGGTTTTAAAGATTGCAACTGGCCGGAGGATGTTTGCCCGGTGTGCGGGCACGAAAATAATAATTAATTTACAAGGGAGGATATGTATTATGAGTTTAAAAGGGAGTTTGACAACTATCAGAGTAGCGAGGTTAATGCTGGAGGAACTTGGAAAATCCAAGAACATAACGGCAGAGGATATGAATAAAATTACAGAAATTCAGCGTCTCGTTAAAGTTGTTGAGGGAGAGTTGGAGGATAAGGCAATAGAGAATGGTGAGGTTCTTGATTCTAAAAAAATGTATGAATGGTGTTCTCACTGTCAGAAAAAGGTGGTAGTGGAAAACAAGTTTGAAACGCAAAACTGTCCTGAATGTGGTGAAGCACTCAAACCCTGCAGTATTTGCTTGCTATGCCTGGCAGACAGTAGTTGCAGGTTGGAATATTCCTATTAAGGGGTTTCCGGGGGTTAATGTCCCCTGGAGTTTTTGTAAATATCCAGAAGATAAGGAGGGTTGGAGTGATGTCAGAACTTCATCTACTTCCGGAAAGTGTTCAGAAAAGGCTTGTGGAGATTGCCAAAGAGCATACGGGACTTGCTAGGGAGTTTGGGGAGGTACGTGATTGTGAAAGAAAAAAGGAGATACTTAGAAAAATTGAAGTTTTGCGAATGGAAAGACGAGGGCTAATGGGGGAATAGAGCACAAGTAACAGTGAAAAAATATGAGTTGACAATTTATGGATTTATTTAGACAATATAAAAAAATGTTGGCATATATTTCATCCATGTATATACTTTCCAGGTATCCTGATACTTCAAGGATGGGCTGTAGTAAGCCTGACAGGAAAAAGCAAGGAAAGTGCTTATTACGACAAAAGAGGTGTTAGAATGGCTAGAAACAGAAATGAAATAATTGATACTGTAAAAAGATACTTAGATGTTCTGCGGGAAAATGACATCAATGTAAGTAGTGCTTATCTTTTTGGTTCACACGCTGCAGGTAATGCTGGTAATGACAGTGATATAGATGTTGCTATTATTACTGAAAATTTAGATGGTGATATGGTTGATATTACAGTGCAGTTAAAACTTTTGACTGAAAAAGTAGACCTGGATATTTGGCCACATTTATATTTAAGGGAGGAACTGGAAAAAGCGGAAGAAGGTAGTTTTTTAAAAGAGGAAATATTAACTAAAGGAATATTGATACATTAATGAAGACTGGTGTTTGTCTTTATTGTGATTTGAATGATTTATACCGGTTGAAGTGAGGGTTTGTGTTGGATTTACACCGGTAGTCAGGTTGGACACTTACAGGTTATGATGGTAAAATATAGTTAAGAAAGGGAAGGGGGAGGTGTTGTGGCGGTGGAAGAAAGGGCTAAGCAAGAAATTGAAAGAACTAGGGAACAGACGGCTGTCGGAAGTGAATATGGGATTTCAGAACATGCTTACCTGCACCTGACACAGCAGATTCAGGAAACCAGAAATTACCTGGACGGTAAGATTGACAGCGCACGTAATTATCTGGATAGTAGAATAAATAAATTAGATGAAAAAATAGACAATGTAAGAGATTCTTTGGATAGCCAAATAGATAGTACACGTAATTATTTGGATGACAGAATAGATAATTTAGAAAATAAGATTGATAGTAGAACTAATAAACTAGATGAAAAAATAGACAATGTAAGAGATTCTTTGGAAAGCAAATTTGACAATATGGAATATAAAGTTGATAGCCTGAAGTTTTGGGCAGTGGGGACCGTAATTGCCGTACTTGTTGGAACGGGCGGAATTATTGCTACCCTGGCGGTACTGTTTACTTAAAAAATTACTTTATGAATATAACGGACGTTAGGGCTACTTTCAACTACGAAAGAGGTATAGCATGGCTAAAAACCAAGATGAAGTAATTAATGTTGTTAAAAAGTACCTAGATTTAATAAAAGCAAATGGGATTGATGTAAATAAAGCTTATTTGTTTGGCTCATATTCTTCAGGAAAAGCCCATAAAGATAGTGATATTGACATAGCAATCATTTCGGAAAACTTCACAGATAAACTAGAAGATATGACAAGGCTAAAACTACTTACTGAAGATATTGACCTTGATATATGTCCTCACACCTATTCATTAAATGATTTTGAAAATGCTTCAAAAGGAAGTTTCTTGGTTGAAGAAATTATTAATAAAGGTATTCTTATTGAACATTAGATAAACGACTAAATTGCGTTGATACATATCAGCGTATAATTTTTTATATGGGGAGGGTTTAAGGTGATAAAGAAATTGCTTTTTCCTGTTATGTTATCGTTGTTTCTAATATTGCTGTTTTCTGGCTCGGTATTTGCCATGCTTCCGGAAGATGAAAAGCTGGCAAATGATTTAAATATAAAAGATTATAACCCCGACACGCCAGTTTTAGAAATTGATCCTAAACTAATGTTTAATGAAGAAAAACTCACTAGAACAGTTGTTATTGATGGAAAAGAATATGAAGATGTTATTAGCGTTAATTATAGTGGTAAGGATTATTATCTCTGGAGTTTAGCATATGAATATAAAAAATATGGCAGACAACTTTACAGCAAGTGGGCATCTAATTTTGAAGAATATATAGAATTTAGACTAAAAGATGGTTATGGAAAAGGGGTTGGAGAAAGTTACCCTTATCATGAAATTGTTAGTATAAACGGTGTTCCATGGCAGAAAACAATATATAAAGATATTTTATTAAAGGGTATAAAGAAAGGATCTGAAAATGCTAATCCTGGTGGGCTTAAAGATAAAGAAGAATTATGGGATATGTTAAAAGACCCCAGATATAATGGTTTTGCAGCAGAAATAGCTTCTGGAGAAATAACTAAAGAAGAAGCTTTAAAAAAAGCTATGGAATATGGGAATGAAACAGTAAAGAAAAGTGAGATAAAAAAGGAAAATGCTGTAACTGAAACAGAAGTAAAAAATAAACCTTTAATTATTGAAAATGGGGCAGTATTAAAAATAGGTAGTTCTATTGTTCAATTTTACGAAAATAGTACAAAAACAGAAAATATAACTATGAGAGTGAGTCCTAAAGTTGTTCAAGGACATACAGTTATACCATTAAGAGGTGTTTTTGATCATTTCGGAGCCAAACTTTCTTATAATGGTAAAACCGAAGAAGTAACTATAGAGATTAATAATAAAGAAATAGTTTTAAAAATTGGATCTAATAAAGCTATAGTAAACGGAAAAGAAATAAAGATGGATACAAAAGCTATTGTTGAGAATGGAAGAACATTAATACCTTTGCGATTTGTTGGTGAAAAGTTAGGATATAAAATTGAGTGGATAGGTAGTGAACAAAAAATAATAATCCATAAGTAATTCAAGAAGGGTAGAGGCTCCCTTCTTTTTTTATTTGAATGGAGGGGGTTAAATGCAATATTTAAAAAAATATTTAGCTTTATTGTTAATTTTATTGCAGTTTTTTTCTTTAACTACACCAGTATTTGCAGATATTATTTTTAATGATGGTAATGAAGTGTTTGAACCAGGAGAAATATGTTGGGATACTTATAGTAGCCCAATGGAATTAAAGGTAGACGGTGATTGGCAGGCAGTTGATAATGATACAGGAGAAATTATAGGTATTACAACAGCTTTTGCAGAAATGCGAAGTGGTAGACCTAGTAATTGGAGAAACTATACGCACGTTAGCCCAATTAAGCATTGGGTAGAGGAATTAGGTGGAAATTGGGATTGGTATTCAGATCATGCTGTACCAGAACGAATGGTAGAAGATAGCGAAGGAAATTCGAGAATAGAATTTTATATTAGAGATGTAGTGCATAAATGCGGAGGGTATATTCCCGAATTTGATGCAGATAAAGATGAATTTTATGTTGTAAGAACCGAAGGGCCAGGAGGGGGGATATACCCTACTTCTTGGAGTGTAAAAGCTGGAGAAACAACAACAATTAAAATAAATCCTTCTTCTAATGTGCCGAGCTGGACATACCCAGGTACAGACTGGGAATTTTATATTGATGGCAGTCTTGTAGACAGCGGGCATGAAAGTCAAAACACTGCATGGATAGAAATAGATTATACATTTCCGGAAGCCAGGAGTTATGAACTTGACTTAGAAGTGACAGATGGGGTTGGTAGAGAACATAGTGCAAACTTGACGTTTCCTGTTGCAGATGGCTCACAACCTCCTCCGCCACCACTGCCAAGCGATAGTTCCGGGCCAACAGCTTATTTTTCTATTCAGCAGAATGTGGCTGCTGGTGATACAATAACTACAGATAATCAATCTACAGCCGGGGGAGATAATTATTTAGTTGCTTATGAATGGGATGTTTCTCCTTCCTCCGGTGTAGATATATCCAGTTCCTGGGCTATGGAGCCGGACATAACATTTAATGATTCAGGTGCATATGACGTTACCCTTACAGTTTGGGATAACAAAGACAATTTCGATAGCATGACTAAAACTGTGTTTGTAGAAGAAGCAGGACCACCGCCTCCACCACCGCCACCGCCGAATAGTCCACCAACAGCTAGAATTGATATGCCCTCTAATGCTAAACAGGGTGATACTGTAACTGTAGAAAATGATTCCTATGATGATGGAGAAATCGTAGATGTATCCTGGGATATATCCCCTATGAGTGGTGTAAGTGAAAATTTGGGTTTTGATGGTGGTACGATTACCTTTATGGAACAGGGTACTTATACAGTTACCCTGGAAGTTACAGACGAACAAGGAGCTTCTGATACAGATACAGAAACTATTGAAATTAGCAATAAACCTCCAGTGGCAAAAATTGATGTGCCTGATGAAGTTATGCAAGGGGAAAATATAACTGTAGAAAGTGATTCTTACGATCCTGACGGTAGTATTGCTAGTTATGAGTGGACTGTAACCTCTTCTGATACAGTTATAGGCACTTTAAGTGGCGAAAGCAGTACGGTTTATTTCGATCAAGAAGGGGAATATATAATAACCCTTACTGTAGAAGATGAATGGGGTCTAAGCGATACTACGGAAAAGACTATAACAGTTAAACCAGCCATACCAGAAGCATATTTCTACTGGACAGGAGATTCGAAGCAAAATAGGAAAGTAGTATTTGATGCAACTGATAGTTATACTAGCGACCGTTATCCTATTGTTTGGGAAGAAACACAGTGGGAGTTTATTCCTCCGGACGGAGTAAGTCAAGACGCAGTAAAAATACACAGTAGTGGCGATTTAAGCATACGGGAAGTTTTGTTTAAAGAGCCGGGGACTTATACCGTTAGACTTACAGTTAAAAATACAGCAGGCCACACTTCAGAATGGTATGAAGAAGCTATTGAAATAAGACCTGATGAACCACCTGTAGCAGATTTTAAAGTAATTAAAACAGTGTTAAGAGATCCCGATAATAACAATAAAGCACGAATTGATTTAACTGACAGATCAGTTAGTTATGATGGTGATGATATATCTAAAAGAGTATGGAAATATCGTTATGACAGCGATAATGACGGGAGCTTTACAGATGAAACCTGGCAAATAATTGATGAAAATAACAACCTACTTACTCCTACGCTATATGTAACAGATATAGGTAAATATCAGTTTGAATTAGAGATTGAAGAAAGTTTTGGACAGTCTACCATTTCGGATTTTATAGGCCCAGAAGATATTAAAAAAGCTGACACTTATTCAAAACCATTAGCAGAAAAAACGGTGGAGGTAATAAATGTAGCTCCAATTACCAGTTTTGAAGCAATAACCAAGAAAAAAGCAGATATAGTATTTACTATTGGAGAAGAAGTAAATGATACAGTATTAGATAATCTAGAAGCAGTTGTTAATTCACAGATGAAGCCCAAATTAGAAAATTCCCAAATAGACTATTCAATTGAAGTTCCTAATATAGAAAGCACAATAGAAACAAAGGTTTTTAACTACAGTAATAGAATTAATATAGAGTCAACTTTTGCAGGTAATTATGGAGGAGAAGGTGGAGGGAATACTGCAGATGGTGGTTGGGACACAGGTCAATATTACTTCGGTGCAAATAATAGATATATTGACATAGGTAGAACTATTGGAATAGAAGAAATACAAGAAATTACATTTAGAGCTAACACGGGCTATGGAAGTCATGATCTTATAAATGTATATTGTTATGTAAGCAATGACGGTAATACATGGTATAAAGTAGGACAATTTAAAGCAAATGCTTATCAATTATATAGTAAAACATTTTATAAAGCTGATATACCTATTAATAACATTAGATATTTTCGAGCTGGTAACGATTATTGTGTTGATAATTTCTATTTAGATATTATTGCTTATGTGAAAAATTATGAAACAATAGATGAAGTATTAGATCGTGTTACGTGGAGACAAGGTACAAAAAAGTTTATTATAGGCATAAACAATATAGAATATGCAGAATTAAAAGATCAAGAACAGCATTATCTAATCCTTTCACGTCTAATCAATGATGGCATATACTTTGGTGTACTTGGAACAAATGATAATAAAATTCAAGCAGAGAATATAATACAGGAAAATAATAATAAAGGCTTTTTTACTTATAACAGTAATATGGATCAGGCAATATCAAACGTAACAGACTATATAGTTAATACAGTAAATACAACTCAAGGATATAAAACAGTGTATGTGCTGCTTAATGAAGAAGTAACTTATAATACTTTTTACAGTGATACAGAAAACGACCCGGAAATTGAAAGACGCTGGAAGTATGTCCATGACCCATATTACTTTGATAACAGCCTGGGTTTAGCCGGTTTTCACGATCAATTTATATCTGGCCCTATATACTCATTCGATAAAGTCGGTAAGTATGATGTAGTATTCCAGGCAAAGGACAACCCTAAAGATGATGAAAGGTTTACAAATTACAGGAAGTGGTCGGATATTCCTGCAGATCATTTAACTGTATATGTTCACCGTAAACCTCTGGCTTTATATTCAATTCAATTAACAGAAAATGCAACAAACTACAGCATAGATATAACAGATAATGCTTATGACATGGATCATCAGACCGAACCAGGGAAAGGAATAATAGAAAGAGAGTGGAAATGGAAGGAAGCCACAACAACCTCATGGAATATTGGACAACCTTCAATTTTAGAAAAAAATAAAACTTATGTCATTTCGTACAGGGTAAAAGACGTTGAAGGAGTGTGGTCCGATTATAATGTTAAAGTAGTAGACACGGGAAGCAATATACCTCCTGTTGCTCAATTCACTGTAAGTCCTAATCCGCTTCCACTAGGAAAAACATTAAGTTATGATGATTTTTCCTATGATCCTAACGGGGATAATTTAGTTCAATATCAGTGGCGTTACCAGGACCCTGGTGGTTCGTGGCATAATGCCGTCAGCAGTTTTCCAAGTAGCGTATATAATCAGTTAGGAGAATATAGAATAGAGCTAAAAGTGCAAGATGAAAACGGTGAATGGTCTGAAGCCTTTTATCAGACAGTAAATGTCGTACCATCTAATAATAAGCCAGTTGCACAGTTTACTGTATCGCCTAATCCGTTACCACAAGATGTAGAAGCAAAATATACAGATACATCTTATGACCCGGACGGCGATCCGATTGTAGCAAGAGAATGGCAGTATAGGAAAAATGGAAGCAGCTGGGCAAATGGACAACCTACAGACTTTGAAACACTGGGTACAGGAACGTATGATATAAGGCTTAGAGTAAAAGATCAGCCAGCTTTAGCATCAATGACAGCTCAATGGTCTGATTGGTTTGTAAGGATGTTATCAGTCATACCGGGCAATCAAAAACCAGTTGCACAGTTTTCTATATTGCCCAACCCGGTGGCAGCCGATGAACCGGTGACTTATAACGACAATTCTTACGATCCCGATGGGGCCGGGATAACCGAGAGAGTATGGCAGGTAAGGGATGAAAACAACAATATCCTGGCTGAATATCACAACACAAAACCACCTTCAATATTTGAGTCCACGGGGTGGGGTGATTACGGCGCCGGGACGTATATAATAGCCCTGAAAGTAAAGGACGCGTCTCCCAACGGGCTGTCGCCGGCCCTGTGGTCTGACTGGTGTGAGAAGACACTTGTAGTGGAGGATCCACTTTATGTAGAAGGGGAAAGCGATAAAAACATCTATGCTGCCGGAGAGGCAATGATTCTATCGGCTGATACGGAAGGAAGGGCCTTCAAAGTTGAAGCAAAAATGTGGTGGGACGCAGGTGAAAACGGTTTTGCCAGTACGAACGTGACAGAGCTCGTGCCTGAATATCCCATCGGCGGAACTCCTCCTGACATAAACCATTGGGAGACGAGACACGATGTACTCGGCGGTGACTACGACAGGGTGGTCATTATACCCTATGACATGTCCGATGGGACGTATACTATTGAATTTACGGCTTATAAAGAAAGATATGACGGGACTGTCAGGATAGTAACTGACATGAAGACAGTTCAGGTAAGTGGGAGCCAACTCAATAAACTTAAGACGAGGCTGAGAAGTTACTAAAAAAATCCTATATCAGTTCAATAGTTTTGATATAATTAAAATTAAAGGGGGAAATGAAAGTGAGCGAAAAAATCTTAAATCAAATCCTAGAAAAATTAACTAGCATGGATAGTGAAATTAAAAATATTAATAAGCGTCTTAATAACTTAGAAACTAAAACTGACAAGAATCATAATGAAGTTGTTTCTAAACTTAAGTCACTGGAATCTAAGTTCGATGACTTAGAAATTAAAAACGCTGAAAGGCATATTGAATTATCTGGAGAAATTAAAGATCTTCGTAAGGATATACTTGCAATTGAAACGGTTACTGCGAAAAACTGGGGAGATATTGTTAATTTAAAGAGTGTAAAAATAAGTGATTGATGTAGAATGGAAGGAATGTGAAAGTGAGCGAAAAGATGTTTCAGCGGATTCTTGAAAAAACTGGCTGCAAGATCGCTTGAGCAGGAAACTTATATTGAAGATTTAAGAGAGAAGGCATAGATACAAGAAAGGGGAGGGGAGATATAGAAGATATAGCTGTTCTGGCGTTGCTTTTCCATCTTTCATATATAGATATTAAAAAAAGGGAAGTGCCGAATTCTGCGGTACTTACCCTTTTTCTTTTTTCTCTTCTTGTTGTTCGGGATTATTCCGAACATTTTTTTATGTCTTTAAGCTGTTTTGCTGTTCTAGTTGCTGTAAGTATTATTACCCGGGGAGGAATCGGAGGAGGAGATATAAAGCTTATTACTGTATTATCGTTTTTTATGGGCAGTAAATTTTATGAAATGATTTTTTTCATATCATTTGTTATGATGGTTGGTTTCGTAAGGATATTTTTTAAAGATAAGAGTTTAAGAATAGAGGTTCCCCTGGTGCCTTATATTTTTTTGGGGTATGTCCTCTGGATAGCTGTAAAGTATATTTTTCCTTAAAAAATATGAAAGGGTGGATTTATGAGCCGGAAAAAGAAAAATGAAGCTTTGAAGCGCGCTCTATCAGGAGAAATTCAGACGTATTTACAGCCGGTGGTAAACATTAAAGAGGGTTGTATTGAGGGTTGGGAAGCTTTAACGCGCGGCCCGCGCGGTTCGGTTCTGGAAAGCCCGAACCGTTTGTTTTTTTATGCGAAAGAAAAAAGAAAGACACACCAGCTGGAGCACAGGTGTATAAAAAACGGTTTGAATGTTTTAAAAAACATAGGAGATAAAAAGCTGTTTATCAATGTAGGGAGCTCAATTTTTACTAGTAGGCTTGATGGTATAGCGGAATCTTTTTCAAGGCAGTTTAAAAATTCTAATGTAGTGCTTGAAATAACAGAACACTCCAATGAAGAAATGGAGAAAATTACCGATGCAGCAGCTTGGTATAGGTCGCAGGGTATTTCTATAGCAGTAGATGATATTACCAGCGGGCATGATAGACTGAGGACTGTTTTATATATTAAACCTGAATATTTCAAACTGGATAGAGATTTAATAGCAAACTGCAACCGTGATAAGGACAGGCGTAATATTATCAACCATCTCTTTCAACTGGGGCAGAGCATAGACTCAAAAGTAATAGCTGAAGGAGTACAGACAAATGAAGAACTATATATCCTCCGGCAAATAGGGATTGAATTGTGCCAGGGTTTTATTTTTTCAAGACCCTTTCCTGCAGAAGAACTAAATAAAAAAACTGAAAGAGAGGTGCTGCAAGTTGTATAAGATAGCTGTGGATCTTGGATATGGTTTTACTAAAGGGGTAAATCAGGACGGTGATAAGATTATTATACCTTCAATTGTCGGGCCCGGTAGGGACAGGTCGATGGCGGATATACTCGGAGGTAGTGTAAAAGGGCTGGACAATTTATATGTATTAATAAACGGAGAAGAGTACTATGTCGGAGAACTGGCTGAAGAAGAATCCCTGGGAGCTTCAAGAACTCTGGACTCAGATAAAATAAAACACCCCAATACCAGGGTGCTCCTTGCCACTGCAGCAGCACTGCTTCTCCGTGGCGAATGCCGGGATGGAATACATTTAATTACCGGGCTGCCATATGCAGATTTTGCTTTACAGCGCAAAGAATTCAAAGAATATATTAAATCTTTTCAAGCAGAAGTTAAATTTTTCGGAGGACCTTTGAAAGATAAAAGCAGAAAAATACAGTTCAAGAAGGTTACGGAATTTCCACAGGCGGCAGGGGCTATTTATTCATTACTGGACAATAGTATGGCAAGAGCTATTGCAAGGTCCGGGAAAATGATAAGTGTTGTTGACATAGGATATAAGACAACTGATTTTGTGACCTTCCAGGGATCTGAAAGTTTCAAGACAAGGACGGACCTCTCCGACACTTTAAATGTAGGTATGAATGAAATGCACAGACTAATAACCCATGCTTTCAAGAAAAAGACCGGTAAAAGAATTGACCCGATGATGGTAGACGAGCTGATAAATAATAAGGTAATATCCTTCGGAGGGAGAGAAATTGATTTTTCTGCTGAAATAGACATGGCATACAGAGCTATTGCCAGGAGCATAATGGACAGCGTAAGGCATATTTGGGGTGATATGAGTGATTTTATTGAAGTTGTGTTTATAACCGGTGGAGGAGCATTAGCTCTTAAAAAGCATCTGCAAAAGCTTCATCACCATCTACAGGTAGCTCCGGATGCGCAGTTTGCAAATGCCCGCGGATTTATGGCTGTCGCTAAAGCTGCGGAAAGAAAAATACTTGAGAAAAGGACGTCCTAAGGGTAGTAACATTTAGGAATTATAAAGTACCTGTTAACTATGGCTCACAGCGTTTTTAAATTATTCGGTGGTAGTAACTTTAGTATTAATGCGGTAGTAACATTTTATGCCCCTAAATGCCTGTACAACAATGTTTTAAGAGATATTTTTTCTTTGAGGGTAGTAATAATCAAAGTCAGAATTATATTATCCGTTAAATGTTACTACCGCTTTAAGGTTATTTCCTTTATATACCCTGATATACAAGGGTTATGCGTTACAGGTTATTACTACTGCCCGGGAGGGAGTATATTGAATAAAAGATTTCCTCTGGTTCTTGACGAAGAATGCATGAAAATTTTGAGCGGGATTCCTTCAAAAAAGAAAGCGGAGTATGTCAGAAATGCTATTAAACATTATTCTGAGTGTAAAAGCTTGGAAAAACAAACTGAAAGGTTAAAAAATTTAGTTGATAAGTTAGAAAGTAACAGTTCCCCTCCGGTAGAATCAAATACAATTTTTGGTAGTAAGGAGGAAAGCGAAAAAGAAAAAGATTATATACTTGATGGTTTTTTAAGTGATATCGAGAATCTGGAATAATAGATTATTGAATTTTACCGCCTTTTTTAAGGCGATTTTTTAGTGTAAGGAGGTTCTGTTGGTGACTGATATTTTAAGGGCTGAAGGTGTAAACGTCCAGGGTTTTGGAACAATTCCTAAAGCAGTTATGAAAAGCCGTGAAATATCTTTGGGTGCAAAAGCACTATATGCATACATAAGAAGTTACTGCGGAGGTGGTGAATCAGCATGGCCGGGACGGGATTTAATCATGGCGGATTTAGGAATAAACAGCAAGACAACATACTATAAATATCTTAATGAGTTAAAGGAAGAAGATCTCATTAGGGTAGAACAAAAAGTTGATGAAGGAGGTAAATTTAGCAAAAATGTTTTCACGGTAGTTGAAGTACCAAATCCAGATAAAAAAGCACCGTGTCCTAAAAAATGTGACACGGATACCGTGTCACAAAAAAACCGTGTCCCAAAAAATGGGACACCTAAAAAGTGGGACACTAATATAAACAGTAATATAAATATTAACAGTAAAGAGAATAACAACAACAACAAAGATACTAGTATTAATAAAGTAACTAATAATATAGAAAATAAAAAATCTAATGATGTTGTTGAATCCCGGCAGGAGAAAAATTGCATGGGAAAAATTGATGAAAGCAGTATCAGGTTGAAAGAGTTAATCATTAAAGATGGAGAAGAGGTTGGTATTCCCATAGATGATTATATAGCCGGGCAGATGATTAAGGTAGGAAGGGGAGATGAAAAAAGGATCAGGCAGGCTGTAAAAGCAGCGGCCCAGTGGGCTGAAGGAAAGGAAGTGAGGAACTGGTACGGTGTCCTTATCAGGGCAGTTGCCGACGGGAGGAAACCTTCTCCCGAAAATGAAACAGCAAGTAAGAAAATTGGAAGGAAGGATAAATACAGGGAGCTGTATATGAACTGGGGAGGTTAAATTTCCTGAAAGGGTGAGTACATGATATATTTCGTCCTGGGACGCTGTAATGCGTCTCTTTTTTCATCTATGAGGGAAAGGGAAGATGCGGAATTCAGGGTTGCCGAAAAGGGTGAGGGACCAAATATCCTCGATCAGCTTGTACGTATTCCGGTTGATGTTCTTGTTCTGGATGCAGAAGCCGGCCCGGGACTGGGTACTGCCGTGCTTAGATTCCGTTTGACGCGACCAAATACCAGGGTAATATTGCTTGCCCGCAATAAAAATCCCGGGGATGCGGAAGTGGCCAGGGTAGTGCAGGCGGGAGTTTACGATGTGATTACGGAGCCGGAAAAGCTGGAAGAAGTGCTTAACAAAGAACCTGCCGGTCTGGAAGCGGCGGCCAAATGGCTGGATCCCCGGCTGGCACCTGAAAACGAGAAGGAGAAAGAAGTTGTTGAAAAGATCGTTGAGAAGAAAGTGGCCGTATCTCACAGACCTGCGTGCATAGCGGTCTGCGGTACGGCGCCGGGGGTGGGAACAACAAAAGTTGCCTGCGCAATTGCGGCATTTTTGGCTGGGCAAAGGTACGATACCCTGCTTGTAGAAGCAGGAAAGCCCAGTTTAAGCATCGTACTGAACAACATCGATATTGAAGAAGCTCCCGAACCCTGGCTGCCGAGATTGGATGTAGTGCGTAGTAATAATTTTAAGGAATTTGTACGTGCCCGAAGATGGCAGTACATTGTTGTTGACCGCGGAGCTGAAAAAGCAGAAGAAATAAAGGGAGATTATGACCTCATATTAGCCGTTTTACCCCAGGTCCACAGGTTTTTTCGCCTGGACAAATCCTGGTACAGCTGCGGAGAAGAACACCTTGTTTTTCTGGCGGCGGAACATGATGCGGGAAGGTACTGGGAAAAGCAGCATATGGAGGATGGATTTAGAGTAAGGGTTTTTGATATTCCGGAAGAGTTTTTTACTGATGCATGGCCGCCAAAGGGAGAAAAAGTGAGCAATGCTTGTGGACGAATACTTGCAGATTTGCTTCCTGAAGAAAAGAGAAAAAATAAGAAAAATAAAATCGGGGTAAAAGCAGCGGCTTTTACTGTATTATTTGTGCTTTTTATTTTAATAGCATTTTCAGCAATGGGGATGATTTTTCCGGATTCTCTTGCGGAAAGTATCGTGCATAAAATGTTTAACTTATTGCATTAGTGATGTGAGTTTTAAAAAATAATTTGCATGTTTTATGCAGCAGGTTCTGCTGTTTTTTTATTTTTAACAAACTTTGAAAGGAGAGAGAAAATAATGCCGTATGATAACAGCCACCAAAAACAGGGCTATAATGGGTATGTTAGTGCAGTTAAAAGAATGAAAGATAACAGTGAAAAAATTAAAGAAGCGATAAAGATGATATTTACGTCCGACAGAGTGAGCCGCTTTTCTGCAGAACAAATACCTACCAGAAGGGAAGCTGTGAAACAGGCGGGAAGAGCAGCGGTTAGGTTTTTATCTGCTGTGGAAGACAGGATATTTGAAATATGCGGTTTGATTGGTAATGATGCAATACTGCGGTTTCAACGTTCATACCAGCGAGAAGTAGCTGACAAAATGGTAGTGAGAAAAGAAGAGAGCCGTTCTGATACAGCTCAGGTTGCAGAAAAGTCTGTACAAAAAGAGACGGTAAGAATTGTTGATTTGGAAACTCAAAAGGGTCAGAACAGAGAAGGGGTTGCAAGAAGAGAATCAGCTGAAAAAATCAACATACGCAGCAGAGAAAGCGGAATTGAAAGATAAATGAGGGTTACAAAATAGTTATTGTTAGTTATAAACGGCAGACACGGTTCTGCTGTTTTTTATTTTCAATATCCTTGAAAGGAGGTGTTATATATGCCGGCATTTGTATCTGACATTATTTCTTTTTTCCAGACAGCTTTAACCTGGATTACGGCTGTTGCTGTTCCCGCTGTTGCTCTTACAGCAGCATGGCACGCGCTTATGCGTTCCAGTGCTCAGGATGAACATGATGCAGCCAGGCACGCGAAGGCACTTAGAAGTACTCTTGTGTATGGAGTAACTACAATACTTGCAGGAGCCATAGTTTCTACTGTCCTGAACTTCTTCAAGTAGGAGATGTATACTCTTTAATGCAGGATAAGACGGTTAACACCGTGTTAACAGAGCGCCGGCAAAGCCGGCGCCTACGGTCTTTTTTCTGTTAACAAAATGTAAACATTCTACTAGTTCCGTTAACTTCTAAAGGTGGTGATTTATGGAAATGGAAAAGAGATTGGGAGAAATGATTGGAGTGAGATTTGGAAAAAAAAT
The DNA here is from genome assembly GCA_020063565.1 of Clostridiales bacterium. Lineage (GTDB taxonomy): Bacteria > Bacillota > DSM-16504 > Desulfitibacterales > JAICDB01 > JAICDB01. The sequence goes on along the minus strand of JAICDB010000006.1, from coordinate 132,201 downwards.
ATCGTCCAGGCTAAAAGCTGAGGCGGAGGCAGAAGGGATATCGGTATCAGAAAAGGTGAGAGAAATTGTTGAGAAACACTACCAGCGGGAATGTACGCGCGAAAGCCTCCCCGCGCTAGAAAACGCACTGCGAAAAATCGTAGACAGACACGTAGAACGTTTGGCAGGTCTATGCGTGCACGCAGGAATAGCAGCAGGAACTAGTGCCTGGCTTGTAAGAAGCATTTTGAAAAAAGAGTATGGTGCAGATACTACCCCCGAAATATGGGCGCAGGCTGTTACCCGGGCAAAAGAAAACCTGAAGCGCGGGACAATGGAAGAAAGGAAGGAGGAATAAGTGGTTTGTTCTGCTTGTAGATATCAGTTTTACATTTGTAAGGAGAGAGGGTAAAGGATGAAGCTAAACCATAAATCAACTATCTTTACAAAAGTCAAATTTAATATAAATTACAACGCAAAAGACGGAGGTCATGTGAGATATATTGCTTCACGTGCAGAAAAGGATATTCAGCATATTGGTTACATGGGCGACCGCCCGCGTTCTACCGGCCTGTTCGGTCCTGAACCGGACAGGTTGCCTTCTTTAAAGGAAGGAATAAAACTTGCCAGGGAAAAAGATAACAGAGTTTCCTGGCGGCTGATAATTAGCCTGAGGGAAGATGACGCAAAACTGATGGGATATACGGAAAGAAAGGATTGGGAGGACCTTACGCGCAGGTGTATGTCCCGATTTTCCCGCGCCGTTGGTATTGAAGAAGATAAACTGAAGTGGCTGGCGGCCTTTCACAGGGAACCCGGCCACCCGCATGCGCACGTCCTTGTGTGGCCCGAAGGAGTAAGACGCAGGGGAAATCTCAGTGCAAAGGAGATGAAGGAATTCCGCAGGGGAATTGCGCAGGAGGTTCTCGGGGAATACAGGAGGGAACTGGCGATACAGAAAACGGCTGCAAGAAACGCAATGCTGGACACTGTAAAAGAAGCGGTACAAGATATAGGTAAACTGGAGAAAAGGATGGAGCTTGAGATGCAGGCAGAAGATCCAATAGGTGAAAGTTTTCCGCCCAGGTTTTATAAAGATGACCTGGATGAGCTCCATAAAAAGCTGACTTATCTGGCAGAGAAAATGCCGGGCAGGGGCAGGGTTGCATTAAAATATATGCCGCAGGAAGTGAAAGAAGAAGTAAGAAGGATTGCGGATTTTGTGCTTCAGAAAAAGCAGATGGAAAAGCCTTTAAAAGAGATGGAGGACAATGTCAGAAAGATGGCCAGGATATATACGTATTCAAAAGAGAGAGGCGACGAAGCATGGCAGAAGGCATACGATGACGTGAGGGATAGAGTTGCAAACATCCTTTTACGTGAAGCTGCAGGGATACAACAACAAAACACAAAATTCATAGCCGGTGCAGATAAGGAAAAAATACCGCGCAGTACGTACAGGGCCGCCTTTCGAGTAATTGAAAAAGAACGTCTGCGAGCCGAAGCGCAGGCAGAGCTTGCAAGCATGAGAGCGGAAGAAAAGGCAAGACGTCAGGAAGAAATCCGCAGAAAGCGGGATATGGGCATAGAGGAAGAACGACTCTAATTGCTGCATAGACATACCACAAAGAAAGAAGTATCATGCCTGGTATGTATTCCTTTTTAGGAGTCAGGCATCATACTTCTTCTTTTTTTGTGTTCTTTTGTGGTCTTTATTCTTTGCCGCACAATACCTGCTTATGAATGTACTTCTTTTGGGTAAGCAGGTATAGTGCCTGGTATTTCTTTGGAGTCAAAAGTTTTGGTTAAGGAAGCCCTGCTCATGGCTACCTCCCTCCAATCGGTCAGGAGCTTCCGGTTCCCTGCAGTTCCAACGCCATTCCCAGGCCATAAAAAACAATTTTCGGCGATCAAAAGTATAGGCTTCCGGCTCCGAAAATCAAGGGGCTAAAGGCTTGCGCTGGCGTGAACATATCCTCCCTCCGCTGAGCTCCGGTCCGGTATCCTTCCCGCCATCCCTTGATTTTCTCCGCCTCCAACCAAAATTCGTGGGTGGGCCGAAAACAAAAATTTTTTTAAAATTTGCCTGATTTAAACGAAGGAGGGTGGTAGAAAGTGAGCTGCTTTTACTGTAGTAACTGCGGATTTAAGGATTGCAGCTGGCCTGAGGATGTCTGCCCGGTGTGCGGACACAAAAATGATAATTAGTTCACAGGGGTATGATTTTAAATTTGTTTTATGTGGAGTTCAATATTTTTTTGAAAGGATGTGGCATTCAATGAAAACTGCCAGGATTGATAAGCTTTTGGCCGAGATTGATGAAATCGGAATGCCTAATATATTGGTGCAGACTTTAGGTTTTATGATGCGGGTTAAACCTGACAGTTTGGCTTTTGATGGTATTGATATTAAGTTTTATAAACTTTCACAATTAGTTTGTTTTATTTCAACATCAGAAGATATGTCATTGCATGAACAGATCAGGCCGGCAAACATGATTATCAGACCGGAAGAAGGGAGCAGACCCGCAGGAGATGTGAGGAGGTTTGAAACGCATGAGACGTTTTTGGCAACATGATGCTGAGTATTGCCAGCTTCAAGGAGAAATGGTAATTAAAACTCCATTACAGTTTGGTCCAGTTATCCTTAAACCGGGTGACCGCATAACGTACATGGGTGATGGTCGAAAGCATCGTTCATTTGAAATGGACGAAGGTTATAGCCTTCAATATTGCGGTTATGTACTTACAGAAAGTGCCTGCAAAGCATTATTATTCACTGTTCCGGAGCAACCTCAATTCAAAAAATATGGTATTTACTATGTGTTTTACCACCTGACACCTAATCAAGAAGACAATCCGCCTCATAAAGTAAGAACATTATGGTTGGTCAGAGGTCCGTTAGGTGGCGGCCGGGACATTATCCTTGAGGAGGTTCGCATGGCTACGCATGAACCGATAAAACGTGAAATCTACGAACAGGAGAGTCTTTTCAATTCTTTTTAAAAGGTTATGAGTATGATGCGAATTGAATGCTGCGATTATATTTGAAACCCGGTTGTCGAGTGCAAATATCCATTAAGGATGGTGATTGCGTGCTTAAGTATATGATAAAACTAAACTTTTTTCCTTTTATTTTTGCCGGGAAAATAATCCGGTGGTGTATGGAAAGAAAAATACTCACGATACCGAGGATAATTATACTGCTATTTATGCCGGTACTGGCATTTCTTGATTTCCTGGGAATTGTACCGGTATATATGCTTCCAAAGACAATCTGGCCTCCGCTTACGCCGGAGATGACATGGAGTGAGTTATTTAAATACCTCAATACTCCTACACCGGACGGGAAGGTAATCTGGTGGCATAAGACGATTGAGCTTTTCACAGAGAGGCCGCCGGGGTTCTGGCTGGCACAGCTGCCGTTTGCGCTTTTGTGTGCGGTGCTTTTAGTGCTGTTTTGGAGAACGGGCTGGCCAAATAAAAGGGATGTTTACGCATCAAAAAGAAATACCTACGGCTCAAGCAGGTGGAGAAAAACGGGAGAACTAAAAAACACATTATACAAAACGAGCTTCAGAAAACCTCAAAAAGCAGGAATTGTTGTTGGCTCACAGGGTAATACTGCATGGCTTACGGATCCCGGTAAGCTTAATCCGCACACACTGATAATCGGTGCCACCGGAAGCGGGAAAAGCCGCCGGGTTATCATGCCTTCTGTCTGGACCATAGGAAATGTCGGAGAAAGTATGATTATTTCCGACCCGAAAGGCGAGATATATGAGCATACTTCCGGCTGGCTGAAAGAAAAAGGATATAACGTTGTACTGCTTGACCTTCTGGAGCCGACCCGGGGCAGCAGATGGAATCCGCTGAGCCGGATAGCAAGTAATTATATGGCAGAAAACATAGAAGAAGCTTCAAGAGAAGCCTGGGAAATAGGAAATATCCTTGCCTGGGCATACGGAGCAGGGCAGGATCCCATCTGGCCCCAGGCGGAAGAAAGCTTGATAGCTGCCCTGTGTCTTGCGACTGTTATAGAGGCTCCGGAAGGTGCAAAAAATATGACGTCGGCGTACCGCATGCTTACGCAGATGGGTATGCGCGGAGGTGAAAGCCTGGACGGGTGGCTGGAAAACATGCCTCACAGCCATCCGGCACGAATGGCATACGGAACCGCCGCTTTGAGCGAGAGCAGGACGAGGTCAAGTATTTACACGGGAACTGCAGCACACCTGCGGTTGTTTGCAGACCCTTCAATTGCCTGGCTAACTTCAAAGAGTGATTTTGACCCGACAGAAGCAGGCAGAAAAAAGACGGCAATATTCCTGCTCATGCCGGACGAAGCAGGTGCCAGGAGGCATATAGCTTCACTTTTTGTAAATCAAGTCTATGCTGCGCTTTCAAATACAGCTAGAAAAAATGGCGGAAAGCTACCGGTACCGGTTTGGTTTTTACTTGATGAGTTTGGAAACATAGGAAAAATACCAAATATAGCGGAAAAGTTTACAGTAGCCAGGAGCAGGAATATACGTTTTGTACTTGCTGTGCAGGCTAAAGCGCAGCTTGAGCATGTCTATGACAGGAAAACTGCTGAAATAATTATGGGTAACTGTGATACATGGCTTTACCTGAGAACGGCAGATGTTGATACTGCAAGAGAAATATCACAGAAGACCGGGCGGTACACCGTGCACACGAAGTCTGTACAGAAGAAAAAATATGCGAGCGAGACGGTCGGGGAGACGAGCAGGGAACTATTAACCCCCGATGAGGTGCTGCGCTGGAAGACAGGATATACGCTTCTTTTGCAGGCGGGACAGTTTCCGGCGAAGCTGCCGATACGGGACATGTCCGAACTCCCCGGGATAAAAGAGGCGTTTCTACCCGGACCTGTGGAAGAAAGGGAAATACCGCAGGAAGAAATGCAGGTAAAGACGTGGGTACCGATGGTGTACGTTCAAAATGAAGTGTCAGAAACTTCCGGAGGCAGCGGCGACAGTGAAGAACCTGCCAAAAGCTTTTTTTAGAAGGGGGTATTTTTTTGCTGGAAACAATCAAAGAAATAATTGTTCAGTCTTTAATTGATATTCTGATAGGGTTCATCGAACCTATTTATGCAGTATGCGACTATTTTCTAAGAGTTTTTTACGAGACGGGACGTCTTCATGATATGCTTTCCGTTCCGTTTGTGGAATATTTTATAACCGGTGCTCAGGCGATTGCAGGAGCCGTACTGGCCTGCCGGCTGGCCTGGGAAGCACTGCAGATGGCCAGCCTCAGAAGCGAAGGGGCAGTAACGGATCCGGGAGGGCTTTTAAAAAGGACCGTGGCAAGTGTAATAGCTATTGCCGGAGGACCATTTGTTGTTAAGCAGTGCATTATTTTAAGCAACCTTCTGGCAGGTTGGGTTGCAAATACAGGAGTCGGGGTAAATATAGAGCAGCTAAATATGAGTGAGCTTGCTTCTTCCGTTGCCTCGGGTTCGCTGTACGGTACTACCGGCTTTGTTACTGGTGTTATTTTTTGGCCGGTAGTCTTTCTTGTAATAGCGATAATAATATTTTTGGTGTTCATGCAGGCGGTGATACGTACCATAGAGATAACGCTTTCGGCCATACTGGCTCCTTTTATGGCAGTAGGCTGGATGTCCGGAGGAGGAACGGCCATAACGTGGATGCGGGAAGTAGGAGTAATTACCGTATCCCACGCCATACAGATGCTGCTTCTTTATATGAGCATTGCTTTCCTTGTAGGTGCGCTTCCCACCGGTTTTTTATCACAGATGGTTATGCGCCCATTTTTTTGCCTGGGTGCACTATGGGTTGCATTTAAAACGCCGCGAATTCTTAAGAATTACGCTTACTCTTCGGGCATAAGAGGAGCAGCAGGACAGGCAGGTAATGTTGCAATGTGGAGAGCTGCATCCAGGTTTATAAAATAATCAAGGAGGCTGATAGGATTGAAAGAATATCTGGTTCCTCGTTCAGTAAAGTCAAGAATGGAGTTTTTTCCAGGAATGGGGCTGCCAGAACTCGGAGCCTTAGCTGCAGGAGCTGTGCTGGGTTATCTGCTGCAGCTGATTATGTCGATACTGCCGCTTTCCGTTAAGCTGCAGCTATTCTTAAGGTTTTTCTTTTTTGCGCTGCCGCCGGGGATAGCATTCATGCTTACCAAAAAAACCGTATCAGGTACTTCAGCCTGGCAGCAGCTCAGGGATTGGAGAAAATTTGAGAAAAGCAGAAAGATATATTACTACAAAAGAAAGGGGCTGGTGTAATGAAGCTTCCTAAACTAGAACTTCCTAAACCGAGAAGGAAAAAGGAAAAACAGTTAAAGGAGAGTCAAAAAAACGAATCCGTTCAGGACTGGCTGCCGGTACAGGATATTGCTGAGGGTGTGATATACCAAAAAGACGGCAGACCCGCAGCTGTAGTAAAAGTGGAGCCTGCGGCATTCAGGCTTCTTTCTGATAGAGAAAAGCAGAGAAGAATAGCTTCGTTGTTTGAAGCCATTCAGGCCCTTCCCGGGCAGGTGCAGATAATTGCAGTCCCAAGGCCGATAGACCTGGATCAGTATATAAAAGAGCTTGAAGAAAAGCAAAAAGAGGCTGACAAAATGAGAAAGCGTGTTTTAAGAGGATATACCGGCTATGTGAAAAGGATAGCTGCCGGGGCAGAGGCCATGGAAAAAAGGTTTTTTATTCTTGTTGTGGGAGAGAAAAAGAGGGAAGATGAACTCTTAAAGAAAGCTTCCGAATTTGTTGGAGAACTTGGGAGGGCAGAATTGCAGGCGCATATCTGCAATTACCGGGAGACACTTGACATGCTCTTTTCATTCTTTCATTCTGCTCAGGCTGCTTTTGAAAGAGTGCAGGATACAGAGACAATATCTGTTACAAGGGAGGAGATATAAATGGCAGTTATAGACCTGATATCTCCGCCTGCTCTCGGTTTTAAACCTCGGTATATTGTATTCGGAGATATGCTGGCGAGGGTGCTTGTATTCGTTAACTACCCGCCGAAAGTGAAGGACGCCTGGCTTTCTAAAATAGCCAATATGCCCGGGGTAATTGTATCCATGCACTTGACCCCTGCAGACCCGGGCGACATGCTTCAGGCACTGAACAAAAGCATACAGGAGTTTTCTTCACGTTTAGCTGCCGGAGGGCAGGCATTATCAGAAAGCAGGTGGAAGCAGTCAATAGAAGATGCCAGGGAACTGATGAGAAAGATTGACCAGGAATCGCAGAACGTCTACACAATGACAGTTACGGTGATGATTACGGCACATACGGAAGATGAACTTAACAAAAAGACTAGACAGGTAGAGACAGCCTGTGCGGGAAGCGGTATCAGGGCACGGACTTCTGTATATCTTCAAGAGCAGGGATTGAAAAGTGCAGGTCCTTTCGGATTAGTTGATAAGAGAATAGTTGAAGCAGGGGGAAAGGAGGTACCTGCAGAAACAGTTGCAGCTGCGTATCCCTGGGTGTCCTCGGGCCTCAACCACGGAAAGGGTACCGTTATAGGCCGGGATACCGAGGGCGGGCTGATCCTCGTGGACAGGTGGAATCCGCCGGAAGGAGCCGGGATAACAAATCCCAACATGAATATTCTGGCTACTTCAGGTGCAGGTAAGTCATTTGCGGTAAAAACTCTGCTTCTTAGAGAGTTTGCCCTGGGTGCAAGGGTACTGATAATTGACCCCGAGAGAGAATATATGGGTTTGTGTAAGATGCTGGGAGGAAGCTGGATAAATGCTGCGGGCGGCAGCGGTAAAATCAATCCGCTGGAGGTCAGGCCGGTACCTGATACGGAACCGGAAGAAGAAACGGATGATGAGATGGCTGTCCGCGGTCCTCTGGCTGTTCACTTTCAAAAGGTGAAGACATTCTTCCAACTCTATCTTCCCTCCCTTACAGATGTTGAGAGGGCAGTTTTGAATGATGCAGTACTTGAAGCATACAGGGAAAACGGAATTGACTGGAGTACAAAACTCGAAAATGTAGACAAATGGCCAACTGTGGGAAGGGTTTACGAATTAGTCAGGGATAGGGTAGAAGAAAAGCTGGCTGTATTGCTCAAGGAAGCGGTTGAAGGTGCGGACTGTGCGCTCTGGAACGGGCAGACAACAATACCGCCGGCCGGTGAATTTACGGTTTTTGACATCCGGGATTTAACCGATGCCTCCGACCAGGTAAGAAGGGCACAGTATTTTAATATTCTGTCGTATGCCTGGGACCTGGTACGAGAAGGAAGGGCAACGGGTAAAAGGACCGTCCTGGTTGTGGACGAAGCCTGGCTTCTGGCAGACCCGGAGACACCGCAGGCGATAGGTTTTTTGAGGGACCTTTCAAAAAGAATCCGTAAATACGGGGGGAGCCTTACCATCGTAACTCAGAACGTGGTAGACTTTTTGGCCCCGGAACTTTCCAGGCTCGGGCAGCCTGTCATAACCAACGCAAATATGAAGCTTCTTATGCGGCAGGAATCAAAAGACCTGGAAGCTCTTACGGAGCTGTTAAACCTTTCCGAAGCGGAACAGGACCTTCTGGCAAATGCTAAAAGGGGAGAAGGACTTCTTCTGGCCGGCAACCAGAGGGTGCATGCAAGGATAGAAGCAGCTCCACATGAATTTGAGCTGATAGAGGGGTGATAGTATGGCGGATCCTGCTAGCATAGCTGTTACTGCGTTAAAAACATTAAGAGGTTTTGTATCACTCTTAGCCCCGGGAAATAAAGATGATGAGAGTGGAGGGGGCCTAAAACTAATAGCTTTTATAATTGCCACTATTCTTGTGTTTTTACTTTTTATCCTGGCTGCCATACCGGCAGCCTTTTTGTCCATCCCATTTGCAAGGTATGAAAAAATTACAAGTATTTATGAAACGGTAACGGATATTCAAGAAAACTTTAAGAATGAAGGTGAAGCAGTAGAGTTACCCTGGGTAGATATAGCAGCGCTGGCAGGAGTAGTCTATCAGGACTACTCAAAATTGACTAAAAGTGATGTCAGAAATATTGCAGAAAAGTTTATTCGAAAAGAGAAAGAGAAACGGACATATACAAAAACTATTACCCTGGCTAACGGGAAAAAGAAAAAGATAACTTACACTAAGACGGTAACAGTTTATTATGTCCGTTCCTTTGGAGATGTAGCAGATATGCTGGAGCTTTCCAGTCAAGAAGAAGAAAGGGCAAGAAGATATATTCAAGCTTTGAAAGAAGGCGGATTGAAGCCTCCTTTAACCTGGAAGGCAGCGCCAGAACCCGGCTGGGCATGGCCGGTGCCGGGATATGACAGAGGTAGTGATATTTCATGCGGGTATGGCTTTCGCATTCATCCTATAACGCATAAGCCAAACAACCACAGTGCTATAGATATTGTGGCACGTAGACGGGCGCCCGTTGTGGCAGCGCATGACGGTCGTGTCGAAAAAATAGTACAAGATGAAGAGGTTTTCGGTAATTACGTTATTATCCGGGGTGAGAAGTACTATTCAAAATACGCTCACCTTTCAGAAATATATGTCCGTAAGGGACAGAGTGTCAAAGCCGGAGAGGTTATAGGAACAGTAGGAAATACGGGCCTTTCTACGGGGCCTCATCTGCATTTTGAAGTAAAAGAGAAGAAATTTTTTAAAGATAAATATAAAAACCCGCTTGATTATTACGGATTTTAACTTGTGAATTTACAATATATAATGGGGGTGGAGAGGTGGACGAAAAACTCTATTCTATTATAGGGTCGTACGACAGCTGGTGGAACGATCAAGGAGAAGAAAAAAATATGCAGGCTAAGAAAGCATTATACGAGTTTTATTTAGAACTCAAAAAGCGCAGGCCTTCTAAGGTATATGAAAAGAGGGATATGCTTCATCTCTCATATCTGCCTTGTCTAGTTAAAATTAAAAAAGCCCTCATGGAGCGAAAGTATATGAGGGCGTGCAACGAACTGGTCTCGTTGATGCATTATGAGCCTTTTTTCCAGAAGAGAATTTATTATAACGTGCTTAAATTATTGGAAACGGAGGTGGTGCAAAATTATACTTAAGAAGTTTTTTGTAAAAAAAATTAAAAAAAAGAGTTTTTTTGACAATATAAACTCAACTCACGAATTTAGTTTTGCCGTGGAATTCGCTCAGCAAGTACTAGAGAAAGAATCTAAAAAAGAAGACAAGATTATTATTCTAGATTTTATGCTAGATGTTATCAGGGAAGATTTAAAAACCGACCTGTTAACTACTATTTTTTATAATAAAGAAAACTTTGGAAAAGAGATAAAAATTCCATTTCCTCTATATTATTATGATAAATTTGGAAACAAGTTTCATTTGTTTCAAGAGAAAAAAAAGATAGTAACAGTTAATTTAGCAGAAGATTGTGTATTAATCCTCCCATGGCATAGAGTAAGAATGAGGGATAGTATTAAAAATATCATCAAGAATGGATTTACATTTGATGAATCTAACCATAGAGCATATTATTTCTCATATGTTGATATATGTTATGCATACAATGGCAATCATTCTATTGCTTCCGGTCTCGGATATAAAAAAGGATATATAAAAGCTAGAGAATACGATGTAAGCAGGCTTTTTGACCATATATATACTGATGGACTATATTGGTATAACAGCCACAATAACAATAAGCTGTGTGATTTGTTTGATTTTCGTATAGGAATTATTTATGAAATTTCAAAATTAAAGTATAAAATTGAATCGAAGTAAAAAAACAAGTGAATATCTAAATAATTAATGAAGTGAGAAGTATAATGCCTGGTATGTATTCCTTTTGAGCCATCAGGCATAATACTTCTCTTTTTTTTGTATTCCTCTAGGGTCAGTAAAAAATTTTCCGCACAATGCCTGTTATGCAATCCTTTTGGGTAATCAGGCATAGTGCTGGGTATTCCTTTGAGGTCATGAGAAAGAGGAAGGCTTGCTCATGGCTACCTATCGGTCAGTGGCCTCCGGTCCCCTCCGGCCACAACGCCATTCGCAAGCCATTTTTAACCTAACCGGGATTCAAAAGTATAGGCTTCCAGCTCCTAAAGTCAAGGGGCAAGGGCAAGCCTGGCGTGAGCATATCCTCCCTCCGCTACGCTCCAGTCCGGTATCCCTCCCGCCACCCCTTGACTTTCTCCGCTTCCAGCCTAATTTCTTAATTGCCCGGTTAGGTTAAAAAATATTTTTTAAAATATTTCTTTTGAAAAGGGAGGGTTCATTTATGACACCAAAGGCTAAAAACGCTTTTGAAAGACTGATTAAGGGGGTTGAAAAAGTTGTTACATCTGAAAAGTGGAGGGAGTTTCTAAAATTTCAATCTACATTTCATAAATACAGTTTTCATAATAGCTTATGGATTTATTTACAGAGACCTGACGCTACCAGGGTGGCAGGTTTTAAGACATGGAATAAACTCGGTAGAAAAATAAGGAAGGGAGAAAAGGGTATAAAAATCCTGGTTCCGGCAAAATACACTTACTTTTATATCGAGGACGAGGAAGGAAACGAAAAAAGGGTATTTTTAAATCAGGCAACTAAAGAGCAGAAAGAGCTTATAAAAGCCGGAGAGATTAAAACTTATTCAGGAATGACTTTTAAAGTGGGCCATGTTTTTGATATTAGCCAGACTGAAGGGAAGCCACTTCCTGAAATCTGCAAGCCGCTAGATGGGGAGCCGGAAGAAGCAAAAAGATTTTTTGAAGCATTAAGTAAGGTTATAACTATTCCGGTTATTGAAGAAAAAATTCAAAGTGGCGCACATGGATATTATCACATTGAAAAAGACGTAATTGCCCTTGAAGTAAGAAATGCGCTTTCACATAAAGCAAAAACCTTGGTACATGAATATATTCATTCAATGCTGGACAAGAAAGACAGCAATATTAAACAAAAAAGACATGAAGCTGAAATTGTAGCTGAGAGTGTTTCCTTTATAGTTGCCGACTCAAAAAATTATTGAGCAAGTAGAGGGAAAAATGCAGGAAGATGAAGCAGCTTAGAGGGAGGGCTGGTAAATCCAGCCCTTTAAGAAATATTCTTTTAGAAAGGATGTATAGTAAATGAAAAGTTTACCGGTAGAAAAAATCTTACCTGTGGTTGATGAAATCGGAATGCCGCATATTTTGGTGCAGACTTTAGGGTTTATGATGCAGGTTAAACCTGACAGTTTGGCTTTTGACGGTATTGACATTAAGTTTTATAAACTTTCACAATTAGTTTGCTTGATGTCAACATCAGAAGATATGTCATTGCATGAACAGATCAGGCCGGCAAACATGATAATAAGATGTAGAAAGTGTTATGCAATCCATGAAAAGGGAAGGCATGTGGGTTATCTTTTCTGGCCGGAAGAAGAAGGACGGAAAGATGTCAAAGATGTTAGCTTAATTGATGAGAAGCTAGAAAAATGGAGGAATGCTGTATATGAGATAAAAGCGCAAAGTCAGCTTTTATTGAGTTTATCCGAAATGGGACTTAATAATGTTTTTGATAAGAAAACAAAGAAGGTACGAGTTACCTCAGAGCAAATGCAAGAATTACAAAAATGTTTTACGGACGTTTTAACTCTTTACAATAATGCTTTGAAGGAAGGTAGGGAAAATGACAGTATATGTAGTTGAGAGGAATTGTTTTTTTGTAATTCTTCTTTCTTCCACATTATCTTGAGTAGCTAAATCCTTTATAACTTTTAAGGCACTATTATAATAAAAATGTTCTGCTTCAAAATCAGAGCAATTAAATTGTTTTTTTAGTAATAAAAAAATGTTCGTCAATTGACTTTCATAATCTAATGCATCTAAATTAATTTTTAGTAATGACAAAAAGTCATTTAGATCAGCGTCATTGAGACCTAACTGTAAATGGTGATAATATTTTTTTTTGTTTTTTGTATAGGTTAAAAACTTATCTTTCAAAAAATTACAATCGATAGGTAAATTTAATTTTTCCTTTCCCGACTTAAAACTCCCATAAATAACATATTTAACTCTTTTCTTTTTCCCTTCCTTAACTTTTTTGTAATGTGATAACATTAATCTAATTGGTTTAGCAATAACAGAATGATTATATTCTGTTTTAGAGTAATATTTACATTGGACAGCTGTTTCCTCAGTAGCGGACTTAATATCAATGTCTTCTATACCTTCGATAACAATCGAATCTGTGGCTTCTTTTAACATTAATATTCTTTCAATTGAATGATCAAATTGATAAAAGTAACCCTTTAATGCTTCAATTGGAGATCTATTAGGCATTTTATTCCCCCTTTCCATATAAACAATTTTTTTTAAATACTGAATAAACAATTATAATAGCAAAATATATTATTTAACTAAGATATCAGATGGAACATACATAGATATAACTAGGGTTATTAAGTTAGTAAGTGTATAGCTTATTTATAGGGCTTTCTTTGGATTAAATATGTATTATAAATTCAAAAATTAATAAATATTTTTTTTAAATAAATTTCGGGGAGTTTACCTAAAAGTTGCTTTCCGATAACAGCTTTATACTCATCTGGAGTTTCTAAAATGTATAATGCGGATGCAAATAAATCGGCTTGAAGTTCATATTTTCCAGATATAATGAGCTTGTTTTTATTTATAGCAAAATAGTTAATTTGTGGGTGGAGTCTGGCATGTGCAATTTCATGAAGTAAAGTGTATTTCTGTTCTTCATTACTTAATTTTGAATTAATAACAGCAAATTTTTGCTCTTTAATTTTACAGTATATACCGCGCAATTTTGCTAATGGGTAATTAATTACTGTTATATCCAGGTAGTCTGCAAGTTCGCGGGGATTTGAAGTTCCGAATTCTTTTAATAACTTTTGTGTTTCTCTGAGAACGTAGTTCATAACAACGCCTCCAATAAAATTACATTTTTTGGGACAACAATTTGTCGAAATGTGCCGAAACTATTAAGACTGCTATCATCTTGATAGCAGTCTTACATTAAGGTCTAATTTATTACTCCTGCTCTTTATTTCGCTTTCTCTCCTGAACTATTTTCCAGGCTATTTTCATTACTTCTATGATATCACGCTTGTCCTCTTCATCGAGAGGGGTGCCGTCGAACATTATTCCTTCTTTTTTCATGATTTCCAGTATCTCTTGATCTGTAGGTCCTTTTATTTTGGGAGAAGGGTCATCGGTGCGGCCCAGGAGATAGTCAGTAGAAACATTGAAAAAATCGGCAAGTTTATTTATTGTTTTACTATCTGGTTCCCTTTTGCCAATTTCGTATAAAGACAGCGCAGCTCTTGACATACCAATTTGCTTCGCTAACTCAATTTGCGTTAAATTTTTTGATTTTCTCAACTCTTTTATTCTGTTTGCAATAATATTCATAAATAATCACCTTGTGAATATTCTACTCTACAATATGTAGCAAAGTAAAGAAAATGCCTGAAAATGTAGCAAAAAATATTGACTGCTTCTGTATGAAGCATTATAATAATAACTGAAATGCTACGTTATGAAGCGAATAGGTGATACAAATGCATAACAAGTTATATAAATTAAGAAGAAAATACAACTTATCTCAAGAAGAAATTGCAAAAACTTTAGGTATTTCAAGGAGCTATTATGGACACATAGAAACTGGTGAAAGAAAACCAGGATTAATATTAGCCAGAAAGATTGCTAATTATTTTGATACAACAATAGAGAATATTTTTTTTAATGACAATTGCTACAAAAAGAAGCATTAAAATCTTGCGTTAATAAAAAATTGATTTTTCATAGTTATTATACCATTTTCTGGTATAACATATAAGTTTTAGTTCTTTGAAAAGTTAATATTTCCTACTGCGTCCGGAAATATATGAATTGCGCAGCAGGAGCCGGAGACCGTGGTCACGCCGGTGTACCTGACCGGTTGAGATGGCAGTGACAACCGAGCACAGCCGTTGAAAGTAATTTTGACTGTTGTGAAACAGGCAATTTTAATGTTCAATAGGGTGGGAGGTCGAGTCAGCTCTTCAGGTTCGGGGAACCGCACTTTCTTCCGGAAGTGATGAGGCGTGAAGTGACTCCGTCTGCTGCAGGGTAAAGACCTGCGGGTTAGATCCAGAGGCGGGGAAGCCGGTGCGTCAGTGAGCACAAGCGGTTGAAGGACTTATATTTACAATAACTGGTATTATTGTAGCACATGTGTTACAATAATAAAAAGCAGACTTAGGAAAGAATTGGAAGTGTCTAAATTGTAGAAGGCAAAAGAGGTGATACAAAGTGAAGGATTTATTTGACCTGACATTAGAGCAGAATGTTTTTTTAGCTAAAAAATTGCTGGTAAATAATATATATTACACTGCGAGATTGGAAGGGTGTAATATAACTTTTCCTGATACTCAAACTATACTAGAAGGTGTTAGTGTAGGAAATTTAAAAATGCAGGATGTTGAGGTTGTTTTAAACTTAAGGGATGCATGGAAATATGTTTTAAATAACATAAATATGCCTTTAAATCTGGATTATATTTGTAAAATAAATTATTATGTATCAAGAAATGAAAGTTTGGACTGGGGAGTTTTAAGATATGGTGAAGTTGGCATAACAGGGACAAATTATAAACCTAAAATTCCTGATAAAGAGGAAACAGTTGCTAAAATACATGATATTCTTAATTCTACCAAAAGCACAACAGAAAAAGCTATAGAATTATTTTTATGGGGTTGTAGAAGTCAGTTGTTTTGGGATGGAAACAAGAGAACAAGTCTTATTAGTGCTAACAAGCTTTTAATAAGTGAAGGAAAAGGAATATTAATGATTGAAGAAAAACATTTGCCGGAGTTCAACAAAAAATTAACACAATTTTATAATAGCGGTGATTATAGTATAATTAAAAAATTTTTATATAATAACTGCATTTATGGTATGAGTATAGATTTTGAATTGAAAAAAAAGTACCATTCAGCTGATTTTGGAGATTGAAAAAAAGTCAAATGACAAAGGAAATGAAGATAATACCGAAGCCTGGAATAGGCTTCTTTTTTTATGCTTTTTTCAGTCAGGCGATAGATCCGGTTCTTCTTCAGTAAAGAAGTCGGAGAGGGAGATGCCGAGGGCAGAGCAGATGCGTTTTAATGTTGCTGTAGTTGGATATTTTTGGCCGTGTTCAATAGCATTTATAGCTGATTGACTTGAGCCAGATTCTTGAGCAAGCTTGTTGCCGCTCCATTTCTTTGCAAGCCTAAGTTACCTATATCCATAGAACCAATCCTTGTAACATTTTACCACTATAGCATTAATACAACATTTAATCTTCTATGTTTTCAAATATTGGATCATCAAAAAACTCAACTATAGTGATTCCTAGACCATGGGATATTTTTTGTATAGTCACAAGGCTTGGATTACGACTTTTTCCTTTTAAAATACTGTCAATAGTTGATTGTGTTACTCCAGAAAGTGTTGCAAGTTTATTAATAGTAATGTTTCGGTCATTGCATAAATCTTTAATTCGCTTAGCTGTAGCTTCGGAAATATTCATAAAGAACCCTCATTTATTTATTATTTTACTACATTAAGTGTAACAAAATATTACTAACAAATTAACGATTTGTCGTTGACATACTAAAGAATTCATACTAAACTAAAATTAACGACACATCGTTATAAAAATAATTACGGTGGTGGTACTAATATGAAGATACTTGTAAAAAAATTTCGTGAATCAAAAGGGTGGTCTCAAACTACACTTGCAAGAATGTCGGGTGTATCTCAAACGTATATTTCTGAACTTGAAGCTGGTAAAAGCGTTCCAACTGTAAGTATCTTAAAAAATTTAGCTGATGCCTTAGATGTAAGTATAATTCAACTGTTAGAAGATGATAAATCTGAAATAATTGCTAATACCGGATAAGAAGGACCTGCTCTAAATGCTTAGACTAACTAAACGCAAAAAAATATTATACCCTTCTTAACGTTTCCAGCAACATACATACTGCTAGTATACCATTTTCTGGTATAACATATAAGTTCCTTGAAAATTAAATACCGCCTGCTGTGTCCGGGAGCGCAAAGCAAAACGCAGCAGGAACCGGAGGCCGTGGTCACGCCGGTGTACCTGACCGGTTAAGGTGGCAGTGACAGCCGAGCACAGCCGTTGAAATTTATTGGTTTAAATTCAATAGGGTGGGAGGCCGAGTCATTTTTTCAGGTTCGGGGAACCCACTTTCTTCCGGGAGTGATGAGGCGTGGAGTGACTCCGTCTGCTGCAGGGTAAAGACCTGCGGGTTAGATCCAGAGGCGGGGAAGCCGGTGCGTCAGTGAGCACAAGCGGTTGAAGGGAATTATTTATATGTTTCAATGAAAGATTTGGCTGTATTTCTGTTCCAAGTGATTCTATAAAATGGCCTTTTAATTATTGCACAGATACCTTTTAAACCAAGATGAGAAACTATGTATATTAAGCTGAGATGAAATTTTAATAAAAAGGATTTTGGAAAGCAGATCTTAGTAATTAAAAATCCAGTTTCTTTCATCTCGTTGATTTCTGACTCAGTCAAAAGCCAGGTTTCAACAATAAATATTGGGGATGTATTTGGTCTGAAGTTTATAGTTTTCTTTATAGTATCAATGAAATATTTTTTGAGGTTATAATAATTTTTGATTCTACTAGTTTTTTTGTATTTATTTTTCCAGGCTGTTGATACAAACATAGCCGTTTTTAAGTAGATTGCCCAAGTATCTTTATTATTGTACCTGATAGAAAATAAATAATTAGGGTGATATTTATGAAGGTGATTAAGTATAAGAAAAACAGCTATAGATGTGAAAAGAATGATATTGAAAATTTGACTGGTAATACCGAAAAAAAGTCTAATAGTAGCCATGAGGAGTATTGTGAAAGCAGTAAATGTAAAAAAAAATTCCGGGATACTTTTAATAAATTGATTAGCTTCCTTCATAATGTATTAGCTCCTCTAATCATGAATTTTTTTCTTTCAGGAATAGTATTTTTAGGATTATTATCAAAATCATATTCAATATTAATGGGAAAAGGCTTACTACCGTCTACATTAATTGAGGCTCTAGCATTTTCTGTAATTATATTTATGAACTTGGTTGCTTTTAGTCGGGGTGGTGTTCCACCTGACTGTATGGTTATACCTATGTTAGTTGTTTATATCTGTATCCTGCTTATACCTGTTATGCATTTTTACTTTCCAGATGTTGTTATTCAAATTACTGGGTTTTTCAAAAGTTTGTCATTAACGAAAATATTATTTTCTAATCAATTATAGCAGAAGCAAACATAGAATTATGTCGAAATTTTGTTTTTGGTGAGTGAACTATCGAACCCGAAGGCGGGAAAGACAGATAGAAGGGCTTTAATTTATACAGTTTTTACCCTGGGCATAGATTGGTGGTTATAATTAACAAGAAAATATAGAAATATCGCAAACGGTGTTTTCATTATTTTTGAAACCGGTGGGTAGGGTCTTTTCCCTGTAACCATCGGTTGTTGTATTTCTGGATGTTATAGTGAAAAAAGAAGGAAATACTTGCTTTTAGAGTTCTTGACTTCCCCTTTTTGGTGTATAGTATACTGAGGTGAAGAAATTATGAAGAGGGCAGTTGCTATCATTCGTGTTAGTTCAAAAGAACAGGCTAATGATGACAGGTACTCAATACCTCACCAAAAAAGGCACATTGCAGAAGAATGTGAGAGAAAAGTTTTTGAGCTGGTACACATTTTTGAGTTTGTAATGAGCGGTGCCAGGGTGATGAAGTCCTCGGGCAGAGAACAGAAAGAAATTCTTGGTTTTATTGAAAAGAATAATATAGAAGTGGTTATAGTCCACGAACTGGACAGACTGGCCCGTTCAATGATTGATACGTTGCTTTTTGTTGACGAACTGAATAAGAGGGATATTGCCTTTGTCAGTGTTCATGACGGTTTTGATACTTCGACGGCCCAGGGCCAGCTTCAGATGCAAATACTTGCTGCTTTTGCGGAGTATTTCAGGAAGCAGCTTGCGTCAAAGGTATTAGGTGGCATGACAGACCGGGCGAGACAGGCAAAACCCATGGGGAGGCGGCCCTTTGGCTATAATATTGACAACGGTGAATTTACGATAATTGAAGAAGAGGCAAAAGTTGTCCGGGATATATTTACAAATTATGCAAAAAAAAATAAAGGACTGAGGGCAATTGCTGAAGAACTCAATAAAAAGGGTTTACGAACTGCTTCGGGAAACAAGTGGTCTCATGCAAATATTAGAGATATTTTAGAGAATGAAATATATATCGGTAATTTTGCCTGGGGAGAAATAAGGATTGAAGAGGCAGTACCTGCAATAGTAGACAGGGAGTTATTTAAAATGGCCAATGAACGCAGAGAACAAAAGAAGAAAATGGGTGGCAGGGCACAAAACAGTACATACCTTTTATCGGGTTTGCTTCGATGCGGAAAGTGTGGAGCTGCACTTGTTGGTGCTTCGCGTTCGCATAAATACATAACCAAAAATGGAGATGTACATAAATATCATTACTATGTGTATCGCTGTCAGGCATATGCCAGTTCCGGGAAAAATGCCTGTGATGCAGGAGAATACAGGGCAGAAAATATAGAAAAACTAGTACTTGCCGACCTGGCAAATCTGATGTCTGCAATGTCTTACGATGCACTGGACGGCAGCTATATAGAACCTGTTGAAAAAGAAAATCTGGACCAGGAGCTTATTAAAGTAAAAAAAGAAATCACGAAGCTGGAAAATATGCTCGAAAAGGCGGCGGAGGCCTTTGAGGCGGGAGCATACGATTTGGAGTTTTTTTCTAAACGTAAGGAAAAAATAACTGAGCAGTTGAGAGAGCTGGCAAAGGAAAAAGAAGAAATTCAGAAGCAGATTGAGGAAGGCATCTCAAAACAAGAAATTCTGGAACGTATTCATGCCCGCATGAAGGCGCAGCCCGATTTTCGGGTTCTTATAGATATGTTTTTAAATGGTGAAAGAGATAAGAGCAAGATATCGGAGTTTAAAAAAGATTTGCAGCAAATTATCGGCCGAATTGTTGTTAATTCTGTAGATGAAATAGAAATCTATTATAAATTCTAGAAATTAGACCGGAAAAAAACCGGTTCTTTTTTTTATTCTTTTTTAAGTATGGGACAATCCCTGTTTATCATAAGATTTACCGAGGAGGGGAGGGAAGATGATTAAAAGGTATTTTGTTAATGAAAATACGGGAGAGATAGTAGAGGGAGAGATCAAAAAGGAACAGAGGAAAAATCTGGACAAAAAGCTTGCCAAAATGGCTTTTTTCATGGCCTGTGAAGTTGAAAAGATGAGTCAGGAAAATAATCATAAAAAGAAAAATATTAATAATGCAGAGTAAGTTTTTCCCTGTCAGTGCAAGACTTTCGTTGAATGAATTTTTATGTATATTATGGAAGGTTTGGCAAGGCATTTTACAATATGAAAATGCAGTATGACTTAAATTTAAGTAGAATTTATGAATTAGTTATAAACTCCAATCCCTGCTATGCATTTTTACTGGAAGGGAATAGCTTAATCCAGCAAAAACTGGTAATTGCTCATGTCTATGGCCATAGTGACTTTTTTAAAAATAACTCTCGTTTTTCTAGAACATCTCGGGATATGATTGAAACAATGTCTATAAACAGTAATAAGATAAAAGAATACGGCTTTAGATATGGTCAAGAAAAAGTTGAGAATTTGCTTGATGCAGTATTAGCAATCCAGGAGCATATAGATCCCCATTACCATATTAAAGGAATTAATAGCCAGGAAAAGAAAAATAAAATTACTACTCCCTATGATGACCTATGGGAACTTGATAATGGTAGGAAAGAAGAAAAAGAGCAGGAAAAACCTGGTAATACAAAAAAAATTCCTCCGCAACCTGAAAAGGATATGTTGAAATTTATCATGGAACATGCTCCTAAGCTGGAGGATTGGGAAAGGGATGTAATAGGAATAGTACGCCAGGAAATGTTTTATTTTTGGCCTCAAATTGAAACTAAGATTATGAACGAAGGTTGGGCGGTATACTGGCACTTAAAGATAATGAGAGAACTCCCTTTAAACGAAGATGAGGCAATTGAATTTGCCAAAATGCATGCAGGAATTATTCTTCCGTCTAAATTTTCTTTAAACCCGTATTTTGTAGGATTTAAAATTTATGAAGATCTGGCAAAAAAGGAAGGGGAAGAAAAAATATTTGAGGTAAGAAAACTGGAAAATGATATTTCTTTTATAAGAAATTATTTAACTGAAGATTTAATAGAAGAATTAGATCTCTACCTGTATGAAAAACAGGGGCAAAATTGGGTTGTTACGGAAAAAAAACCTGAAAAAATTCGCCAGAATATAGTTTCAAGATTGGCAAACTTTAATTTCCCTTATATAGTAGTAGAGGATGGCGACTACAACCAGAATGGAGAATTATATTTAAAGCACTGCTATGAAGATAGAGAGCTTGATATAAAGTACCTGGAAAAAACTTTACCCTATGTATACAGGTTATGGGGGAAAAAGGTGCATCTGGAAACAGTACTTGATGATAAGAAGGTTTTGTTTTCATACAATGGCAATACTTGCAGTAGAAGTTTAATTTAATTTATTGCGAAAATAAAATTAACGTGATATAATCCTAGAAAATATTGCTACCCTAGAAGATGGAGTGTGAGAAATTGTGACCACATTACCTTACACCTTTAGGCAAGAGATATTAAATATTAAACCATATGTACCTGGAAAACCTATAGATGAGGTAAAAAGAGAACTCGGCCTAACCGATATAATTAAGATGGCTTCTAATGAAAACCCCCTTGGTCCTTCACCAAAGGCTAAACAGGCAATTGTTGAAGCTGTAGAGAAGCTACATATCTATCCCGACGGTTATTGTTTTGAGTTGAGAAGGGCAGTAGCAGAAAAAGTGCAAGTTGATGATAATCAACTAATCTTTGGAAATGGTTCTGATGAAATTATTAAGCTTTTGGCAGAAACATTTTTACAGCCCGGGGACCAGGTTTTAACAGGCTCTCCTTCTTTTTCGGAGTATGATTATGCAACTCATCTAATGGGTGGTGAAATGGTAAAGATACCCCTTAAAAATAACCGTTTTCCTTTAGAAAAAATTGCCGAGAGCATTTCTTCAAAAACAAAACTTATCTTTATATGTAATCCAAACAACCCGACTGGTACATGCGTTTCTGCTGAAGAAGTTGATAGGTTTATTGCTCAAGTACCCGATAGTGTAGTAGTTATTTTTGATGAAGCATATAATGAATATGTGGAAGATGAAAATTATCCAGATACGCTAAAATATATAAAAGACGGTAAGAAGAATGTAATAGTATTACGGACCTTTTCTAAAATATACGCATTAGCTAGTTTACGTATCGGTTACGGAGTTGCATCCCCTGACCTGATAGCTCTTGTGTCACGAACCAGGGAACCCTTTAATGTCAATTCTATGGCTCAATTTGCTGCTGTAGCGGCATTACAAGACAGGGAGCATCTTGAGTTAAGTAGAAAGGTTAATTCAAAAGGAAAAACTTTCCTGTATCAAGCATTTGAAGATATGAATCTAAATTATATTCCTACGGAAGCAAATTTTATAATGGTTGATACGGGTAAGGATAGTAAACTATTGTTCCAGAAGATGTTAAGAAAAGGTGTTATAGTTAGAACTGGAGACATATTTGGAATGGATACCTATCTTCGGGTTACAATTGGTACCATGGAACAAAACCAGAGGTTTATTAAAGCTCTTAAAGAATGTTTGGAAGAAATGTAAAAAAGCATTTCCGGCCTTAAGGCTGGAAATGCTTTTTAACTGTCTATTCCCAGTATCTTTTTTACTTTTTTAGCCTGAGATCGGCTTACAGGGACCTCGGTTTTTTCCATGTCATCTACCGTCAACAGTAATGTGCCATTATAAAGGGGTACAACTTCCCTGACCTTTTTTATATTAACCATATAGGAACGATGACAGCGATAAAATAAATTTGGATTAAGTCTCTTTTCCAACTCTTTAAGAGTAAAACGAGAGAGGTATTTTTTATTGTAGGTTTTTATTTCTGTATAATCATTCGAAGCATTAATAAAAATAATATCCTGTTCTTTTAAAAGTATTGTTTTTCCCTGATAATCAACGGGGACCACTTCTAAAGTGGGGGATGTTTCAGCCTTATTGCCTGAATCAGAGGTTTTTTCCCCGGATTTTGTGGCTTCCAATCTGGATATAATTTTTTGTACTGTTTCTTGTAATTTTTTTTCGCTAACAGGCTTTAAAAGGTAATCAACCGCATTAACATCGAATGCATCTATAGCATATTCCTGATGAGCAGTAACAAAGACAACCAGTGGGGATTTCCCCGATTCTTTGAGCTGGCGGCATAACTCCAGACCGTCTACTCCAGGCATCTGGATATCTAAAAACAGTATTGAGTAATCCAATGCATTTATCAACTGCATTGCTTCGCCAGCATTTGTCGCTTCTCCAACTATTTCGAGATTTGGATAATCCTTAAGTAAGTATCTTAATTCTTGACGTGCGGGATATTCATCATCTACAATCAAAATTTTATATGTGTTACTCATTCCCTGCTTCCTCCTTAAGCATATCTATTATTTATATATTTGCGAAAATAACAAAAATTCCTTCATCCTTCTAAAAACAATTTTAGGCAATTTAATTAAGTTGCTTTGAAAATTTTTTAGTAATAAATTCCTCCTCTTTGAGATATTTATTTATAGTGAACAAACCTTTAGTGAGGAGGGAATGTAAATTGAAAAGTACAAAAAGTTTTAAACTGCTCTGCCTGGTATTAACGATAGTTTTTGTATTGTCTCTAACAGGTTGTAGCGCTGTGGACAAATTGAAGGAAAAGTTTAATGGAGAAGATGAACCGGACATAGTTATTGAACAAAGTGCTAGTGATGCAGAAAATTTAGATGATCAGTCGCAAGAAGTGGATGAAATTGGTACTTTACCACCTACTGTTGAAGAAACAATTGCTGTAGATTTGTGGTTTGCAGGGCCTGAAGGGGATAACCTGGTTAAAGAGGTTAGAGAAATTCCGAAGGTTGAAGGAATTGCAAGGGCTACAGTGGCAGAATTGATTAAAGGTCCAAGTCCTGAGTCGAACCTGCTTCCGACGATACCAGTGGGAACGGAACTCTTAGATATCAATGTTAAAGATAATGGTTTAATAATAGTTGATTTCAGCAAGGAATTGGTAGAGAACCATATTGGAAATCCACAGGCAGAAGCACTTACTGTCTATTCTATAGTTAATACATTGTGCCAGTTTCCCACAGTTGATAAAGTGCAGTTTTTAGTGGATGGAAAATATGTAGATACAATTGCTGGAAGCATAGATGTTTCCACTGCCCTGGCCCCCAACACGGAATTGTAAATAATTCTGATGCCCAACTGATACTAGGTTGGGTATTTTTTTTACTAATATTTGGATAAATAATTTACTTACTCCTGGCAGGAAAAAAAGAAGACTTTGGCGAAACCTGTAGAATGTGCCTGAAAAGCGCCAGGAGGTGGCAATTTTGAAATCAGTTAAAGCATTTAGTTTTCCTTTATTTTCAATAATATTTTTTGCAGTTATTATTATAACCTTATCGTTGTCTTTAGCAGCAAATGCAGAGGAAATTGGTTCGGTAACTATTACAGGTAATTGGGTTAACATAAGGTCTGGTCCGGGTTTAGATTACAGTAAAGTACATACTCTTCCGGAAGGTACTGTGTTACCTGCTTTAAAATCTCAAAATGGTTGGTATAATGTTGTACTTCCGTCAGGTCAGAAGGGCTGGGTTATTGATGATTATGCTGAATTAAAATACTCTACTTCTTCTGAGACTGGTAATAACTTAAAGGTTAAAGTTAACGGACAAGAGGTAAAATTTGACACGCAACCTTTTATAGATAAAAATGACCGGACCATGGTTCCCATTCGTTTTGTTGCCGAGGAATTAGGAGCGGTGGTGGGCTGGAATGAAGATGAGCAGAAAGTAAGTATTGTTCTTGGAGATAAAAAAGTTTTTTTATGGATTGAAAAAAAGTCTGTTCAGGTTAATGATTCAAGGATCGAAATAGATACTCAACCTATCATTAAGAATGAAAGAACAATGGTGCCTTTACGTTTTGTCAGTGAAGCATTTGGCGCTACCGTTGGTTGGGATGGTAAAAATAATACTGTAACAATTGAACTAAAAAATAAGGATGTTGGAGGTATTGATGCTTCTTCGAAGAAAAAAGTTGCAACTATAACTGGAAACATAGTTAATATTAGAAGTGGTGCCGGAGTTAATTTTACTAGAATAGATCAGTTTCCCGCAGGTACGGAATTGGAAGTTTTGGATGAAGGAGTTGACAGTGAGGGAAGAACCTGGTACAAGGTTAAACTACCACTTGAAAGCCAGGGCTGGATAGCAGGATGGCTGGTTGATATCTCAATTATAGAGGATGATGGCGCTACCAATAATAGTGTAGATAGCCCGCGAAATTTGCGAAGGAAAGCGCTTGTCATAGGAAATGTGGTAAATATCCGTTCAGGACCAGGTTTAGGATATGAAGTAATTTCGCAAGTCAGTAAAGGTGATAGCCTTTTGGTCTTAGGCAGTTCAAATGAGTGGTATGAAGTAAGGTTAAATGACGGTTCACAGGGATGGATTCATGGTTCTCTAGTTTCTATACAATCTGTTAATCCCTCTAGAGGTTCATCTACACGGGAAGATTATCTCAGCACATTGCCTAAAGTTGATGAAGAGTTAGATTATCCTGCTATTCAAAATGTAATACTTAAAGATACAGGTCATGGTGTTGAAATACTTATTCAGGGCAATGAACCCCTTCAACATTCAGCTTTTGTGTTGCAAAACCCAAAAAGACTTGTGATTGATATACCGGGTACTAAAGTTGCACTTGCTGAAGAAAGCTTGGAACAAAGTTTTGATAATAAATTTGTGAAGTCTATAAGAGTTGGCCAGTTTGAGGAAGATACCTCTAGAATAGTTATTGATTTACTTACTCCGGTTTCTTATAACGTTGAGGAATTATTTGACGGAGAGGTTCTTAGCTTCTTTTTACAAAAATCATCATTACAAGGTAAGGTTATTGTAATCGATCCCGGACATGGTAGCTTGCAGCCTGGAAACTGGGCTGACCCGGGAGCGATAGGTCCCGCAGGTACTCATGAGGCAGATGTTGTATTGGAAATAGCTAAAAAAACCGCTGCAATTCTCAATAGTCAGGGTGCAACCGTCATCATGACTCGTACGGGGGATACAGCATTAAGTTTAGCAGGAAGGGCTGCAGTGGCAAATGATATGGATGCTGATATCTTTGTTAGTATTCATGCTAATGCAAATCCCAACCCTGCGGTAAACGGTTCATCTGTATATTATTATGCTTCAGATTGGAATTCCACTGCCAGCAATCAAAGGGCAGAAAGGGAAAAACTGGCTCGTCTTATTCAGTATTATATTGTAAAGTATGCAGCAACTAGAGATGAGGGGATAATTGAAAGAGGCTTTAAGGTCCTCAGGGAAACCGAAATGCCATCTGTCCTGGTTGAAACTGCATTTATTACAAATCCAAGGGAAGAAAAACTGCTGGCTAGTGAAGCTTTTCAAAATAAACTTGCCCAAGGAATTGCTCAAGGAATAAGCAGTTACTTTCTGGAGTAAAATCTTTCTAAAATTAAAATATTTAAGGGTGAGACAAGTGTCTCACCCTTAAATATTTTAATTAGCACTTGTCAACTACTCCACTCTCTAAAAATTTTATGTTATAGTTTAAGAAGTTAATTTATTATATAATTTCGGATATGTTTTGAACATAAAATATAAAAGAGATATGTATTAGAAAGAGGGGCGTAGTAATTTGTTCGAGCATAAACCTATTGGCATATTTGATTCAGGAGTTGGAGGATTATCTATCGTAGAAGAAGTATTTAAACAAATTCCAGATGCAGACATAATATATTTTGGTGATACTGCCCATGTTCCCTATGGACCTCGTCCGGCAGAGGAATTAATAAGGTTTGCTGATGAAATTACACACTTTTTAATTAGAGAAGGTGCGGGGGTTATTATCGATGCATGTAACAGTACATCTTCAGTGGCTTTAGACCATTTACAGGAGAAATATTCAAATCCCATTATCGGAGTTATTATGCCTGGAATAAAATCAGCCATTAAACTTACCAAGAATGGCAGGATTGGGGTTATCGGTACAGAAACTACTATAAAGAGTGGTTCCCATGCAAAAAATGCAGCAATTCTAGACTCTGATATAAAAGTATTTGGGCAGGCATGTCCGCAATTTGTTCCTCTTGTTGAAAGAGGAGATGTTCACTCAAAAAGAGCCTATGAAGCCGCAGAAGAGTATGTAACAAAACTGATGGAAAAAAATATTGATACATTAATTCTCGGTTGTACTCACTATCCGTATCTAAGGGATGTAATAACTGCAATACTGGGGTCGGAAGTAAAAATAGTTGATCCGGCAATAGAAACTGTTAAAGAAGCAAACTTAATTTTTAATTCTTCCGGAAAACCCTTGCAGAAAAAAAATAAGAAAGAAATATATTATGTCAGCGGTGATCCAAATTCATTTAGAAAAGTTGGGTCAAAGCTTACTGGGAAACTATTACCAGAAGTCAAGAAGGTGATATTATGAAGAAAGTAGGATTGACAACTACTATTCCTGTTGAGGTTTTATATGCTGCAGGTGTTAGTCCTGTAGATTTAAATAATATCTTTATATCTGCCGAAAAACCAATGGAGCTGGTGGAACAATCGGAAATGGCGGGCTATCCTCGCAATGTGTGCGGGTGGATCAAGGGTTTATATGCCTGCACTTTAAATGAAAAAATTCCTGAAGTTATAGCTGTTACTCAAGGAGATTGTACAAATACCCATGCACTGATGGAGACATTGCAAATGAGGGGAGTTAAAATCATTCCCTTTGCTTATCCGTACGATAGGGATCGCAAATTTTTAAAGTCTGAAATTGAAAAGTTAATGAGTTATTATGATGTTGAATGGACCGAGGTTAATAAAACTATGCAAAAACTTACCGAGATTCGCTCTCTTGTTTGGGAGATAGATAGACTTACCTGGGAAGAAAATAAGGTAGGAGGATTTCATAATCATCTTTTTCAGGTGAGTTGCAGTGATTTTGAAGGTGATCCATTGCAATTTAAGAAAAAAGTAAGCGACTTTTTAGAAGTTGCTAAAAATAAAAAGCCGTTACAGGAAAATGTTAGGTTAGGATTTATAGGTGTCCCACCAATTATTACTGACCTGTATGACTATCTTGAAAATATTGGGGCAAGAGTTGTTTATAATGAAATACAACGCCAATTTACAATGCCTTTTGATACTGATGACATTGTAGAACAGTATCTCCTTTACACATACCCTTATCATGCCTTTGCCAGGTTAGAGGATATAAAAAAAGAAATTGCTAAGAGGGAAATTGCTGGTTTGATTCACTATACACAGAGTTTTTGCTTTAGGCAAATAGAAGATATAATTTATAGAGAACAAATAGATATTCCTATCTTAACCATAGAGGGAGACAATCCCGGCAAACTGGATGCTCGAACAAAAATGAGAATCGATACCTTTGTAGAAATGCTGGCATAATAGTGTTTTAAAACTATTAAAGGGAAGGGATAGTACGTGATTGGTGGAATTGACCTTGGTAGTCGAAATGTGAAAATTGTACTTTTTAAAAATAATAGTTTATATAAGACATATATTTATGAAACAATTAGCTTTTATAAAAAATATGGAAAAAAGAAGTCCAATCAATTACAAATAGATTTTTCTGCATTAGGTTTGCCTATCATGGAAAAGGTTGTTTCCACCGGTTATGGCAGATTAACAATAGAGGTTGAGGGAGCAGAATCTATTCCTGAAATCAAAGCACACTTATACGGGGCATTATACCAATCAGGACTACGGGATTTTACATTACTTGATCTAGGTGGGCAAGACAGTAAAATAATTAAAGTAAGAAAAGGAAAAATGGTTGATTTTCTTACCAATGATAAATGTGCTGCCAGTTCAGGAAGATACCTGGAAAATATGGCAAAGGTTCTTGATATTACACTGGAAGACTTAAGCAATCACTGGGAAGATCCTGTTTCTCTAAGTTCAACATGTGCAGTTTTTGGGGAATCGGAATTAATCGGAAAAATTGTTGAAGGTCACCCAATCGAAAGACTGGCAGCAGGTGTTAATTATACAATTTTTAAAAGAATTCACCCTCTGCTTGCAAAATTTCCTTCTGACACCATTGTCTTTACCGGTGGAGTTGCTAATAATAAGGCTCTTGTTCGCATACTTGAAAAAGAAACAGGGTCTAAAGTGCTTATCCCGCCATATCCGCAGTTTAACGGTGCCATAGGTTGTGCCTTTTTTGGTTTAGAGAAGATGCGTAATTAATTTAAAAAATTAATTTTAAGTGAGTGTTCGAAAAGGAGCACGAGATGGAAAAGGCAAATTGTCTGGTTAAGTGCCGGGTGAGCAGCGCAGGAGACAAGCCAACGCCGAAATTCGAAGTGGATTTCGCGCGGACTTTTCGAACATCCTATTTAAGAAGGAGGCTAATAAGATGTCAAGGGCTAAGGTTTTTGTAACAAGGGAAATTCCTGCTGCCGGATTGGACATGCTTAAGGAAAGATATGATGTGGAAGTAAATCCCTATGATAGACCCCTGACAAAGGAGGAAATAATTGCAGGTGTTAAAGGAAAGGATGCTTTACTTCCTCTTTTAACGGATATTATTGATGCAGAAGTAATGGATGCAAATCCAAATTTAAAAATTATTGCGGACTATGCTGTTGGTTATAATAATATCGATATAGAAGAGGCTACAAAAAGGGGGATACCTGTTAGCAATACTCCTGGTGTTTTAACTGAAACCACCGCAGACCTTGCATGGCTTTTGATGATGGCTGTTGCCAGGAGACTCGGTGAATGTGAAAGATACCTTAGAACTAAAGAATTTAAGGGGTGGGGCCCAATGTTCCTCCTTGGTACCGATGTTTATGGAAAAACTCTCGGTATAATTGGTATGGGTAGAATTGGAAAGGCTATGGCAAAAAGAGCAAAAGGTTTTGACATGAGAGTTATTTATTACAATAGCAGTGGGGCAATTTCTGAGGAAGAAGAAAAAAGACTGGAGGCAATGTATTATCCACTTGAAGATTTACTTAAGGAAGCTGATTTTGTGTCACTCCATGTCCCTTTAACTAAAGGTACCAGACATTTAATAGGTGAAAAAGAACTGGAATTAATGAAAGAAACCGCTTACATAATAAACACCGCTAGAGGTCCTGTCATTGATGAAAAAGCTTTAATTGCTGCTTTAAAGGAAAAGAAAATTGCAGGAGCCGGGCTGGATGTTTTTGAAAACGAACCCCTCGTTCCCAAGGAATTATTACAAATGGAAAATGTTGTTCTTGCCCCACACGTCGGAAGCGCTACTTTGGAAACCAGGAGTCGTATGGCAGTAATGGCTGCCCAAAATATAATTGCTGCATTAAATGGCGAAGAAATACCTAATCTAGTAAATAAAGAAGTATTAAAATGAGTATTCGAACATCCTCTTAAGGATTAAAAAATAGGATTAGGCGGTGTTATCTTTGAAGCTAACTGTTCTTGGTAACTGGAGCCCTTATCCGGCGGCTGATGGGGCATGTTCTGGATATTTAATAGAAGGTGATGGTACAAAGATTTTACTGGAATGCGGTAATGGAATTGTAGGGAAACTGCATAAGCATTGTAAAGCGTGGGACCTGGATGCGGTAATTGTATCCCATCTCCATGCGGATCACTGTGGCGATCTTGCTCCATTAAGATATGCTATTAATGCAGGTTTTCTCTATAAATATCGCAAAGATAAACTGCCTGTTTTTATTACAGGGCAACCCTCTGAAAAGCTTCAGCCTCTTCTTAAATTTAACGACTGTCTCAGGTTTTATTATTTTGAGGATATTACTGATACAATAACAGAATATGGTACTATAAAAAAGCAAAAAATTAAAAACCTGCAAGTAGAATTTTTCAAAGTAAAACATTCTATACCTGCTTATGCAGTTGCAGTTACCGCTATGAAAAAAAGAATTGTCTATAGCGCTGATACAGAGTACATACCTGAACTCGAATCTTTTGCTTTTGGAGCGGATCTTTTTCTTTGTGAAGCTTCTGTTTTAGAAAAAGATATGGATTATGCCAGAGGTAAACACTTGGTAACCAAACAAGCTGGAGAACTAGCAAAAAAAGCAGAAGTTAAAAAGTTTCTTCCGACACATTTTTTTCCGGAATATGAAATTGAGACAATAAAAAAAGAAGTGGAAGAAGGTTTTGGGGGAGAAGTACATTTACCGCAGATTGGAGAAAGCTATGAAATATAGAGATAAGGTTTTTGAGGAGGATTTTGATGGTTAGAGCTGACGGACGATTACCTGAACAACTTAGGACTGTAAAATTTACCCGAAACTTTACAAAATATGCGGAAGGCTCAGTACTTGTGGAAATGGGAGATACAAAGGTAATTTGTAATGCAACTGTAGATAATAAGGTGCCAATATGGCTAAAGGGGCAGGGTAAAGGATGGATTACTGCTGAGTATTCCATGTTGCCAAGGGCAACTGCCGAAAGAACCGTTAGAGAAGTCTCCAAGGGCAGAACAAGTGGTAGAACCATGGAAATCCAACGACTTATAGGTAGAACCTTAAGGTCAGTGGTTGATTTATCAGCTTTAGGTGAAAGGACAATCTGGATTGATTGTGATGTTATTCAAGCAGATGGAGGCACTAGAACAGCTGCTATTTCCGGTGGTTTTCTTGCGCTGGTAGATGCTTTAAATTCGCTTCATGAACAGAATGTAATTGAAGGTATTCCAATAATTGATTATCTTGCTGCAGTAAGTGTAGGAAAAGTAGAGGATAAAATTTATCTAGACCTTGAATATTCCGAGGACTGTAAAGCACAAGTAGATATGAATGTTGTTATGACAGGCGGCAAGAAGATAGTAGAAATACAAGGAAGTGCGGAGGAATATCCTTTTTCAAAGGAAGAGATGCAGACCCTTTTAGAATATGCAGAAAAAGGTATTGAGCAAATTATTGAATATCAAAAGGAAGTACTTGGTGAAATAGCCCAGAAAGTTGCTAAGTGGGATCCCTCACCTGTAGATGATGAAGAGGTGAACCGTAATGAGTCATAATTTGATACTTGCTTCAAAAAATAAGGGTAAAATACGAGAACTTGAGGCTATGATTAAGAGAGAAAAACTCAACTATAGGGTTTATTCACTTGAAGATTTTCCTGAAATTCCTGAGATAGTGGAAGATGGCACTACTTTTAAGGAAAATGCCTTGAAAAAGGCTAGTATGGTTGCACAGTATACAGGATTCTTAACAATTGCTGACGATTCTGGACTGGAGGTTGATTATTTGGGCGGAGCACCCGGTATTTACTCTGCACGTTTTGCAGGGGAGCCAAAAAGTGATCGAAGGAATAATCAAAAACTTCTTAAGTTAATGCAGGGTGTTCCCATGGACAAACGTACAGCTCGTTTTAGATGTGTAATAGCTATCGTAACTATTTCAGGAGAAAATTATATTACAGAAGGTGTTTGTGAAGGTATAATTGCTAAAGAACCACATGGTGAAGGTGGTTTTGGTTTTGATCCTTTATTTTATTTACCAGAATATAAAAAGACCATGGCGGAACTGGATGCCCGTGAAAAAAATCGCATCAGTCATAGGGCGAAAGCTTTCCAAGGAGCTGTCGGTATCTTAAAAACATTAAATGAAAAAAAATAAATTACCAGTTGCATTAGATGTTAAGATGTGCTATAATACATCAAGCGTGAGGGCGGTAGCATCTGCCTACAAGTCAGCTGGATGTTTAAAAAAAACGATTTTTAGTTAGAAATTACCAGTTGACATAAGACGTCTGATGTTATAAAATAGTTCTTGTCAGTTCGAAAAGGAACTGTCGAGAATGTGTTCGAAAAGTTGCAAAGGCAGCCAAGGTTTTAATTAGTTGAGCGTAGTTAATCTACGTAAGCAGCGGAGAAACCGAGCGATGCAGAAATTTGCCCTGGATGGTTAGCTGACTTTTCGAACAACCTTTCAAGGATATAATTTAACGAGCGGGTGTAGCTCAATGGTAGAGCCCTGGCCTTCCAAGCCAGTTGTGTGGGTTCGATTCCCATCACCCGCTCCAATTTGTCTCTTGAGCGCCTGTAGCTCAGCTGGATAGAGCAACGGACTTCTAATCCGTAGGTCAGAGGTTCGAATCCTCTCAGGCGCGCCATAGTTAATAATTTATGGTGGATGTAGCTCAGCTGGTTAGAGCGCAGGATTGTGGCTCCTGAGGCCGTGGGTTCGAATCCCATCATCCACCCCAATGACGATGGGGCATAGCCAAGCGGTAAGGCACACGGCTTTGGACCGTGCATTCGTAGGTTCGAATCCTACTGCCCCAGCCAGGTATGAGCCATTAGCTCAGTTGGAAGAGCACCTGACTTTTAATCAGGGTGTCCCAGGTTCGAGTCCTGGATGGCTCACCAAAACGGAGGTTAGAAGTCGGAAGTCAGACGTCAGATTTAAGTGATGAAGTCTGGCTTTAAGCTAGAGATTTTAAACTTAATTTCGGACATCAGACTTCTGACATCTTACTTCTATTTTTGCGGCAGTGGCGGAATTGGCAGACGCGCTAGATTTAGGATCTAGTGGGGCTACCCCGTGGAGGTTCAAGTCCTCTCTGCCGCACCAAAAATTATGCGGGAGTAACTCAGTGGTAGAGTGCGACCTTGCCAAGGTCGAAGTCGCGGGTTCGAATCCCGTCTCCCGCTCCATAAGGTAAGTTATTAACCTCGGTCATTGATAAATTTTGGCCGAGGTGTTCTTGTATTTAATAGCCCATTTGTGCTACAATGAATGGGATTTAAATAAGATGTCTTTTTTCGAACACCCTTTTAGGAGAAGCTTGCACAGTTTTACTTATATTACATATATTAAATCGACAAGGAGGAGCATAAATGAAGACTAACGTGGCAAAGATAGAGAAGAACAAGGTGGAGGTGGAAGTCGAACTAGAAGCCGAAAAATTTGCCGAAAGTATTGACAAAGCTTATAGGAAACTAGTGAAGCAGGTTAATATACCTGGATTCAGAAAGGGTAGGGTTCCTAAACAAGTTCTAACAAGTTACATAGGCAAAGAATCTCTGTACAGTGAGGCTATAGAGCAAGTAGTTCCTCAAGCGTACTATGAGGCTGTTAAAGAGACTCAGATCGAACCGGTTGATCAACCGGAGTTGGATATTGTTCAGGCAGAGGAAAATAAGCCTTTAATTTTTAAAGCTAAGGTTGTTGTCAAACCGGAAGTTGAGTTAGGAGAATATAAGGGAGTTACAGTTGAACATAAGGAAGAAGAAATAACTTCTGAAGATGTAGATAACTACTTAAAATCAATGCAGGAACGTCACGCCAGGTTAATAACTGTTGAAAACAGGGCAGTAGAAAATGGCGACACTGCAGTTATTGACTTTGAAGGGTCTATAGACGGAGAACCTTTCCCGGGTGGAAAAGGTGAAAATTACTCACTTGAGATAGGTTCACGCTCATTTATCCCTGGCTTTGAGGAACAGATAGTAGGTATGCAAAAAGGTGAGGAAAAGGAAATCCAGGTAACTTTTCCAGAGGAGTACCATCAAGAAAATTTAGCAGGTAAAGATGCTACATTTAAGGTGAAGGTTAATGAAATTAAGACAAAAGAAATTTTGCCATTAGATGACGAATTTGCTAAAGATGTAAGTGAATTTGAAACTTTGGAGGAATTAAGAGAGGACATAGAGAAAAAATTAAAAGAACGAGCAAAACAGGAATCAGCAAGAGTACTAAAAAATAAAGTATTAGAAAAGGTAAAAGAAAACTGTGAAGTTGAAATACCTGATGTGATGGTAGAAAGAAGAGTTGATGCACTGATCCAGGATATGGAACAGAGAATGCTCACTCAAGGTATAACACTTGAAAAATATTTAGAAATTACAAATCATACTTTGGAGGATCTTAGGAAAGAATATAGAGACAATGCTAGAGAGAGTATTAAAGCAGATTTAGTTTTAGAAGCTATCTGCAAAAAAGAAGGTATTGAAGTAAGTGATGAAGAATTAGAAAAAGAAATAGAAAAAATGGCTGAAGCATATAATCAAGAAAAGGATAAATTAAAGACTATGCTGCAGATGCAGGGGAACTTGGAATCTCTCAGGGAAAGCTTAGCAATAGAAAGGACATTGGATCTACTTGTAAAAGAGAGTAATGTGGTGGAACCTAAAAAAGATGATGGACAGGAAGGAGAAGAAAAAGGGGAATCTGTCAGTTAGTTAATAAATAATGTAAGTGATTGTTCGAAAAGGAGCACGGGAGCAGCGGAGCGTACATAGAAGTACGTGAGCAGCGGAGAAGTCAAGCCAACGCAGAAATTCGAAGTGGATTTCGCGCGGACTTTTCGAACATCCTCTTTAAGATAATGAAACGAGGTGATGTTTATGTCTACTCTTGTTCCAATGGTAGTAGAGCAGACAAATAGAGGAGAAAGAGCTTATGACATCTACTCAAGGCTTCTAAAGGATAGAATTATATTTATAGGTAGCGAGATAAATGACCATGTAGCAAACCTGGTGATTGCCCAAATGCTATTTTTAGAAGCTGAAGATCCGGATAAGGATATCTCAATTTATATTAACAGTCCTGGTGGTTCAATTACTTCTGGTATGGCAATTTTTGATACCATGCAGTATATTAAGCCTGATGTCTCAACAATTTGCGTAGGACTTGCCGCTAGTATGGGTGCTTTTCTACTGGCTGCAGGAGCAAAAGGAAAAAGGTTTGCACTTCCACATAGTGAGATAATGATTCATCAACCTATAGGTGGTACTCAGGGCCAGGCTACAGACATTGAAATCCATGCTAATAGAATTATTAGAGTAAAGAGAACTTTAAATGAAATTCTCTCTGATATTACAGGGAAACCATTTGCAGAAATAGAAAAAGATACTGATAGAGACCGTTTTATGTCTCCGGAGGAAGCAAAGGATTATGGATTGATTGACAAGGTAATCAGAAAGAGAGAAATGCCCAAAAAGTAGTTCCTCTCCAAAAAGAGAATATTTGTTTAGACTCTTATTAAGGCATCTGTGATGAGTATTAAAATTTTGGTGAGGTGAAATAATGTATAAATATACTGACGATAAAGGGCAACTAAAGTGTTCCTTTTGTGGCAAATTACAGGATCAGGTAAAAAAACTTGTAGCAGGCCCTGGAGTTTATATTTGCGATGAATGTATCGAGTTATGTAATGAAATAATTGAAGAGGAACTCAGTGAAGATATGGGTTTGGAAATGGGTGAGATACCTAAGCCTAAAGAAATAAATGAGATACTGAATCAGTATGTTATTGGTCAGGAAAGAGCTAAAAAAGCCCTTGCAGTGGCTGTCTATAACCATTATAAAAGGGTAAATATGGGTGCTAAAATTGATGATGTTGAGTTACAGAAGTCCAATATTGTCATGATAGGACCCACCGGCAGTGGAAAGACACTTTTAGCACAGACATTAGCTCGTATTCTAAACGTTCCTTTTGCAATTGCAGATGCAACTTCACTTACAGAGGCAGGCTATGTAGGTGAAGATGTGGAAAACATTTTGTTGAAGCTCATTCAGGCAGCAGATTATGATGTAGAAAAAGCTGAAAAAGGTATTGTCTATATCGATGAAATTGATAAAATTGCTAGAAAGTCAGAAAACCCATCCATAACTCGAGATGTGTCCGGTGAAGGTGTTCAGCAAGCTTTATTGAAAATTTTAGAGGGAACTGTAGCTAGTGTACCGCCACAAGGTGGTAGAAAGCACCCCCACCAAGAGTTTATTCAACTGGATACAACAAATATTCTTTTTATCTGTGGTGGTGCATTTGATGGTATTGATAAGATTATTGGAAACCGTATTGGTAAAAAAGGACTTGGTTTTGGCGCTGAAATTAAGGGAAAGGAAGACAAGAATATAGGAGAAGTCTTAAAGGAAATACTGCCTGTTGATCTTCTCAAATATGGTTTAATACCGGAGTTTGTAGGTCGATTGCCGGTTATAGTAACATTAGATGCTCTAGATGAAGAAGCGCTGGTACAAATATTAACAGAACCTAGAAATGCCCTTGTGAAACAGTACAAAAAATTATTTGAGATAGATGGTGTACAGCTGGAATTTGAGCAAGCAGCGCTTGAGGCTGTAGCTAAGGAAGCTATGAAACGCAATACCGGCGCTAGAGGTTTGAAGGCAATTTTGGAAGATATTATGTTGGATGTTATGTATGACATTCCTTCAGATGATAATATTTCTAGTTGCCTCATTACCAAAGAAGTAATCCAGAAGAAAGCCAAGCCTGTTTTAACTTACGGTAAGAAAAAAGTAGAAACAGCATAAAAAAAGTCCGGTCTTTTAACCCGGGCTTTTTCATATTTCTCCATTCTCCCGGACATACTAATCTAAGGCAATTTTGTACTATCAGAAAGCATAACTTTTACTTCCTGATAGTATAAGTGCAACTAAGCTTTTAGCCGGCGCCAGAGGCTTGGCGCAAGTCAAGTTATCTTTATAACTAGAGTTAGTATGGTCCGAAAGGAGATGACAGAAAAAATTATGTATGACTGGGGTAGTGGTTTAGGAAGTGTTTTAGGTTTTGTGCAAGTTTTTTTTGCAGTGGTAATAGGTTTGTATTTCTGGAACCTTTTAAGGACTCAACAGGGTAATAAAATTGCGGTAGAAAAAGAATCTAAAAAAGAACTGGAAAAATTAGAAAAAATGCGTAAGATAAAATTAACTGAACCTTTGGCTGAAAAAACGCGGCCTCAAAAATTTTCAGATATAATCGGGCAAAAAGAGGGAATCAAGACCCTCAAAGCTGCTTTATGTGGCTCAAATCCTCAACATGTAATAATTTACGGACCGCCTGGGGTAGGAAAAACTGCTGCGGCAAGGCTGGTACTGGAAGAAGCAAAGAAAAATCCCTATTCACCATTTAAAAGTGACGCAAAATTTGTTGAAATTGATGGGGCAACTGCACGTTTTGATGAAAGGGGTATAGCCGACCCGTTAATAGGTTCCGTCCATGATCCCATCTATCAAGGAGCAGGTGCTATGGGAATGGCTGGTATTCCTCAGCCAAAAGAAGGTGCTGTTACTAAAGCACATGGCGGAATATTGTTTATAGATGAAATTGGAGAGTTACATCCTATTCAGATCAATAAACTTTTAAAGGTTCTAGAAGATAGAAAAGTGCTGCTGGAAAGTTCTTATTATAGTTCCGAAGATGATAATATTCCTTCACATATTCATGATATTTTTCAAAATGGGCTTCCAGCTGACTTCAGGTTAGTTGCTGCTACAACACGACTTCCATCAGAAATACCGCCTGCAATAAGATCACGTTGTATGGAAGTATTTTTTAGAAGTTTGACAAAGGATGAAATAAAGATTATCGCTGCTGGAGCTGCAGAAAAAGTTAATTTTGCCATGCCGGAGGGAGCGGCTGAAATTGTTGCCAAATATGCAACAAATGGTAGAGAGGCAGTAAATATTGTTCAAATTGCTGCCGGTATTGCCATAACAGAGGATAGGAAAGAAATTTCGGTTAAAGATGTGGAGTGGGTAGTAAACACTGGGCAGTATGCTCCGAGGCCTGAGAAAAAAATACCTCCTTCTCCTCAGGTAGGCCTAGTTAATGGTCTGGCAGTGTTTGGTCCTAATATGGGTATGCTGGTGGAGCTCGAAGTAAGTGTTATCAAAGCTGAAAAAGAGCAGGGTAAGGTTATTATAACAGGTGTTGTAGACGAAGAAGAGCTGGGTAGTAATGATGGAAAAAAGATGCGTCGTAAGAGTATGGCAAAAAGTTCTGTAGAGAATGTACTGACTGTTTTAAGAAGAAATATGCAAGTTGACCTGCGTGATTATGACATCCATGTTAATTTTCCTGGAGGGACGCCAATTGATGGACCCTCTGCAGGTGTAACCATTGCAACTGCTATTTATTCAGCAATAAAGGAATACCCTGTAGATAATAAGATTGCCATGACAGGAGAAGTATCGGTGAGAGGACAGGTTAAACCTGTAGGAGGTGTGGTTGCAAAGGTAGAAGCAGCTAAACAGGCTGGCGCATCTAAAGTCTTGATTCCTAAAGACAACTGGCAAGAAATCTTTAATGAGCTAGAAGGAATTCAAGTAATTCCTGTAGAAAGATTAGAACAAGTGCTGGAATACTCTCTTCTAGGTTACTCTAATAAAGCGGAGTCTGAGACTCTGCCTCCAACGGTAGATGTACTTAGCGCTTCACAATTTCAAGCTTAAAATTTATATTTAAATGAGTGTTTGAAAAGGAAGCGGTATTAGAAAATATAATGAAAGCGCCGGTAGGCGCTTAATTTCCTAAAGATAAATTATTTTATTTTTGAATTGCTATGGGAAAAATAATTTACAGTTACAGTAATTGGAGGTGAAAATGATGGCAAAATTACCATTATTACCCTTGAGGGGCGTTCTGGTTTTTCCATATATGGTAATACACCTTGATGTGGGTAGGGAAAGATCAGTTGAAGCTATTGATAAGGCAATGGTTGAAGACAGGGAGATAGTTTTGGCAATGCAAAAAGAAGCCCAAACTGATGACCCAACTGAAAATGATATTTATAAAACAGGTACTGTTGCTGAAATTAAACAGCTCTTAAAATTACCCGGAGGTACAATAAGAGTTCTGGTTGAAGGTATTTGCAGGGCTCAAATAAAAGAATTTACTGCCTTTGATCCCTATATTGAAGTCGAATATGAAAAATTGGAAGATGATGAAGAAAAGAATCTGGAAATTGAAGCGTTAATGCGTAATTTAATTAGCAAATTTGAGGAATATGTCAAAATAAGCAAAAAGATTCCACCTGAAACAGTGGTTTCCGTTGTCACTATTGAGGATCCTGGAAGACTGGTGGATGTAATCGCTTCTCATCTTATTTTAAAAATAACTGATAAGCAAGCTATTCTGGAAACAAGGGATATCAAAAAGCGTTTAGAATTGGCATGTCAAATCTTATCTAAAGAAATAGAAATTTTAGAATTAGAGCGTAAAATAAACAATCGTGTTCGCAAGCAAATGGAAAAAACTCAAAAAGAATATTACTTGCGTGAACAAATGAAGGCCATCCAAAAGGAACTGGGAGAAAAAGACGATAAACTTTCCGAAATTGAGGAATTGCGAGAGCAAATAGAAAAAGTTAAGATGCCTAAGGAGGCTAAGGAAAAGGCGCTAAAAGAGCTTGAAAGACTTGAAAAAATGCCTCCTATGGTGGCAGAAGCAACTGTTGTAAGAAATTATTTAGATTGGATGCTTTCACTGCCCTGGAATAAACAGACTAAAGACACTATAGACATTAAAAAGGCAGAAAAAATTCTTGAAGAAGATCATTATGGACTTAAAAAACCGAAGGAGCGCATTTTAGAGTATCTAGCAATTAGAAAGCTTGCTAAAAAAATGAAGGGTCCAATCTTGTGTTTTGTGGGACCTCCGGGAGTAGGCAAAACCTCATTAGCGAAATCCATTGCCAGGGCTTTAAACAGGAAATTTATTAGAATGTCCCTTGGAGGAGTAAGGGATGAAGCGGAAATTAGAGGCCACCGTAAGACTTATGTAGGTGCTATGCCTGGTAGAATCATTCAGTCAATTAAACAGGCAGGAACTAAAAACCCGGTTTTTTTACTGGATGAAATTGATAAAATGGGACACGATTTCAGAGGAGATCCTGCATCTGCTTTGTTGGAGGTCTTAGATCCAGAACAAAATACTACGTTTAGAGATCATTACATAGAGGCAGATTTTGATCTTTCAAAGGTTATGTTTATAACAACTGCTAATGTAACCCATACTATTCCGGCACCTCTTTTAGATAGAATGGAAATGATATATATTCCCGGCTATACGGAGCTTGAAAAGCTAAAAATTGCGCAGAATTATTTAATACCCAAACAATTAAAAGAGCACGGGTTGAAGGGATCTCAACTGGAAATATCTGAAAATGCACTTCGCCGCATCATACGGGAATATACAAGGGAATCCGGAGTTAGAAATCTGGAAAGGGAAATTGCAACTATTTGTCGTAAGACTGCACGTAATATTGTAGTTGGCGATACAGACAAAGGAATTATTACAGCTAAAAATGTCGAGAAATATCTTGGAGTACCCCGCTATCGTTACGGAGTTGCCGAAAGGGAAGATGAGGTCGGTACAGTTACAGGCCTTGCCTGGACTCAGACCGGTGGGGATATTTTAACAATTGAAGCAACTGTCTTGCCAGGAAAAGGTAACCTAACCCTGACGGGTAAGTTAGGAGACGTTATGAAAGAGTCAGCCTATGCAGGGTATAGTTATATAAGAAGTAGAGCTAAAGAACTTGGTATTGATCCAAACTTTTATGAAAAATACGATATTCATATTCATGTTCCTGAGGGAGCTATCCCTAAAGATGGACCGTCTGCTGGAATTACAATGGCTATTGCAATGGCTTCTGCTCTAAGTGGCTATAAAGTAAAAAAAGAGGTTGCAATGACCGGTGAGATTACACTTCGTGGTAAAGTTTTGCCCATTGGGGGCCTAAAGGAAAAATCCCTGGCGGCTCACAGGGCCGGCATCAAGAAAATACTATTCCCAAAGGATAACGAAAAAAATCTTGAGGATATTCCTTCAACTGTCAAGCGAAAAATAGAATTTATCCCTGTAGAGCATATGGATGAAGTACTAAATCTGGCGCTAGGAGAAAGGGTACCCGAAAAAATACCTGCCACCCATCAAGAAAATAATAATATGAAAGATGAAAAAAATGAAAATCAAAACGGCAGAATATATAACTAGTGCTGTCAAGCCAGCGCAGTATCCTGATGGGGAAAAACCTGAAATTGCCTTTGCAGGTCGCTCAAATGTGGGTAAATCCTCCCTTATAAATAAGCTGTTAAATCGTAAAAATTTGGCTAAGACTAGCGCCAAACCAGGAAAAACGCGGACATTAAATTTTTATGAAATCAATAATGCCTTTAGGTTTTGTGACTTGCCAGGGTATGGTTATGCTGCAGTATCTCGTGGTACAAAGGAACAGTGGTCTGCCATGATTGAAGAATATCTAAATAGCAGGCGGAACTTAAGGGGAGTTGTTCATCTGGTTGATCTGCGGCATGAACCGACGAAACTTGATAAGTTGATGTATGAATGGTTAACACATTACAATTATCCAAGAATTATAATAGCAACCAAATCTGATAAAATAAGTAAGGGAAAACGCAAGCAGCATCTGGAAAAAA
Organism: Clostridiales bacterium; assembly: GCA_020063565.1. GTDB lineage: Bacteria > Bacillota > DSM-16504 > Desulfitibacterales > JAICDB01 > JAICDB01. Next base: position 89,799 of record JAICDB010000006.1, on the reverse strand, counting down.
TTAAATGTGCTTTAAAATTAAGATCTGAAGATGTATTTTTACAATTTTCCGCTAAAAGTGGAGAGGGAAGAGATGAAGTATGGAGAGAAATTCAAGCTCTCTTGCAATGACCCAGTAACATACTGGGTTATTGTTTTTTGAGAGGAACCTTCAGTTTTTATCTGGCTTTAGCATATTTTAGATCTGATTAAAATCAAAGAAAAGAAATAGAGGAATGCTGAAACTGAGGTGGCCGGTAAGTATAAGTCGGCAAAAATAAACAGTTAAAAAGGAGTTATAAAACTAAAAAGTGTTCAAAGAAACGAATAAGTACAAAAATCAGAACCAATATGTTCGAATAAGCGAATATGTAGACATGAGTCAATTAGTGGTTTAAGCTGTGTCAATTCTGGCACAGCTTTTTACATTTTGTACGAATATACTTGTCATAACCGTTATAATTGCTATAAATTATTATTATAAAAGATTGGCATGATTATTGCAAATTCATAAACTGGGAGGAAGAAAATATGACTGTGAGAGAAGGGTTTGAACGTGAAAAGAAAATTACCAGGCGCCGTTTTCTTAAAATTTTATCCAACATGGGCCTGGTAGGTACTGCCACAGCTTTGTCCGGTTGCTCAAGTGAAGAGATTGGTGGTCAGGGCTGGCTGCCGGAGCAGTATAATGTAGCTGGTGCTTGGCCTACTCAGGTTCGGGGACGTGTCCCCATTGATCCTGCTAGCCCATCAGTTGTTAGGAATGATGAAAAATGTGTTTTATGTGGACAGTGCCTTGAAGTATGCCAAAATATTCAGAGCGTTTTTGGTTATTATGAGTTACCCGTTATAAATGATTTTGTCTGTGTAAACTGTGGACAATGTATACTCTGGTGTCCCACTTCTTCTATTACAGAAAAACACGATACTAAGAAAGTTAAAGAAGCACTGGCAGATCCCAATAAAATAGTGGTTGCACAAACTGCACCTGCTACTAGAGTTGGCCTTGGTGAAGAGTTTGCATTACCTGCAGGTACCTGGGTACAGGGACAGCAAGTGGCTGCACTGAGACAATTGGGCTTTGATAAGGTATTTGATACAGTATTTGCTGCTGATCTGACAATTATGGAAGAAGGTACCGAGCTTATTCAGAGGTTAACTGGCAAAAGTAATGCTCCTTTACCACAATTAACCTCTTGCTGCCCCGGTTGGATAAAATTTTGTGAATATTATTATCCGGATCTTATTCCTAACCTTTCAAGTGCCAAATCACCTCAACAGATGTTTGGTGCAATGGTAAAAACTTACTATGCAAAGGCAAATCATATTGATCCGAAGAAAATATTCAGCGTCTCTATAATGCCCTGTACCGCTAAAAAATTTGAAGCACAGCGTCCGGAGTTTAATTCTGCCGGTGAGTACTGGAAAAATGAAAATATTCGTGATGTTGACGCAGTTCTAACTACAAGGGAACTTGCTAATCTTATTAAGAAGGCAGGCATTGATTTAACTCAGCTTCCGGAAGAAGATTATGATCCAATGCTTGGTGAAGGTTCCGGTGCCGGCTTGATTTTTGGTAATACAGGTGGTGTCATGGAAGCAGCTATTAGAACAGCATATTTCTTTCTTACAGGTAAGGAGTCACCTAAAAGTGTATTTAACTTGAAAGCTGTGCGCGGCCTTAATGGTGTCAAGGAAGCTGAAGTAAACATTCCTGATTGGGGAGTACTACGTATTGCAGTAGTACATGGCTTGAAGGATGCTAGAACAGTAATGGAAGCGATTCGCCGCGGCACAGCTCCTTATGACTTTGTAGAGATAATGGCGTGCCCCGGTGGCTGTATTTCTGGTGGTGGCCAACCACGTACAGCAGTACCGCCCTCTGATGAAGTGCGTAGAAAACGTATTGCCAGTATTTACGCCAAAGATACTTCGTATATGGTACGTGAAAGTCATGAAAATAGGGAGGTTCTTGCCTTATATGAAAACTTTTTAGAACATCCGTTAAGCCATATATCCCACAAGTTACTTCATACCCAATATACTTCCCGGGCTGAAATGTTAAAGGCTAAAGAAATGGTTTAAATAATGGAGATGGAGGTGTAACTCGCAGTGAGTAAAGCTGTTCTAGTAGATGTCACAAAATGTGTTGGATGTGGTGGGTGTACTGTTGCCTGTAAAATGTGGAATGATTTGGAATTTGATAAAAGCATGCCAAGTCATTCGGAAAATCCTAAATTAACTAGTAAGAATTGGACCACTGTAACCTATCAGAAAGTTAATAAAGGTGGTAAACAAGTATGGCGTTTTGTCAAGGAACAATGCCTGCACTGTGAAGATCCGGCCTGTGCTTCGGTATGCTTTTCAAAAGCAATTAAAAAAACACCTCAAGGCCCGGTTGTTTACTATCCAAATTTATGTGTTGGCTGTAGATATTGCATGGTAGCTTGTCCATTTGATATTCCCAAGTACCAGTGGGAAAAGGTACTACCGTCCATTACTAAATGCCAAATGTGTGTAACCAAAATAAAGAAAGGTGAAGCTCCTGCTTGTACTAGTGTTTGTCCAACAAATGCCCTTACTTTTGGTGATCGTGATAAACTGCTTGCCTTTGCAAAGAAAAAAATAGAAAATGGCGACAAATATATTAAGCATATTTACGGTGAAAAAGAAGCAGGTGGTACCAATTGGTTTTATATTTCTGACGTTTCTTTTAAGGAACTTGGATTTCCTACAAATATACCCAAAGAGCCGCTACCGCATTATACTCACGAGTATCTTAAGTTGACGCCAACAGTTTTTATTGGGGGAGGTGCTTTATTTACTGCACTTAGCATATATACAAGGCGGCGAAATGAGATAGCTAAGGAAAAGGAAGGAAAATAACTTTTTGACTATAGGGGGTTAAACTTGTAATGACTAAAAAATGGAGCTTTAAACTTACTCCAACAAGGAAAATCTTAATTGCACTGGTTATCATGTCTTTAATTCTTGCAATATACCGTCTTGCTACCGGGCTGGGGATATCTACAAACTTAAATGACAAGTGGCCATGGGGTCTCTGGATCGGCTTTGACTTAACAGCGGTGGCCCTTGCCGGTGCCGGTTATAGCATCTGCTTCTTAGTGCACGTTTTGCACATAGAGCGATTTAAAATTATTGCCCGTCGTGCCCTATTATTTTCTTTTCTAGGATATATATTTGTGCTGGCTACGCTTATTCTGGAAATCGGCCGGTGGGACAACTTCTGGCGTCCTTTTATATCATGGGGAATTCATTCACCTATGTTTGAAGTCTATATGTGTATTTCAGTGTATACTTTTATTCAGTTGATTGAATTCGCTGAGATATTTGTTCAAAAATTTTCCCTTACCTGGTATAGGCGGATTGAAAAGGTTATGCCCGTGGTAGTTATCTTAGGTGCATTATTACCCTTTGGACATCAGGCTTCTCTTGGTGCAATCTATTTAATTGTACCCCATAAACTTCATCCATTATGGTGGTCATCGTTACTTCCGTGGTTTTTCTTAATAACTTCTTTCTTTGTTGGACCGGCTATCGGGGCAATTGAGGCTTTATGGTCGGGCAAGATTTTTAATAGTAACGTAAATATCAAAATATTACGGAGCTTAATTCGTATCTCTGGAGGAATAATGGTGGCTTATTTAGCTCTCAAGGTGTTTGATTTGATAAACCGAAATGCCTTCCAGTATCTATTTACAGGAGGATTAGAATCAAGTATGTTTCTTTTAGAAATGGTTGCCGGAATAATTTTACCGGTAGTCATCTGTTTCAGTCCCTGGGGTACCACTAAAACAGGTATGGTGACATTTGGTATTTTAACTGTCTCCGGTGTTGTCCTTAGGGGGCAGGATATACCCCTGCCGGTATTGAATGGGGAATAAGCATAGGACTTTTATCCCTGGTAGTGCTTGCCTACATTTTTATAGTAGAAAACTTTAATATTTATCATGCTGAAAAAGCTCAACCTGTATATGAAAAAGAACATGTTAAAGGGGAAAAACGCAGACAAGTAAGTTTGCGTACTTCTTCATAAAAATAATTAAACCTCACTTATTAAGTGAGGTTTAATTATTGTCACTGTTTTACTATGTTCTTTCTGTTTCGACACCTGGGGTCTTGAGTTCAGCAATTAAAATTCCTGCAAGCATGAGGGCTGCGCCAGCATAATCCCTTGCTGTCATTTGCTCCGCCAGCAAAAGAAATGCAAATAGTGCAGAAAATACAGGTTCCATTGAAAGAATTATTACAGTTCTTGTGGGAGTGGTGAACTTTTGCGCCCAATTCTGAATAAGGTATGCTAATGAAGTTGCAGGAATTGCACAAACTAGCAGCGCCATCCAAACGGGTGTTGTGATACTGCCAGGAAGAGGCTCTGTAATTAGGGCTATTAAACCGCTAATTACTGCTACAGTTAATATTTGGATAGTAACTAATGAAGGAGTATCGTATTCTGGAGAAAACTTACCTACTGCAACCACATGAAGAGCAAAAAATACAGCACTTAATAGTGTTAAAAAGTCACCAAAATTTAGTGAAAAACTTTTTTCAATTGAAAGAAAGTATAACCCAACTCCAGCAAAAATAACTCCAGTTAAAGCAAAAAGTGTTGGAAGTTTTCTAGTAAGCAGAGTCACTATTATTGGGACAAATACTACTGCTAATCCGGTGATAAATCCTGAATTAGAAGCAGTGGTATATTTTAAGCCTATTGTTTGAAAAGAGTACCCCCCAAAAAGAAAGAGACCTATCAAAATCCCTGAAATTACGGCCTTTCTATTAATGTTTTTTAATCTTTGTCCAGATATAAGTGCCATAAATACTCCTGCAAGTAAAAAACGGAGTGAATTAAAAGTAAACGGTGAAATATCTCCAAGTGCGTTTTTTATAACTGTAAAGGTAAGTCCCCACGTTGCTGCCACAAAAAATAATAAGACATCAGCAGTATATTGTTTCTTTTCCAACCTTCTTCTCTCCCTAAGATTAATTATTTTTTTACACCAATGTGTATTTTTCTACAATGGTTTATTGTAGTCAACTGTGCAATTAAATATTACCAAAAAAAGCAACAAATGAAAATTAACGTAAATATAATAACATTACGAAATAAAATTTTAGTAATGGAGTTGTTAAGGAGAAGAAGGCGTTTCTTCTTCTAAAAAATTATATTTTAATACTTTTTACATAATAAAGAATTGCTTTTAACAGAATCCTTTATTTTATTTCTAAAAGCTGAAAGGAAATTTGTTAAATTAGGAGAAGATATAGAAGGGGGTGTTCTACTTGGAGATTGTAAAAGAAATTTTATCAGGAAATAAAAGGGCTCTAGCAAGGGCAATTACAATAGTTGAAAATGAAGATCTAGAAGGACAAAAAAATAAGGAACAATTATTGAAAGAGATTTACCCCTATACGGGAAAAGCATATATTATAGGAATTACAGGCTCGCCTGGGGCAGGTAAAAGTTCCCTCGTTAATAAGCTAACTGAACATATTCGGCGGTTGGGTTTAACTGTTGGAATACTTGCTGTAGACCCTACCAGTCCCTTTACGGGGGGAGCTCTTCTAGGTGATAGAATAAGAATGCAGGATCATTTTTTAGATCCTGGAGTTTTCATAAGAAGCATGGGAACCAGGGGAAGTTTGGGAGGTCTAGCAAAGTCAACAAAGGATGTAGTAAAGGTTTTAGATGCATTTGGAATGGATATTATAATTATTGAGACAGTTGGAGTGGGGCAATCAGAATTGGATGTAATGTATGCTGCTGATTCTACAGTTGTTGTGCTTACTCCTGGAGCAGGGGACGTGGTACAAACTTTGAAGGCAGGTATAATGGAAATAGCAGATATATTTGCTGTAAACAAGGCAGATATGGTAGGCGCTGATAAAGTAGTTACCCAGGTGGAGGCTATGCTTGATTTAAAGGATGACATAAAGTGGAGACCCCCTGTAGTGAAGGTTGTCTCAACATCTAATCAGGGCTTGGACTCTCTTTATGAAGCAATCGAAAAACATAGAAAGTACCTGGAGAAGACAGGAGAATTGGATAAAGTAAGAAAAGAAAGAGCGCTTTACGAAGTCGCCGAATCTGCAGTGCATAGGGTTCGTGCCTATCTAAATCATGCCTTGGAAAGTAATGAAGAATTGGTTGGATTGCTGGAAAAAGTTACCCAAAAAACGCTGTCTCCTGATGAGGCGGCAAATACATTACTTGCCAATATTAAATTTTCTGATACTTAATTTTGACATATTATAGCTATTTTCTTGACAAAAGTCTAACAGTTAGTTTATTATTTAAAAAAATTTATTTTTATAGTAAAATAAGTGTTCGAAATATCCGCTTAAATGTTGTGATGGGGAGTAGTAGCTATTACTTAACCACCAGAGAGGCAGCCCAAGGCTGGAAGGCTGCTGGTTAAAAGGGTAGTGAAGTCGCCCCTGAACTGTTCTGCTAAAAGTCTTTTATTAGGCAGCGCCGGTTAAGCCCGTTACAGCTAATTAGAGTGTCCTGTTTTATGCAGGAAATTAAGGTGGTACCGCGAAGCTCCTTTCGTCCTTACGAGGGAGCTTTTTTGTGTTAAACTGAAATCTAAAAGTAATGGCATGTAACTAATTTCAGATTTTACATAAAGCTTAAAAGGAGGATAAATTATGGCTGTAAACCTATCAACAAAATACGACCCCAAGCAGGTAGAAAATAAATGGTATACTCACTGGGAAGAGAATGGATATTTCCATCAAGAAGTAGAAAAAAATAAAAAACCTTTCAGCATAGTAATACCTCCCCCGAATGTAACAGGTTCCCTTCACCTGGGACATGCCTTTGATAATACCCTGCAGGATATACTTGTTCGCTGGAAGCGTATGCAGGGCTATAATACGGTATGGATACCCGGTACAGACCATGCTGGTATTGCTACCCAGGCCAAGGTTGAAGAAAAATTAGCAGAAGAAGGATTAAGCAAATATGACCTTGGTAGGGAAAAATTTCTCGAAAGGGTCTGGGAATGGAAGAACAACTATGGAAACAAGATTACCCGCCAACTACGCTTGCTGGGAGCATCCTGTGACTGGGAGAGGGAAAGGTTTACCATGGATGAAGGATGCTCCAGGGCAGTGAGGGAAGTTTTTGTAAGGCTCTATAAGAAAGGTTTGATCTACAGGGGAAGCTATATAATTAACTGGTGTCCTAAATGTCATACTACTATTTCAGATATTGAAGTTGAACATAAGGAAACTCTAGGTAATTTATATCATGTGAAATATCCATTTTCAGATGGCAGCGGTTATGTGGTTGTTGCTACAACACGTCCTGAAACAATTATGGGGGATACTGCAGTGGCAGTTCACCCTGAAGATGAAAGATACCGCGGTTTGATTGGAAAAACAGTGGTTCTACCAGTTGTAAAGAGGGAAATACCTATCATAGCCGATGAATATGTAGACCCTGAGTTTGGTTCAGGTGCTGTTAAAATAACTCCGGCTCATGACCCTAATGACTTTGAAGTTGCACAAAGACACGATTTGGAACATGTTGTTGTTATAGATAAAAAAGCCAAGATGACGGAAGAGGCAGGTCCATATGAGGGAATGGATCGCTATGAATGCCGCAATAAACTGGTTCAAGACCTTTCCGATGAAGGTTATCTGGTTAATATAGAAGAACACGGTCATTCTGTTGGTCACTGTTATCGCTGTGATACTGTAATAGAGCCACTGGTATCTCCACAATGGTTTGTAAAAATGGAACCGCTAGCAAAACCTGCCATAGAGGCTGCGAAAAATGGTGACTTGAGATTTGTTCCTGAAAGATTCACCAAAATATATCTTAACTGGTTGGAAAATATTAGAGATTGGTGTATTTCAAGGCAGCTCTGGTGGGGACATAGAATTCCTGTTTGGTATTGCGAAGAATGTGGTGAGACAATTTGTGCCACAGAAGATCCGACAAAATGCTGTAACTGTAATAGTGAAAAACTGATGCAGGACCCTGATGTCTTAGACACATGGTTTAGCTCTGCCCTTTGGCCATTTTCAACAATGGGCTGGCCCGAGGAAACAGAAGAACTAAAACACTTTTATCCTACAAGTGTACTGGTTACAGGAAGGGATATTATCTTTTTCTGGGTTGCCAGGATGATCTTTATGGCTTTAGAGTTTATGAAGAAAGTTCCCTTTAAGGATATTTTTATCCATGGTTTGATTTTAGATGCACAGGGACGAAAAATGAGTAAGAGTTTAGGAAACGGAGTGGATCCCATTGAAGTGATAGATGAGTATGGCGCTGACAGTTTGCGCTTTATGATTGTGACTGGAAATACTCCTGGAAATGACTTAAGATTCCATTTTGAAAGATTGGGAGCAGCCCGTAATTTTGCAAATAAAATTTGGAATGCATCCAGGTTTGCACTGATGAATCTGGAAGATTATGAACAAGGAAAGGAAGAACTGCAGTATACATTAGCCGATAAATGGATCTTGACGCGTTTAGCCCAAACGATAAAATCCGTAAATCGCAGCATGGAAAAATATGAGCTTGGTGAAGCAGCCAGAATTCTTTATGAATTTATTTGGAGTGAGTTCTGCGACTGGTATATAGAACTTGTAAAACCACGGCTTTACGGAAAAGAAACAGATGTGAGCAAGTACACAGCGCAGCATGTTCTTTACCAGGTGCTGGCAAAAACTATGCAACTTTTACATCCATTTATGCCATTTATAACTGAAGAAATTTGGCATCACTTACCCTATACAGAAGGAAGCATAATGCTTTCTTCCTGGCCTGAAAGTGAGGAAGTTCTTGAATTTGTTGATACTGTTGATAAGATGAATACTATTATGGAAATAATCAGGGGCCTTCGCAACATCAGGGGAGAAATGAATGTTGCTCCTTCTAAAAAAGCACATGTAATAATATATACTAAAGATCCTGATAAGGAAAAATTTTTAAGGGAAAATGTATCTTATATTGCAAATCTGGTAAATGCTGAACCTGTAGAGCTTGTAAATAAACTCTCAAATAAGCCTGAAAAGGCTGCCATTGCAGTTGTACCCGGAGTAGAAGCTTATATGCCGTTAGAAGGATTAATTGATATAGATCTTGAAATAAAGAGATTGCAAAAAGAAAAAGATAACCTTAACAAGGAATTACAAAGAATAGAGAAGAAACTGGCAAATGAAGGATTCTTAAATAAGGCACCAGCAGAAGTTGTAGAAAAGGAAAAAATTAAAAAAGAAGAGACCCGTGCAAAGTTAAATTCAATTCAAGAAAGATTAGGGATATTGCAGGGATAAAATAAGTCAGGAGTTGGATCATGGACTATCGGGAATCTATACAATTTTTGAAAAACTTAACAAAGTTTGGTATGAATTTTGGTCTGGAAAGAATAGAAAAATTACTTTCATTACTGGGAAATCCCCATGAAAAATTACAGTATGTTCATGTGGGTGGAACCAACGGAAAAGGTTCCACCTGCATGGTGTTAACTAACATCTTGAAAAATTCCGGATATGATGTTGGCTTATTTACTTCTCCCCACATCCATAGTTACAGGGAACGTTTTACGATTAACGGGGAAATGATAACGGAGAAAAGGGTAGCTGCGCTTATTTCTAAGATGCGCCCTTACCTTGAAAAAATGGTAGAAGAGGGTTTTGAACATCCTACAGAGTTTGAAGTTAATACTGCCATGGCTTTTCAGTATTTTTATGAAGAGAATGTTGATCTTGTGGTAGTGGAGGTTGGTCTGGGCGGGGCAATAGATTCTACAAATGTTATAAAACCCCTTATAAGTATAATTACAAATGTAGCAATGGATCATATGAATTATCTCGGAAATACTATAGCAGAAATAGCCACTGTGAAAGCCGGTATCATAAAGGAAGGAGTTCCTGTAATTACTGGGGCGACTCAGGAAGCTTTAGAAGTAATAGAAGAGGTCTGCAGTAAAAAAAGAGCTCCCCTTATTGTTCTTAACAGGGATGTGAAGTATCAAGCAAAAGAAATATCTATTAAAGGGTCATCCTTTGATTATTTTGGGAAATCTAATTTCAGGGATTTGAAGATTGCGCTTTTAGGCGAGCATCAGATAAGTAATGCAGTTATGGCAGTAAAAGCGGCAGAAATATTACGGGATGAGGGTTTTGTAATAACTGAAGATACAATTAGAAAGGGGCTGTCAACAGTTTCCTGGCCGGCAAGGCTAGAAATTTTTCAAAGAGAAAATCCTACTATACTTCTTGATGTCGCCCATAATGTAGACGGTATGATGGCTCTAAAAAATACAATAGAAAGATTGTTTAATTATAAGAGGATGATACTGGTTTTAAGTCTTCTTGAAGATAAGGAAAGGGAAAAGGTAGTCCAAATTATGTCCCCTTTGGCAGAAACTGTAATAGTTACCAAACCTAACAGTGACAGGGCAGGTGACTGGGAAAAGGTAGCAGATTTCGCAAGCAAATACTGTTCTGATGTAGTTTTGGAACCTGAAATTACTGAAGCAATAAAAACTGCCCTTTCTAAATCTTCCATGGGCGATTTGCTTTGTATAACAGGTTCCTTCTACATGGTCTGTGACGCTCGAATGTTTTTAAACAATTATAGATATTAAAAAAAATAATAGTGAAAAATTGAACAATTTAGGTAATAAATGATAAAATAGAGTAAATAATGGGCATAGAGATATTAACCAGTTAGAGGAGGAATAGAGGTGAAAATGTTTAAAATCCCTGAAGCTACAGTAAGCCGCCTCTCAGTATACTCGAGATTTCTTTCAAAATTAGACAAAAAGGGAATAATAACCATTTCATCTGGTGAAATTGCTGAAGGCGTTGGGGTAGGTGCTGCCCAGGTCAGAAAAGATTTGGCATATTTTGGTGAATTTGGTACCAGGGGTGTAGGTTATAATGTTAAAGATCTCCACCAGCATATTTTAAAAATATTGGGGTTAACTACTAGTTGGCCGGTAGTTGTAATTGGGGCTGGCAATCTTGGGACAGCGCTTTGTTTGTATGATGGCTTTAGAGAAAGAGGTTTTAATATTGTAGCAATGTTTGATGTGGACCCGTTAAAGATTGACAAGGAAATTGAGGGAATAACCGTATATTCCATGGAAAAATTAGGAGACATAATTAAGGAAAAGGAAGTAAAAATGGGTGTTATAGCAGTTCCTGCCGAATATGCTCAACAGATAGCTGATTTGCTTGTCAAAAATAATATTTGTGCCATCTTAAATTTTGCCCCTGCAGTGATTAAAGTACCTGAAGAAGTGCAGTTGCGAAATGTCGATTTATCTGTTAATTTGGAAATTTTAACTTTTAATATTGTCAATAATGTTAAAAATTTATATTAAACTTCTGAGAAGATTTTAAGCGCCTCTTTAGATGGGGCGTTTTTTAATAAAAAATTTAATGTAGGTGATAACAATGTCTGAATTGATATTAGCCTCTGCTTCGCCGCGTCGAAAAGAATTACTTACGCAAATAGGCCTTCAGTTTAAAATTGTGGTAAGTGAAGCTGAGGAAGTTATTGAAAAAGGGAATACTGTTGAAAATGCAGTAAAAAAATTAGCGTATGATAAAGCCAACTGGGTTGCAAAAAAATACCCTTCAAAAGTGGTTTTAGGCGCTGATACAGTGGTTGTAAGTGGTTCTCAAATTATGGGAAAACCACAAAATGACTGGGAAGCGTACAAAATGTTGCGAGCTTTAAGCGGTACAAAGCACAAGGTATTAACAGGTGTTGCGGTAATTTGTAAAGAAAAAGGTAAAGTGATTGTGGATCACTCAATAACTGATGTATTTTTCAAGAAACTTTCAGAAGAAGAAATTCATGGGTACATTGCAACTGGTGAACCTTTTGATAAGGCAGGCGGATATGGTATCCAGGGAATTGGTTCCTGCTTGGTGGAGAAGATACATGGTTGTTATTTCAACGTAGTTGGACTGCCTATCCATCTTGTAGTTGAAATATTGAAAGAGTTTGGGATAAAGGTCCTCGGGAGGTGAAAACAATGAGCAACTCACCTCATTATCACCTGACAATTAAGGAACTTCCAAAAGATATGAGGCCGAGGGAAAGAATGATCTCTAATGGTCCTTCTGCCCTTAGCAACTCCGAACTTCTAGCCATACTACTTAGAACGGGAAATGCCGGAGAAACTGCCATGGACCTTGCTAGCCGCATTTTAAGCAGCAGTGGTGGTTTAAAGCAAATGGCCGCAATATCAATGGAGGAGTTAAGTAAGTTTAAAGGGATAGGAATAGCCAAGGCGGCACAAATTATTGCTGCTATAGAGCTGGGAAGACGTATTGCATCCACCAGTGAAGAAGCACGCCCCAAAATAAGCTGTCCTGAAGATGTTGCAAATCTTTTACTTGAAGAAATGCGCCACTTAGATAGGGAACACTTTCGGTGCTTAAGTTTAAATACAAAAAATTACCTACTGGCAATAGATTCAATTTCAATTGGAAGCTTGAATTCTTCCATTGTTCACCCCAGAGAGGTTTTTAAAAAAGCAGTTATTAGAAGTGCAGCGGGAGTTATCCTGGTACATAACCATCCAAGCGGCGATCCAACCCCCAGCGGAGAAGATATTTCAGTAACTAAAAGATTAGTCCACGCAGGCGAAACTTTAGGTATTGACGTACTTGATCATTTGATTATAGGTGATAAGCGCTATATTAGTCTCAAAGAAAAAGGTATAATATAACCAAATCTTACACTTGATACTTGGAAAAGTGGTATAATATAATTTAAGTACGGCGTTCATCATTTCATGACTATTTTCGTATGACGAAATTCGCCATGGGGCATATTTGAGCATATATCTTTAAAATGGGGAGAGGGGAACATATTCATGCTTTTTGCGAAGGATTTAGGAATAGATTTAGGTACTGCCAATACACTTGTACACTTGAAAGGAAAAGGAATAATATTACGAGAACCTTCTGTAGTTGCCATGCAGAGGGAAACAGGAAATGTATTAGCTGTTGGTGAAGAAGCAAAAAGAATGATTGGTCGTACACCAGGTAATATAGTTGCTATACGTCCCATGAAGGATGGGGTTATAGCTGATTTCGACGTAACCCAAAATATGCTGCGCTATTTTATAAATAAAGCTCTGAATAGGAAGAAAAAGAATCCTATTGTCAGGCCCAGAGTTGTAGTATGTGTACCATCAGGAATAACCGCTGTAGAAGAAAGAGCTGTCAGGGAAGCTGCTATTCAAGCAGGTGCAAAAGAAGCGTACCTTATTGAAGAGCCGATGGCTGCTTCCATTGGTGCAGGGTTGCCGGTACATGAGCCCACAGGAAACATGATAGTAGATATTGGTGGTGGAACTACTGAAGTTGCTATCATATCTTTGGGTGGTATTGTGACTTCGCGTTCTCTTCGTATTGGTGGGGACGAAATGGATGATGCAATTGTACAGCATATTAAAAGAAATTATAATCTTATGATTGGAGAAAGAACCGGAGAGGATATCAAGATAAAAATTGGTGCAGCATTTTTCACACCGGAAGATGAAGATAGAAAAAATGTTACTTATTCAGTTAGAGGTCGTGACCTGGTAACAGGCCTTCCCAAAACAATTGAAATATCAGCAAAAGAAATACAGAGTGCATTATCTGAACCTGTCAGTGCTATTCTCGATACAATAAAAATTTGTTTAGAAAAAACTCCGCCTGAACTTGCTGCTGACATTATGGATAGAGGTATTGTTATGGCAGGCGGTGGCTCTCTCTTATGGAACTTAGATAAACTGGTCTCACAGGAAACAGGAATGCCTGTTCATCTTGCGGAGGATGCCCTTTCTGCAGTTGCCAATGGGACAGGCAAGGTACTAGAAAATATTGAGGTTTTAAAAAAAGTTCTCATACCAACAAAAAAATTAGGCTAATATACCTGGCTTAGCTATAGGGTGTGTTAAATTTGATACATTTTAAAATTCCAAAAAAGTTTTTGGGAGTTTTAGTATTATTAATAATAGCCCTTTTAACTATGAAATTTACAGGAATAGAAAGAACTACATTAACCCCGGTTGAAAAAGCTTTAAGAGAACTATTGGCCCCGCTACAAAGCGGGGTTACTACCGTTGCACGTTCTCTTTCCAATGTTACTGATAGTATCCTCTCATATAAAGAAATTCAAGAGGAAAACAAACTTTTAAAAGAAAAGGTTCGAAAATTAACAATCGAAAATAGTCATTTGGAAGAGTTTAGACAGGAAAATGTAAGGTTAAATTTACTTTTGGATTTTAAAAGGCAATATGAAGAACGCTGGGAAATGGAGCCTGCTCATGTTATTGCCAGGGATTACGATAATTGGAACAGTACAATAATAATTGATAAAGGAAGTAATCATGGTATTAAAAAGGATATGGCAGTAAGCAATTATCAAGGGTTAGTGGGCAGGGTAATAAATGTTACTCCTAATACTGCAGAAGTGCTTCTTATTATAGATAGTGAGAGTGCTGTTGGCGCTTTAGCACAAACTACGCGGGTACCTGGAGTGGTAGAGGCTGCCACTGATGGAAATGAAAAACTTCAAATGGTTCATATACCCCACGATGCACCGCTTCCCGTAAATGGGGTTATAATAACTTCTGGCCTTGGACAAATTTTTCCAAAGGGTTTAAAAATTGGTTATATAAAAAAAGTTATCCCCGCACCTAATGGACTTGTCAAAAAGGCTTTAGTAAAGCCCTTTGTTGATTTTGATTCTCTGGAAGAGGTTTTGGTAATAAAGAAAGACAAGGGGGCTACCCCGTAATGAAACATTTCTTTCGGCTCTCTATTTTGGCTGTTGTGGGTCTTACGTTGGAATCTACAATTTTGGAAAAAATTGCAATAGCAGGTGTTAAGCCGGATCTAATGCTAGTTATAGTAATTTTTTATGCTTTACTCTACGGTGAAATTCCTGCAGCAAAGTTAGGTTTTATTTATGGGCTTTTAGAGGATTTGGCTACAGGTAAATTCATAGGAATAAATACCATTAGTAAGATGCTGACCGGTTATCTGGTAGGCTTAGGCGAAGGTAAACTTTATAGCGATAACTTAATGGTACCTGTAATTGGACTTTTTATAGGTTCAATAGCTAATTACTTATGCTTTTTTATCCTCGGAATCATAGTAGGGCATCCGGAAGTATTTCCAGTGGAGAGTTTTTTTCAAACAATTATGATTTCAACAATTTATAACGTGTGTTTGGCTCCTTTTTTATACGGTAGGTATTATAGGTTGGTAAGAGGCACATCTAAAAGAAGTATAAATACCAGGACTTAAACGGGAATTTATAGAGAAGTGAATTTAAGGGGGATAAAAATCAGTGGAAAATTCCCGCAATAAGCTTAAGAAAACATTAACTATTTATATGGCAATAACAGTTATTATTTTTTTGAGTTTATTATCAAAGCTCTTTTTCTTACAGGTTGTAAGTGCCCATGCTTATAAAACTTTATCTGATGACAACAGAATTCGAATGGTTGCAAAAGATGCCCGAAGAGGAGATATTCTTGATAGAAACGGTAACAGGTTAGCTACCAGTAAACCTGTTTTTGCTATTTCTATAACAAATTTAGGCTCGAAGAATCAGGATGAAGTCATTAATAGACTTGTAAAAATTATGGATATGCCGGAGGTAACCCCTGAAGTAATTAAGGAAAAAATGAAAAGGCACTTTAGATTATATGAACCCGTTGAAATAGTAAAACTACCTTGGAGCGCAGAGGCGCTCCAAGTCATCACAAAAATTGAGGAAAGAAGAAGGGACCTTCCCGGAGTGATTATTCAGGAGGTTCCACGCAGGTATTATCCATATGGAAGTCTGGCGGGGCATATATTAGGCTATGTAGGCAAAATTAGTAAGGATGAGTTGGAAAAATATAAACAATATGGATATGGAATGAATGACATTATTGGTAAAAGAGGGATAGAAAGAAGTGCAGAACTCAGGGAAATAAGTAATCAAGTAGTTGGTTTAAGGGGTAAAAAGGGTGTAACCCAGATGGAAGTGAATGCCTATAATCACCCTGTAAGAAAATTGGTAGAAATTCCCCCTACTCCCGGTTATAATGTGGAATTAACTCTGGACATCAACATGCAAAGGGCCATGGAAAATGCCATGAATGAAATTATTGCTGAAATTAAAGAGAAGAATCCCAAGGCGGGTGCAGGTGGAGCTGTAGTACTTGATGTGAATACAGGTGCTATTTTGGCAATGGCCAGTAAGCCTGATATTGACCCCAACGATTTCGTCAACGGTAAATATGAAGAAAAAATTGATTACTACCATAAGATGAAACCAGGTCCCTGGTGGAACAGAGCTTTGCAGGAAGAGTATCCGCCCGGTTCTACTTTTAAAATGATAACAGGAATTGCCGCACTAGAATTTGCAGGAATTGATCCTGAGACAAAAATTACCTGTACAGGCCAATATTGGAAACCGCCATACATTAAATGCTGGGATGTGCACGGGAAAGTGGATTATTATAAAGCTGTAGCAGTTTCATGCAACACTTATTTTCAATATGTTGGCGAAAAAGTAGGTATTGAAAACATAGTGAAGGTTGCCAGACAATTTGGCCTGGGACAAAAAACCGGAGCAAGGGATATTGATAGTGAAAGTAAAGGTTTGCTTCCTACTCCCGAGTGGAAAAGTGAGGTTCGTTCAAATTCTGTAAACCAGAAATACGAGAAAAAGAGGCAAAACCTGGAAAAAAAATATAATGAATTAAAGGCGCAGGCACAAACTGCAGAAGAATTGGAGAGGCTTGAAAAACAAGAGGAAAATGAATTAAGGGCATTAGAAGCACGGTATAAAATTGATTATAAATTTGCTACTGAATGGCACCCCTTTAACACTTATAATACATCTATTGGGCAGGGTTCAAATCAGTATACGGTCCTTCAATTGGCAAATTATATTGCAACCTTTGCAAATGGGGGTAAGAGATGGAAACCGTATTTAATAAAAAGAATAGTTTCTCCAGATGGGCAGATTGTAAAGGAATATCAGCCTGAACTGGTACAGACAGTTGAAATTTCACAGGATACACTAGATATAACTAAAAGGGGAATGGAAGCTGTTACTAGCCCCGGAGGGACTGCATATTACTTGTTTAAAAATTTTCCAGAAAATATAAAGGTTGCTGCTAAGACTGGAACTGCTCAAACCGGTAGAGCAGGTGACGATCCTGAAAGTGATTTTCACGGTATTTTTGTAGCCTTTGCCCCTGCGGATAATCCCGAAATAGCTTTTGCAGGAGTTATTGAATACGGAGAACATGGTGGTAGTTCTGCAGGTAAAGTTGCTAAAGCAATTTTTGAAGAATACTTTAACCTTCAAGAACAAAAATTTTCCCAAAAAGATGCTAATGCGACACAATAAACCTAATTTATTGGGATAATTGTCTAAAAATGCTGGAAAAACGAGGAAATTAATCCTCGTTTTTTTCTTTTTCAAGCAGGATTTATGATTTTTAGCGTAGAAAGTCTAAATAGCTAAAATTTAGCTGTAAACGATATATTTATCACTCTATCGAGCGGTAAGAGTCCCGCTTTAAACTAAGCTAAGCGGGAGGTAAACCGCTCGTTAGAACCCGATTTGTTCAACTAACTTTCAGCGGGGGATTGACAGCCCTCGCTGAAAGAAGTTTCACTTTATGTATATTATAGCTTGAAATTTTAGAAATGCTGTGAGAGGCTGATGAAAGATGGCTGACTGCAATATTCCTGATACCAAAACTATTTTAATTCAACGGACACTACGCTCGGGACAAACTGTTCGCTATCCGGGCCATATAGTAATAATGGGGGATGTAAACCCAGGGGCAGAAGTAATAGCAGGTGGTAATATTGTAGTTTTGGGTCACTTAAGGGGAATTGCTCATGCTGGAGCAGGGGGTAATCAGCAGGCAATAGTTGCGGCCTTTAAGCTGGAACCAACCCAACTGAGAATAGACAATCACATCACAAGGGCTCCTGACGGTCAAAAATGGCATCCCAAACAGCCTGAAATTGCTTCAATCAAAAATGGGGTAGTAGTGATTGAAGATTACCATTCTTCGGGGGACAAGCATTTAACCCTTTATCAAGCATAAAAACAAAGTTAAGGAGGAGAAGTTATGGGAGAAGTAATTGTTGTTACCTCGGGAAAGGGAGGGGTAGGTAAAACAACAACTGTAGCAAATATAGGAACTGGATTGGCTGCAGAAGGCTATAAAGTTGTATTGGTAGATACAGATATAGGTCTTCGCAACTTAGACGTGGTGATGGGTTTAGAAAACAGAATAGTATATGATATAGTTGATGTGGTTTCCGGTAATTGCCGCCTTAAGCAGGCGCTCATCAAAGATAAAAGATTTGAGGAATTGTATTTATTACCTGCTGCTCAAACCAAAGATAAAACTGCAATTTCTATGGAGCAAATGAAAGAATTATGTGCAAATCTTAAAAATGACTTTGATTATGTGATTATTGATTGTCCAGCCGGTATTGAAATGGGCTTTAAAAACGCTATTGCTGGAGCGGAAAAGGCAATTGTTGTAACAACTCCTGAGGTTTCTGCAGTAAGGGACGCTGATAGAATAATAGGTCTTTTAGAAGCTAATGATTTAGAGGAGCCAAAGTTGATTATTAACAGAATACGTCCCGATATGGTAAAAAGGGGCGACATGATGGATATAGATGATATGATTGAAATACTTGCAATTGACCTTTTAGGTGTTGTACCTGAAGATGAACTTATTGTAATTTCTACTAACAAAGGTGAGCCTGCTGTTTTGGAGAAGACTTCTAAAGCTGGACAGGCATATAAAAATATCTCATTAAGAATAACAGGAGAAAATGTACCTTTAATGCATCTAGAATCCCATGCAGGTATAATGAAAAAGCTTCGCAAGCTTCTGGGTGTTTGATTGTTTTGAAGGGGGGCGTAAGTTTTGCTAGAATTTCTGCAGCGTGTGCTTGGAAAAAGCTTCTCCAGTAAAAAAATAGCAAAGGAAAGACTGCGGTTAGTGCTATTACATGACAGGACATGTTTAACTCCTGAAATTTTAGACTCTTTAAAAGGAGATCTTATACAAGTAATTTCCCGCTATATGGTCATTGATGAGAAAAATTTAGATGTCAGCTTAAATACAGAAGATGAGTCAGTGGCTCTTGTTGCCAATATACCTATCTTAAAGGTTAAGCAAATCAGTTAAATGCAATTTTAGGCAACATCCTCTATTAATTAAAATAGCAGTTAGGTATCATTCCAACTGCTATTATTATATTGTAAAATAATTTTAGGGAAAAATAATTAAGAGTAACAAATTATTGCCAGAAAGGAGAAATATAAGTGCAAGAATTGCTACAATACATAAAAGAAAGTGATAGACCGCTTATTGCTGACGGCGCTATGGGAACAATGCTTATTAAATATGGATTACAGACAGGACAGTGCCCTGAGGAAATCAATATTTCCAATCCTGGCATGTTGGAAAGAATACATAGAGAATATAGAAAGGCTGGGGCAATTATTCTCCAGACAAATACCTTTGGAGCTAATCGCATAAAATTAGAGAGCTACGGGCTTGCAGATAAAGTAGGAAAAGTTGTAGGTGAAGGCGTTAAAATAGCTAAAGAAGTAGCTGGAGATGATGCTTTTGTTGGACTTTCCGTAGGACCGACAGGCAAGCTTATGAAACCTTATGGTACCCTTTCATTCAATGATTTGTATGAAGTATTTATCGAACAAATTGCAGCAGGTGTGCAGGCGGGAGCGGATTGTATATGTATAGAAACCATGGGAGATATGGGAGAACTAAAAGCAGCATACTTAGCAGCACGAGAGTTTAATTTGCCAATCAGTTGTGCAGTAAGTTTTGAAAGTGGAGGACGTACTTTAATGGGAACAGGACCGGATGTATATGCAAGAACTGTTTCTAACTGGGGTAGTGATATTATTGGTACCAACTGTATTTCACCGGAGAGTCTGCTAAAAATATTTGAAAAGATTATAAATAATTGTACTGGCCCGGTTTATATACGTCCAAATGCCGGTGAACCTATTTTAAAAGGTAATGAAACCCTTTATCCAATGACAGCTGAAGATTTTGCTTCCTTTGGGAGTAAGTTTACCGAGAAGGGAGCAAAAATTTTAGGTGGGTGCTGCGGCACAATGCCGGAGCATGTGAGTTTATTGGAAAAAACTCTTGAAAATGAGAAAATTAAAAGTATTGGTAAAGATAATCGTAAGTGGCTAACATCAGCGGTAGATAGTGTGGAAATTACAAATAACTTAAAGAGCTCTTTGGTAAATATAAGGAATTACGTAAATAAAGATTTCATAGAAACTCAAAAGGTAGCTAATGCTTTAGGAGAAATACAAATAAGCGATTCTGGCATAATTGTTATGGATTTCTCGGAAATTTCCTGTAACAATGTTGCAGAAACTATAGAGTTTGTACAGGCAACTGTTCGCACTCCTCTCGCTTTTAAAGTAAATTCTGTAGAAATACTAAAGAGAGCATTACGACCCTACAAGGGGATTGCCGGTGTAATTGCTCCGGACCTCAATCAAAGCGATGTTTCTGAAGTATTGGAAGCATATGGCGGTGAAATCATCGACAATTTGCAATAAATTATAATTGGATTAGATTTTCTATAGATAGTTGCGCTCCTCTGTAATATAATCGTAATAAGGGAGTGCAACAATTATGTTTAAGATTAATACACGACTTTTGAAAAATATAGATTTCGTTTTTGTAATCAATGTAATAGCAATTTTAGCAGTCGGTATAATGATTTTACCAAGCGCTTCGGCATCTGTAACAAGTAATCCTCTGTATTTTGTAAAAAAGCAATTGATAGCTATCCTAATTGGATGTATCGTTATGGTTTTTACAGCTTCCATAAACTATAGATATATCCGGCGGTTTGTTCGCCATCTCTATATCTTAAATATTTTAATGTTAATTACGGTACTAGTAATAGGAACTGAAATTAATGGTGCTAAAAGCTGGATAAAACTGGGCCCTTTGGCATTACAACCATCTGAGCTTTCCAAAATAATTATGATAGTTTGTTTTGCTGACTTTTTAGATAAAAGGCAAGGTAAACTGAAAAGGTTACGTGATTTCATACCCTGTTTTCTTTTCTTTGCTATCCCACTTATGCTCATTATGTTGCAGCCTGATATGGGTTCCGGACTGGTATTTGTGGCTATAATGCTGGGAATGATGCTGGTTGGAGGTGCCAATTTAAAACTTCTTTCTGGACTAGTTGGAGGAGGTTTTATAGCAGGAGTTGCCAGCATCTGGGCCCATTTTAAATTTGGAATGCCGTTACCCCTTAAATATCACCAGATAATGCGCTTAATAGCATTTATAAATCCGTATGCGGACGGAGAAGGCGGTCGAGGCGCCGGGTACCATATTATTCAATCAAAGGTTGCCATTGGTTCTGGTGGACTTACCGGAAAAGGCTTGTTTAAAGGGTCACAGGTGCAGCTGAATTTTCTTCCGGAGCATCATACTGATTTTATATTTTCGGTAATTGGTGAGGAATTAGGTTTTATTGGCGGGGCATTACTACTGTTATTATTCTTAAGTTTAATTTACAGGGCCGTTCAAATAGCACTTAATGCTAAAGATATGTTTGGAGTACTTATTGTGATAGGTTTTTCATCCATGATAGTTTTTCATGTTTTAGTCAATGTTGGCATGACCATAGGTTTAATGCCTGTTGTGGGAATTCCCCTTCCTTTTGTAAGTTACGGGGGCAGTGCAATGCTTGCTAATATGACTGCACTGGGACTTATTTTAAATATTAACATGCGCCGTAAAAAGATACCTTTTTAATATCTTCCACTGGGGGAGCTCTATGAGCGGAGCTGAGAAAAAAACGCGATGAAGTTTTTAACTCCTTTAACCTGATCTGGATTATACCAGCGTAGGGAAGTGGTTAGTTTGCAAAAGCTTAACCGCAGTCTACAACTGTGGTTTTATTTTTCTTGGAGGTGGTAAAATGAAAAAAGTTATGACAATTGCCGGTAGTGACTCGGGAGCAGGAGCAGGAATTCAGGCGGACTTAAAAGCCATTGCAGCTATGGGAGCTTACGGAACATCAGCCATAACTTCCATCACGGCACAAAATACCCTGGGCGTTCAAAATGTCTTTAATTTACCACTTACAATAATAGCGGACCAAATCGAAGCAATTTTAGACGATATAGGTGCACATGCAGTCAAGACGGGGATGCTTGCTACCGGTGATATTATTTCATTAGTTGCTGATAAAGTTAAAAAATATAATATAAAATTACTAGTGGTGGATCCGGTCATGGTAAGTACCAGCGGAGATGTTTTGCTGCAACAGGATGCCCTGGACAACCTTAAAAACTGTCTTCTTCCTTTAGCTTATATAACTACACCAAATATGAGGGAAGCAGAGGTTTTAAGTGGGCAGCCTGTCACCACCCTGTCTGAAATGAAGGAAGCTGCTAAAAAAATATACTCTTTTGGGCCCAAAAATGTAGTGGTTAAGGGAGGGCACCTGGAAGGTGAGGCTATTGACGTGCTTTATAATGGAAAAGAATTTAAGTATTTTAAAAACCCGAAAGTAGATACTAAAAATACCCACGGGACAGGTTGCACCTTTGCTGCCGCGCTAGCTGCTAATCTTGCCTTTGGCTTTGAAGTTGAAAAAGCCTTGCAAAAAACTAAAGAATATATAACCGGCGCACTTAAAGATTCATTAGATGTAGGACAGGGTGCCGGCCCGGTAAATCATTTTTGGAAAGGTCAGATTGAATAAATGAAAGTATCACAAATCGGAGAATTTGGTCTGATTGATAAAATAAAAAAAGATGCTATTTTTAACAAAAAACGTGTAGTACAAGGTATAGGGGATGATACTGCCGTAGAAAAGATAAATGGCGGCATGTACCTCCTTTCAACTTGTGATATGCTTGTAGAAAACATTCACTTTTTAAGGAATGTAATTTCACCCTGGCAGTTGGGATATAAAGCAGCAGCAGTTAACTTAAGTGATATTGCTGCAATGGGGGGGAAACCGACCGGGATTCTAGTGTCTATAGCACTTCCAAAGGATACAGATACGGAATATATTGAGGAGTTTTATAAGGGATTGAAATCAATCTGTAAAGAATATGAAACAAATCTTTTGGGAGGAGATACTGTTTCCTCGCCCAAACATATAGTGGTGAATGTTACTGCATTAGGGGAGGTTCCCCCCAAGGACCTTGTATTACGCTCAGGGGCAGGAATTGGTGATGTTGTAATGGTAACTGGAACCCTGGGAGATTCAGCTGCCGGTTTGGAGATCATATTAAGTAAGAAAGATAAAAGTATATATCCCGGACTCCTTTCCCGTCATCTAACGCCTTCTCCTCAGGTCAAAGAAGGAATGTTTTTAGCATCACTGGGTTTAATTACTTCACTGAATGACATTAGCGACGGCCTTGCCAGTGAAATTTCAGAAATAGCCAAAGCTAGCCAGGTAGGTGCTAAAATTATTGCAGAGCAAATTCCTTTGTCTGAAGATGTTAAAAATCTAGCGCAGGAAATGGGTAAAGACCCTTTAAATTGGGCTTTGTATGGTGGTGAGGATTATCATCTTATATTTACTTGTCATGATCAAGATTGCGAAATTATCAAGAAAATGTTTAGGAAAAAATTTAAAAAGGAGTTATATAAAATTGGTTACATAGTGCCTTTAGAAGAAGGTATCTCTTTACAAAAAAGAGGTCTTACGGAGCCTATAATTAGAAAGGGATATAATCACTTTTGATATTTTTGGCATAATAACCCTCCCTATGAATATATTTACTATTAGACTTGCCTGTCCAGGGAGGGTATCTTTATGTTGAAAAATATCTTTAAGATAAAAAAAGACAGTGATGGAATTAAAGGAGTGCGTTCTTTAAACAGGGCATTTAATTCTAAACCACCTATTATACATATGCCCAGAAAGCGCTGGGTTTGGCAACTAATAATTAGCTGTTTTATGCTTGTATTTATACTTGGAAGTATTTATCTGGGTTTACCTGGCAGTATAGTAATGAAAGAGTATATTGCTTATTATCTGCATGCTGAAAAATCCGATTGGACTCCTGCCATTAAGACCATGGTAAATAACGGCCTGTGGCTTGATAGTTATGACAGACAGGTTTATGAGAAACAAATGGGAAAAAAGCCTGCTTTTAAGGATCAATCGGAAACCATGGCGCTACCTGCTTCGGGGAAATTCCTCAGGGAATATGGCTGGATAGAGTCGCCGGTAGATAAAAACAAAAAGTTTCATTCTGGAATAGATATTGAAACTGAGATTGCTGCTCCCGTAAGGGCAACTTTGGCTGGTGTCGTAGTAAAAACTTGGGTTGACGAAGATCTGGGAAGAAGTATAGAAATACGGCATAATGATGAGCTAACAACCATCTATGGTAATTGTGGTGAAGTGTTGGTAAATGAGGGCCAGGATGTTGGAGGAGGGCAAATAATTGCAAAAGCCGGGAAAGGAATGAACGGTGGAAAACTTCATTTTGAAGTAAGAAGAAACGGTAAACCTATTGATCCTTTGACCGTATTAAGTCCATTGCAATCCCGGATTTAAGGTAATGGCAATGAGAATAGCAAAAATTTTTAATGTACCGGTCAAAATAAATGATTTTTTTCTAATACTTATCCTGGCCTATACTTTTTTGGGTGTCCTTCCCCAGGTACTTATTTTATTTTCCATAGTATTAGTTCATGAATTTGCACATTGCTTAGCTGCTTTAAAAAGGGGAATTGGCGTTAAGGAAATGGAATTATTTCCCTTTGGCGGGATAGCCCATTTAGATTTTTTTGAAGCAGATAGTAATCATGAATTTCATGTTGCACTGGCAGGACCTCTGGTAAACTTTATCATGGCTGGTATGGGATTTATACTGTTAAATTATTGGGGTATCAATTACTGGATAATTTTTTTTATTCGTACTAATTTAGTAATAGGACTTTTTAATCTACTTCCTGCATTGCCCCTTGATGGGGGTAGATTATACCGCTCTATAAAGGCGCCTAAGTATGGGATTCAAAGAGCAACTCGTGCTGCTTCCAGACAGGGGAAAATAATAGCTACTTCCCTTTTTATGGCCGGAGCCATAGGTTTATATTACAGATTTTGTGATATTAGTGTTGCTATTTTAGCAATTTTTTTATATATAAGTGCTGGCGGCCAGTACAAAACCGCCAGTTATCATTTTATACGTTTTTTAAGCAGAAAAAAGGAGCAATTTGCCACACGGCGTATTATGGAAGCAGAAAATTACATTGCAAAGGAAGATCTCAGTCTAGAAGAAACAATTTCTCTCTTAAAACCTGAAAAATATGGCATACTTCTTTTAGTTGATGAAAAAGGCAATATCACAAAGAAATTATCTGAAGAGCAAATTATTAATGCATATTTTAAATATGGACCAAAACTACCCCTCTATAAAGTGTAAAATATATCAATGTTAAAGGATATTTTTTATTTTTATAGAAGCTAATAAATAAATTAAAACAAATAGTTCTTCAAAGTGAAAATTATTTTTGCTATTATTTCAGGAAATATTACTAATAATACAGTTATCAAAGAGTTAACGTATAAAGGGAGGAAGACTTTTGCAAAACTTAAAGCAATATATCCAAGATGAAATTTTAGTGCGTGTTGAGAAACCTGCAAGATATTTGGGAAACGAGTGGAATTCAATTCACAAATCATGGGATAAAGATAAAATAAAGATGGCATTTTGTTTTCCCGATATTTATGAAATTGCTATGTCTCACCTGGGAATGAGAATACTATATGGCTTAATAAACAAGAGAGAAGACTTCATTATGGAGAGATGTTTTGCTCCGTGGGTTGATATGGAACAAATTTTAAGGGAGAAAAATATTCCGCTTTTTTCGCTTGAATCCTATCGTCCCTTGCAGGATTTTGATGTTGTTGGATTTACATTACAATATGAGATGAGTTATACCAACATCTTAAATATGCTTAATTTAGGTGGAATAGCTTTAGAAAGGGAGCAAAGGGATAATGATTCTCCCCTTGTAATTGCAGGGGGACCATGTGTGTATAATCCTGAACCGCTTGCGCCTTTTGTTGATTGCTTTTTAATCGGAGATAGTGAGGAACTTTTGCCCGAATTCCTTGAGGTTTTGAAAAAACATAAAATGGGAGATTGGAGCAAGGAAAAATTTTTGGCAGCAATAAAAACTATGCCTGGAATTTATGTTCCCAAGTTTTATGAATTTAAATGGGCAGACTCAGGGTTGCTCCAGGAAATAATTGCTTTAGATGATGCTCCTTCTCAAGTTAAAAAGCTAATCATAACTGATTTTGATAAGGCATACTTTCCTACAGACCCTATAATACCATATATAGAGGCAGTTCATGATCGAATCATGCTTGAGGTTGCCAGGGGCTGTACCAGGGGATGTCGCTTTTGCCAAGCAGGTATTGTTTATAGGCCGGTGAGGGAAAAAAGTCCGAAAACACTTTATGAACAAGCGAAAAAGTCAATAGAAAACACTGGCTATGATGAAATTTCTCTTACTTCATTAAGCACGGCCGATTATTCAAGTATTAAGCCTGTGATAGAGGGACTCTTAGAGAAACATGCAGGAGAAGGCATAGGAGTTTCTCTGCCTTCCTTAAGGGTGGATGCTTTCTCAGTGGAGATTGCTAAAGAGATCCAGAAGGTTAGAAAAACCGGTTTAACTTTTGCTCCAGAGGCGGGAACTCAAAGACTTAGGGATGTAATAAATAAAGGGGTTACCAGTGCAGACCTGGAAAAGGCTGTTAAAGGGGCCTTTGATGCTGGTTGGACCCAAATTAAACTTTACTTTATGATTGGTCTTCCCACAGAGACCTTTGAGGACGTAAAAGGAATAGCGGACCTGGCATACAAAGTTTTGGAATGGGGGCAGGAGGTTTTAAAAAACAATAAAAATTTCAAGAGAATTAAGGTAACTGTAAGCACATCATCTTTTGTACCAAAGGCACATACTCCCTTTCAATGGGAACCTCAGAACACAATTTCGGAGCTTGAGGAAAAACAGCAATACTTGAAATCCCTTCTCAAGGACAGAAGGATAACATATAACTATCATGATGCAAAGACAAGCTTTTTGGAGGCTATTATTTCAAAAGGGGATAGGAGAATTGGTAAAGTATTAAAACGAGCCTGGGAATTAGGTTGTAAATTTGACAGCTGGTCCGAATATTTTAAGTATGATAAGTGGCTCCAGGCATTTAGAGAGTGTGAGATTGATCCTGAGTTTTATGCGTATCGCAGAAGGGATTACGATGAAATTTTCCCCTGGGATGTTATCGATGTAGGGGTTACTAAAAATTATCTCAAAAGTGAACATAGAAAAGCTTTGCAAGAAGCGCTGACACATGATTGCAGGTATGAGGATTGTCCTGGGTGTGGTATTTGCAATCGTTTCGGGGTTGATTTGGAAATGTTTAGAGGTGAGCAAAGTGCATATTAGATTAATGTTTCAGAAGCTGGATACAGCCCGCTTCCTATCTCATCTTGAAATGCAGCAAATGTGGCAAAGGTCATTAAGGAGGGCAAAGGTACCCCTGGCCATGTCTAAAGGTTTTAACCCGCATCCTAAGATTTCCTTTGGTTCTGCACTGCCTGTTGGAGTAGCAAGTTTAGCAGAATACTTAGATGTAGAATTAAGAGAAAATATAGAACTTACCGGGTTAAAGGAAAAAATTAATGCCTGCTTGCCTATCGGATTTAAGGTAATAAAAATCGCTGAAATTCCCCCTAAATCAAAACCCCTTATGGCAATTATCAATAGAGCAGAATATACAATAGAACAAAGGGTAAAGGTCTGCTCGGACGACATTGCTACAATAACAGATAAATTTCTTGGGCAAGAAGTAATTACTATTGAGAGAGAAACAAAATCGGGGACAAAATTAAAGGATATCCGATCAGGTATTTTTAGTTTGAAAGCTCAATGTGCAAAATCAGAATTGATCATTACAACCCTCGTACAAACAGGCAGTCAGGGAAATGTTAGGCCGGGTGAAGTCTTAAATACATTTCTAGGTTTTGCAAACTTAGAACCTATTGGGCCTGAGAAAATAACCAGAAAAGGGTTATTTGTTAATGTTAACGGTAAGACAGTAACGCCTCTTGAAGTTCTGGAAGGGTGACTATTTATAAAAATGTATAAGGAAATAGTAGTAGATGTTGGGCAAGAACAAACTGTAGTTGCTGTTTTAGAAGACGGTAGCTTAATGGAAGTTTACCTGGAACATGAAATGAATAAAAGAGTTCTGGGAAATATCTATAAAGGCATAGTTGAAAATGTCTTACCCGGTATGCAAGCTGCATTTGTAGATATTGGTCTGGAGAGGAATGCCTTTTTGTATGTAGATGAAGCTATAAATTTTCCGACTTCGACTGACATGAGTATTAGAGATGTAGTAAAGGAAGGCCAGGAATTACTTGTACAGGTTATTAAGGAACCGCTAGGTACCAAAGGGGCTCGTGTTACTACCAAAATTACTTTACCGGGTCGCTTTATAGTTCTCATGCCAACAGTCGATTATGTTGGAGTTTCTCGTAGAATAGAAGATGAAAATGAAAGAGAGAGATTAAAGGAATTAGCAAATGAAGTAAAATATGATAGTATGGGTGTAATAGTTCGTACAGTGGCAGAGGGTGCCGGATATGCTGAGCTGAAAAGAGACTTTGATACCCTGGCAACACTTTGGCAAAAAATTTCTGCGGTTGCTTCGGAAACGGTTGCACCGCAAATTGTACATAAGGATCTGGAATTGGTACAGCGTATGGTGAGAGATATACTTACAGAAGATGTTAACAGGATGCTTATTAACTCTAGAGAAATAAGAGATAGGATATTAGAATATGTAGAAATTGCACAGCCTGAATTTAAGAATAAGGTCTTTTATCAAGAAGGGGATTTTTTAGAAAAATACAATATAAATTCTCAAATTAGACAGGCTTTAAGAAGAAAGGTATGGTTGAAAAATGGTGCATATATTGTAATTGATCAAATGGAAGCTTTAACGGCCATTGATGTCAATACTGGAAAATTTGTGGGTAAAGATAATTTAAAGGAAACGGTTTTTGAAACCAATCTTCAGGCTGTGACAGAAATAGTAAGGCAATTGAGATTAAGAAATATAGGTGGAATTATAGTAATTGATTTTATTGATATGAAAGAATCTGAACATAAACAAATGGTCCTGGCGGCATTAGAGAAGGAATTAAAAAAAGATAGGACAAAAACTTCAATTATGGGAATAACACAGCTTGGACTTGTAGAAATGACCCGTAAGAAAACTAGGCAGGGTTTAGAGAGCATTCTGATGAGTGATTGTCCTTATTGTGATGGCAAGGGTAAAGTTTTAACAGATGAAAATATTGTATTAAATATAAAAAGAAAAATCCGGGAATGTGCGTCTCGTACTATACAATCAACTATAGTTGTGAAAGTACACCCGCAAATAGCTAATTTTTTAGAAGAAGATCAGGAGGTTATAGAAAAATTAGAAAATGAAATAAATAAAAAAATTATTATCAAGGATGAGAAATCCTTTCACCTGGAAGATGTTGAATTGATAACAACTTAGGATACCAATGATACCAATTTGTGTGATTGACAAAAGGGTTAATATATGATAGAATTCTTGTTCGTAGGTATCGTTTTAAAACCGCTTATGAGGAGGTATTTTAAAGCATAGCTACCTCCATAGCGAGTCTTTGACGAGGAGGAGATTAGATGTACGCAATTATTGAAACTGGTGGAAAGCAGTATAAGGTAAGGGAAGGCGATGTTATTAGAATAGAAAAACTGAATGCAAATGATGGCGATAAAGTCAATTTTGATAAGGTTTTGGCTATTGTAAACGGTGATGATACAAAATTTGGCACACCATCAATTGAAGGAGCCAAGGTAGAAGCTACCGTACAAAAACAGGGAAAAGGTAAAAAGATTATTATATTTAAGTACAAGCCTAAAAAGAATTATCGCCGCAAGCAAGGACACCGCCAGCCTTTTACTGAAGTAAAAATTGAAAAAATAACTGGATAAAAATGGTTGAAGTAGTTATTTACTCGAAAGCCGGGAAATATTCTGGCTTTCAGGTACAAGGGCATAGTGGTTATTCTGAACAAGGAAGTGACATTGTTTGTTCCGGTATTTCTGCTATCACTCAATCTGCAGTTATGGGTTTGCAGTATTATTTTGATGAAAGTGTGGAAGTAAAAGTAAAAGAAGGTTTCTTAAAATGTAATTTAGTCTTAGATAAATTAAGTGAAGCTGAACTGGAAAAAGTAGAAGTGATTATTCAAACAATGTTATTAGGTTTAGAAAGTATAAAGGAAGAATATAAGGGATATCTGAATATAGTTAAGAAAAGGAGGTATTAGAAATGCTAAAAATGAATTTACAGCTTTTTGCGCATAAAAAAGGTGTAGGTAGTACTAGAAATGGTAGAGATAGTGAAGCCAAGAGGCTTGGAGTTAAAAAGCATGATGGTCAAAGGGTACTGGCAGGTAATATTATTATGCGCCAGCGTGGTACTAAAATTCATCCCGGAATTAATGTTGGCATAGGTGGAGACGACACACTTTTTGCAAAAGTTGACGGGGTTGTTAAGTTCGAACGTAAAGGTAGAAATAAAAAGCAAGTAAGCGTTTATGCAATATAACCTTTAATTGCCCTTGGGTAGTTCCAAGGGCTTTTTGGTATTAAGAAACTATAGTAAATAATCTACTAGGCAATAAAGTTATTTGGGGGAAGAAAGTAGTATGAATATTTAGTAAAGGGGATTACTATGAAGACATATTTTTATGGTGGTCTATCTCCTCAAGAAATCTTAAATATAATGAGGGTTCAAAAACATGACCAATTAAATTACTTACAGGTTATATTGGGGTATCTTCAGCTTGGAAAAACAAAAAAGGCATTGGAATACACTAGGTCAGCCATTAATTCCATACAAGAAAACGGCTTAATTATGAAAGTCCATACTTCCAACATGGCTCTAATGATGATGAACATTTTGCAGGAAGCCCAACAAATAGGTGTAGAATCCAAATTATTAGTTTCCACTATGCTTAGTGAAATTAAACAAGAAGAGGAACTTTGTCATCTTATTGATATTCTCTGGAATGCACTCAAAGCTCAACTCTTACGACATCCTTATGATGAAAGATACTTGCTGATTGATTTAAGTGAAACTGGACAAGAGTACCTTTTGGTTTTTAAGTTTCCTTTTGACAATAGTTCTGTTTTTGAAGAAGAAAAAAGGCGAATAAATGAAATAGCTTCTTTTAACGAAATTGCGTTTGATTTTCAAAAAAATCCGAGTGGAGGTATAATCAGATTAAGTGTGTCGATTTAATTTTTAAACTTGTGGATATTATAGGAAGACAAATATTATAATAAAATAAATAAATAAATTTTAAATACACTAGGTGATTATAATGTTTTTAGATAGAGCAAAGATATATGTTAAAGGCGGTGACGGAGGAAGCGGTGTAGTTTCCTTTCGGAGAGAAAAATATGTTGCTGAAGGAGGTCCCAACGGAGGTGATGGTGGTAGGGGCGGCAATGTGATAGCTAGAGCCGATAAAGGTTTAAGAACACTTGTTGATTATAAATATAAAAGGCATTATAAAGCGGAAAGAGGCCAGCATGGTCAAGGTAGTAATAAGCATGGTAAATCTGCAAAAGACTTGATTTTAAGGGTTCCTCCCGGAACTATCATAAAGGATGCGGATACAGGGGAAATATTGGCTGATATAGTTTCAGAAGATCAGGAAGTCGTTCTTGCCAGAGGTGGTCGGGGAGGAAGAGGTAATGCCCGATTTGTTTCTGCTCAAAATAGAGTTCCTAAAATAGCTGAAAAAGGGGAACCGGGAGAAGAAAGATGGCTGGAATTGGAACTCAAACTCCTTGCAGATGTTGGTTTAATTGGTTATCCCAATGTGGGGAAATCTACTTTGATTTCAGCGGTTTCTGCAGCAAAACCCAAAATTGCTGATTATCATTTTACAACACTGGTTCCAAATTTGGGAGTTGTAAAAACGGAGCATTCCAGTTTTGTAATTGCAGATATTCCTGGGTTAATAGAGGGCGCTCATCAGGGCGTTGGACTAGGTCACGAATTTTTAAGGCATGTTGAAAGAACTAAAATGCTAGTACATGTTATTGACATTGCCGCACTAGAAGGAAGAGATCCTCTAGAAGGTTTTCATAAAATAAATAAAGAGCTTGAATTATATGATCCAATCCTGGCAAAAAGAAAGCAAATAATTGCTGCCAACAAAATAGACTTGCCTGGCGCAGAAGAAAACCTGGAAATACTCCAGGAGGAATTAGGGGATGATTATGAGATTTATTCCATTTCTGCAGTAACCGGTAAGGGTTTGAAACAACTTGTTCTTAGAATGGCAGAGCTTGTTGAGAAAATAGAGCCAGAACCCTTAAAAATCAAAAATGAAAAAAGGATTATTAAAGCGCCTGAAGAAAGATTTACTATAGAAAAAAAAGATGGAGTATTTGTTGTTAAGGGTAAGGAAATTGAAAAACACCTTGCTATGACTGATTTTAACAATGAGGATGCAGTACAAAGATTTCAAAGGATATTGAAAAAAATGGGTGTTGAAGATGCCTTGAGGGAGAAAGCTATTTCAATTGGGGATACTGTTCAAATAGGGGAAATGGAATTTGAATTTACTGAATAGGAGTGGGTTGGTGTTCGCTATGTTAAAAGGCAAACAGAAGCGCTTTTTAAGGGCACTGGGCACGGGAATTGATCCTATTTTACAAATTGGTAAAGCGGGTATAACTGATAATACTGTTAAACAATTAGACGATGCTTTGGAAGCCAGAGAACTTGTAAAGGTGAGGGTTTTACCCAATAGTGGTCAGGAAGTGAAGGAGGTAGCAGAGGCTTTAAAGGATAAAGTTAATGCTGAGCTTGTACAGGTTATTGGCAATAACTTTCTCCTTTATAGAAAATCTAAGGAAAAGCCTAAAATAGAATTACCTCTCTAAATTTAGAATTTTTTTGCTTACCACCACTCACACTATTATTTTGTTTTGCATATAGTGTAGTGGTGATGCTTATGAAAATTGGTCAATGGGTAACAGTTACAAGTTGTGGAAAGGAATTAAAGTTCAAGATTATTGGATTTACCAAGGGAAAGAAAGGTGATAATCTAGCTATTTTAGAGACTGAGGGAACGAATAGTTTTATTTACCGATTTGTTCCCATAGATTTACTTGAAATAGTTTTTTAGGATGCAAAGGTTTTTGCTACCTTTGCATTTTTTTTGCAAAAACTTAGCAAGATATGTTAATATGAAAAAAAACTATTTAGGGGAAGTCCAATGAGAGGAAAAGGCAATAGAAAAATAAAAAAGAT
Organism: Clostridiales bacterium; assembly: GCA_020063565.1. Classification (GTDB taxonomy): domain Bacteria; phylum Bacillota; class DSM-16504; order Desulfitibacterales; family JAICDB01; genus JAICDB01. The sequence continues at coordinate 56,341 of JAICDB010000006.1, read as the reverse complement.
AGGTATCATGGGAGGGACATTTGATCCTATCCATTACGGGCATATGGTCACTGCAGAAGCCGCTCGTTCTCATTTTAACCTTGATAAAGTGATATTTGTACCTGCCGGTCGCCCTCCTCATAAACAAGATAAACAAATTACTGATCCGAAGCATCGCTTTCTGATGACTGTTTTAGCCATTACAACAAACCTCTATTTTGAGGTTTCCAGGTTCGAAATTGAAAAAGAAGGTTGTTCCTACACAATAGATACTATAAAACATTTTAGAGAAATCTTTGGTTCAAATGTAGAATTATACTTTATAACCGGAGCTGATGCAGTTTTAGAAATTTTAACTTGGAAGAATGTTGAAGAACTAACTGGACTTTGTACTTTTATTGCGGCTACGAGACCGGGTTTTGACTTGGAACAAATTGATTTTACATTGCAAAAACTCCCCCAAGGTAGAAAAAAGCATTTTGAAAAATTTGAAGTACCTGCTTTGGCAATATCATCTACTGATATTCGCAATCGGGTGAAAAATAATAAGCCAATTAAATATTTAGTTCCGGAAACAGTAGAGTATTATATTTATAAAAATAGTCTGTACTGTGATTAATTAAGTACTAAGAGAGGTTTTCTATGGCAAATATAAATATAGAGAGTATCAAAGAAATTTTACAAGAATACCTTAGTGAAAAAAAGGTTAAACATAGCCTAAATGTGGCTCAAACAGCACAAGAATTAGCAGAAAGGTTTTCAGTTAACAAGGAAGATGCATATCTTGCAGGACTTGTGCATGATATAGCTCGGGATTTAGACCCTCAAAAACTCTTAAAGATTGCAAGGGAAAACAATTTGATACAACACCCCATAGAAGAAAAAATGCCAATAGTGCTTCATGCTAATGTAGGGGCCTTTATTGCTTCGTCAAGACTTGCCATATCTAAAAGCAGCATCTTGCAGGCAGTGCAAAAACACACTGTTGCAGCTCCCGCAATGTCAAAAATAGATAAAATTGTCTATTTGGCTGATGTTATAGAACCTGATAGGTCCTTTCAAGGAATTGAAGATTTAAGACAACTTGCTAAAAATAATTTAAATGAAGCATTTTTAAAAGCATTAGAAGGATCCATTACATATCTTATTAGCAAGAGGTGTTTAATCCATCCTTATACAATTGAAGCTAGAAATAATTTAATTGAAGGAGTGGTAAAAAGTTGATAGACTCATATAAATTAGCTACAAAAGTGGCACAAGCTGCGGTTGATAAAAAGGCATTTGATGTCAAACTTTTGAAAATAAAAGATGTATCAATTATAACGGATTATTTTGTATTAGCAAGTGGCAGTTCAACTACACAGGTCCATGCAATTGTCGAGAACATTGAAAAGATATTGAAAGAAGAGTTGGGATTAAAACCGTTAAGAATAGAAGGATTTACTCAAGGACGATGGGTATTGTTGGACTATAGTGATGTAATTGTACACATCTTTTTACAGGAAGAAAGAGAGTTTTATAATCTTGAAACTTTATGGGGGGATGCAGGTCAAGAAGAGTTTACTGGCGTGTAATTGACTTTTTAAATACAATAACATATAATGATTTCAAATATTTTTTAATTTTTATTTTCTGAATGCGATGGGGAGTAGCTCCTTTCGTCCTAATTGGATGAAAGGTTTTTTAACGTGCTTATTAAAAAGTTATAGGAAAATGGTTTAGAAGGGGTGAAAGTACATTGCAGGAAAAGTACAATTTTGCGGAAATTGAACCAAAATGGCAAAAAAAATGGGAGGAAGAGAATTTCTTTAAAGTTCAGCAGGAAGATGATATGGACAAGTATTATGTATTGGAAATGTTTCCATATCCTTCCGGCAACTTACATATGGGTCATGTTCGTAATTATTCAATAGGAGACGTAGTAGCTCGTTATAAAACTATGCAGGGTTATAACGTATTACACCCTATGGGGTGGGACGCCTTTGGATTACCGGCAGAAAATGCAGCAATTAAACATGGAGTTCCCCCAGAAAAATGGACATGGGATAATATAGCCAATATGAGAAGACAGCTCAAGTCAATGGGACTGAGCTATGATTGGGATAGGGAAGTTACAACTTGTCATCCCGATTATTACAAGTGGACGCAGTGGCTGTTTTTACAGTTTTATAAAAATAACCTTGCTTATAAGAAAAAAGCTTCTGTAAACTGGTGTCCTGATTGTGCCACGGTACTGGCAAATGAGCAAGTTGTAAATGGTGAATGTGAACGCTGTGGAAGTAAGGTAGAGAAAAAAGATCTTGAGCAGTGGTTCTTTAAGATTACTGATTATGCTGACCGCTTGTTAAAGGATCTTGAAAAATTATCCGGCTGGCCTGAAAAGGTAAAAATTATGCAAAGAAACTGGATAGGTAGAAGTGAAGGCGCTCAAGTAAAGTTTAAGACAGAAAAAGGTCACGTACTTGAGGTATTTACAACCAGGCCGGATACACTTTATGGGGTTACCTTTATGGTGATGGCACCGGAACATCCACTTGTAGAGGAATTGACTGAAGGTACTGCTTATGAAAAAGAGGTGCAAGAGTTCGTTCAAAAGGTTAGGAATATGGATGAGATCTCCCGTACTTCAGGAGAGACTGAAAAAGAAGGTGTATTTACCGGTGCATATGCCATAAATCCTGTAAATGATGAAAAAATACCTATTTGGATTGCAAATTATGTACTTATGGGCTATGGTACCGGTGCAATTATGGCTGTTCCTGCCCATGACCAGAGAGACTTTGAGTTTGCAAGGAAATATGACTTACCGATTAGGGTTGTAATCCAACCGGAGGGTCAGGAACTTTCCGGTGATACTATTGAAGAAGCATATGCAGGAGAAGGTCAACTGGTTAATTCAGGCCCTATCAATGGATTGAGTGTTAAGGAAGCAATAAAAAAAATTACAAAGATTCTTGAGGAAAAAGGGTTAGGTCATTTTGAAGTTAATTTTAAATTGCGAGATTGGTTAATTTCCCGCCAGCGTTACTGGGGTTGTCCGATACCTATTATCTATTGTGATGAATGTGGTGTCGTACCGGTACCTGAAGAAGATTTGCCTGTTGTTTTACCTGAAGATGTGGAATTCAAACCAACGGGTGAATCACCCTTAAAATATCGTGAGGATTTTGTCAATGTAAAATGTCCTAAATGTGGAAAAGATGCTAAAAGAGAAACTGATACAATGGATACTTTTGTCGATTCGTCCTGGTATTTCCTGAGATATTGCAGTCCCCATCAGGAAGATAAACTTTTTGATAAGGATATTGCCGATTACTGGATGAATGTTGATCAGTATATAGGTGGTGTGGAGCATGCCATCTTACACCTCATGTATGCTCGCTTCTTTACCAAGGTTTTGTATGATATTGGTTTGGTCTCCATGGAAGAACCTTTCCAAAATCTTTTAACTCAAGGTATGGTTCTTAAAGATGGCAGCAAAATGTCTAAATCCCTCGGAAATGTAGTAAGTCCTGAGGAGATTATTGGTAAGTATGGTGCTGATACGGCAAGATTGTTTATACTTTTTGCTGCACCTCCTGGTAGGGATCTGGAGTGGAGTGATCAAGGTGTGGAAGGCTGCTACCGTTTCCTGAACAGAGTATGGCGCTTGGTATACTCCTACTATCATCACTTACCCACTTCCGTTGAAAATTTAACCATCAATTCTAAGGAAGATAAAGAATTAAATCGCATGGTAAATGTTGCCATTAAACGGGTAACAGAAGATATTGGCGAGAGATTTAACTTAAATACTGCGATCAGTGCAGTAATGGAACTTGTTAATTCTGTTTACCACTATAAAGATAATGTAGACTTTACGAAACAAAATCTTGGGTTGGTAAGAAAATCTATAGAAACTATAATACTGTTGCTGGCGCCTTTTGCTCCGCACATCACTGAAGAATTATGGCTGATTATTGGAGGGAAAGGATCTGTTCATTCTCAAAAATGGCCTAGTTACGACAAAGCTGCCCTTGTGCAGGATGAAATAGAAATAGTAATTCAAGTTAATGGTAAGGTAAGGGATAAAATAAATGTTGCTGCGGACATTGGACAGGAAGATTTAAAGAAAGAAGCACTGGCAAATGAAAAGGTTGTTAAACAGATAGAAGGAAAGGAAATTAAAAAAGTAATAGTTGTACCTAAAAAGCTTGTAAATATAGTTGCCAAGTAAGATAAATAGTTGTTTATAGAAAAAGCCTCTTGTTTAATCCAGGAGGCTTTTTAATCTGTCACTATATAGGAAAATAAAGGAGGAAATTTGCTAAAAATAGCGAATTCATTTTTAATTAATAAATTTTTCCAGTTTAATGTAGGATTAAAAAATTTGGGAGTGTAAAAGGATGATTAATTCAAGTAGTCGCTGGCAAGCAGTAATTTTAGTGGTAGGTGCTGTATTGATTTTCTTTATTGGAGTGCAATATGGTAAATATTCCATGGTTACAGGTGAACCTCAGGTGGTTCCCAGTCAAGAACAAAAATCAGAAGTTTTTGAGGAAAATGGAAAAGCTGATAAAAATGAAAAAATAAAAGTACATGTGGCTGGGGCGGTATTTAACAGCGGTTTGTATGAATTCGAGTCAGGGAGCAGGGTGGATGATGCTGTTAAGAAAGCTATTCCATTACCTGATGCTGATCTTGATCGGTTGAACCTGGCAATGCCTTTAAAGGATGGGGAGCAAATTTATGTTTATTACAAAGGTGAAAGAAATCAGCAAACAAGCTCTCTAAATTCGTCTGATAATGAAAAAGAAGGAAAAATTAACATCAATTCCTGTTCAGCTGAAAAGTTGGAAGAACTCCCTGGTATTGGTCCTGCCTTGGCTAGTCGTATAATACAATATCGTACTCAAAACGGCCTATTTAGCTCAGTTGAAGAATTAAAGAAGGTGTCCGGTATTGGAGATAAAAAGCTGGAATCAATTAGAGAGCTGGTGACTGTATATTGAAAAATAACACTAATCCCAGGGCGATTCCCAAATTAACACTTTCATTTATTGCAGGTATAGTTTTAGCTTACTACATTCAGTTACCCCTAAAAATTTTTTTGATAGGTATCTTGATTTCTTTAAGCAGTGGGATATATTTTTTCACGAAGGAAAATGTATCCCGTTTTTTCATAGCCATATTAGTTTTCTTTTTTTGCTTTGGATTTTTATGGACTAGTTACTATCAAAATAGGGGAAAAGAACTGTATATTTTTAAAAATACAGTACAAAATATTTCAGGTATGATTTTAAAAAATGAGAGCTATCAATTCGGCAGTATATATAGGTTAACAGATATCAAAATAAATGGGAAAAAGTTTTCCGGAGATCTCTCTCTACTGGCATATGATTCCCATTCCAACTTTAAGTATGGCGATGTTATACAATTTGAAGGAAAGCTAGAGGTACCAGGTGAAAGTCGAAATCCAGGTCAATTTAATTTAAAAAAATACTTGCAAAAGCAAGGAATAGTACTTCAAACAAAAGTAAATGAAAGTGATATAAAGTTAATCGGGAAAGAGGGGAATTTGCTTTTTCAAATACTTGACAGGTGGAGAGTAAGGATACAAAAATTAGCAGACAAAGCTCTCAAAGAAAGAGAAAGGGCCATCTTTAATGCAATGATCCTGGGGGATAAAAAGGGCCTTTCTGATACTAGCAGGGAACTATTTATGCAATTTGGATTAATGCACCTTCTGGCAGTATCGGGACTTCATACAGGATTTGTTATTTTATTTTTAATAAAACTTTGTAAAATTTTAAAACTAAATTTAAAGTGGGAGTTTGTAGCATGCTCTTTAGGGTTATTCTTATATTCTGCAATTACCGGCTTTGCTCCACCTGTAGTTAGGGCTACAATAATGGCTATAATCTATTTGTTAGGAAAAATGTTAAATCAGCAACACAAATTAGAGGAAATGCTGGCACTGGCAGCATTGATACTTTTGGTTACTAACCCTTTACAGCTTTTCACAGCAAGTTTTCAACTAACTTTTGTGGCAACCATGGGAATATTGTATTTAACTCCTATTGTTGAAACTGTACTTGAAAAATTTACTGGTAATGACTTCTTGAAAAAAATATTTTCTGTTCCATTTGCTGCTTTTTTTGCAGTAACTCCTTTAACTGCATTTTATTTTAATAGGGTTTCTCTACTGGGACCCTTTACAAGCATCTTTTTAACTCCCATTGCAGGGTTAGTTGTTATTTTAGGAATCATAGCACTAGTATTTTCTTTCTTACCCTTGTTATCTATACCCTTATTTTTTTTAAACGGCGGAATGATCTACCTAATTTTAGAAATACTTGCATTTACAAAAAAAATCATTCCTGGAGAGGTAGTATGGATTGTTTCACCTAGTTTGCCTGCAGTTTTTACCATTTATGTATTTATGGTGGGAGTATTTTTTATTTTTAAATACCGTGAAGAGCCTAAATTAATAATTGTCTTTCGTAAAAGATTTCATCTAATAGTTTGTATTTTACTTATAATTTTATTAAGCAGCATACTTTTACCTTATGAAAATAACCTTCAGGTAACGTTTTTAGATGTAGGCCAGGGAGATGCCATTTACATAAAAACTCCGGCAGGAAAAAGTGTTTTGCTAGACGGAGGCGTGTGTACTGAATATCAAGATATGGGAAAAACGGTGGTGCTACCGTACTTGAGGCACCTGGGACGGGAAAAAATAGATGTAATAATTAATTCACACCCTGATAACGACCATTTGGGCGGTTTATTTACTGTGGTAAGGGAGATAACTTCTCATCTGGTACTTTTACCCGATATAGCCGACAAAAGTATTTATAAAAGCTTTTTAGACATTTTACACGCTAAAAAAATAAAATATGCTTTTGTTGCTCAAGGTGATATATTAAAATTGGATGATAATGTTCTGATTTCATTTTTATACCCGCCTTCCGGTTCTAATCTTTCACCAAATAATTCCTCACTGGTTGTGAAAGTTTCTTATGGCGAAAGTGATTTCTTATTAACAGGGGACATTGAAAAAGAGGGACAAAAAATACTGTGCAATGGCAGTGACTTAAGTGCTGAAGTTTTAAAGGTTTCCCACCATGGTAGTAACGATTCTTTTGATGTAAGTTTACTTAAAAAAATTAATCCTCAAGTAGCTGTAATTTCTGTAGGAGAAAACAACAGATTTGGGCATCCAGGTGAAAAAATATTAAACTGGTCAAAAAGCAATGGAATAAAATTATATCGTACAGATAAAAATGGTGCAGTAACGATAAAAAGTGACGGTAAATCATTGCAAGTACAGACTATGCTTAAGCCTGCTTCATAAAAATGCTAGATATGGTAGAGGGACATTCCTGTTAGGGTTTTAAGATGCATAATTGCCTCTCCCGTACCCCTGGCAACACATTCCTGCGGGTTGTCTGCTATCTGAACCGGAAGCTTAAGATTCTTTTCTATAAGCCTGTCCAAACCTCCTAGATTTGCTCCTCCGCCTGTAAGTACGATGCCTTTTTCAATAATATCTGAAGCCAGTTGAGGGGGAGCTTCTTCAAATACTTCTTTTGCGGCAGTAATTAGATCGTCTAATGGTTTCAAGAGTACTTCAGCCAGTTCATTGGTAGAAATGGTTTTGGAGGTAGGTAGACCGGTCTTTAAATCGATACCCTTTGCATCATATGACTGGGGATTGTCCACTTTTACGGCATATCCAATAGCTATTTTTATTCTTTCTGCTGTTGGTTGCCCAATCTCCATGCGGTATTTTTTCCTTAAATAATTACGGATGGCTTCATCAAAGGCGTCACCGCCGATACGTACAGAACGGCCGTTTACAATACCGCCTAATGAAATAACTGCAATTTCAGTGGTACCTCCACCAATATTTATGACCATGTTACCGGAAGCTTCTTCCACCGGGAGATTTGCTCCAATAGCTGCTGCAAGGGGTTCTTCAATTAGATATGTGTCTTTAGCTCCGGCTTGCATTGCTGCCTCGATGACTGCTCTTTTTTCAACACTTGTTGTTCCAAAAGGGACACTAATGATTACCTTTGGACGGAGAACTCCCACTTTAGACATAAAATATTTTAACATTTCTCGGGTTGTATCAAAATCTGCAATAGCTCCTTTTCTCATGGGTCTGATAACCTTGATATGTCCTGGAGCTTTGCCAAGCATTTTCTTTGCTTCCTGGCCAACTGCCAGTATTCTACCGTTTCTTAAGTCTACAGCTACTATTGTAGGTTCTTTAAGAACAATCCCCTGATGTTTTCTAAAAACAAGTGTGTTAGCTGTACCAAGGTCAATCCCAATTTCATTTGACCTTTTAAATCCTTTAAAGTTTTTCTTTTTACTAGCTTTATCAGTCATTAATTCCACCTCAAGGTTAGTATTTTCTCCTTTTAACGTGAAGATACGTGTAATGTTAAAAATATAGTGGTAATAATAATGTTATAAAATACAAAGTCATAAGGAGAATAAAGTGAAAAATGCATTGTAATTCAAAATTACCTGTCATAGCAGTTATAACTACAGGGGGAACCATTGCTTCAAGTTTTAATCATGTTTCTAAAAGTATAAACTTTTCTCTGAGTGGCAAAGATTTAATTTCTTCCATACCGGAGGTAAATGAAATTGCAAATATAAAATTAATAGAGCGTCCGCCTATTTCTAGCCCCAATTTTACTGTTAAATTAATCTTGAAGCTGGCAAAGTTTATTAGGGAAACATTACGTAACGAAGATGTGGATGGAGTGGTAGTAGTCCAGGGGACAGATACTATGGAAGAAACCTCCTACCTTACCAATTTGATCTGCCGGACTTCGCATCCTGTCATTTTTACAGGAGCAATGAAAAGCCAGCATGAACCATATGCTGATAGCAGGGGAAATCTCCTTGCAGCAATAAGGACTGCATGTACCCCGGGAGCAAGGGACCAGGGTACTTTGGTTGTGATGAATCAAGAGATACATAGTGCCAGGGAAGTTATCAAGGTCAATAGTGAACTCATCTCGGCATTTCAATCTCCAGGCTTGGGACCTTTAGGTTATGTATATTCGGACGGAGTTGTAATTTATCGTAATGCTCCTTTAGAGCCTCCTTTACAGGTTAATTGTTTGCAAGAAAACGTGGAACTGATAAAATGTTATTTAGATATGAGTGACCTGTTATTTAAAGCCTGCCTTGAAAATAACGTAAAGGGATTAGTTATAGAAGGCTTTGGTTTAGGCAATATTCCTGAATCACTTTTTCCTGTAGTTAAAGATATTGTTAAAAAGGGTATTCCGGTAGTTCTTTGTTCCAGATGTTTAGAAGGAAGGGTTCTCGATCTGTATGCTTATCCAGGTGGAGGTAGGCGCCTCAAGGAAATAGGACTGATTTTTGCAGGGAGATTAAGTGGCCCCAAGGCTCGTCTAAAACTTATGGCGGCATTAGGCGCAGGCATAAAAGGAAAAAAGCTACAGGCTTATTTTGAACAGGAATATCTTTGGAGACATAAAAGCTAGCTTAAAGTGAGTGTTCGAAAAGGAGTTCGGACTTTTCGAATATCCTCTTAAAGGCTCATGAGGGGTGAAAACAGTGGCTTATAACGAGGTTGTAAAAAGTTTAGAAAGGGGAGTGGTTTCGCCTGTTTATTTAATTCATGGTGAAGAACGGTATCTCATCAACTCCCTAACTAATCAATTTAAAAAGCATTTGTTACAGGGAACCATGACAGATTTCAATTATGATATTTTAGATGAAAATTCAACTCCCGGTATAATAGTGGAAAGGGTAAATACACTTCCTGTTATGGCACAAAAAAGACTTGTAATTGTAAAGAACAAATTTCTCTTCAATGCATCTAAAAAAAAGGCATATAGCGAAAAAGATATTGAAGTATTGTTAGAATACCTTAAAGAACCTAATACTACCACATGTCTTGTATTTTCCATAACTGAAAAAGCTGATGGTAGAACAAAATTATTTAAAGCTATAAAAAAAACAGGGACCGTTATTCGACTTGATACCTTAAAGGATTGGGAAGTGACAAAATGGATAGAAAAACACTGTTTAGATAATGGCAAAGGCATGGATAAGGAGGCTGTAAATTACTTATTTTCTGCAATTGGTAACAACCTGGAAATGCTGGATATGGAATTACAAAAACTTTACTCTTATGTAGGAAACAAAAAAAATATCAAACTTGAAGATGTAAAAGCAATTAGCAGTAGAACACTTGCCAACAATATTTTCGAATTAGTGGATGCATTAGCTGAAGGTGAAAGTGAAAAGGCTGTTTTTTGCTTGCGGGATATGATATTGGCAGGAGAACCTGAAATAAGAATTTTATTTATGATCATCAGGCAATATAGATTGATGCTCCAGGCTAAATTGCTACATATTAAAGGTTACACCATAAATACAATAATTCAAAAAACAGGCTGGCATCCCTTTGTGGCAAAAAAAGTCCTGCAACAATCCCGTTTATATAGCAGCAGTGAATTGGAGAAGGCCCTACAGTTATTGATGCAATTAGATATTGAACTAAAAACATCACAGCTGCCTTCCAATTATCTTTTAGAAACAGCTATTTTAAGATTGAGTAAAGGGGCGTAAAACTCACATAAACACTAAAACCACCGGTAACGGTGGTTTTTGTAATTTAACTAACTGGCCAGTAAGTTAAATTTCTTTTGAAGAAGGGATTTTTTCCTGGCTGCATTGTTCTTATGAAGATGACCTTTTTTAGCTGCTTTGTCAATTGTTTTGATGGCTTGGCGAAGAGCTTTTTGTGCTTCTTCCTTATTACCAGACTCTATAGTTTTAAAGAATTCTTTAATGTCTGATTTAATTTTAGCCTTCATTAACCTATTTTTTGCAGTTCTTTTTTGAATAATTTTTACCCTTTTCTTTGCAGATTTAATGTTAGGCACCAACTTCACCTCCTTAAAATATTGAAAACTTAAAAGCTTTTCCTAAGATTAACAAAGTGTATTTTACCATGTAGCTTTCTAAAATGCAAGATTAACTGTTTTTGAGGTATATATTTGACAATGAGTGGACAACCTAAGAGGTAAAAGGAGGTGTGAAATATGCTTGGTATGATAATCCGATTCATTGTATCTGCACTTGTACTTATGGTAGTGGGTTGGATTTTACCTGGTTTTGAAGTAGCAGGCTTTACTGGAGCACTAATTGCTGCAGTAGTTATAGCAGTGTTAGGCTACCTGATAGAAAGTTTTTTTGGGAAAAAAGTTTCTCCTCAAAGCCGGGGAATAATAGGTTTTGTTACATCAGCAGCTGTAATTTATTTAGCTAATTTTATTATTCCAAGTTATATATCTGTAACAATAATAGGAGCGTTATTGGCTGCCCTGGTAATAGGAATTATAGATGCATTCGTTCCAACAGAATTAAGATGAAACCTAACGCATGAAGGGCTCCCCATTAAGGGAGTCCTTTTTACGTCTCGGAGATTTTGGACAAGAGTCATAAAAGGTAACCTCCAAGAATATAATTTTTGTGGGAAGAAAAGGGGGGAGCCGAAATTATTAAATACAACCGTTTAAAGGATAAAAGAAGTAGCCTGGCGATATGTGTAATTTTCTTTGTAATAGTTTGTATCCTCCTGATTTTTAGTGCCAATTTATTAATAAGTCAGTTGAATGAAACCGGTAATTATTTTTATAAAGTTATGAGGTTAGTAAGCGTTTTAACTGATTCGGGAAAAAATATTTTAAACGAAGGATTACCTCTTTTGAATAGTAATTTGGCATCTAGTAAAGTAACTCTTAAAACACCTGAAGATATAGTACAGTATTTTTTATATATTCTTACTAGAGTGGATGTAGCCGATTCAAAGACATTTTTAAGTGCATGTATCAATATTATGGATACTGTAAATGTAAATAATGCAAATAGTTATGACTCATTGGATTTGACTGAAATTGAAACGAAATACTATCAAAATATAGAGGACAATAAAGTTAGACCAGAGAATAATAATGCAAAAACACATAAGGAAATTAAATTTCCTTTATCATCAAAACCATTGGTAGCTATATATAATACCCATAATGCTGAAACTTTTATCCCTACTGATGGAACATCTAAAATAGAGGGTAAAAATGCTGGTGTGGCAAAAGTTGCGAAAACGTTAGCTGAAACTCTAGAAAAGAAATATGGTATAAAAACTGTTCGTTCCGATACGATTCATGACTACCCCCACTGGGAAAAATCTTACGCTAATTCAGCTAAAACAGTAAAAAAACTTCTTGCAATGTATCCTTCTTTAAAGGTAATAATAGACGTTCATCGGGATGCCGGATTACCTGAAAAATCAGTAACTGCCCTTGCTGATGGAAATAAGGGAGCCACTATAATGCTGGTGGTAGGTACAGATAAGAGATTATCTCATCCAAACTGGCGTAAAAATTGGGAGTTTGCAAAAAAAGTTGGCAAAAAAATGGACGAACTATACCCGGGCTTATTAAAGGAGGTAAGGGTTCAGAGTGGCAGGTATAATCAACATCTCCATGAAAGGGCAATTTTAGCTGAGATAGGAAGTAGTAAAAACTCCCTGGAAGAGGCACAGGTAGCAGCAAGGGCCTTTGCCCATGTACTGAGTGAAGTTTTAAAGGACCAACCAGCATTCCGATAGAAAAGCAGGTGTTATATATTCCGTAAGCAAGTCCTGACCCGCCTTTGTGAATAAGGTTCTGGGCAGTTGCAAAATCGTATTTATCTGATAAAAAGCCTATTCCAGCATGCCAAAACTACTGCTGGAAATTATCACCACTAGACTTAACCAAAAACTATAAAGTAGAGATGAAAATGTCAGTACCATCATGCCTAAAGGAATACTGAATAGTAACAGACCCATGTTATTCCCACGCTTTGCTAAAGAAGTAAATTTACATGCTTTTTGGTTATTATTATATCAGCATAAAAGCTGCAGGAAAATTTATTTGGATTTAGAATTAATAAAATGATTCATTTCTTTCCATAAATATTATGTAAGATCTTTAAAAATAAATACTAAACAAATAGAGGGAGTATGGTATGAAACACGTAATAATTTATACCGATGGTGCTTGTAAAGGTAATCCTGATGGGCCTGGAGGGTACGGAGTAGTATTGCTGTACAGAGATAAAAATAATCAAGTGTATCGTAAAGAAATATCTGGAGGCTTTGCCAATACAACGAACAATAGAATGGAAATTATGGCTGCAATAGTAGGGTTAGAAGCTTTAAAAGAACCGTGTAAAGTAACTCTTTTTTCTGATTCTCAATATCTAGTTAATGCAATAGAGAAAAAATGGGTTAAGCGCTGGCAAATGAATGGTTGGATGAGGGATGCAAAGAAAGGGATAAAGGCTAAAAATATTGATTTATGGAAAAGATTACTGGATGCAATGAAGGAACATGAAGTAACTTTTAAATGGGTGAGGGGACATGCAGGAGATCCAGAAAATGAACGTTGTGATACGCTAGCAACTGAAGCAGCTAACCAATCTGATTTACCTTTAGATAGTAGAGAAGATAATTAGAGGTATACGGGAGGCTATTAAAAAAGAGTAAGGATAAAGGCTTCATTCAACTAGTATTAAGTAAAAAATTATGGTTTGATAAATAAATTGCAGGCTAACTTGCAACATTTTTTGATACTAAAGAAAATGGGGATTTACACAAAAAAATCCGAGATTTTCGTGGTGAAAACCTCGGAATTCTTTGGTTGGTGCCGAAGGTGGGAGTCGAACCCACACGGGTGTTACCCCACTGGATTTTGAGTCCAGCGCGTCTGCCAATTCCACCACTTCGGCACAGAAGGTTTACTTTTGTCGTCAGCAATAACTATCTTAACAGGTTTAGCGCTCATTGTCAATAGGTAAAGATTACATGATCCCCTAAAAACCACTAAAGAGCAGTGATATATTTTTGGAGAAAAAAACAATTTTTGCAGGTTTTTGCTATTTTATGTAGAACTAATCATATAACATTTTTTACGGAAGGAAAAACTAGGTATGAAGAAAATATTTTTTACTTCATATTTTCTTATAATACTATTTCTGGTTGCAGGTTGTTCACTACCGTTTTTACCACAAAGCGAAGAAGATATTTCTTCTGAGCCAGTTAAAACATATGAAGTGCAAGGTACGGTACTGGAAAAATCAGAAGAAGAAGTTATAGTAGCTACAACAGTTGTTACAGGGAAGGTGAAAGCTTCTGATAAACAACTGTCAGAGTTAAATATCGGCGATACTGTTCGTGTTCTAGTAACCTCAAATGAAATAATAACTATATTTGAAGAAGAAGCTAGTAAAAATGATTTTAAGATCGCTACTGATGGCTTTGATTACGAAACTCTGGGGTATATAGGAGATAAATTCCAGAAAGATGACTCTTATGTTCTTCAAATAGCTGGAGACATGATTTCAGGAAATATCAATGTATCCGGAGATGTTTTTCGTGAAATGGAGATAGGTCAGCAGGTAAAAATATTTGCAAATCTGGATGGAATCCAAGCGGTAGCAGCATTACCTAAGCAAAATGAAAGTAATGAAAACGATAATGAGGGAATATTAACCGGCAGTAATCTAACAAAATAGTTTACAGTAAATTTGATTTAGACCCATTATTAAGAAACCTTAAAATAGTGGGTTTTTTATTTGCGTATGTTATAATAGATTATGGTAAGTTATAGTCCATTTCAAGGTGGGTTCATAGGGTGCGAGTAAAAGCCATAATACATATTGATATGGATGCTTTTTATGCTGCTATTGAGCAGAGGGACAACCCGGATTTAAAGGGGAAGCCGGTCATAATAGGTGCTGATCCTAAAAATGGTAGAGGGGTTGTATCAACTGCTTCCTATGAGGCCAGAAGATACGGCGTAAGGTCAGCTATGCCTATTTCACAGGCATATAGACTTTGCCCGCATGGATTCTTTTTGCCTGTTAATGGAGAAAAGTATAAAAAAGTTTCTCAAGAAATTAAGGACATATTTTATAAATATACACCTCTTGTAGAACCAATTGCTTTAGATGAGGCTTTTTTGGATTTAGGCGGTAACGTGGATGTAATTCACATAGCCAAGGAAATTCAAAATAAAATATATTCTGAAACGGGGTTATCTGCCTCAATAGGAGTTAGCTACAATAAGTTTCTAGCAAAACTAGCCTCGGATTGGAAAAAACCCAGGGGTTTTTTTGTTATACGCGAGGAAGACGTTAAGAAAAAGGTTTGGCCCTTACCAGTTGATAAAATATGGGGAGTGGGTCCAAAAACTAAACAGTTATTGCTTAACTGGGGAATAACAACTATTGGTTGCCTTGCAAAGTCTTCACCTGATTTGTTAAAAAGTAAACTGGGACAACACGGAGAAGAGTTGCGACTCCTTGCCCTGGGTATAGACGAAAGACCTGTTAAAGCTGATAGTTCAGTAAAATCAATAGGTAAGGAAACAACATTTTTGCATGATACAAATGATAGAGAATACCTTAAAACAGTATTGTTAACACTTTCAGAAAACGTTGGATACCGTTTAAGAAAGAATGGATATCTTTGTAATACTATTATGCTAAAATTAAGAAATAGTGATTTTAATACTATTACCAGAAATCAATCCCTAAACGAACCTACAAATATAGATCAGGTTATTTATGAAACTGCAAAAACACTTTTAATAAAAAACTGGTCAGGTGAGCCTTTAAGACTTTTAGGAATAAGTACTAGTAACTTACTTCCCGAAAGTATGAGGCAGTTGACATTTTTTAATGATGACAGAAATATTAACTTAGTTAAAGCAATTGATAGTATTCGTTCTAAACATGGGTTTGGAAGTATTAAAAGGGCGAGGGTTTTACAGGTAAAACCCTCTAAAGGGGATGAGTCGGTAAATGGATGAAAAAAAATTACTGGCTAAAGTTAAAAAAGGAGACCTGGAGTCATTTAACATATTAGTGGAGAAATATCAAAAACATGTCTACAATATAGCATACCGTTTTATGGGTAGCAGGGAAGATGCAAGTGATGCGGCCCAGGAAGCTTTTTTGAAGGCATATAGGTCTATAAGTAAATTTCGAAACGATGCATCCTTTAAGACATGGCTTTATCATATTACTGCTAATGTTTGCAGGGATGAGTTAAGAAAGAGAAAAAATACCTCAGTAATCTCGCTTGATGTTCCTATTATGGGTGACGATGGACAAGAAATAGATAGACAGTTAAAGTCCGGCAATCCTTCTCCTGAAGAGCAGTTTGAGGTAAAGGAAAATCAATCCTTTGTACAGGAAGTGATTAATTCTTTGCCGGAAGATTATCGCATAATTTTGATTTTAAGAGAGCTGCAAGGACTCTCATATGAGGAAATAACAGAAGCATTAAACTGTTCTATGGGCACTGTTAAATCACGGCTAAGTCGTGCAAGAAAATTATTTAAGGACAAAATTATCAATATTCGGGAACAAAATGACATTTCGAAACGTCAAGTAAGATAAAAGGGGGGGCTACTGATGGACTGCAAATATTTTCAAGAACAATTATCGTGGTATATTGACGGTTATATAGAAGAAGATGAAAAGCAAAAATTAGAACAGCATTTACAGCAGTGTGCCCTTTGTGCCCAAGAACTTGAGGAAATGAAACTAGCTTTGAAAAGTTTAAGAGAACTTCCTGAAGTTGAACTTCCCCCCGGTTTCCGGCAAGAAATAACTAAAAAATTAAAAGAAGAACATAAGAAAATTTATGGTAGCAAGCCTTTTATAAAGCGAAAAATTATGAAACGCCATTGGTTGTCCTGGGGTGCAACGGCTGCAGTAGTTGTTTTTATGCTCATAGCTGCAAATATATTTAGAATGTTTAATATGGGTTCCCAATCCCAAACCGCATCTAACGACTTGGCAGAAGCTCAACCTAATCAGGAAGTTATGCAGTTAGAAAAGGCTGATACTCCGGTATTAGACCAAGAAGCAAGTATTACTGCACAAGAAGAAATTAAAAGTTCAACTGATTTGGCTGAAGTTCCAGAAGAGAAGACAAGTGATGGAGAGCAAGGTACCTTTCAGATAATGGCTGTTCCGGATAATATGCGGGAATCAGAAGCTGTCGTTGAAGTTGTAAGCGATCTCTCTGTTGATATTGAAGTTGACCAGATTCAGAAGGCAATCCAGGTTCTAGAAGAGATTGTTGAAAAGTACAATATCCAGGATTTTCATATACAAATTAAAGGTGAAAATTCTTCTGGCTCTAGTGAAGCAACAGTGTATTTAACTCTCCCTGAAGATATAGTTCAAAAATTCTTGGATGCTATTTCTACACACTATAAACTGGTTAATATGAGAACAAATAGTTTCCGGGCAGAAGATGAAAAGCAGGAAAAAAATCCTTCAAATTTAAAGTTGCACTTGAAAAACTCAACTTAATTGAAAGGTTTTGTTCGGTGTAGCAGGACATTACAAACCCTCCACCGAACATTTTTATTATTAAAACTTCTCCAAATAAGTGGAGGTATTAAATTGCCGGCTACCAAACCAATTGCCCAGAAAAATTTTATAATTATCACAGCCCTTGCTTTTATCATAAATACTGCCTTTGCTTTGGGCATATCTAACTTGACTGAACCGCAGGTAAATAATAAAAATACAGAACAGCAAAAAACTTTTCAGGTTCAGCAAAAGGAAGACCTATCAGTTGACTTTTTAGCTGTTGGGGATATTATGCTAGCAAGAAAGGTAGGACGCTTAATGGATACTAATGGCATAAATTATCCTTTTAGCCTTATCAGTGAAAAAATTAACAGGTTCGATATTGCTTTTGGCAACCTGGAAAGCCCCATTGCAGAGGGAGGAAAACCTTTGCCGGAAAAGGGAATATGTTTCAGGGCAAAACCTGCTGCTGCAACCGCCCTTAAAAATGCGGGGTTCGATATAGTTTCCCTTGCCAACAATCATGCAGTTGATTACGATGGTGAAGCTCTTTTGGAAACTATCTCACTACTAGAAAAGAATAACATTAAGTGGGTAGGTGCTGGAAAAAATATTACCCAGGCTTTACAACCTGTAATTATGGATAAAAACGGCGTAAAACTTGGCTTCCTAGCCTTTAGTGATATGGCAGATATTTTTTACAGCTATAGTTACCGCCGAATTTTTAGAGCAACTGATGAGCAAAGTGGAGTGGCGCCCATGTATGAGGAAATAATGACCCAGGAAGTGGAAAAGCTAAGAAAGAAAGTAGATATTATAGTTGTTTCCTTACACTGGGGTAGAGAATATATGCATAAACCGGAACAGGAACAAAGGTTGCTTGCCAAAAAATTAATTGATTGTGGCGCTGATTTGATAGTTGGACATCATCCTCATGTTCTGCAAGGAATAGAAAGGTACAAGCATGGTCTGATAGCATATAGTTTGGGAAATTTTGTCTTTGACCAAAGGCATGAAGTAACTAACCAGGGTTTGATGCTCCATGTAAAATTTTCACCCTTAGGAATAGAAAATTTTGAAGTGCTGCCGCTACTAATTGAAAATTGTCAGGTAAAACTTGCAGAAGAAGAAGTTAAGGAGACAATTTTGAATAAAACTATGGAACTCAGTAATCTTTTAGATACGACTCTTGTTATAAAAGACTCTTTATCCGGTTTGCAGTATGTAATGACGGGTCAGAAAGAAATAATAGAGATGTGAGGTGTAAAAGTTGAAAGATAACAAATTTATGATTGTTGACGGTTCCAGCCTAATTCACAGGGCTTTTTATGCGTTGCCCCTTTTGACAAACAAAGAAGGGACTTTTACCAATGCTGCTTACGGCTTTACCAATATGTTTTTAAAGGTTCTGGAGAATGAAAAACCGGATTGTGTAGTTGTTTGCTTTGATAAAAGTAGAATAACCTTTAGAAACCGCCAGTTTGAAGATTATAAAGGACATAGAAAAAAGACTCCTCCAGAGTTAAAACCACAATTTGAGCTGGTGAAAAGAATAGTTAAAGCGCTGGGGATAGAGTGCTTAGAACTGGAAGATTATGAAGCAGATGATCTAATTGGTACTTTAGCTCGCAAGTCGGAAGAAAGGGGCGCTAAAAATATAATTATTACAGGAGATAGGGATGCCCTGCAGCTTGTTTCCCCATCGACAGAAGTTCTCCTGACAAGAAAAGGCATTTCAGAGATGGAAAAGTATTCTTTAGATGATATAGAAAAAAAATACGGCTTATCTCCACAGCAACTCATTGATTTAAAGGGACTAATGGGTGACCAGTCGGACAATATCCCCGGAGTTCCGGGAGTGGGAGAAAAAACTGCCCTCAAGCTTTTAAAGGAGTTTTCTTCTATTGAAAATTTATACGATCATCTTCAGCAAGTAAAGGGCAAGCTCAGAGAAAAATTACAAGAAAATCAGGAAAAAGCTTTTATGAGCAAAAAATTAGCCACAATAGAGACTGACTGTCCCCTTGAAATAGACGTTTCCGAGTGTCGCTGGGAAGGCCCTAACTATGATGATTTACTAAAAGTATTTAAAGAACTGGAATTTACAAGCCTTATAAAGAGAGTATTAGATGATATGAAAGCGGATGCGGGGGCGGAAGATGGAACTGAAAGTTGCGATATAAATATAATTAAAAATCCTTCGGAGCTAGAAAGTATCTTTAAAGAAGTTTCTAAAAAGGAGACTCTCTCAATATTTGTTAAATTAAAAAATGAAAATTATCATTTTACTGAAATAGATTCAATAGGATTGGCTTGTGGTAAACGAGCCTGGGCAATAGGAAGTAATAATCTTAAGGAAATGCTAACCATATTAAATGATTCTTTAGCAACTTTTAAGCAGATAATTTTTCATGATGCCAAAAAAACTTACGTAGCTTTCAAAAAAAATAAAGTCTTTCTAGAAAACATTTTCGGTGATACAATGCTTGCAGGTTATCTTTTAAACCCATCTGCATCAAGCTATGGTCTTAATGAATTGTCACTGGAATATCTAAATAAAGCGCTGGTAGAAAAAGATAACCCCTTAGAAGATGCAGCCATAAAAGCTGGAATAAATTTAGAGCTTGCAGAAGTTCTTCATGATGAACTGCAGGCTATGGGGATGGAAGAACTGTATTATGATGTAGAGCTTCCATTGGTAAAAATTTTGGCAAAGATGGAGCTCTCAGGTGTAAAGGTAGATAGTAAGGAATTAAATAGGATGGGAGAAGAATTACAAAAAGGAATAGAGGAACTTCAACAGGAAATTTATCAAATAGCCGGTGAGGAATTTAACATTAATTCTCCCAAACAGCTTGGAAAGATCTTATTTGAAAAGATGGACTTACCTGTAGTCAAAAAAACAAAAACAGGTTATTCTACAAGTGCCGCTGTCTTGGAAGAGCTGGCGCCTAAGCACCCGATTGCTGAGAAGCTCTTAACATACCGGCACCTTACAAAATTACAGTCTACCTATGTTGAAGGCCTCAAGAAATTATTAACACCGGAAGATAAAATACACACAACATTTAATCAAACAATCACCGCTACAGGACGTTTAAGCAGTACTGAGCCAAACTTGCAAAATATTCCAATAAGACTTGATTTGGGGAGAAAGCTGAGAAAGGTATTTATTCCTTCCAAAAAAGATTATTGTATACTGGCGGTTGATTATTCCCAAATTGAGCTTCGTATACTTGCCCATATTTCCGAGGATGAAAATTTGATAGATGCCTTTAATAAGGGGCAGGATATTCATACCAGGACAGCTTCGGAAGTTTTCTTTTGTGATATGGAAGAAGTAACAAGTGAAATGAGGCGCAGTGCAAAAGCTGTAAATTTCGGCATAGTATATGGTATTAGTGATTTTGGACTTGCGCGGGACCTGAGAATTCCACGAGCTGAAGCAAAGGCATATATTGAAAAATATTTTGAGAAATATCCTAAAGTTGCTGAATATATGGAGAAAGTGGTCCAGGAAGCAAGGGACAAGGGCTATGTTACTACGATTCTTAATCGTCGCAGGTATCTACCGGATTTATTTAGTCCAAATTGGAACATTAGAAATGCTGGAGAAAGAACTGCCATGAATACTCCAATTCAAGGTAGTGCCGCGGATATTATTAAACTGGCCATGGTTGCAGTTAATGAAAGGATTGAGCAAGAAAAACTTCCAGCAACGATGCTCTTGCAGGTACATGATGAGCTTATCTTTGAAGTTAAGAAAGAGGTACTTCGGGAGGCTGCTTCTGTAATAGTTCATGCTATGGAAAATGCTTATAAACTACGGGTACCCCTTATCGTGGATGCAAAATGGGGTAAAAACTGGTATGACTTAAAACCGCTGGAGTTAAATACAAAATAGCTTTTAAAGGAGTGCAAAGAATGCCCGAATTACCGGAAGTTGAAACAATTAAACGAAGTCTTCATCCCAAACTTGTGGGTAGAAAAATTAGGGATTGCGAAATTTTTTATGAGAAATGCATCAAAACACATGCACCAGAAAAATTTATAAATGGTGTCCGGGGTGCAACAATAGAAAATATTGAGCGCCGTGGAAAGTATCTTAAAATATTTTTAAATACAGCAGAAATACTTTTAATTCATTTGCGAATGACAGGGAGGCTAATCATCAGCCCCAAGGGCGACCCGGTGACGAAGCACACCCATGTAATATTTCATCTGGATAATGACCTTCAATTAAGATTCATAGATATTCGTAAGTTCGGCACTCTCTATTTATTGCCCGGTGAAGAGTTACACAAGGTGAGAGGTTATAGAATTTTGGGACCGGAACCCTTTGGAGAAGAATTTACTCTTGAGTATTTTAAAAAAGCGGTAAAGGAGCGTAAAAAAAATATTAAAACACTCTTACTGGACCAGGATGTAGTAGCAGGTATAGGAAATATTTATGCTGATGAGATACTCCACGCTGCCGGAATAAATCCAGCGCGGCCGGCTGAAAGTTTAAATGGTAATGAATTGGAAAAGCTCTATCACAGTATAAAAAGAGAACTAAAAAAGGGTATTGAAAATCGGGGAACCAGCTTTAGTGATTATGTGGATGGGGAAGGAAGGAAGGGAAAAAATCAAGATTATTTATCTGTTTATCACAGACAAGGTTGTAATTGTTCTAGATGCGGGTGTGAGATTATTAAGACGAAATTAGGGGGACGCAGTAGTCATTACTGTCCAGGTTGTCAGGAGTGAGAAGGAAAGTGTTGGTAATAGGATTAACGGGGGGAATAGCCAGTGGTAAAACTACAGTGGCAACTATTTTGCAAGAACTGGGTGCAGCAGTCTTAGACGCTGATGAGGTGGCCAAAAAAATAGTTCAAAAAGGGAAACCTGCTTATAAGGAAATAATAAAAACATTTGGGCGGAAAGTACTTACTTCAGATGGAGATTTAAATAGAAAGTTGCTAGGTAAAATTGTTTTCAATGACGAGGAAAAAAGAAAAAAACTTGAAAGTATAATTCATCCCCGGGTAAAAGAATATTTTTTAGAAGAAATACAACGAATCAAAGAAAAGGATCCACAAAAAATCATAGTGTTAGATGTACCTCTTCTATTGGAAAGTGGAATGGAAACTCTGGTTGATGAGGTTTGGGTAGTTGCGGTTTCCGAAGAACTGCAAATAAAGAGAATTGAATTAAGGGACCGAATAGGGCGTCAAGAAGCTTTAAAAAGGATTAAGGCCCAAATGCCACTAAAGGAAAAATTAAAATATGCTGATAGAATTATAAATGCAGAAGGCACCCTTGAAGATACAAAAAGGCAGGTAGTATCTCTTTGGCGAGAGATTACAGGTAATGAACTCGAGATTAAAGCATAAAATTTTCTTAAAGAGTTAAGTACCTTTAAAGTTAGATAAAAACTACCTTGGTGGTGAGCTGGGCTTGTTTTTCTTAAAGATAAAAACCATAAAATTAATTATTGTTGCTATTTTCTTTTTTTGTATTTTGAATTATATTGTGCTTCCCTGGGGGTTTCAACAGCTGTTTCCTTTAAAATACTGGGACGAAATCAAATATTTTTCAAATAAATTTAGCCTTGACCCTTTTCTTATTGCTGCTATTATTAAGGTGGAAAGCGAATTTAAGCCTCACGCCATGTCAAAAAGAGGGGCGAAAGGTTTAATGCAGCTTATGCCGGAAACTGCGAAATGGATTGCAAGTCAAAATGGAATGGAATATAAGGAGGAATTTTTGTTTAAACCGGAATACAATATTCATTTTGGCTGCTGGTATTTGAACAGCTTGCGAAATCAATTTGATGGCAGCTTACCATTAATTTTAGCAGCATACAATGGTGGAAGGGGAAATGTAAAAAAATGGCTTCAAAAAAAAGAATGGGACGGTAAGTTTAAAAATCTTAATGATATACCCTTTAAAGAAACAAGGCAATTTGTTAAAAAGGTAAACTATAACTATAAAATCTATAAATGGTTTTATAAAGAGGGTAAAAAAAGGTTTTTTCTGAGAAACAACGAAATATTAGAGTGAATGTTCGAAAAGGAGCACGAGAGACACGAGAAGTTCAAGGCGGCGAAGGCTCTGAGCAGCGGAGCCCGGCACTTAACGAATCATTTCCAGATAATGTTGGATAGAGGTAATTTGTTATCAAACCTTATGGAAAAGGCAAATTGTCTGGTTAAGTGCCGGGTGAGCAGCGTAGGAGACGAGCCAACGCCGAAATTCGAAGTGGATTTCGCGCGGACTTTTCGAACATCCTCTTAGAGTATCTTTTGAAGAAAACTTTTATTATTAGTTTTGTAAAAGAGGTGCCATGATGAAGAGAGAAGAGATTACAAAAATTGAACAAGTTAAAAATTTTGAGATTTCAAAGGAGAGATTGTTTTATTCTGCCGAACATCATGAAATTTTAAATGGTACTATTACAGATATTTATTTTGTCCGTACATATGAAATTTTAAAAAAAGAGGGGCTTTTAGATACAGAAGTTACGGCGGAAATTTTTGCTCGTAAACAAGGCATTTTTGCCGGTGTAGGAGAAGTTAAAAACCTCCTTGCAGAAAAGAATCTAAAGGTGTGGGCGCTTCGTGAGGGGGACAAGCTTGATAAAAAAGAGGTTGTTATGAGAATAACAGGGCCATACGGTGAATTTGGACTGCATGAAACTGCAATTTTAGGTATTTTGGCCAGTTCATCTGGCTGGGCAACTGCTGCAAATGAGGCTAAAGAAGCCGCTGGTGGAAAACCAGTATTTTGTTTTGGTGCCCGTCATGTTCATCCTTCAGTTGCCCCTGTTATGGAAAGAGCTGCTATTATTGGTGGTGCAGATGGGGCCAGTTGTATATTAGGAGCAAAGCTTGCTGGTAAAGAGCCGGTAGGAACTGTACCGCATGCAGTGTTTTTAATTGTTGGTGATACTGTACGGGCTGCCAGGACATATCATGAAACTATGCCTAAAGATGCTTTAAGGTTAATACTGGTTGACACATTTAAAGACGAAGCAGAGGAGGCTTTACGAGTTGCAGAAGCACTCCAGGATAAATTAGATGGAATAAGGCTTGATACTCCAAGCGAACGCGGTGGTGTTACTCCATCTTTGGTACGGGAAGTAAGGGCGCGGTTAGATATGGCAGGCTACGAAAATGTAAAAATATTCGCTTCAGGAGGTCTTTATCCTGAAAAGATTATCTTGCTAAGTGAGGCAGGAGTAGATGCATTTGGAGTGGGAAGCTTTATTTCCTCACATCCGCCAATAGACATGACTATGGATATCAAAGAAATAGCTGGTAAACCTGTGGCGAAAAGAGGAAGAATACCAGGTATAACTCCGACAACAAGACTCGAAAGAATAATTTAGTGTATAACTTATTTAAGGTCGGTCAAACTAAAATAAAAGAGGATGTTCGAACACTATTAAAAGTAAAGTTGAAAGAGTGAGCAAATGATCGACCTGAAATATCATTTTGCAACTATAGCTGCAATATTCTTGGCATTAGGGATAGGTATGGTAATTGGTAGTACCTTTATTGATAATGAATTTCTTCTTCATGAACAGGAAAGATTGATTGATCGGTTAGAAGAAGATTTTTATGCCTTACGCCAGCAAAATCAACTTGTGAAGGCTGAAATTACAAAGGTTAAACAAAATAACGAAACATTAAAAAACTTTACCAAAGAATTATATCCGTTAATTTTTAGTGAAAAGTTTGGTGGGTATAGTATTGTTGTAATTAAAACCTGCCAGTGTGAAAGTATAGAAGATTTGCTGGACACTTTGAAAAGGGCGGGTATTAAAGTAAAGTTAGTAAGTATTGACATGAAAAAATTATCAAAATTGAAGAATAATCCATCTCAAGAACTGCCTGAAATTGCGATTTCCTTGGGGCGAATGTTGCTTAATGAAGTGGAGTTAGAAAATGAATATAAAAATTTTGTTAAAATATCAGGTGCTACAAGTGAATTCTTTGATACAGCACTGATAGTGGGAGGAAGTCACCAGGATAAATATAACTTTGCAGATTTTTTCGATGTACCCCTAATTCAATATTTTAAGGAACAGGGATTAAATGTGATTGCGGGGGAGTGCTCTGAAACTAGCTCTTCATATCTTCCTTTATATCAAAAACTAGGTATCTGTACAGTGGAAAATTTAGATACCGTAATTGGCCAAACGGCTCTAATGTTGATTTTAATGAAAAGTCCCAGCGAACCAATTAATTTTGATGTTAAAACCGGCGCCGAGCAGCTAGTCCCTTTAATTAAACAATAGCAGGGGTTGAGTACCGGGTATAACCTGGAAAATATTTTACTTTAAAAAATTACTTGCTCAATTAGCTTTCGCATGTTATAATAATCATCGAGTCGAAAACAAGTGATAAATTTGCGAGAGTGGTGGAACTGGCAGACACGCATGGTTGAGGGCCATGTGGCTATAGCGGCTGTATGGGTTCGAATCCCATCTCTCGCACCATAATTTTAGGTCTGTATCTTAGGATACAGGCCTTTTAATTTATAATGTGTGACCGGCATGGGTGTTGTCTACTGAAATTTTTTTGTTTTACTTGAAAAATATACTAAATTCGATAAAATTTTATTTTTTTCGATAGAGGAAAATGCAAATTTTTCAATAAATAAATAAGCGAGGTTCGCAATTAATTTTTTTGAGGTGAAATAATGAACGGATTACAAATTAAAGTAAGACAAAATAAGGTATTTTATCTTTTTGGGCAAATAATTATATTGCTGATTGCATTAACTATATACTTTTTTGAATTTTCTGTGAGAGGTTTATTTTTTTTGCCTATAGGATTTGGAATATTATACTTGGTCTTAAATTACCTGATTATCAAAAAAAATAATAAAGATAAAATGTTAATTACAGTAACTCTAATAGCTGGGTATGGTTTAATTATCAGCTCAATATTACTTACAGGAGGAATACAAAGTATTTTTATTTACAATTTACCTATCGGTATAATGTTATTTTCATTTTGGTTCGAAAGAAAATTTACCATTTACTGTATATTATTTAATATAGTTTTTTTAATAGGATTATGGGTAGGTGACATATATACCCTAAAAAATTTTTATTATATTTTACCGGTAATAATGATTATGGGATGCGAACTACTAATATTTTTTATTCAAGAAGAGAAATTGAAATTTTTTTATGAAGAAGAGGTTATTTATCATAAAGATCTTATTACTGGATTACATAATTACAGGTATTTTCAAAAATTTTTAGAGGGGAAAATTAAAGAAGCTCAAAAGAACAACTTCAAATTTGCAATATTTTTGTTAGATGTTGCTAATCTGCAAAGAATTAATGAATTAGTTGGCTATTCTGCAGCAAATCAGTTGTTAGCCCGGATAGCTACTATATTGCAAAACAAAAAATGCTTTGAGCAAATCTGCTTCTATAATGGCGGCTGCTTTATTGCTTTTGAAAAAGTTAATAGTATTAAATGTGCAACCCAAAAGGCCAAGGATGTAGAGCATTTAATAGTAGGTTATCCCTTATTAAACACTGATTCTTTGTCTACAAATGTACAAATAAATGTTGGTTGGTCTGTTTACCCTTTTCAAGGAAGTTCAATGGGGCAATTAGAAGTAAAAGCAAATGAAAAATTAAATGAAGCAAAAAAGCTTAAACGTCAGGAAGAATTTGAACATAAAAACAGAATTGAAAAGCTTACACTTATTGGTCAACTTGCTGCTGGTTTTGCCCATGAAATTAAAAATCCTTTAACTACTGTGAAAGGATTCTGCCAGTTAGAAAAAGAAAGACCCGATGGTAAAAGCAATGCAGATTATATGCAAGTAGCAATTGAAGAACTTGAAAGGGTTAATAATTTATTAAGTGATTTTTTAAAGCTTGCCAAAACACATGAACCTAAGTTAGAAAAGATAAATGTAGAAGAGTTTCTGCATAATGTTGAAAAAATAATTATTCCACAAATAAGGCTGTATGATATAGATTTTAGTGTTAAAGTAGCGCCTGGCACCCCTGAAATTTTTGTTGATAAGGAGCAAATGACACAAGTTTTTTTAAATTTAATTATTAATGCAATTGATGCAGTAAAAGGGAAGAAAGGGGAAATTTCTATAGATAGTTATCCTACAAGTAACGGCCAAGTGACAATAGAAGTTTCTGACAACGGCACAGGTATAGAAGAAGAAAAATTAAATAAAATATTTGAACCCTTCTATTCAGATAAAGAACAAGGTACTGGACTAGGACTTGCAATATCACATAAAATAGTTGAAGCACATGGTGGAAATATCACAGTACGGTGTATTAAGGAAAACGGAACTACTTTTAGCCTGTTTTTACCTGCAAATGACAAAAAAGACAATATTTTTAATAATTGTTCCTGAATATTTTTTCAGAACTATACTAACATTATCTTTGAGAATAAAGTTCTAGAGGTGTTAGTATGGATTATTTGTTTCATCCCGCAAGGGTTTTTTTGAGCAAAAAGCTTTTGAATATGAAAAAGGTAAAAGTTTATGGAAATATTTTAAGGATAAGGAGAATGTGGAAGTAAAGGTTATTGGATCTCATAATAGAGTTGCAGGAATTCCCGGTTCATCTGCTCAGGAAGCTTTTAGAGAAGCAAAAAAGACTTTAGTCGTTGGTGTAAGAAAAAGTAAAGAATTCCAAACTTGTAAACCATCTGCCCATTACCAGCTCCCGCTTTCTACAAGCTGTCCTGGTAAATGCCAGTACTGTTATCTGCATACTACCTTAGGTAAAAAACCTTACTTGCGTATTTACGTGAATATCGAGGAGATATTACAAATGGCTCAAAAATATATAGATGAGAGACTTCCTGAAACAACAGTATTTGAAGGAGCTGCTACTTCTGATCCTTTAGCAGTTGAACATTTTACCGGGAATCTTGCAAAAGCTATTTCTTTTTTTGGAAAAAATAAGAAGAGCTTTTTCCGGTTTGTTACCAAGTTTACGAATGTGGATTCACTTCTAGATATTGAACATAATAATAGAACTCGCTTTAGGTTTAGTATCAATACTCCCTTTATAATTTCAAATTATGAACATGGAACTCCACCTTTAGAGGAAAGACTTAAGGCAGTGACAAAAGTTGCTCAAGCACACTTCCCTATTGGCTTTATTATCGGCCCAATAATAACTCACCCCCAATGGGAAAAAGAATATGAAAGTTTATTTATCACTTTACAGCAGGTTGTTATGCCTCATGTTAAAAATGGCATGGCTCTGGAACTTATAACCCACCGCTTTACTCCCAGGGCTAAAAAAAATATTCTGGATATCTTTCCTAATACTAATCTTCCTATGAACGAAGTAGATAGGAAAGTTAAATACGGCCAATTTGGGTATATTAAATATGTTTATCCTGAGGAAGAAATGAATGTGATACATGAAAAATTTCAAGAATTTAAGGACAAGTATTTATCTAACGTTAAAATAGAATATTTTATATAATGCTTTAAAACGCTCTTACACGAGCGTTTTTTCTTTTGTACTTTCAGGAAGTATAATTCTGGGGAAGGATAAATTCAACTAAAGCTTCTACCTGCTCCGGCGCTTAGTCTCGGAGGAACTAATTCTTGTTTATGATAGGTACATAGTATTTTATGTATGAAAACCCATACTCTATAATTTAACTAAGTGCCGGATTGGTGCAAGCTAAGTTTTCATTTAAAAGAAGGACATAAAATAAATTTGTTGAATTTATAAATTTGGAAAGAAAGGAATGATATTTTGAAAAAAACAAAAAGACAATGGATTACTGATTTAGTTCCGGGAATGCAAGTAAATATTTTGTTGGCTGTTATGAAAATAGAGCTTGCTAAGACACGTTCTGGAAATGATTATTTAAAATTAGTGCTGGTTGATAAGACCGGCAGTGTGGAGGGTAGGGTTTGGGATAAGGAGCTTTCATTAGAACTCTATAATACTATTAAACAGGATCAAGTAGTTGAAGTTATGGGAGAAGTAGTTGATTATAATGGTTTGGAACAGCTACATATTTTTGAATGTAAAAAAGTAGCTGCTGATTTTTATAATATTGAGGATTTTGTATCTCGTACTAATCGGGATATCACAAAAATGAAAGCTGAACTTATGCAGATAATATCTTCCATTGAAAATAAAGAAATTTTATCTTATCTGAAGAATATTTTTTTAGGGGATTTTTTTGAAATTTTCTCCACTTCCGTCGGTGGGAGGCTTATACACCATAATTATTTAGGGGGACTTTTAGAACACACTATAGAAGTTGCTGGCTATTGTAGTTTAATATATCAGCTTCAGGGTCAGCATTTTAATAGGGACATTTTAATAGCTGGTGCAATCCTGCATGATATAGGGAAAGTTTTTGAGTATGATAAAAACAGTATTACATTTAATATAACAGATAAAGCGAAAATGCTTGGGGGGCATATAATTCTAGGAAGAGATTTTATCAGGCAAAAATTGCCTTCTAATTTTTCAACTGAAATCCAAGAGCATTTGGAACATTTAATTTTGTCACATCATGGCAAAAAGGAATGGGGAGCGGTAGTCGAACCACAAACTTTGGAAGCTATAGCACTGCACCAGGCAGACCTGGTATCTGCAAGGGTTAACCAGGCTTCACTCCTAATTGAGAAAAGTAAGGATTGTCATGATTGGACTGAGTATGACAGGTACTTACAAAGGAGTTTAAAGCTTTATCCCAAGGATAGTATTTCTTAGATTAAAAAGAGGAGGGTACTTTATGGAAAAATTTCTTGACCGGATTTACTATGAAAACTTTACCCCCGAGAATGAGGCGTTAATATTTGGTAATAAACACTGTACATATGGAGAATTGGACCAGATGGTTGGCAAAATGGCGCAGTATTTAATCCAAAAGGGAATTAAAAAAGGGGATAGGGTTTTATTAATCTGTCAAAATAATTTAGAATTCGTTTTTTCATACCTAGGGATAATTCGAGCCGGTGGAACCGTTATACCACTTAATATTACCCTTACGCCTGAAGAAATAAAATATATACTTAAGGATGCACAAGCCAAAATGGTTGTTGCTCATCAAAAAATTGTTCAAGCTGCAGCTAAAAAATTAAACATAAATCTTAAAGAACAACTTAATATAGATTTAGTAGTAATTAATGAGTCATTTACAGAGGAAATTGCGACCCTAACTCCTTGTGAAGGCAGAGAAAGAGCGGAAATAGCTGCATTTTTATATACTTCGGGTACAACAGGTTTTCCAAAAGGAGCTATGTTAACCCATGAAAACTTGATAGCTAATGTAGAAAGTTTACAAAAAATAGGTAACTTGCAGCCCCAAGATAATATGTTATGTGTTTTACCCATGTTTCATAGCTTTGCTTGGACAACGAGTGTTTTACTTCCATTATTTGCTGGAAGTAAAGCTACCATTCATGAGACTTTCCAGCCCAGAGGTGTAGTAGAAACAATAGCAAGGGAAAACATTACTATATTTTGTGGTGCTCCATCTATGTATGTTGTACTGCTGCAAGTTGCTAATAAAGAAGCACTAAGTTCACTTAGATTTACTGTATCAGGTGGGTCGGCCCTTCCACAAAAAATACTTAAGTCATTTGAAGAAAAATTTGCCGTGCCTCTTGTTGAAGGATATGGATTATCAGAAGCTTCCCCTGTGGTAACTTTAAATCCACTTGATGGAGTTAGAAAACCCGGTTCCATAGGTTTACCTATCCCGGATGTAGAAGTTAAGCTTGTCAATGATGATTTTGAAGAAGTTGAACCGGGAGAAATAGGTGAGCTGGCTGTTAAAGGACCTAACGTTATGCAAGGATATTTTAACCTGCCGGAAGAAAATGAAAAGGCATTAATTGATGGTTGGCTTTTAACAGGTGATATGGCTAAGCAAGATGAAGACGGCTATTATTATATAGTGGACCGTAAAAAAGAACTGGTAGTGGTAAGTGGTTTTAACGTTTATCCCAGAGAAATAGAGGAAGTAATTTTAAATAATCCTTCTGTTAAGGAATGTGCAGTGTTGGGGGTACCTGATGAAGCCAGGGGCGAGGTAGTTAAAGCATTTGTTGTCTTGGAAGACGGGAAGGAAATCTCAGAAAAGGAATTAAAACAGTACCTCAAAGAACGCCTGGCGCCTTATAAAAGACCTAGAATTATTGAATTTAGAGCAGACTTACCCAAAAACGCTACAGGTAAAATAATGAAACGGTTATTGAAATAAAGTTATAAACTAGATGGAGGAAGTGAAATTGGAATTTTTGCTAATTGCTTTAGTAATTGGATTTGCAATAGGTTACAAAAATTTTGTACCAAATTTTTTTTCAAGGGCTCTTTATAGAATCATAAATGTAAGCTTAATAATTACTC
Organism: Clostridiales bacterium; assembly: GCA_020063565.1. GTDB lineage: Bacteria > Bacillota > DSM-16504 > Desulfitibacterales > JAICDB01 > JAICDB01. The sequence goes on along the minus strand of JAICDB010000006.1, from coordinate 24,567 downwards.
TAATTGCTTTAGGAGCTAAAATAGGTGCAACACCAGAGGTCATAAACGCCATAAATCATTTAGGACTTCAGGCTTTAGTACTTGGCGTTTTAGCTACCAGTGGTAGCATAGGAGTTGTATATCTTATAGAAAAAAATATAGATCTTACGTCTGAGTTAAAGGAAGGCTGGGACGAAAAAGAAACCGAAGGAAGTTATTCTATTTTACCAGTACTTATTTCATTAGCTGCTGGCATTCTTCTGGGCCTGTTTGTAATACCTGCAAAATTATTGGAATATGTAAACTTGACAGTAGTAATAGCACTTTATGTTATGGTATTTGGTGTGGGAACTGATTTGGGTTCCAAGAGAGAGTTATTACAGAAAATAAAAAAATATGGTTTAAAAGCTGTAATATTACCCCTGGGGGTTCTTATTGGGGCTATAGCGGGAGGAATAATAGCAGGTATAATTTTAGATATACCTCTTAATACATCAGCTGGAATAGCTGCCGGATGCGGTTTTTATAGTTTTACAGGTCCGTATATTTCTGAAGTAGTATCAATTAAACTTGGAACAATTGGCTTTCTGGCAAATCTTTTTAGGGAAATAATAACGTTTTTTATTCTGCCCTTTTTGGCACAAAAAATAGGCAAAATAAGTTCACTTGCAACTGGAGGGGCTACTACCATGGATACAACCCTTCCGGTAATAGTTAAGGTTGTAGGAAATAAATTTGCTATTCTAGCAATAATTAGTGGAATGGTTTTAACTGCTATTGTTCCGATACTGGTTCCATTTATTATTAGGCTTTAAAAATATCGATTTTTTTGCTGCTTTTTGGGTTAATTGCAGAAGTTTTGGTGATTCATGCAGTATTATAGAAAATAGGCAGGAAACCCTTTTAACATGTAGAATATACAATAAATGTTAAAATATGTTAATAGAAGGATTGCTGCCTATGTCTAATACAAAACTTATGTTTTGTTTATGTTTAATGATTTTTTCTATTTTGGTAAGCTTTTCGGTATTAGCGGCTCAAGTACCTGATGCAATGAAGAAACCTATTATTGATTCTGTCACAGATACGTCATGGCTTACTGGTACTACTGAAGAGGCGCTGAAAAATCTCAATAGATGGTATACACCTAATCTTGCCAAAGAAATCTGGCCTGCAATAAAAATTTTTAGAGATCAGCAGACTGATTGGCATCCAGTTTATAAAGTTGATAAAGTTAAATTATGCTCAAGTAAAAAAAATGAAGCTGTTGTCAAGGTGGAGATTTTAGAAGTCTCTCCTGATAATTCAAAGAGGCATTTAAATGGTGTGTATAAGTTGAAAAAAATAAAAGGTCAGTGGAAAATAGATTTTTTCGAAATAAAGCCTAAAGAAAAGCAAAATATTGACACTTTGTGATAATTATAGTAATATATCTATGGAAATTCGCTATAAATATCTTTTGTGAAACAGGTGAATGTTTTGAAATTTGATGGAAACAAAATTAGAGAGTTAAGGGAAGAAAGGGGTTACTCTCTAGCCGAATTATCCAAAAAAGCTAATATTTCGGTTTCGTATTTGAGTGAAATAGAAAGAAACACTAAAAAACCCTCTCTAAAGACAATTGAAAAGCTTTCGCAAGCATTAAATATTTCGAAAACTATGCTCATTATAGAGGATAATGAAGCCATTTCCCTTGGTCAAAAGATCAGAATGGCCCGCGAAAATAAGAACTGGTCTTTAGGTGAGCTTGCAAAGAAGACAAACCTTTCAGTTTCTTATTTAAGTGAAATCGAAAGGGGGAGTGTACTTCCAGCGATAAATACAGTACGCAATATTGCTAAAGTACTGGATATACCTATTAGCACTTTAATAGGTAAAGCTACTTCATTAGGTAGTAAATTAAAAAAGGCTAGGGAAGAACAAGGCTATACCCAAGCCGAGTTAGCAGAAAAGGCGGGAGTATCTGCCGGACTTATTGGTCAGATTGAGAATAACAAAGTACAACCTTCCTTGCAAACTATTGAAAAAATAGCAAAAGTGCTTGCAACTTCTCCATGTTACTTTATTTTAGAAAATAGCGGTACGGATGATATGTTAATGCAAATGAATCCGGCCCTAAAGGAATTATTGACAGATCCAAATGTACAAGCAGTATTACGTTTGATATGTGACTGTTCACAACAGGAATTGCAGTTCATATTAAGCTTTATTAAACTATATAAAAAATCAGGAAGCGACGAAGATAAAACACTCTAGGAGGTGCAGAAGCTTGCCAAGGTACGATTATCGTTGTGAAAAATGTGGTATTTTTGAAAAGGAGCAAAGAATAACAGAACCTGCTTTAGAAAAGTGTCCGCAATGTAACGGGCCGGTAAAAAGAATAATTAGTAAAAATGTTGGTATACTTTATAAAACTGATGGTTTTTATACAACTGATTATCGCAGCTCTGAATATAAAGAAAAGCAAAAGAGTGAGAGCAATAAAGCCGACAAAGCCAGTTAAAGGCAGTCGGCTTTTATCATATGCTTAAAATCGATAATAAAGGATGAGTGAGTTATTTGAATAACCATACAAAGATATTTGAATTGTTATCAAATAAAATAATTGAAAAGGGTAAAATTACATTTAAAGAGTTTATGCAGACAGCTCTTTATCAACCCGAATCAGGTTATTACACCGGGCGGAACATTGATATTGGAAAGACAGGAGATTTTTATACTTCCTCAAATGTTCATCCTGTATTTGGCTGGTGTATTGCCCAACAAATATATGATATGTGGGAAACTATGGGTAACCCCAGTGATTTTATAATACTGGAATTAGGTGCCGGTACTGGTATGCTTGCCAAAGATATTTTGAGCTACTTGAAGAAAAATTTTCAGGGTTGTTTTGAGCATATTACGTATCAAATATTAGAAGTCAGTAGTACGTTAATGGAAAAACAGCAGGTGACTTTAAATGACTTTCAAGAAAAATTACAATGGGGAACTCCACAAGAGCCTATAATAGGTGTAATTTTTAGTAATGAATTTTTTGATGCACTTCCTGTACATAGGGTGAAAAAAATAGGTGGTGAAATAAAGGAACTATATATAGTATTGAAAGATGGGAAATTTTCTGAGCTATATGATGATTTATCCGAAAAAGAAGAAATAATGGATTATCTTGAAACTTCCGGTGTAAAACTAAAGGAAGGACAGCAAATTGAAGTTTGTTTGGAAGCAAAAAGATGGGTAGATAAAATTGCTGCTTTTTTAAAAAAAGGTTTTCATTTAGCCATAGATTATGGGTACCTGGCTTCTGAATTAGACTGGCCTCACAGGTTTGATGGAACCTTGATGTGTTATAAAAACCATAAGGCAGTTACAAATCCATATATGGATCTTGGGGAGCAAGATATAACTGCCCATGTTAATTTTTCCGCTTTACAAAGCTTTGGGGAAAAGGCCGGTTTGGTAAATACAGGCTTTACAAACCAGATGAAATTCCTGGTGAATTTAGGTATTTTCGAGAAAATGCAAATACAGTCTTCCGGGTTTAGTCAAGGGAATGAAAAGAAAAATTTAGCTCTTAAAAGACTAATAATGCCTGAAGGCATGGGTGAAACATTTAAAGTTTTGATTCAACATAAAAGATTAAAAAATTTTTCTCTGAAATCATTAAAAAACTTTGGATAGAGCAGCTGATTTGCTATAATATCATTATGTATCTTACGAAAAGGGGAGATTTACTATGATAGGAGTTTGGTTTAGCGAGCTTCAACAACCAGGTTTAGCAATATCTTGCCTTGTAAAGGAAGTTTTGCATCATGAAAAATCAGAGTATCAGGATATCAAGGTAGTGGATACTGAAAGATTTGGAAGAATGCTGCTTTTAGATGACGTTATTCAAACTACAGTAAAAGATGAGTTTGTTTATCATGAAATGATTTCAATGGTTGCCTTAAATACCCATCCAAATCCAGAAAATGTTCTGGTTATTGGTGGCGGTGACGGTGGAACCATCAGGGAAATTGTAAAACACCCTAAAGTTAAAAAGGCAACTTTGGTTGAAATAGATGAGGGAGTTGTTAAAGCAAGTAAAAAATACCTGCCGGAATTGGCGTGTGGTTTTGATGATCCTAAAGCAGAAGTAATAATTGACGATGGTATTAAATTTGTAAAAGAGTCTACTGCACAGTTTGACGTTATTTTAATTGACTCTACTGATCCGGTAGGAGCTGCTGAAGGGCTTTTTAGTGCTAATTTTTATAAATCTGTACATAATGCCCTTAAAGAAGACGGTATTTTTGCAGCTCAAACAGAGTCTCCTTTTTTCAATAGGGATTTAATTAAGCGCATTAATAAAGATGTAAGGGAAATTTTTCCTGTTTGCCGTTTGATTTTAGCAAATGTACCCACTTATCCAGGTGGCTTATGGACATTTACAATGGGTAGTAAAAAATATTTACCTGAAGAAGTCGATATAGAAAATATTCCGGACTTGAATACAAGGTACTATAGCAAAGAAATTCATAAAAGCTGCTTGGTACTACCACCCTTTGTAAAAGAGCTCGTAGAGTAGGTGGAAAAATGTTTATAAAAAGTGGCACCTTTTTAGGGAGTTGTGAAGATTTTAAAACAACAAAGGTTGCTCTTATAGGGGTTCCTATGGATTTTACAGTGAGTTTTCGCCCTGGCGCCAGAAGTGGCCCGGGAAGAATAAGAGAGGTTTCAGAGGTTTTGGAAGAATACAGTCCTTTAAGAAACCGGGAACTGTCCGAGGTACCTTTTTCCGATCTGGGAGACTTAGATTTACCATGGGGTAATGTTGAGAAATCACTGGGCATAATTGAAAAAGCAGCAAATTTCTGTCTTAAAGAGAGAAAAAAACCTTTTTTCCTGGGTGGCGAACATCTTATAACATGGCCCATAGTAAAAAGTATTTATAAGGAATATAAAGATTTAAAAGTTATCCAGTTTGATGCTCATGCAGACTTGCGGGAAGATTATCTTGGGGAAAAGTTCTCGCATGCAACTGTTATGCGACAAATTTGTAACGTCATAGGGCCGGAAAATGTTTATCAGCTAGGAATTCGGTCAGGAACAAAAGAAGAGTTTGCCTATGGCAACGAATATACTAACTTTTATCCTCACAAGTTACTTGAAGTTATTGAAGAGGTTGCTGAAAGTTGTGCCGGGTATCCGGTTTATTTGACTATAGATATAGATGTATTTGATCCTGCTTATGCCCCCGGTACAGGCACACCAGAACCTGGTGGACATACATCCCGGGAGGTGATTGGTGCACTTAGCTGTTTAAAAGATTTGACGCTTGTTGGTTGTGATATTGTAGAAGTGGCTCCGGCCCATGATACTGGAGATATTACATCCATACTGGCAGCTAAAATGGTAAGGGAAATATTGTTGACTTTCTTTTAGGAAAAAATATTACTAAAGGAGGATTAACGGTTATAATCCGGAAAAACTTCTTATCTTTTACCGGACTTTATGAGATTGTGCCCGGCTTTATCCTATCCTGGATAGTAATAATGGTTGTCAGCTATTTGGATAAGGAACCTTCTCAAGAATTAAAGCAAGAATTTGAAAGATCCGTTGGAAAATAAAAAATGATAATTTCTATAAATTTTTAGTTGCAAAAGTATTAAGGATCATGTTATAATAACTCTTGCGCCAAGGAAAGAGACAATAATTTTGAAGCAAATATTAGTGGAAAAGAAACATTAGTTTAGCCAGCATTAATTGCAGTAAAAGTTGGTATTGACAAGAAGAAAGATTTTATGTATACTAATTATTGTCTCAATTGCGGTGGAACTGTGGTGGAGATGGTTACCATGCCGGCCTGTCAAGCCGGAGGTCGCGGGTTCAAGTCCCGTCAGTTCCGCCAGATGCTTCGGTAGCTCAGTTGGTAGAGCAGAGGACTGAAAATCCTCGTGTCGGTGGTTCGATTCCGCCCCGAAGCACCATTTTGCGGGAATAACTCAGTGGTAGAGTGCGACCTTGCCAAGGTCGAAGTCGCGGGTTCGAATCCCGTTTCCCGCTCCATTCTGTGGCGACGTAGCCAAGTGGCTAAGGCAGAGGACTGCAAATCCTTTATTCGACGGTTCGAATCCGTCCGTCGCCTCCAGTCAGAACTTAATATGCCGGGGTGGCGGAACTGGCAGACGCACAGGACTTAAAATCCTGCGGTCCTTCACAGACCGTACCGGTTCGATTCCGGTCCCCGGCACCAGGAAATGACCACCATAAGGCGGTCATTTTGTTATACCTTACAGCTTAAACGATATCCTTTCTAGTATTTCTTGGATCCGCTTGTTTTGCTTCCTTTTTGACTTCCTTATTTTTATTTCCCGGCTTTAGGTAGCCGGCTTTTTTATTTGGTTAGTTAGGATTATTCTAAAAAATAACCACCTTAATTGGTGGTTATTTTTTAGAATAATCCTAACAAATTTGCTGCCATGGTATTTACAGAAAAATAGTATATTATTCGACATACTATACGAGGGCAGTGTGTTAGCTGAATGTATTTTATGGAAAAGATTGTTTATAGATTGTTTGTTTTCTTAAAGTCTAAATAACCTTTATTTCTTAAATTACAAGCGGGGCATTGTCCGCATCCATCACCCTTTATTCCATTATAACAAGTTAAAGTTTCTTCTTTAATAATATCAAGTACCCCTAAATCATATGCCATTTTCCAAGTTTCTTCTTTATTAAGCCACATAAGTGGTGTATGAATTACAAATTCATAATCCATAGCTAAATTTAAAGTCACATTTATAGATTTAATAAATGTATCCCTGCAATCAGGATACCCACTATAATCACTTTGAGATACTCCTGTTATTATGTGTTTAATCCCTCGCTGTTTTGCAAAAATCGCTGCAAATGTTAAAAATAGCATATTTCTCCCATCAACAAAAGAGTTAGGTAACCCTTTTTTTGGGGGTTCTTTATCTACCTCTATATCACTTCGGGTTAAAGAATTAGCTGCTAATTGATTTAATAAAGCTAAATCTAAAATATGGTGTTCAAAATTATATTTCTGACAAATATTTTTTGCACATTGTAATTCTAGCTTATGCTTCTGATTGTAATCAAAGGATAGTGCAATAACTTCTTGAAATTTTTTTTGTGCCCAAAACAAACAGGTTGTACTATCCTGGCCGCCGCTAAATACAACTATAGCTTTTTCATTATTCATAATATCTGCCTCCGATTCAGATTTAGGTAGTCTGATGGTAGAAAATAATTCTTGATAAATTAGACACCTTTCTTCTCAGCACCCCATATAACCTTATGAAGCTGAACTTGCAGTGTAACTCCATTCATTTTGTTTATCTTCATAAATTCTACTATATCACTCATTTGAATTTTTCCAAAAACCGGACTAAGATATATATTTACTTTACTTGTTAAGCTATACTTATCAATGATATACTTTGCTCTCTTCAAGTCTTCAGTATTACCTACTACAAACTTTACAGTATCTAATTGTCTTAAGTATTGAAAATTATCCGTTATCATTTTATCTTCCATATTGCTTGAAGGGAGCTTATAGTCCATAGTAAATTTTGGAGGTTTTTTTACTATCTCAGCATATCTCTTTATAGAAATACTTCCGTTTGTTTCTATCTCTACAGCAATTTCTTCATCTTGTGATAGAAGATTTATAAGTTCCAAGATGTCCTCTTGCAGTAACGGTTCACCGCCAGTTAAGGTTACATTTTTAATCCCTGAAGTCTTTATATATTCATATATTTCTCTTGCAGTCATTAACTCATATGCTGCATCTTTTTCATTGGCCCATGCTGTATCACAATAACTACAATTTAAGTTGCAGCCTGCAAATCTTATAAAAACAGCTAATTGTCCCGAGTGACGTCCTTCGCCATTAATACTAACGAATTTTTCAATTACCTTATACTTCATAGCTACTTTACCTCACTATTTTTCATAGATTGCACAATTGGTAGGTGTTTCATATACAGTAGCCCTTTTTACGTTGTAACCCTTTTGCTGCATACAATGAAAGAAAAAGGCTGCAAAATTTTCGGCAGTAGGTCTGAACTTGACAGTTATAATTCTAAAACCATCCTGTATTAAATGTTCCATTGTTTCTTTTCTCATTGTATTTTCTTGGATAATTAAAGCATGGTCATAAAACTCAACCATCTCTCTAATATCTTTTTTAAAATCTTTAAAATCTGCTACCATCCCCTCCAGATGTTCTTTATTTTGTAGCTCTTCCGCTTGAATTTCAATCTCAACTTTCCATCTATGTCCATGTATATTTCCGCATTTTCCATTATAATTTGCAAGAAAATGTGCACTATCAAAGCTATGTTCTGTTTTTATTAGATACATCTTCATTCCTCCCAATAACTGTCCCATAAACAAAAATCTACCTAAGACGGTAGTTTGCCCTAGTTTTGTTTGTAGACAGGAGGTTCTAGAACTGTATTATTTTTTTCAAAAACGATATGTTATAAATCTTATTATCCTATTGCTCTCAGCTTTATTACATAACTTATCTTATCATATCGCAATTGTCAAGAAAGCTGAGTAAATGAAAATAATTTCTGAGTTCCTTTTTATGTTTTTTAAATAATCTTAACTACTACATAAAATTTTTATTTGTGGACACTCTATACATGTATAAATTTTAAATTAAGGAGTGAAAATAAGTGCCTCTACTAGAAATTAGTGTTGTACCTGTTGGTACAAATACAGCTAGCTTTAGTTCACATGTCAGCGATGCTGTACGTTTAATTAAGCAAAGAGGTTTGAAGTATCAGATTACCCCTACAGCGACTGTTATTGAGGGAAATCTTGATCAGTTGATGGAAGTAGCAAAAGAAATTCATCAAAAAGCAATTGCTAATGGAGTTAATCGTGCTATAACAAATATTACAATTGATGATAGAACGGATAAAAAATTAGATATGAATCAACAAGTTCAAATCGTGCAACAATCTTTGCATTAGTAATAAATTTCGTCAAGCATAGTATTTGTCCTTTAAAACATAGAAAGCAGGTTACCGCTTATCCTGCTTTCTTTATCTTTTAAAGTATTGGATTTGTGATCCTATTATGCATTTTTCAAAAATAGTATTTCCGTTTCCTGTAACGTGTTTTATATGAAAAAGCAGTAGGGATATAGTTTATAATGTACTTTATACAAATTAACCCCCTGGTTCATATGCCTTTTATAATTTCCTGTTGTGTATAATTTTTTTAAAATAAACCAAATTTAATTATGGAAGTAATTTTTTCTGGAGGTGTTTCATTTGAGTAGAGATAGGAAAGGAAAAAGGGTAATGGGTAAAGTTATTTATAAACCTAAAGAAGCAATTGGTAGAATGGAAGAAGTTGATCCAAAGGATGAATTATTTGAATCATATGTGTCTTTAGGGAGGTCTTAAAAGCAAAATCCCAGCTTCACAGCCGGGATTTTTTCATTATCTTTTAGAAAAATCCTAATAATTTTGCTGCCATAGCGATTACAGCAACAAATAATATGCCTTTAATAAATTTATCGCCTTTTTTGACGGCAAAATTGCTTCCTATCCAGGCGCCTAAAGAGTTGCCAATAGCGAGGGTAAAGCCTAATATCCAGTTTACCTTGCCGTTAAAAACAAAAATTCCTAAAGATGAAATCATATAGATGAGGATTACAAAAACTTTGACACTATTAATTTTGACGAGTGACATTCCGGTAAGAACGGTTAAAGCTGCTATGATGATAAAGCCAACTCCAGCTTGGATAAAACCTCCGTAGATACCTATAAAGAAAAAGGTAATAACAGAAGCTATTTTTTGCTTTCTGGTTACATTTTCTTCTTCACTAGAAGTCAGTTTTCTATGCGGCTTTTTGAGAATTAAAAATAAAACCACAAGCATTACAATGGCTAAAATTTTATTAAAAAGTTCATCATTTAAAGAAACTGCTATATTAGCTCCCACTATTGAACCCAGTAAAGCGGGAATTCCCAACATTAAACCTAATTTTAAATCAAAATATCCTTTATTACGAAAATTTGCTACGGCTACAATATTTTGAATAAGAAGTGCGATACGGTTGGTGCCATTTGCCACAGCAGAAGGTAATCCTAAAAAAATTAAAACAGGCATAGTTAATAGAGAACCTCCGCCCGCCATAGTGTTAAAAAATCCAGCCAACATTCCTGTTGCAAGTATTAATAGTACGCTTTCAAAAGACATATCAATTCCCCCAAAATAGAATGTATAGATATAGTAACATAAATGAGAATAGTTATAAATATTTGACAAGCAAAAAATATTATTTTGCTTGTCCTGTGATCTTCATGAAAAATATTTTACTGAAGATTCAATACTGCTACAAAGCACAGAAAATTATTTAATATATTGATGAGCCATTTAATTATATCCTGACTTTTTATATTGTAAGTTTAACTAACGAATACTATAAATGGTAAAGTATTTAAGAAATTATAAAATTGTAGAAGTTCCAACATTTTTAGAAGAAGATTATGAAATAGTTGAATTTCCTGAACCAATAGGAAAGATGGAGGCTTTTGTAGCAATTATTTTAATAGTTTCGAGGAAATAGCAGTGTCAAGGTTTTAAGAAAAAAGACCTCGAATTAATAATCGAGACCTTTTTGAGAAGTCCTGTAATGAAAAGTAACGATACTAGGTCTTAACTTGAGACGTAAGATAGAAATGCAAAACTATGTGGATTATTAAAGACATTAGTAGAGTATAAGCCAGGTTCCAGTTATGATAGATTACGAGACCCCTTTGGAGTAGGTAGTAATGATAAATTGTAGTAATGATTGGCAAACCAAGAAGCGTTGCTAAAGACCACTGTCCTTCTTGAGTAAAAGCCCAGGCGAAAAATATTTCCAGAGGTAGCCAGGTTAAAGCAAGTAGCAAGGGAAAACCTGCAATAGTTAAAAAATCATATCTTGGAAAAGACCAGACTTTAAATATATTAACTAAAGAGAATAGAACAAGTAAACCAACTAAGAAACCACCAACCAGCCCGAAATTAGTATATTTTTTTATTATCCTACCGGGTACTGGTAACAAAAATAAAAGTGATAAAATGAAAGTTATTGTCCAAAACCAAGTCATAAAAATCTCCTCCTTTCACATTATTATTACCTTTCAATACTTAGTTAATTATAAAAGTCAAGTTTTTTTAAGGAAGGGAATTATAATAAAATCGGGAGACAATGTCTCCCGATTAAGTTATTGTTGCTGCTGTTGCTGCTGCTGGTAAACTTTATATTGAGGCTCTTGTTGTTCGATATAATTTACACGGCCAGTAAGGCTTTGCTCAATACTTTCCAGTTGATTGGCTAAATTACTGAATTGTTGCTTGGCGTTTTGATCCTGACTTTCCAAAGCAAAAGTTTTTAATTGTGTTTTAGCGGATGAAATACTATTTAAAGTCTGGTGCATTTTTGTACCAACAGTCATTTATTTATACCTCCTAAATTTTTTTTGTGAGCGCTCACATATATATTTTGACCAACATTTAGTGTATAATGATTTAAAAAAATCACCTAAAATGGTTAAAAAAGTGAAATTATGGATACTTTTAGATTTAGGAGGTTTTGTAAAAATGGCTGAGTTAACTGAAAAAAAATTATTAGATGTAGATGAGGCTTTAAATCTGAATGGTAAAACAGTTAAAAGTTATTATAAAGAATTTATGAACCCTGCTTTGGCTAACTTACTATCTATGTTAAATTTTGACAAAAAATTTATAAAAGCTAAGGGCGTTGAAGTCTGGGATGAAAATGGCAATAAATATTTGGATTTTTTAGGTGGTTACGGTGCATTAAATTTTGGACATAATCCTGATTATATTATTGAGGCGGTAAAAAAGGTTCAAGAATTGCCCAACATTTTACAGGCTTCAATTAATTCACTGGCGGCATGTTTAGCTTATAATTTAAGTTTAATTACTCCTGGGAATCTTAATAACTGTTTTTTTGGAAACAGTGGAGCTGAGGCTGTTGAAGGAGCTCTGAAACTTTCAAGGGCAGTAACAGGAAATGAAAAATTTATTTACTGTGAAGGATCTTTTCATGGCAAGACTTTTGGTGCACTTTCTGTTACAGGAAGATCAAAATACCAGAAGCCCTTTAAGCCCCTCATCCCGCAGTGCCAGTCAATACCTTATGGAAATCTGGAGCTACTTGAAGAAGCTCTTAAAAGTAAAGATGTTGCAGCATTTATAGTAGAGCCCATTCAGGGTGAAGGTGGAATTATAGTACCTCCGGAAGGGTATTTGAAAAAGGCGCGGGAATTATGTACAAAATATGGGGCTCTCTTAATAATTGATGAGATCCAGACAGGCCTTGGTCGTACAGGTAAAATGTTTGCCTGTGAATGGGAAAATGTAGTTCCTGATGTTTTATGCCTGGCCAAATCACTGGGTGGCAGTATCATGCCAATAGGGGCTTTTATAACAACGTCGGAATACTGGAAAAAAGCTTACGGCACGGCAGAATCAAGTACTTTACATACATCAACATTTGGTGGCAATACTTGGGCTTGTGCAGCGGGGATTGCAGCCTTAAATCAACTTGTTGACAATGATCTGTCAGGTCAAGCACTAGAAAAAGGAAATTACTTGCTGGAAAAATTATCTGAAATAAAAAATAAATACCATATTGTACAGGATGTTCGTGGCAAGGGATTAATGATTGGTATTGAATTTAAAGAAAATACAGGAAGTCTAAGCAAATTGACAGGTGGCTTATCTGATAAGCTTTCCAAAGAATATATCGGCGCTATGATAGCGGGAGAATTAATGAATAAGCATAAGATAATAACTGCTTATACCCTAAATAATCCCAATGTTATCAGAATAGAGCCGCCATTAATAGTTGAATACAATCATTTGGATACTCTTGTCGATGCTTTAGAAGAGTCATTGGCTAGAAATAACAATTTTATGAAGATAGCTTGGTCAAGCTCTAAAACCATTTTAAAATCACTTGTGAGAAAATAATTTGAATAGATTGTTTATAGTGGGGCCACACTAAAATTGAAATCTATTAAAGGAGTTGTTTTCATGGGTGGAGAAAAGGTAAAAGTATATACTACTCCAACATGACCGCACTGTACAACGGTGAAAGAGTTTCTTTCTAAAAAAGGTATTGAATATCAAGAATTTGATGTTGCGAAAGATGAAAAGGCTAGAAACGAGATGTTTGAAAAATCAGGTCAAATGGCTGTTCCGCAAGTGCTGGTAGGAAATGAGATAGTTGTCGGATTTGATAAGAATAAACTTGAAAGATTACTGCATTAGGCTAATAGACAAAGCTGTTAGCCAAACTCGTGCCAATTCTGCTATTGTAATTTAGATATGTAGCAAAATAGGGCCTTAGGGCCCTATTTAAGTCTATTTTAGAGAATTTCTTTTAAATCATGTATTATATAATCAGGCTTTACCTTTTCTATATCTTCTTTTGAAAAATCGCTCCAATCAACTACTGCAGTTTTCAAACCGGCTTCCCTACTTGCTATAACATCATAAGGACTGTCACCTATCGAGAGTATTTCATAAGATGGAAAACCCATTTTATCTATAGCTAACAGATATGGTTCGGGATGAGGTTTATGATTTGTACAATCTTCATGAAACACTTTTACATCAAAATATTTATCTATATCAAAAAGGTTTAATGCCCTTTGAGCAAAGGATCTTGCCTTTGAAGTTACCAGGGCACATTTTATGTTGTTTTCCTTTAACATCTTTAAAACTTCAATTGAGCCGGGAAAAAGTTTTACCTTTTCATCGTGGATTTTATCCATATAGGTACGATAAGTTTCTACCATATCCTGGGCTTTTTCTTTTGAATAATGTTGCATCTGTTCCAGCAAAGGGCGACCAAAAAGTTTCCTGAATTCATTAAGTGTAACTTCCTTACCTAAATGAACACGACATGAATAAAGAAAACTTTCTATATTAATGGGGGTTGAGTCAAGTATGGTGCCATCTAAATCAAAAATATAAGCTTTAAATTTTTTCATTTTAATTGACCTCCTTTTTGAAGATTACAATTATTAGGATACCAGGAATAGTAAAAAAAATATAGATAATTTTTAGAAAAAAACATTTTTAGCAAATGCCATCTTGACATTTGCTGTGTTTAATGCTAGTATACGTTTAATGTAACATAGTTAATTCAATGACTGGGACTAGTAAAACGAGCTTAGCGTTACAGAGAGTAGGGTCCACGGGCTGAAAGACCTTACCGTGATGCCGTTTGAACCCACCCGTGAGTGCCAATGAGGAATTGGCCGGAACCCTTTCCGTTATCGAGGGATTAGAGTGGATAGAATTTATTTTCTATCAACTAAGGTGGTACCGCGGGAAGCAGCCATTTCGTCCTTAGGGATGTGAGTGGCTGTTTTTTATTTTTTATTAGTATCAGCTTGCTATGGGGTGAAGTTAAAATGTCTAATAATAAGAAAAAGCTGGTAGTTGTTAAGATAGGTAGTAGTTCAGTTACAGATTTAAAAGGCGGAATCTCCTCTCATAAAATAAAAAAGCATGTATCAGAGGTGGCAAAATTAAAAGATGAAGGACATGGAGTGATAATTGTTACTTCTGGTTCAATTGCAGCAGGTTTTCAAAGGCTAGGATATACAGAGCGTCCGAAAACTGTTGCAGCCAAGCAGGCTGCTGCAGCAGTTGGTCAAGGACTATTGATGGAAGAATATACAAAACATTTGCTGCAATTTGGTTATATTGGAGCTCAAATACTTTTGACAAGAAGTGATTTTGCAGATAAGAGACGCTATCAAAATGCTTATAATGCTTTAGAAGTGTTATTAAAAAGAGACGCTGTACCGATAATCAACGAAAACGATACCATATCAATTGAAGAACTGCAGTTTGGTGATAATGACACATTGTCTGCACAGGTGGCAGGTTTAGTCCACGCTGATTTATTAATCATGCTTACAGATACGGATGGTCTTTATACTGCTGATCCACGCAAAGATCCCAATGCAAAAAGAATTGAATTAGTTGAAAAAATAACTCCTGAGATAGAGGAAAGCGCCGGGAGTGTAGGCAGCTCCGTTGGTACAGGTGGAATGCAATCCAAAATTAAAGCTGCTAAAATTGCCGTTATGGCAGGTGTTCCAGTCTTTATTTGTAGTTCTAAAGAACAAGGAGTACTGGTAAAAGCATTGGACGGAACTGCAAAGGGCACCTATTTTAAGTCTTGTAAGACTAATTTAAAAACAAGGCTACAGTGGGTTGCCTTTCACTCTGGTGTTAAGGGAACTATTTATATAGATGATGGCGCGGTAGAAGCTTTAGAAAAAAGAGGAAAAAGTTTATTACCATCAGGAATCATTGAAGTTAAAGGTGACTTCTTTGCTGGAGATGTTGTAGAGGTATTAGATAAAGATGGCAATTACATTGGAAAAGGAATAACCAATTATGATTGTGAGGATTTGAAAGTATTTAAAGGTATGTCGTCATCGGATATCTACAGGTTAAAATCAACTGGCAAGGTGGAAGCAATTCACAGGGATAATTGGATGGGAAATTTACAATTAGAAAAGAGGAGGGAACTAAATGCGTGAAGTAGTAGAAAAGGCTCAAAAAGCACAAAAGGCTATATCCTCTCTTGCTATTGCCACTACTGATGAAAAAAACACTGCTTTATTAAAAATAGCAGATGTGCTGGAACAAAGAATGGCAGAAATTTTAGAGTACAATGAAAAGGACTTAGAGCGTGGTCGTGAAGTTGGCCTTTCACAAGCTTTAATTGATAGGTTAACTCTAACTGAAAAAAGAATTACTGCCATGGCTGAAGGAGTACGTGAAATAGTAGAATTAGAAGATCCTGTTGGTGAAGTCATTAACCGCTGGAAAAGACCTAACGGTTTAATTATTGAAAAAGTCAGAGTACCCCTGGGTGTTATAGGAATGATTTATGAAGCTCGTCCCAATGTTACAGTTGATTCAACTGCATTGGCTTTAAAAACGGGAAACGCCATAGTATTAAGGGGAGGTTCTTCGGCAATCAACTCTAACAAAGCGATAGTAAAAATTATCCATGAAGCTTTGGCTGAGACAAATATACCGGTAGATGCTGTTCAATTGATTGAAAACACTGCTAGAAGTTCAGCAGAAGAAATGTTGAAAATGGACAAATATTTAGATGTGTTAATTCCAAGGGGCGGAGCCAGTTTAATAAGGACTGTTGTTGAAAATTCCACAGTACCTGTATTGGAAACAGGTGTAGGTAACTGCCATGTTTATGTTGATAAAGATGCGGATCCTGATATGGCAGAAAAGATAGTTGTAAATTCAAAAACAAACCGTCCGGCAGTATGTAATGCCGCTGAAACTCTTTTAGTGCATGAAGAATGGGCAAAATCTTATCTTTCCAGGCTGGCAGAATCTCTACAGGATGCTGGTGTAGAGCTCAGAGGCTGTGAGGAAGCCAGAAAAATAGTTCCAACATTGAAGGAAGCTAGTGAAGGAGATTGGGCAGAGGAATACCTTGATTTGATAATGGCTGTAAGAATTGTAAAATCGGTAGAAGAGGCAATAAAGCATATAGCTAAATATGGTACCAAGCATACAGAAGCTATTGTAACTGATAATAATGAAATTGCTCAGCGTTTTATAAAAGCAGTAGATGCTGCTGCTGTAAACCATAATGCATCTACCCGTTTTACCGATGGCTTTGAATATGGTTTTGGTGCGGAAATCGGTATAAGCACACAGAAACTGCATGCACGAGGTCCAATGGGATTACCTGAACTCACCTCATATAAATACTGCGTATATGGAAATGGCCAAGTACGTGGATAGGAGTGAAAAAATGTTAGATGATAAAAAGCTTTGTATAATTGGGAGCGGGTATATGGCGGAAGCTATAATTAAGGGACTTGTTAGTAAAAATCTTCTGCCTGCAGAAAATATTTTTGTTGTAAATCCGCTTGATGAAGAGAAAGTTTTAAAGCTTAAAGACTTATATGGAATAATTCCTCGTGAGAAAGAGGCCGGTATTATTGACGCAGATATTATTATTATTGCCTTTAAGCCACAGGATGTTGCCGAGGCTATGGCAATGTATAATCCGTTTTTTAGAAAAGACCACTTATTAATATCTATCCTGGCAGGTATATCAACAGATCTGTTACAGAAGCTTGCCGATTCTCCCCTTGCAATAGTTAGAACTATGCCCAATTTAGCACTGGGTATAGGCGAATCAGCCACGGCTTACTGTCTGGGTAAATATGCAAATGAGAAACATGCTCAAACTGTGGAGAAGATCTTTTCAACCACCGGTTCAATAATTAGAGTTCAAGAGAAAGATATGGATATTGTAACCGGTCTTTCCGGGTCGGGGCCGGCTTATATCTATTATCTTCTGGAGGCTCTGATTGAAGGTGGCTGTAAAGAAGGTTTAAGTGAAGAAAAAGCAATGGAACTGGCTAAACAGACATTAATAGGAGCTGCTAAGTTGCTCCAAGAAAGTGGAGCTCACCCTAAAGAATTGAGAAGAAAAATTACGTCTGCTAAAGGTACTACTGAAGCTGCAATAAATAAAATGGATAGCTATCAGTTTACTAAAATTGTTCAAGAAGGAGTTTCAGCTGCTACCAGGCGTTCAAAACAACTGGGTAAAATCTTTGAAGAAAATGCAATTCATGTTGTAAATATGTAAAATGGGGTTATCCTAAAAGTGATTTTATCCCGAGGCAAGTATGCTTGGGATATTTATTATAAATTGTAAAATTTACTATTTTTACATGAAATCTCTTAACATAAATGTATAGACCAAGTAACCGTTATTAATATGAACCTCATTGGGCGGTACAGTATTGAACCGATGGTTCGATTCTGTACCGTTTTTATTTGTTTATTATAGTAATAAATCTTAGAAATAATCGAAGGATAAGATTTTCTTATTCTGGCATGAAAATTGCAATATTGATTGTTACAATGATCACAATGAAAATTAGTAAATAATTTTTAGGAGGTGAATTATTAGTTAGTTTTTAATTTTTTTGTTTGGTTAATATGTGAAAAAAATTATTTGAACTAACTGGGAGGGTTTTTAAATGAATGCATATGGTTTTTGGATGTTTGGATTGGCTATTGCTTATACTGCTCTTTTAATTTTTATGAGCCAAATAGCAAAAAAGAAGGCCAAACAGGGAGAAGACTTTTTTGTAGGTGGAAGAAGTTTTAGTAGATGGACAGTTGCTTTTTGTATAACTGGCTTGTTTTCAGGTTCTACATTTATCTCGGTATTGGAATTATCTTATCTAAAAGGTGTTTCATCCATGTGGTACGGGGTAGCTGAATTATCCCATGTATTAATTATTGCACTTGTTTTAATAGGTCCCTTTAGAAAGAAAATGATGGTAACTGTTTCTGGCTTGATTGGCGATAAATACGGAAGATGGGCAAAGGGTATCGCTGGCGCTATTACTGCATTTACATTTCCAATGTGGTCAGTTGCTACAGCTTTAGCATTTGCATCAAGTATCAATGCTTTAACCGGGTTAGATTTGATGACATCAGTAATTATTACTGCAGCACTTTTATATGCTTTTTTACAAGCTGGTGGTATGTGGTCAGTAGCGTTAACGCAAACAGCAAATTTCTTTGCTTTTATGGCAATGTTTGCCGTAGGATTTTATGCATTCATCATTAATCCTGGCTTTGAAGGTTTATCTCAATTAGCTGCACAAAGACCGGAATTATTTGCTTTGGACACGGTTGGATTACAAACAATTCTTGCCTGGTTCGGGACTTTCTGGATTAATGTCCTTTTAGCTCAAGCTGCTTTCCAAATGGCCCTTTCCTGTAAAACAGCTGAAGAAGGCCGCAAGGGCTTATTTATAGCTGCAGGTTTTAATATTGTATTTATTGTTATGGGTGTAATTATTGGATTGGCCGCTACTGCCGTAGTCCCAGGTGGTACCCGTGGATTAGTTGCTGTTCCATCATATTTGATGCAGACTTTACCAGCACCTTTAGTTGGTATCTTTACATTAGGAATATGGGCTTGTGCTCTAGGATGGGGAGCTCCTTGTCAATTCTCAGGCGCCACTAGTTTAGGTAAAGATGTTGGTATTGCTTTAAATCCTAAAGCTACAGATGCAGACCTGGTTAAGTACACTAAATGGTCTTTAGGTTTGTTAACCGGTTTAATGATTGTCTTTGGCTTCTTACGTTCCGAACAAGCAGCATGGTGGAATATCTTTGCCTGGACTGCACGTAACGGTGCTACTTTTGCGCCTGTAGTGACTGCGTTATTCTGGCCGGTTGCAAATAAACGTGGCGCTGTTGCTGCATTGCTAGCCGGTTTTACAGCAGGATTATTATGGAATCATTTAGGCGGCTGGGCAGTAGGTAGCTTCTATTTAAATACCCACCCTGTCTGGGTAGCTATGACAGCAAATATCTTAACTATGACTATTTTCTCCCTGGCGGGTGGTAACTGGAGATTCAGCACTGATGTTGGAAGCCGTAAAAATGTTGGCTATGTAGGATTAGTGGGTAGCACTGTATTTCTTTTTGTAAGTATATTGAAATTTGCTTGGCTTTATAAAACAGGCTTGATAGGAATGTTCTTATTCTTAACTGTCTTAGGATTTTGGTTGGTGACTATGGCATTTATTGTACCAAAGAAAGATACAGTTTCTGAAAAGGTAGTTTCCCAAACAGTTTAAGCATAGAAAGGAGTATTTATAATGGCAAAAATTAATGTATGCTGGGAAGGAAATATGAATTTTAGAGGATATGATTCCGATAATAGAGAAATACTGATGGATGCCGCAGAAAGCTATGGTGGTCAGGGTAAAGGTACTAGACCAATGCAGTTAATGTTGATTTCATTAGGGGGATGTACTGGGATAGAAGTCGGGCATATACTGAATAAGATGCGAGTTTCCTATGAAGAGTTTAAAGTTGAAGTGGAAGGAGAAAGGGCCGAAACCATACCTAAGGTTTTTACAAAAATAAAGGTTAAATATATTATCAAAGGAGAAGCTGTAACACGTCAAAAATTTGAAAAAGCTCTTAAATTAGGATCTGTTTATTGCTCGGCAGCAAATATGATAAAACAAGCATGCCCAATTGAATATGAATATGAATTAAATGGTATTCTTTATAAATACGACGATATTGAGCTGAACAGTGTTGGTTAAATTTTAATTATGCAGCCCAAAGATTCCTTCTTTGGGCTGTTTTATAATGTATTATTTTATATAAAGGTGTTTACCGAAATATATCTAAATAGTATAGTATGTATTAATTAGGCGTTAGAATTGTTCTAGGAGTGACTAAAATGAAAGTAAAAAGTGTCATGTACGATCGTCCTCAAACCTTAAATTACCAGCAAACCTTGGCCGATGCTCTAAAAGTATATGAAAAGAATCAGGTTAACTGTGCTCCTATAGTTAATGATGAAGGTAAGGTTGTAGGTATTTTGACTGTTTTTAGGGTTTTAAATGCAATTAAAGCAGGAGCAGACTTTCAAACTAAAATTGAAGATGTAATGGACACTAATTTAGTTAGTATAGATGAAGATTCTTCCTTTGATGAGGTGTGTCATCTTCCTATAGAACGTTTGTTAGTATTAAATAAACAACAAAATTTAGTTGGTGTACTTACAAGGCTTGAATTAATTAATAAGGTATATAATGCTTTCGAAGCTACTGAGAGAGAATTACAAGTAATTTTGGAATCTATTCAAAGCGGTATTGTAGCAATTAATACAGAAGGTGAAATAACTCATTTTAATACTGCTGCACAAGATATAACTGGTATAGATAAGGAACTTGCAATTGGTAAGAAGCTGGATTTAGTCTTTGGTGGGACGGGGCTTCTAAAAGTATTTAATGAAGGAACGGTACTGCACAAGCAAAAATTGGGTAAGAGCATGGTAATTGTAAAAAGTAGCCCTATCCTAAAAGAGGGAAAAAACTTAGGGACAGTCTTGATTTTACAGGATGTTTCTGAATTAGAAGAAATTTCCAATGAGTTGGATAGTGTTAAAACGTTAAATAAGGAATTAGAAAGCGTTATAGAGTCCTCCTCTGATGGTATCTTAGTTATTGATGAGAAAGGTGATGTATTATATGAGAATACAAATTTCGAAACTCTAATGCCGGCATTTGAGATTTGTTCTTATAAAGGTGAAAATATAAAAAATTATGGGAGTGAGGAAGAAGAGGAATTATATAAATTATATCAGGATGTTTTAGAGAAAAAAGAGACTGTTTCGAAGGTAATTACAGGTAAAGACGGTCGGGAATTGATAGTTACCATTACTCCCATTAAAAATGATTGCAACCAGATCCTGCGATGTATTTTTAACTTAAAGGATATGACGGAAATAAATAGACTAAGAGATGAAGCTGCCAGAAACTATCAGGAGCTAAGAGCTTTGAGGGCTTTACAGTTTACTGATGGAGAAATTGTAATTGAAAGCCCTCAAATGATAAAAGTATTTAATCAAGTTAAAAGGGTGGCAACTGTAGATTCCACTGTTTTGTTAACCGGAGAGTCAGGGGTAGGTAAAGAGGTAATTGCAAAACAATTGCATATTAATAGTTCTCGTTCCAATGGTCCGTTTATTCAAATAAATTGTGGTGCAATTCCTGACAATTTGTTGGAATCAGAACTTTTTGGTTATGAAAAGGGAGCTTTTACGGGAGCAGATAAAAAAGGAAAAGTGGGAATGCTCGAAGTAGCCAACAATGGAACTTTATTATTAGACGAGATAGGGGAAATGCCGTTAAATCTTCAGGTTAAACTTTTGCGAGCTTTGCAGGAACAAGAAATTTATCGAATCGGTGGCAGAAAACCAATTAAATTAAATGTTAGAATTATTGCTGCAACAAATAAGAACTTAGAAGAAATGGTAAGGGAGAATAAATTTAGAGAAGACTTATATTACCGGTTAAATGTAGTGCCTATTAAAATTCCTCCTCTAAGAGAAAGAAGAGAGGATATTTTACCGCTTGCAATTTATTTTCTAAAGAAAACAAACGAAAAATATAAAAGAAATTGTAAATTAAGTCAGGAAATATGCCATTTATTAGAACGCTATTCCTGGCCTGGTAATGTAAGGGAACTTAATAATATAATTGAAAGATTAGTTATTATGTCTGAAGATAACTTGATTACCCCTAATTACCTGCCGGAGAATTTTGGATACCAGCCTAGTAGCAATCAGAACCCTGAAATTTTCGAAGTAGATGAGATTGTGCCATTACAAAAGGCGAGGGAGGATTTGGAAGCATCATTGATCAAAAAGGCATTAGAAAAATACGGAAGTTTGAGGCCAGCCAGTAAAGCACTAGGTATTTCTCATCCAACATTATTAAGAAAAGCCAGGCAATATCATATAATGGTTCAAGAATGAACCAGCGGTAGATAATTTAAACATTACTATTAAAACATCACCTAATAATGGTGATGTTTTTACTTTAAACATAACTCTCTGAGGTTGGCACAAATTTTGCAAAGATAAATGATTGTGTTTGTTATAATTTTTACAATCTCAAGGAGGTAAGCATAAAATGAAGTATTCACGAAACCATGTCTGGATTGATGAGACTAATTGCACTATTGGCATTTCTGATTATGCCCAACAATCACTTGGGGATATAGTATATATTGATTTGCCAGAAGTGGGAGAAGTTTTTTCAAAGGAGGAAGAGTTTGGTTCAATAGAATCTGTTAAATCTGTTTCAACCCTTTATGCTCCGCTATCAATAAAAGTTGTCGAGGTTAATGAAAAGTTAGAGGATGAACCCGAGATAATAAACTCTAAACCATATGAAGATGGTTGGATTTTAAAAGTAGAAATCTTGGATGAAAAGGAACTTGAAGAATTATTAAATGAAGAGGAATATCTAAAAGAAGTATCTCAAGAATAGTATTTAAACTTATAAGTTTATAATAATACAATAGTTTAATTAAAAGGCTGTTGATATTGTATTATCAACAGCCTTAATTGCTAGAATTTATTTATTAGCATAATTTAAAATTCTTTGTAAAGTTTCTTCCCTGCGCGCATTAATAGCTTCAAAATCCATAGCCGGAATATAATATTTTTCCATATCATCGTGAAGTTTTTTAGCTTTATTAATATAATCTACTGCTCTATGGATTGAAGCCCAGAAGCGTTTATCGGCATTTTTTATTTCAGTTTCATAAGTGGACATAATTTTTAAATTGACATGCTGGTCTAAATCTATGATTTTGGGATTGCTGTCTATTTTGGAAGCATCAAACTTTATTGGTGGAGAAACGTTTAAAACGCCTATCTGGAGGTGAGGGATATAAAGGGCATCAAGTTTTCGAGGGTCAAATGCACAATGAAAAACTTCGGTATCTAATCCATACCTTTGAGCTGTCTTAAAGATGGTTTCAATGAGAGTTGATTTTCCAGTGCCAGGACTACCTTTTATAAGGTACAGTTTACTACAGTCTTGTAAAATAGTTTCATATTCATTTACAAGACCATTAGGCGTAATTGCACTGCCAAACATGTGACGGTCTTTAGGGAATTTGTCATACTGGGGAGTAATTTTGGAAAATATTTCAGAAAGTAATTCTCCAGTTATTTTATTAACTTTATTAAACTCCATTACTGCTCCAGGATTTTTGGGGTCAACCACGTGGAGGGTAGACACTGTTGTCTAATTGGTCTAGTCTGTCTTTTTCAAGTATAAAAAACCTCGTAATACTCAAAAATTATTTTATAACATTTATTGGAATAATAAAAGTTATTTTGTAGTAAAACTTTATTTAATTATTTGGAATGTAGATTGGTGTTTTTAGTATTGTATTTGCAAATTACGCCAGTTATTGGGAAGAATACTTCCAATAAACTGGTGTTTTTTTTTATCAAATTAGGTTTAAGCAAAGTGTGACCGAAACTGTTGTATCCAGATGGGAAAGATTCGTGGCCTTGCGGTGGTCAGGCCTTAAAACAAGAATATTATCTATAAAAACTTTTGCCTTCAAATACTGAAGATTTTATTCGGTGGTAT
The DNA here is from genome assembly GCA_020063565.1 of Clostridiales bacterium. Lineage (GTDB taxonomy): Bacteria > Bacillota > DSM-16504 > Desulfitibacterales > JAICDB01 > JAICDB01. The sequence goes on along the minus strand of JAICDB010000006.1, from coordinate 532 downwards.
AAAAAATGAAATCGTCAAAGTTAAATGAAATATTAAAGAAAATAGAAAAAATGCGTTATGAATTAGAAAAGATTGAAAATGAGCTGGGAAGAGATGATCCGAAAACAATTGAAATGAGCCAAAAACTCGATAAATTACTAAATGAATATTACAATTTACTAAAGAATCGTAAAAAATAATGAAATAGATAACGTTCTTGTATTTTTTAAAACAGTATCCCCTTTATAAAAAACATCCTTAAAAGGAAAAAGGAGCTATTCCTGTAATGAACTAAAATGAGATTTGAAAACAGAAAAACCTCACAGTAAAATTTGAAATGTGGGTTGCAACCCTTGTAACCACAAATCAAATTTTACAGGAGGTTTCTAACATGAAGTATACACAGAATTTTAAAATTATGCAAATAACAGAAAGGACATTGATTGTTGGAGTAGATATTGCCAAAAAGAAGCATTATGCTAGAGCCTTTGATTGGAGAGGGATAGAGCTTAGTAAAGTCATTAGTTTTCGAACAGACAAAAGAGGTTTTAGG
>JAICDB010000005.1 GCA_020063565.1 Clostridiales bacterium | reverse complement strand
CGTGCAATTGTCCGTTCAAGATAACGGACCGGGGATCAGCGCTGATCATCTCTCCCGCGTCTTTGATCGTTTTTACCGCATTGATACCTCCCGGACGCGTAAGTATGGCGGAGCCGGTTTAGGCTTATCCATCGCCAAATCCATTATAGACGCTCATGGAGGAACCATTAGCGTTGAAAGTCAAGAGGGAGAAGGATGCGCTTTTCATGTATGGCTTCCAGAATAAACCTACTTTAAAGTGATGACGACTTGGATGATAAAGATGGTTGCTACGAGTCTATTAGAACAACCAAGGAATTTAAAGGGAGGGAATATTGAATGAAAAAAAATTCGCCAGCTTCATTTGTGGATTGGTTTGTTCACCTCTTTGTTAATACTGGTAGAGGCTGTTACGGGACTGTTACTGGCTGAGCCTTTGCTTATGGGTATTAACAAGCCGTCACCGGAACAGCGGGTGGAGTTTGAAAAATTAGCAAAGGGTGAGGTTGTCGGAAGTGTTGATTTTGAAAAAGAAAGCGCGGAGGCAGATGGGCATTTTAAACCTCCCAATCAGGTAAATAGTTTAATGGGATTTGTTAAAAATCTTCACACTGGAAGAATAGGTAATACAAACGTATCATTTTTACTTGATATAGTGGCCATAGGTTTAATTATTCTGACTATAACCGGGATCATCTTGTCAATTAAAGCATTAAAAGTGCAGAATAGTAAACACGGGAGGTAAACCCCAAGCCTCTTGGCTTGACCGGGGACAGGCACCGATTCGTTTGGTGAATCGGTGCCTGTCCCCTTTGTGTTTTTATATTGTATGTGCGCCAGAGACAGCCAGGCACAACCGGCTGCTGCGTTTTTCAGCATATTTTCAGCCATTACTCAATTAATGTTCAGTTACCATTCAGGGAAAATTCATCTAAAGGTGGTATTATTTAGACAGTCAAAGGAGGTGAAAAAGTTGAGTAAAAAGAATTTGCTAATTTTTGGTATGGTAACTGTTTTGGTAGTGAGCCTCGTGGGTGCGGGAGTGGTGATGGCTCAGGATAATGGCCAGCCAGCTAATACTCTGCAACAACTGTTCCTCTCCAAGCTAGCCGCTACATTGGGTATCGACCAGGCAAAACTGCAGGACGCCATAAACAACGCCAGAAACCAAGCTGTTGATGAGGCCGTGCAGCAGGGGCTAGTTCCTGCGGATCGAGCCCAGCAGTTAAAAGAGCGTGGCATGATGATGTTTGGCCCGGGCGGTATGCCCAAGGGTGGTTTTCGGAAGATGTTCTCACCGGTTGACATCGCACAGCTTCTTGGCATGACCCAGCAGGAACTGCAGGCCGAGTTTGCGGCGGGAAAAACTTTGGAGCAGATAGCTGAAACTAAAGGAATGACCCTGGACCAGCTAAAGGAACAGTGGCTCGCCAAAACAAAGACGGAATTAGACAATCAAGTTTCCCAAGGGAAATTAACCGCTGAACAGGCCGAAAATATTATATCCAAATTGCAGAATACGGATCTGAGTAAGCTAGGTACCGGGCCGAAGATGGGTGGAGCTGGGCCTTTTAGAGGACATCATCAAGCAGCACCTTTCAACACAGATCAACAGAATTAGTTGATCCAAAGAGAAGGCAGCATCCTACTTGGTTGGGTGCTGCCTTCATTAAGAGCAGTGTTCCCTATGGTTCTAATTGGATAGTAAGAAACCTCCATTTAACAGTTCCGGGCAAGTAATCGGCATCAATACCATCCTCTACTCCAGGGCACTGGGAGACGCCCAAGGTATTGGCTTCGCCCTTCCCATCAATATGGTGCGGCAGGTGGCAGATGAACTAATCAAGAACGGGAACCCCGAACAGCCTACCGCCTGGTTAGGGATTTCTATGCAAGATATCACGCAAACATTCGCCCGCCAGTACCGCCTACCTGCTCAAGAAAGAGTGCTGGTAGTCGCGGTAATGCCTGACAGCACGGCAGAAAAGGCAGGCCTGTTAACCATGCCAGCATGGAACGGACACTAACTGCCGTGGTGGAATAAGTCAGCTCTGCCAGGAAATATGTTGGGCGGAAACCGGTTGCGCATCCTGCCAACGGTTTTTCTGTCATGACTATCCTGTAGAAATTAAACTTAAAAAAATGAAACTCTTCACAACTAACTTTATTAACGGGAAGAGGACGTTTTTTCTACACAAGTTAGTATCAGGGGAAAAAGCTCTTGAAAGCTGAAGGCACACAAGGATGCTTAGTTTTCTGCGGTGCTAGAATTGGCGGAGGTGAAGGGAACAATATGAAAATTATCAAGGTCAAAAAGATCGGGATAGGGTTGCTAGTTATAGTTTTACTAGTGGTGGCAGCCGTTGCCGGGTGGCAAATCTTTTCGGACAGGCGTAATGCAAGGGCCCAATCGCTTCGGATGTTGACTGCCAAGGTGGAGCGGGGCGACCTGGAGGTGCGGGTCTCCGGTACAGGCGCCGTGGAAGCTGCCGCTCAGGAGGAGGTGCGCACCCTGATGAGCGGCACCATTACCCGGTTTGACATGAAAGACGGCCAGCAGGTTACGGCGGGGCAGTTGCTGGCTGAACTGGATGTAGAGGACCTGAGCCTGCAGATTGAAAAGGCGCGGCTGGATATTACCATCCAGGAACGGGAGCTGGACCAACTTCGCCGGGAAAAGACACTGGATACGGTGAAGTCTCCTGGAAACGGGGAAATCACCTGGGAGGTGAAGGAAGGAGACCTGGTGCAGGAGGGTAATGTGATCGCCACCATCCAGGACCGCACCCGGCTGGAGGTGGTGGGCAGGTTCAATGCGACACAATTGGAGGATATCAAGCCGGGCCAGGAGGCACAAGTGCTCATAATGGAGTTTTTGACTTCATTGCCCGCCCGGGTAGTAGAAGTTAATACCGACCCCAAGCCGGGAACCGGGGGTTCCATCCTGTATGAGGTGAAGGTGGAGTTGGAAAACCCGGGGAGTTTGGACGCCGGGATGAAGGGCTGGCTGACAGTGCTGACCCCAGCTGGAGAACGGCCGGCCGTGGAAGAGGCGACCCTCAGTTTTCCGGAAACCGTAGACGTGCGAGCGCCCATCTCGGGTGAAATCAAAGCGCTGTACGTGGATAGCGGGAAGAGTGTGAGTACCGGGCAGACGCTGGCGGAGGTGAGCAACCCGGACCAGGCCGAGGAGCTGGCCGATCAGATTGCAACCGCCGAGCTGAAACTGCAGCAGGCTCGACTGGACCTAGAGGAAAAGGAGCGCCAGCAGGCGGAGCAGACCCAGAAGAGCCGGGTGCTGGCCCCTATAGACGGTACCCTTGTGTTGCCGGATGACCCCAATGGTGTGGGGGATGACGTAAGCCAGGGGACAGTGCTGGGTACCGTGGTAGACTACTCACAGATGCAAGTGGTTATTCCGGTGGATGAACTGGACGTGGCCAAGGTGAAGACCGGGCAGGAGGTAGAGATCACAGCCGATGCACTGCCCGGGAAGACCATCAGCGGCCAGGTGGTCGATGTTGCTTCTCAGGGAACCAGCGAGAACGGGGTTGCTACCTTCGACGTCACCGTGGCCATCCAGCCAGTGGAAGGCTTAAAAGTGGGTATGACTGTCAACGCAGACATCTTAGTGGATTACCGTCAAAACACCCTGCTGGTTCCCATCGAGGCGGTGCTGCAGCAAGGGGGCCGGAGCTTTGTGTTGGTGGCCGGTACTTCTGGGAAGGACGGTCAGGCCGCGTCGCCTCGCTCCGTGCAGGTGAAAACCGGGGCCTATGATACCTCGCGCATGGAGATCCTGGAAGGCCTGGCAGAAGGACAGGAGATCATAATACAGGGCGCGGCTAGTCAGTCCGGTTCTGCCCAGGGTAACCGGCCGGGCGGCGGTTTCCTCATGCCTGGCATGGGCGGCCCACCCCCGGAGCCTCGTCAGGGGGTGAGCAAATGATCCGGGTTGAAGGACTGACCAAGGTTTACCGGATGGACGGGGTGACAGTAGAGGCCCTGCGGGGGGTGGACCTGACGGTGGCCCCCAGGGAGTTTGTGGCTGTCATCGGGCCGTCGGGCTCGGGCAAGTCCACCCTGATGAATATCATTGGTTGCCTGGACGTACCCACTACCGGCAAGTACTGGCTCAACGGCCGGGAGGTCAGCCTCCTTTCGGACAACCAACTGGCCGAGGTGCGCAACCGGCAGATCGGGTTCGTATTCCAAAGTTTTAACCTGCTGCCCCGGCTGTCGGCGCTGGAAAACGTGGAACGGCCCCTGATTTACCGCGGCGTGGGGCGGAAAGAAAGGCTGGAGCGGGCCCGGGCGGCCCTGGAGCGGGTGGGCCTGGAAGGCCGGATGCTTCATAAGCCCACCCAGCTTTCCGGCGGCCAGCAGCAGCGGGTGGCTATTGCCCGGGCCCTGGTAGGGGACCCGGTCCTCATCCTGGCCGACGAACCCACCGGCAGCCTGGACAGCGCCTCCGGCCGGGACGTCATGTCCCTGCTCAAAGAACTGCATGCCCAGGGAAGGACCATCATGCTAATCACCCATGAACCGGAGGTAGCCCGCCAGGCCCAGCGCCAGGTGCGCATCCACGACGGCAGGTTAGTTGGCGACGAGGGAGGGAAGGCCTCATGAACCTTTTGCAGGCAATGCGACTGGCCTTGGGGGCTATTTGGTCCAACAAGCTCAGGTCCTTTCTCACCATGCTGGGCGTGATTATCGGCGTTTTTGCTGTGGTAGCGCTGGTTTCCCTCGGACAGGGGGCCACCAGCCGGGTAACCGAGCAGGTGCAGGGGATGGGGTCCAACCTGATCACGCTATATATCCGCGGGCGGGGGCCTTTAAGCAGTCTGACATATGACGAGGCCATGGACCTGGCCGCCAGAAGCGGTGTCCGGGCCGTGGCGCCGGTGGTGAACGGCCAGGTGACGGTCAAGTACGGCAACCAGAGCGCCAGTACTACCCTGGAAGGTACAACTCCCGACTACCCGTCGGTGCGTAGCTACAATATAGAGTGGGGTCGCTTCCTGGCGCCTGTCGACATCCAAAACCGGCAGAAGGTGGCAGTACTGGGAGCGGATGTGGTAGAAACCCTCTTTGCCGGGACCAACCCATTGGGCCGGGAGATCAGGATTGATGGCACAGCCTTTACCGTAGTAGGCGTATTGGAGAAAAAGGGCACCAGTATGGGGGGCTCAAATGACGATAAGGTGATTATTCCGGTCAGCACCGCCCAGCGGCTGCTGCGAGACGCCGGGGTTCGCACCGTCTATATCCAGGCCGAATCGCCCGAAGCGGTGAACCAGGTGGTAGCGGGCCTGGAGGCTGTAATGCAGCGCCGCTTCCGGGACGAGGATGCTTACCGCGTCTTCAACCAGGCCGAAATTTTAGATACAGTCAGCCAGGTTACGGGTACCTTAACCCTGATGCTGGGAGGCATCGCCGGGATATCCCTTTTGGTGGGGGGAATCGGCATTATGAATATCATGCTGGTGTCGGTGACCGAACGGACCCGGGAGATTGGAATTACCAAGGCCCTGGGCGCCAAAAAGCGGGATATCCTGTGGCAGTTCCTCGTCGAATCCGCGGTCATTAGTAGCCTGGGCGGGCTGGTGGGGCTGCTGTTGGGGTACGGGTTGGTCAGAACTATCAGTAAGTTCACAGGCCTGACAGCGGTATTTTCACCCCAGGTGGTGGCGGTGGCGGTGCTGTTTTCCCTCTTCGTGGGCGTCTTCTTCGGTATCTACCCGGCCAACAAGGCCGCTAACCTCAACCCGATTGAAGCTTTGCGTGCGGAGTAGCTGCCGGACACCACTGATTATAGCCTTTTGCACTATATCAAAATGCTGTTAAACCTCTATGATGTAATTGTAGGTGATAAGGTTGTTGCACAAGTAAAAAATGAAGACTTATTTTTTCAAGAAGTGGAAACGTATAAAAATACCTTGAGTAATGACCATGGCAATGCTCTTCAAACAAGATACGCTCATATGTCTAACATTAATGTAAATGCTGGACAAACTGTTAGCAAAGGCAAAAAAAGGGCAGTAGGTCTAATAGAAAAAAACAGCAACTATAACCCGCCGGAGACAAAGTAGCTGCTGTACACAGACATTTACCGGGATAATGAGGGAATTCAACAAATTTCTGCTGGTTTATGATATATAATAGTGGTGAAAAAGATATGTAGTGATCAAGAAGAAAACAAAAATCAATAAAGAAATCGAAAAAAGGTAAACCTGCCGAAAGGTAGGGACGCAAAGCCACGGGTCTGAAGCGAGTGCCAATTCGCTATGACAGCCGGGTTTCCGAATAGTTTATCAAGCCCACCGGTGCTTTGACCCGTTTAACGCATCTGTGGGCTTTTTTTATCTGGATCAGGTTGACGGGGCTAATTTTAAAGGAATAAGTGAATACCACAGCTCTTAACAAAGTCATCAAAAAGGTGGGGACGTAAAATCATAAGGGGCATGTTTACCATCAAAACTAATACTCGAAGCAGAATGTTCAAGAATACTGGTGTTCTGGGGTATGGTATCGGGAATTCTTGTTTTGATTGCCATACGATTTTCCGCTACAGTAGGTATCTAGAAGATATCGCTGGCGAACTCGGCTATACTATTCACTTGTTCAGGGCTTTATATAGGCATAGCCTTCAGCCTGTTTTTTGGCAATTTCCGTAATACCAGCTGGGACCACTGTCACAAAAGAAGGTAGTACGCTTTCATCGATAGACTGCGCTCTAAGAGCGTTCCGGCAAGCGGCAAATCTTATTCCCATCCCGGACAGCTTTTTCATCTGATTAAGCAACTCTCCATCAACTTTCCCACAGCTTGCCGCAGGTTGACCATTGTTGCCTCCTTCTAGCAAACACCTGCTGGTATAGGCAGAAACGGCAGGACCGTTGGCCACAACTTCGATATCTGCATTTTCCTGCTCAACGTCTTTGACGAAATTGATAATGTTTGAAAGTGCCGTCTGCCACCTGTCGAGCTCGTTCACATGAAAAAGAACTTTTAGTTTGTTCACTAGAAACCCTCCTTTATTGATCTTTGTTACTACAGGACGGTCATTTTGCAAGCATAGCCTGACAAAATGTTTTCAGTCCCATTACACTAGACCATCCCATATTACCTGCAGAGGTACTCAATGTCAATGTAAATATCCATGCTTAAAAGGAAATACAACTTGTTCATTTTCCATCAGCATATCTGTATCCTGTTGGGAAAGTTATTTTAAAATCTCATTTCTTCTGAGGTAATCAGACAACTGATCAATATCAACAATGTCTAAGCTGCCTTTCTTGTAAACCCAATACCTGTCTTTCAGGGCAAGAATATTATAGTCCCACTCAGCATCCCTGGCACAGGCGTTGCCGCATCCACTTATGGTAACCTTACCCTGTAAATCGCCGGAAGAGGATACCATTCGGGCGATCGCATGGACATCGCCGATACCGTTCTTGCAATACCTGGCACCAATGCACGTCTTTAGTCCTTTGCTTTTCCATGTCAGCGCCGTTTTCAAGAACGACAAAAGACCCATTCTGTTAATGACTTCACCAAGTCTTTCACCCTGGGCGACCTGCAGATAACCCTTAACTATCCATTCAACAGTTTCCACCAGATGTTCTTCCCTAATAACCATATCCATACGTGTACCCAGCTCTGGCTGGCGGCCTCCTTTTCCTCCAAGGTAGATCCAGTAGCCATTGGGTACCGCTACGATACCGAGGTCATTCAGCTGAGCTTCCACGCATGAATTAGGGCAACCGTTGATAGCAATCTTGAATTTCTTTGGGGTTGTCAGACCTGCAAGACGGTGATTGATTTCCGTTCCCAGAGGGGTGACGTCTTTGATGACGTGTTTGCAATAACGACTAGTACAAACCTTGACATTACGTACTACAGGACCAATATCGGCAAGGGGAAGTCCGACCTTCTGAAGCTCGTTGGCCACCTGCTCAAATTCCTCAGGCATAATGCCGAAAATCATGATGGCTTGGGCTACAGTTAGTTTAACTGTTCCGTATCGCTGTGCCAGTCTTTGGATAGACTCCAACTGATCGGATTCCAGGTATCCGTTAACAGGATGAATTAAGGCAGCATACGTCCCATCCAGCTGTTGTATAAACCCCTTATTGGTGTAACTTTTGGTCATATCTCATTCATCTCCTTTCAACATTTAATTTGACAATATAGCTTCATTTATAAATTAGTATAACATAAAAAAATTAATAATTAATTTAGTTTTTATTATGCAGGAAATATATATGGATTATATTAAGGCGGAGATCTGCAATAATTTTTTACTTTTGGAACTGTTATCCATTTAATATGTAACCTCTAAGAGAGTATATAAGGGTTCTATACTATATATGCTGCAAATACGGAAGCTAACATTATTAATAAATTTTTAAAACATAAAGTTGGTATCGCTGGTAAAATAATTGCAGCTTAATTAAGATAAGTTGACCATATACTAACTTTGGAGGTGATTTGATATGGGTAACGAAAAACATGTACTTCCAGATACCGATGATACTTTTGTTAATCGAGTAAAAAGAGGCGCCATGGAGAACAGGGAAAATGAAGTAAAGATTATTTATGGACCGGATAATCGTCCCTTGGCCAAGGTAAATATGGAAATTGGAAGAGAACTTACTGAAGAAAAATCATAAGTTATATAGGCAAAGATTAAGCCCGTCAGTCTTAAAAGACAAAGCGGGCGTTTTCTTTTTTGATATTAATGCAGGTATTTATCATTTCTTGTTTTGAAAGTCATTTCTGGATTAGATAAATAAGTAGCCAAAGCTATTACGATGAGATCGTTTTCTCTTAGGCCTGTAACTTGGGATACTATCTCAAGTGCTACTTTTAACTCTGTAGGCAAGTTTATTTTTAAATAATCGCTATATAATTAACATACCCAGATAAGTATAATCCCCAAGTGACAATTGTTTTAGGAATATTATCTACTAAGCCAGCTATAGCACCAAAAATAATTGTATTCTTAGCCATAAATATATAGCAAGTCAACAGATTTATTTAATTACGCTATTAACTTTGCCAAAAGCAAGGATAATATGCATTTAGTTTTTAGAAACACGACATCTCTTCATCAGCTCCGCTAAAAAATAAAACTCCCCTAATTTATGGGAAAGTTTTATTTGCAATAATTGCTTATACAGAGTATAGGAGAAGATAAAGCTTTCTTAAAAAATTAATTTTATGTTTGTGTTCATTTTTTAAGTCAGTGTTATCGGGGAGATATTTTTCTAATTCTTTTATTTCATTACGCAGTATATCTATAAGATAATACTTGTACTTTGGTTGAACTGAGTGGAGCAAATCTAAAATTTTCAAATCCGTTTTTGACACATAAGCTAAAATTTCTTCTTCCATTATTATCCACCTCCCCTTTTTAAAATATTATATGCATATTACATTCGAAATGGGAATTATTGGAATAATATACAGGAGTATATTGTCTAAAATATTTCAAATCCTAGAAGTAGGAGGGATTTGAAATGCAAAATAAAGCAAAAATTGTAAAAGTAAAGAAAAATTCAGATGGAGATATTACAGATGTAATGTTAGAAGACGGAAATGTTTATTCCATTAATGAAGCAATTATGATGGCCAAGGATGATATAATTGAAGGAGTAAATGTAGGAAGAGCTAAAAATGGCAGAGAATTTTTAAGAAGTGATCCTAATGACAGACAAGATGATAACTTGGATAACTTACCGAGTTTTTAATTAATTATTATTTAGAGTTTTTTACTAACCTGGTTCTAAGAAGACACAGGTTTTTTCTTTTTACAGAGGATATATTTATAATAAATCACTAGCGTTGCAGAAATAAAAAATTTATTGTCCTTTTCGAAAATAAAAAAACCTCCAATTTGGTGGAGGTTTTTTGGAGCCGACGATGGGACTCGAACCCGCAACCTGCTGATTACAAGTCAGCTGCTCTACCAATTGAGCTACGTCGGCAAGATATACGGCTAAAATATATTTAGTGACTGGGATAGTAGCGTTAGTGGTCGGGGTGGAGGGATTTGAACCCCCGGCCCCATGGTCCCAAACCATGTGCGCTACCAAACTGCGCTACACCCCGAAGCGCAAGATTCATTATACATAATAATATGTATGAAGTCAATACTTGATTAGAAAGAAATATTTGGGATTTTTAAACTTTTTTACTATCATTTATTAGTAATGAAAGAAAAAAAGCTTTTCCCGTACCCCAGAAAACTGAACTCCATAAAGCAATGCAAAAGTTCATGCTCGAGCTTTAAGACGATATTTTCTCTAAAAATAGCACTGAATTTAAAGGGCCTTAGCTCATTTCACGGCCAAATTTAGGCGCTTATCGAACATGCTCTATTAATAATTTATTAATAATTTATTTACAAATATTATAGAAATCAACGTTTGTTATAAAACAAATAAAGTTATATAATATATAATGTAATAAACTTCACAAATAATATAAACATTAAGTAAAAAAACATATTATTTTAGATAGTCGTCTATGTTAGCAATTAAAGAAATTTAAGAAAGTGGTGTTGATATGCTAAAATTTTTATCTTCTATGAAGTTTGGAATAATACTTATGGCTATAATTGCAGTTGCCTCAATATTATCAACCTTGGTTCCTGTAGCACCAAATGAGACCCGGATTTTTGTAAAAGCAGTCTTAGCCCTACCTAAGATTTTAATGTTATTACTATGTATAAACTTGCTGTTTTGTACAACACGTAGACTTCCAGGAGTACTAAGAAAAGTTACTCAGGATATTAGTCTGGAAAATGAAGAAGACAGCTTCCAAAAAAATAGTTATGACACCTTTAAAATAAAAGATGCCGTTTCTCATGAGAATTTTATTGAAAACTATTTTAAAGAAAACAAATATAAGTTTAAGAAAAAAAGCAGCGGAGAAAGTATACAATTTATAGCACAAAAGGGAAAACTCAGTTTAATTGCTCCCCACTTACTTCATGTAGGTCTTGCTATTGTATTAATTGGCGCTGTATTTGGCAGTTATTTTGGAGCAGAAGGCAGGTTATCAGCAGGAGTAGGTGAAACTGCAAAGGTTCCTGTAGAAGTAGCCGAGAATATGGTTGTTAAAGTAAATGACTTTAAAACCATTTATGATGAGCACAATAATATTGATAATTGGCAATCAGATCTAACAGTTAGTGTTGACGGAAAAGAGCCGGTACAAGGCGTTACAAAAGTCAATCATCCTTTTAAATATAAAGGTGTTGTTTTCTATCAATCTGCTTATGGTTACTTTCATACTGTAAGTGTGGAAACAGGCATGGGAGAAGTAGAAAGAACAATTAGAAATCGTGCCATGGATAAAATGTTATCATCTGTATTGGGACAGTTTTTTGTTATTGATAAAGCTAAGGACGGAGTAAACGTAATTTTGTTTGAGACTCATGATAAATATAAGTCTATACATATTAAGAAAGGCGAAACTGTTGAATTTCCCAATGGCAAATTAAAATATTTGGGAACTGAACCCTATACAGTTTTAACTGTTAAAAGAGATCCGGGAACTTCTATTGTAATGTTAGGATTTTTAATAATGTCATTAACATCATTCTTATTTTGGATAGGAAGATACAGAGAGGTCAGGGTTACTTTAGACCGCGCTAAAAAATCCATGATGTTAAAAGTATCTTCTAAGAGTAAAGCTATTAAAGAGGAAATTATTGAAGAATTAACTTCAAAAAAATAGGGGGATATTTAAATGGCAAATTTATTAGTGAATCTGCTAATTGCAACATTAGTTGGATATTTTACTGCTTCATTATTGTATATTGCAAATCTCTTTACCGGAAACAGAAGTCGAGTAGCTACTTATGTTACTATTATTGGCTTTCTTTTAAATACAGCATCCTTAGTTGTTCGTTCCCTGCTAACTGGCACTCTGCCATTGGGAAATATGTTTGAATTTGGCTTGTTCTTTTTATGGGGGATAGTACTAATTTATATAATTATCGAATTTAAATATAAAATGAATACAGTAGGCGTATTTGTGTTGCCCATGGCAACAATCTTTATAATGTGGCTGACATTTTCACAGGATCCTACAAGGATTAGTCCGATGATGCCGGCATTAAGAAGCTATTGGCTTCATATCCATGTCTTTACAGCTGTTATTGCATATGGAGCATTTGCAGTATCCTTTGCTTTAGCTCTAATGTATTTAATAAAGGATCAGTTAATTTTGATGGGAAGTAAAAGCAAACTGGTTAAATCTCTTCCAGAATTAAAAGTATTAGAAGAACTAACATATAAGATCATATTTTTTGCTATGCCTTTTCTTACCTTAGTACTGGTAACAGGGGCGGTCTGGGCTGAATATGCTTGGGGTAAATATTGGAGTTGGGACCCCAAAGAAACCTGGGCGCTTATTACCTGGTTCATATATGCTGTTTATCTCCATATTAGATTAATGATGGGTTGGAAAGGCAGAAAGTCCATGATTCTGGCTGTAGTAGGTTTTATTGCAGTAATTTTTACATTTGTAGGGGTAACCTACTTGTTGCCTGGACTACACAGTTACGCATAATGAAAAGCTTCCGGAAGCTCTCTGGAAGCTTTTTTATTAAAAGGAAATTTCTAATGTGTGTAGAAGTTTTTTTAAAAAAAGAAGTATGCGGAGGTTTAGAGATGGAGTTTGTCTGTCCTACAGAAGGAGAATTTTTTGTTTATGGGCTAACTTACTTTATTTTAGGAATAGCTATATTTATTCACTTCCGGCATATGGACAACTATATAGCTAAAAAGCTGTGGTTACTTTCCGCTTTTGCTGTGATAAAAGGTGTTGCAGAGTGGCAGCATCTTTTTTATCCATTGTTAATGGATCAGTTAAGTTTAGAAGTTTTAAATGTAAATTTGGGACACAGATTTTTAGTGTCGCTTTCATATTCCTGCTTGCTGGCATTTGGAATTGAAGCTATAGGAATTTTAACTGATCACTTTAAATATTATAGATTATTATTTGTTGTTATGATAAGTTTTTGGTTTTTGTATGTATTTAATTTACCAAATAGCTTTATGGCAGGTAATATAGTTGAATGGAGTTTAAATATTGAAAATGCCAGTAAGTACTTTTTGGCATTACCGGGAGGACTTATTTCAGGCATAGTTTTTTTGAAAGTAAGTAATCTTCTTTCCGGAAATAAATATAAAAAAAGCAAAATCTCCTCCAGAATCTTAGCATTTGCTATCGTTTGCTATGGTTTAGTAGTTAGTTTGTACTCCTTTCCTTCTTCTTCTTTTCCGGCAAATGTTATCAATAGGGCAACTATAAGTTCAGTTATAGCTTTTAAAGGAGAACAAATTGAAATTTTTTTAGGAATAGTTATTTTATTTTCATTTATAAGCATTATGATGGAAATAAAGGAACACAATCGAGAAAAGCAATTGTTTTTAAGCAAACAGGAGTTATTGCAGCGTGAAAGAGATAGAATTAGTCGTGAACTGCATGATGGAATTATCCAATCAATTTACGCAATTACATTGCAACTTGAACATGCTAAATTTATATCTTCCAGTAGTGGTAAGGATGAATTAGCTCAGCAGCTTGAGAAAACCAAAAACCAGCTCACTGAAATTATTTCTGAATTAAGACAGTATATTTACAATAATAATGTCATCAACTTTAGATTTGAAAATCTTAGTGAAGGCATTGAAAATTTAATAGATGAGTTTCAAAATATTTCTGGTATTAAAGTTGACTATATATTTAATGATGAAACAGGCAGCAAACTTAATAAAGATATAGTTTGTAATTTGTATTTTGTTATAAAAGAGGCGCTCGTAAATATTCTTAAACATTCAGAAGCTGATGAAGTGATTTTAGAGGTTAATAAAACATCTAAAGATTTAAATTTAAGTATTGTAGATAACGGGATTGGAATTGAAAAATTAAGTGACCTGCAAAAAGATCATAAAGGATTAGGATTGAAGAATATTGAAAAAAGGGTTAAAAATCTTGGCGGGACCTTTGAAATATCAGGTGATAACGGTACAAAGATAGAACTAAATATTCCTTTAAGGAGAGAATTTTATGGGAGAAAAGATTTTGCTTGTTGATGACCACAATATTGTGCTTGATGGGTTAAAATTATTGATACAAACAATACCTGATTATGAAGTGGTTGAAACAGCAACTTCTGGCGAAGAAGCGCTAAAGAAGTACAAGCAATATTTACCTGACATTGTTTTGCTTGATCTGCAATTACCTGATATCAGTGGAATAAATGTTTGTAAAAGTATTATAGCCTATAATGAAAGAGCTAAAATTTTAATGTTAACAAGTTTTAAAGAGGAAAGGATAATATATGAAACCGCTCGAGCTGGCGCTAAAGGTTTTATCACAAAAGATATAAGTCGTGAAAAGTTAATAGAGGTTTTAGAAAAGATAGCAAGTGGTAAATCATTACTTAAGGAAAATCAAAAAATAAAAGAAAATGAAGTTTTAGATGAAATAGAAACCAAAATACTAATAATGATTGCAGAAGGAAAAACCAATAGAGAGATTGCTGGTGAATTGTGGTTTAGTGATCAAACTATAAAAAATTATGTTAGCGGGATATTGCACAAATTGGGTCTAAAGAATAGAGCGGAAGCTGCAGCCTATGCAGTTAAACATAATCTCTTGCTCTTAAAAAGCTAAGTCTTCGAACTTAGCTTTTTCTTTCGATAATTGTTATTAATAGTAATTATAAACTAAAGTAATGAATCTGCGGAGCGTGAAGGAGCTATTTATTTTGATGTGGAAACTTCATAAAGAAAGTAATTTTTTTACTTATTATGTGAAAGGAGGCGCAAATATGAAGAGGAGGTTTTGTTTAGTTTTTATTGTCTTGCTGTTAGTGGTAGTACTTGCAGGATGTGGTCAGAGCCAGGAAAAGGCACAGGCTGAACCAGAAGTAAAGGTAGGCGAAAAAGAGGTAATTAAAGAAGTGGAAGTTATGCCTGAAGTAGTTCCTTTAACTGAGCAGGTGAAAAAGTCCGGACACTATAGCTTTTTTGAAAAGAGGTTAACAAGTGAAGGATATTATGCTGACAGGTGTATCGAATGTCATAGCGCTGTAAAAAGACTGGATGACCATAATGCTGTTATTGCAGACTTTAAAGAAGGAGGAAAATATGCTCCTGACCGTGCTAACGGAGAAATAGCTGAAGGCATTACTTGTAGGGTATGCCACGTGATGGATAGTAAGAATCTGTTTGCACTTCGAGAAAGTGACCCTGTTCAAGCATGTGGTACATGTCATACTGGAGAAGGAATAGAATTGGGTCATGAGGTCCATCATCCTCGAGCAGAGGTATTTAAAGGAGTTGCAATTGGAGACTTAGTTTCCGAAACTCCGTCAGGAAAATATGAACACGATTATAGTTGCTTTGATTGTCACTTTACAAATAATTTAGACCATGATTTCATGCCTCCGAAACCTGAAGAAATTGTAGTTAATAAAGAATGTAGCACTTGCCATAAGGAAGGTAGCGATAAAGATCCAGGAAAATTAATAGCAACTATTCAGGAGTCTGTAAAGGAAGAGTTAGAACCTCTTTCTGCCTGGTTATCTGAAGCAGGTAAAATGGTTAATCCTGAAGAGGGAGAAAGTAAATTATCTGAGGAAGCTAAAAATGCTTACGGTAATGCACTAACTCTTATTACTCTTGTTGAAGCTGACAAATCTTATGGAGTACACAATCCTGAGTACATTGAACTGGTATTAAAGGCAGCAAAGGAGCAAAAAACTAAATTTGAAGAACTTACAAAATAAGAAATTGCATAATGATAAAAAGCCGTCGATTTTGGCGGCTTTTTATATTACCCATTTTACCACCTCCAAAGGTTATTATGTTACAAGAAATTAAGAACTATATTTTCTTTCGGTCTTTTATTTTTTGGAGTAAACAAAAAATTTTTTGAATAGACAGTTTAGCCTTGGTGGAAAATAACATAGGGAAGAAAAATTTAAAAGGGAGGTAAAAAATTGAAAAGAAAAAGGTGGGTAGTTTTAAGTATATTTCTCTGTGTTTTGATAGTTTCAGGTATATCTTATTTTTCCCAAGAAGAGACTACTGAAACTTTAGGAGAAAGAACTTTAACGATAGGAACGAGGGGGTGGGATGTAAGGCAGCTCCAAAGAAGGTTGGACAACCTAGGAATTTATCCTGGTCCTGTAGATGGAATCTACGGACCAAGAACCGCAGCAGCAGTTCGAAGATTCCAAAGGAGCAGGGGATTAGTTGTCGATGGAGTTGCGGGGCCTAGAACCATTTCAGCTCTTCTCAATGCCAATGCTGCTAGGCCCGCTGTAGCTGGTAACTGGTCCGCTGTAAGAAATCAAGATGATGTACGATTGCTTGCCAGAATAATCCATGGGGAAGCAAGGGGAGAACCTTATATAGGCCAGGTAGCTATCGCTGCAGTTGTTCTTAATAGAGTTGAACATCCCTCATTTCCTAACACGATTCCAGGTGTTATTTTTCAACCCGGTGCATTTTCGGCAGTTAGTGATGGGCAAATTTGGTTAACTCCGGATGCATCTGCTAAAAGGGCAGCAAATGATGCTTTAAATGGTTGGGATCCCACAGGTGGCGCTTTATATTATTGGAACCCTGCTACAGCTACATCGAGCTGGATTTGGAGTCGGAGCATCTGGTTTAAAATTGGCAAGCATGTATTTGGAAGATAGATGGAGGTGAGATGATGAGAAATAAATGGTACTATATAACACTTAGCGCACTTGTGGTAGCTTTATTTGCAGTTGGATACTGGGGTTTTCAACAGCAGAAGGATAAAAATGAGATTTTGTTACAACGGGAAAATTCTTTGCAGCAAGCTTTTTATGAGTTAACCTCTGATTTGCAGCAGCTGGAAGTTACTATTTCTAAAGCAATGGTTGCTTCTACTCCTATGCAAAGAAGAGAAGTTTTAGCAAATATGTGGAGACAGGCAAATACTGCCCAACAAAATCTTGCAAAACTTCCTTTGAGTAAAGAGCCTCTAGTTAATACACAAAAATATCTAAACCAACTGGCAGATTATAGTTTTACTTTATTAAAGGGAGAACGAAAATCAGATAGTGAATCTAAACAAATTGCTGGACTATATAAAAGAGCTAGATTGTTAACCGATCAGCTTATGAAATTTGAAGCTAGCTTAGCAGATAGAGAATATCCTTGGATAAAAATGGCTGCCAAGGAGGAAAGAAATTTCTCTTCAGCTACTAGAAAGCTTCCTACAAATACGTTTAGTGAAATAGAGGATCAGATGCAGCAATTCCCGCAGCTTGTTTATGATGGTCCATTTGCTGATGAAAATTTGCTTAAAAAGCCTCGCCAACTGGAAGGACCTGAAATTACCGAAGGACAAGCAATAGCAGTTGCAAAGAAATTTTTAAATTTGCAGGGACAACCTGTTAGATACAAGGTTATTGACCGGGAAGAACAGATCAAAGAGATGGCTGATGATTTGCAAAACCCTGATAGTCGGGAAAGATTGAGAAGGCAATTAAAAAACGGTGGTCCGCCTTTAGAAACATATTTGATAAACGTTATCCCACATAATAGGGAAGTTGGCAACCAAAGTTATATTAGCATTACCAAAAAAGGCGGTAGGGTAATGTGGGTTGTAAATACCAGAAATATAGACGGTAGGTACTTCTCGCTACAAGATGCTCAAGCTAAAGCTGTAAAGTTCATGGATTCCATTGGTATGGAGAATTTCAAACCTACAGGAGTACTGAGGGCTTTAAACCAGGCTGTAGTTTCTTTTGCAGCTATAAAAGACAATGTGATTATATATCCAGACCTTGTAAAGGTAAAGGTTGCTCTGGATAATGGAGAAATTATAGGTTATGAGGCAAGAAATTACATATTTGCTAATCATGATAGAGAAATACCTGAAACGAAACTCTCTTTGGAAGAAGCACAAAAAGCTTTAGAACCCAACTTTAAGGTTAAAACAAGTAGAAAGGCTATAATACCTTTATCTACTGGAAAGGAAGTAATGACATATGAGTTTTATGGCAGCATTAATGGCTTGAACTACTTAGTCTATGTTAATGCCGATACAGGGCAGGAGGAAAAGATCTTGCGTGTAGTAAAAAATGAAGATGGTGTTTTAACAATTTAAATTTAAAAATAAAAAAGGATATAAAGCCATCTCCAGCGAATATTAGTACCAGATAATAATAACATGTTAATAATATCAGGTGCTAATAGGAGGGTGGAGATGGCTAATTTTTTATCATTATATGAACAGAAAAAATCTACTTTTTCTGAAGCTTTAAGTCTAATACAAAACAAAGATAAAATAGTACTTCCTCTAGGGTGTGGTGAGCCAGTTGGGCTTGTAGGATTTTTAAGCGATAATCTTCACCAATTTGATGGTATTACCGTTCACCAAATGCTGCCTTTAAGGTCATGGCGGTACTTTGAAGATGAATATAATAACAATGTAAAACATTATTCATGGTTTATCAGTGGTATCTCCAGAAAAGCGGTTAATTCCGGACATGCCGAAAGTGTTCCCAACTATTTTTTTGAATCCCCGCGGCTCATTTGTGAATATCTTAATCCCAATGTGGTAATGGCAGCAGTTTCTCCAATGGATAAGCATGGATTTTTTAGTCTTGGAGTGTCAGTAGATTATACATGGGAAGCCATAAAAAATGCCGACAGGGTAATTCTTGAAGTGAACAAATATATGCCTAGAACATTGGGAAATAGCTTTGTCCATATCAGTGAAGTGGATTGTCTAGTAGAAAATCATGTGCCGTTAATTGAAATACCCCAAGCAGAGGTGGGGCCGGCTGAGGAAAAAATTGGACAACAAATAGCTGAGCTGGTCGAGGATGGGTCTACTTTACAGTTGGGTATAGGCGCCATACCCAATGCAATTACAAAATATTTAACCGATAAAAAAGATTTGGGAATACATTCCGAGATGCTTACAGATGGTATGGTGGATTTAGTTAATAAAGGTGTAATTACTAATGCTAAAAAGACTATTCATAGAGGAAAAATTATAGGAACTTTTGCTGCAGGAACCAGGAAGTTATATGACTTTTTAGATGATAATCCAGTTGTAGAAATGCATCCTGTTTCATATACCAATGATCCCGCCGTTATTAGTAAAAATTACAAAATGGTTGCAATTAATGCGGCACTTCAGATAGATCTAACGGGCCAGGTCGCTGCTGAAAGTTTGGGACATTATCAATTCAGTGGAACAGGTGGACAGGTAGATTTTTTGAGGGGTGCAAATGCTGCAAATGGTGGTAAACCGATAATTGCCCTTAATTCTGTAGCACAGGGTGGAAATGTTTCCCGGATAGTTTCAACATTACCATCAGGAGCAGTTGTAACCACGCCACGAACTGAAGTGGGTTATGTAGTTACAGAATTTGGAGTATGCAATTTAAAAGGTAAATCTTTACGTGAAAGGACAAGAAGCCTTATAAATATTGCTCATCCGGATTTTAGAGAATCTTTAACACAAGAGGCTAAAAAGCTCAATTTAATTTAAAGGATAGGACAACCCCAGAATTAGTCTGGGGTTTAATTGCAATTTTTTAGTTCATATTTTCAGCTTTTAATCCATTATTGATGATACTTAAAAATATTTCCTGCTTTTGATATAATAAATCAAGAAGACTTTAGAAGGAGGCTTCCCTGTGGAGGATAGCCCGCAGTATGTAGAAGTATTGGTTAATAAAAATGTTGGCGGTTTATACAAGACATATCAATACAAAGTTGCTGATTCAATCCAAAAAGAAATTACTATAGGTAGCAGGGTAATTGTTCCCTTCGGTTCAATTTTAGTTGATGGTTTTGTTTTACAGTTGGAAAAAAAAGCCAAAATAGACAATATTAAAGAGGTAATTTCTGTTGTAGATAGTGACCTGGCTCTTGATGAGGAAATAATTTCAATTGCTAAATGGATGAGTGAGCAATATTTGTGCCCGCTGGCATTATGTTTGCGCTGCTTTTTACCTTTGGGCAGTATTTCCAAAGTGAAAAAATATGTCTCTGTTGGTAAAAATGTTAGTACGGAAGAAATGGATAATGAAGACAGAGAAATTATAGAATATGTTAGTGGAAAAGGAAAAGTTTTATTATCCAGCCTTCAACGAAAATTTAACTCTTCACTGAATGCTATACGTAATTTAAAGTCTAAAGGTATTCTCCAGGAAAATACAGAATTAGAGTCGGGGACTAAAGAAAAGAAGATTAAAAAAGTGTACTTGGCTGTAGATAATGAAACAGCAGAAAAAATGATAACTACACGCGCAGTAAAACAAAAAAAAATTGTGAGTATACTCCGGCAAAACAATGGAATTCCCCTTAAAAATTTAATAGATAAAGCTAATTGTGACTACAGTACTGTTAAGGCACTACAAAATAAAAAAATTGTTGCTGTAAAGGAAGAGAATGATCAGGGTAGTCATGAACCTGTAAAAGTTGAAAGAAAAAAACTTTTGCCGCAGCAAAAGAGTATCTTAAATACCTTGACAGAAGCATTACTGGCTGAAACTGCCTCAAGATTTCTTCTCCATGGTGTAACTGGTAGTGGCAAAACGGAAATTTATGTTAGACTGGTGGAAAAAGCAATTAGTTTTGGTAAACAAGCCATAGTACTTGTGCCGGAGATTACGTTAACCCTTAATTTAGTTAAACAATTGCACGGAGAATTTGGGGATAGCGTAGCTGTTCTACATAGCGGTATTACAGCTTCCGAAAAATACAATTACTGGCGGAAAATAAAAAATGGTGAATGTAAAGTAGTGGTAGGAGCGCGTTCAGCAGTGTTCGCTCCTTGTAAAAATTTGGGTTTGATAGTAATTGATGAGGAACATGAATGGACATATAAGCAAGATGTAAATCCTAAATACCATACGAGGGAAGTAGCTTGGAAAAGAATACAGATGAAGAAAGGCGTACTTCTTTTAGGAAGTGCAACTCCATCCTTAGAAACTTATTGGCGAACAAGGGGTACTGATTTAAAATTACTCCATATGAAAAACAGGGTACATAACAGGCCTCTTCCCTATGTAGAAGTAGTAGATATGAGGGAAGAAATAAGAAATGGCAATTATAACATATTTAGCAGGTACTTGATTGAAAGCTTGCACCACACTATCCAAAAAAATGAAAGTGCTATGCTCTTAGTTACCAGAAGGGGGTTTGCATCTTTTATTTTGTGTAAATCGTGCGGTTTTGTTATGGAATGTCCTAACTGCCAGGTAACTCTAACTGTACATAAAGATAAAGGGGTACTGCAGTGTCATTACTGCCAGCATAAAAGACGAATACCTGATAAGTGCCCGCAGTGTGGCAGCGTGAATTGGAAACCATATGGCGTAGGTACCCAAAGGGTAGAAGAGGAACTTACTAAAAGGTTTGGAGATAAGGTTATCAGGGTTGATTCAGATTCCACCTCTAAAAAAGGTGCTACCGAGGAGTTATTAGGCGAATTTGAAAAAAAGGGTGGAATAATGGTTGGAACACAGATGATAGCAAAGGGACTTCATTTTTCTAATGTAACACTGGTAGGTGTAATAGATGCAGACAGTGTTTTAAAACTTCCTGATTTTAGAGCAAGGGAGAGAAATTTTCAACTTCTCACTCAGGTGGCAGGTAGAGCAGGAAGAGGGAAGAAAAAAGGTAAAGTTGTGATCCAAACCTATAATCCTTCAGATTTAAGTATTCTTACTGCCCAAAACCACGATTATCTAAGTTTCTATAATGAGGAAATAAAGCAGAGAAAAACTTTTAAATACCCGCCCTTTGTCCATCTTGTGCAGTGCACTCTTATTCATGGAAATGAGATAACCGTAGGGAAGGCAGCCTTAAAGCTAAAAGAATTGGTAAAAGAAAATATTAGCGGGTATGAAAATGTAGTTATGATTTTAGGTCCTGCGCCTGCATCAGTTGCCAAGATAAAAAATAAATATAGGTGGCAGCTCATATTAAAATCGAAGAATTTAAAATTTGCTAGAAAAGTAATGGCTAGAAGCCTGCACAATTTTTATGAGGACTTTGGTACTTCAGTTAAAGTAGAAGTAGATGTCAATCCTGTTGGGATGGTTTGATAAAGGAGGAAAATCAAATGGCAGTTTATCAAATAGTAAAAATAGGCGATCCGGTGTTAAGGGAAAAGGCAGTCCATGTTAAGAAAATAAATAGCAACATTGAAAAGCTTTTAGACAATATGGCTGACACAATGTATGATGCACCAGGTGTCGGCTTGGCCGCACCTCAGATAGGGGTATCTAAACGGGTAATTGTAGTGGATGTAGGGGAAGGTTTAATTGAGCTTATTAATCCTGAAATAGTATCCGCTTCTAAAAAAACAGCAAAGGAAGTTGAAGGATGTTTAAGCATTCCAGGTGTAGAAGAAGAGGTTACCCGTCCGTTAAAGGTTGTTGTAGAAGGGCTTAACAGAAATGGAGAAAAGATTACAATCAAAGCTAAGGGATTATTAGCAAGAGCACTGCAACATGAAATAGATCATCTGGATGGTATTTTGTTTATTGATAGGGTAGAAAAACAAAATTAGCCGAATATTGAGGTGATGTAAACTTTGCGAGTAGTATTTATGGGAACACCGGACTTTGCTGTTCCAACGTTACAAAAACTTGCAGAAAAACATGAAGTAATAGCCTCCTATACTCAACCTGACCGACCAAAGGGAAGAGGTAAACAACTTCAACCTCCTCCTGTAAAAACTATGTCCGAGAAGTTAGGTATTCCCGTATATCAGCCAAGGAGTATAAAGGAAGAAGATGTTTTAGAACAGTTACAAAGTATGTCTCCGGAAGCGATTATTGTAGTGGCATATGGTCAAATTTTACCGGAAGAAATTTTACACTTACCACCATATGGATGCATTAATGTCCATGCTTCTTTGTTGCCAAAATACAGGGGAGCAGCGCCGATTCACTGGGCGGTAATAAATGGTGAAAAAGAAACCGGTGTAACAACTATGTTAATGGATAAAGGATTGGATACAGGGGATATCCTGCTGCAAAAGAAGATTAACATTTCAATGGAGGATACTGTAGGGACAGTTCATGATAAACTTGCTTCGCTGGGTGCAGAGCTTCTTATTGAAACATTGGAAGGACTGCAGAATGGAATAGTCAAACCAAGAAAGCAAGATGATAACTTTGCTACTTATGTCAGTATGCTAGACAGGCAGGTTGAAAAAATAGACTGGAACTCTTCAGCAGAAAAAATTTTTAATAAAGTACGGGGGCTAAACCCCTGGCCGGGTGCTTATACAACACTTCACGGCAAAAGGCTGAAAGTTTGGAAGACTGAAATTAGTGAAAAAGATAGCGTATTTCATCCTGGGAAAATTTTAGATATCATCCCTGATAAAGGAATTGAAGTAGGCACAAAAAAAGGAAAAATAATAATTACTGAACTTCAGCCACCGGGGAAGAAAAGGATGAGTGCGTCTGCTTTTTTAAGGGGTTATAATGTGGAAAAGGGCGATATTTTGGGAGAGTGATTGTTGTGGAGGTATCTTTTATCGCTAATACCAAGAAAAGAATTTTTATAGGTTTAATTTCCCTGAGTTTGTTTTTGATAGGAATTACCCTCTTGGTAGCATACTATTTAGTAGTGAACGATGCAAGTACCTTACATAAAGTTTTATTAATTATTGTTGGTGGCTTTCTTCTAGTAATGCTGATTTTGCTTGGTGTAGGGGTACTAGGATTAGTTTTTAATCTCATAAGACAAAAACCGTTGCCCTTTTTGCAAAAAATTATGCTTATGGCCACTAATGCTCTTTTTCCGGTAGCGCTTTATTTAGGCAAAATTTTAGGGGTTGATAAAGAAACAATAAAGAGGTCATTCATTGCGGTAAATAACCAGCTGGTAAAAAATCAGGAAGTTAAACTGGATCCTCAAGAAGTTATGATTTTGGCTCCTCACTGCTTACAATGGAGTGAATGTCCCCATAAAATAACTATAGATTCGAAAAACTGTAAAAGATGTGGAAAATGTGTTGTAGATGATTTGCATTCATTAACTGAAAAATATGGTGTTAGCTTTGTAGTTGCCTCAGGGGGAACTCTAGCGCGTAAATTTATAAAGGAGTTTAAACCTAGAGCGGTAGTTGCAATAGCCTGTGAAAGGGACCTGTGCAGCGGAATTCAAGATACACCATTACCGGTTCTAGGAGTATTAAACATTAGACCACAGGGACCATGTTTTAACACATGTGTTAATTTGGAAGCTGTTGAAGAAGCTACAAAGTTTTTTTTACAAATAAATAATTTAAAAAAATAGAAAGCGTGGTATAATACATAAAAAAACTAAAACCTTAAAAAGGGAGGCTGGTAGATATGTTTTTCCCGTTTTTTGATCCTACCTTCATTATTTTAATTCCGGCAATTATCATATCTATTTATGCTCAAGGCAAAGTACAAAGTACCTTTAACCGTTATTTAAGAGTTCCGTCTGCTACTGGTTTCACAGGGGCAGATGTAGCGCGGAGACTGTTGAGAAGCAGTGGTATTCATGATGTGGAAGTAGAAATGATTGGTCAGAGGTTAGGAGACCACTATGACCCGAGAAATAAAAAATTAAGGTTATCACCGGAGGTTTATAAAAGCACTTCACTTGCTGCTATAGGTGTTGCAGCCCACGAAACTGGACACGCCATACAGCATGATAGGGGTTATTTTCCCTTGGAAGTCAGATCTACTCTGGTTCCAGTAACCAGTATTGGTTCATCTTTATCTTTTCCACTATTATTTCTGGGTTTAATTATGGGTGCCCCCGCTTTAGTGAAGATAGGGGTTTTAGCTTTTACACTGGTAGTACTCTTTCAACTGGTAACATTGCCTGTTGAATTCAATGCCAGCAGTAGAGCAATAGCTGTATTACAAAAAGAAGGCTTGATAGCAGGGCAGGAAGTGGGGGCTGTTAGAAAAGTCCTTACTGCGGCTGCGCTAACCTATGTAGCAGCTGCCATTACAGCAGTTCTCAACCTGGTAAGATTACTTGTATTGGCGAGATTATTTGGTGACGAATAGAAGGGGAGTAGCATGGATATAGTAAGGGATACTGCATTAAAGGTAGTATACAATGTATTGGAAAAAGATGCCTATGCTAATATAGCACTGGATAAACAGCTCAAGCGGAGCTCTTTTGCTCCGCTTGAGCGTCGTTTTTTGACGGAGCTTTCCTACGGTACAATACGAAGCAAAAACACGTTACAGTGGATATTGAACAAGTTTGTTTCAAAAAAGAAAATTCACCCCTGGATTAAATACATCCTATATACAGGAATTTACCAGATTTTTTTTATGGAAAAGGTTCCTGAATCAGCAGCATGTAATGAATCTGTCGAGTTAGCTAAAAAGTACGGGAATAAGGGCAGCGTTAAATTTGTTAATGGGGTTCTAAGAAATGTTGTACGAAAAAAGGAAGATATTAAATTTCCAGATATTAAGACTGACCCCATTAAGGCAATTTCTTTAAAATATTATCATCCCGAATGGATGGTTGACCGCTGGTTTAAAAAATTTGGAGTAGAGGATACAATAAAACTATGCCAATATAACAATACTCCGAGTTTTCTTATACTTCGTACCAATACCTTAAAAACTTCCAGAAATAAATTACGGGAAGAATTACTTGCAGAGGGGATAGATACGAAAGAATCTGCTTACATACCCGAAAGTCTTGTAGTAACATCCATGGCTGAAGGCTTAAGTAAAAGTAAGGCATTTAACGAAGGTAAATTTTTAATCCAGGATGAGGCTTCGCAACTGGTGGCAAGGATAGTGGCGCCAGAAAAGAAGTCATTTATTATAGATGGCTGCGCTGCACCAGGTGGGAAAACAACTCATATGGCAGCGCTGGTGGAAGATGATGCTACTATCAAGGCATTTGATATCCATCCCCATAAAATAAAACTAATAAAAGAAAACTGTCAAAAACTTGGAATAACCTGTGTTGATGCTAAAGTAAAGGATGCTACAACTCTGGGTGAATTATATCAAAATAAAGCAGATTTTCTTTTGCTGGATGTACCTTGTACAGGCATGGGAGTTTTAAAAAGACCTGATGCCAGGTGGAAAAAGAAAGAAAAAGATATTACAAAAATAAGTAAATTACAAAGGGAGATTATAGAAAACGCTGCAACTTGTGTGAAAAAAGGCGGAGTTCTGGTTTATAGTACTTGTAGTATAAATGATGAGGAAAATATAGAAGTAATACAATCTTTTTTAAGTAAAAATCCATCCTTTAAACTAGAGTCCATATTGCCATATCTGCCGGAAAGTATTTTAAAAGATGACAGAGATAAACAAAATGCCCAAAAAGGTTACATACAGCTTCTACCGCAAATACATAACTGTGACGGTTTTTTTATTTCCAGGATGAGAAAAATATAATAATGGAAGTTATTTGCCCGGATAATAAAAATACTAATAATGAAGGGGCTATAGGATAATGGCAAGAATTAATTTGCTTGAATTAAACTTAGCTGATTGCCAGCAGTTTGTTGCCGGACTAGGGCAACAAAGGTTTCGTGCAAGACAATTGTTAAACTGGATATACAAAAATAAAGTTTTTGATTTTGCTCAAATGTTGAATTTATCTAAAGAATTCAGGCAGGTACTGGCTAAAGAAGCTAAAATAGTATTGCCAAAACTTACTGCAAAGCAAGTCTCTAAATTGGATGGAACAACAAAATATTTGTTTGAACTTGAAGATGGTGAAAAGATAGAAACTGTTTATATGCCGCATAAGGATGGTCAAGATATAAAACGACATTCACTTTGTGTTTCTTCACAGGTGGGATGTCCGATTGGATGTACATTTTGTGCTACAGGTCAAGCCGGTTTTACAAGAAACATGGAAACGGCAGAAATAATTGGTCAAATTTTAGCAGTAGAAAATGAAGAAAACATAAAAATAACCAATATTGTTTTTATGGGTATGGGAGAACCTTTGCTTAACTATGCCAATGTCTTGCGTGCCATAAGAATTATAACTGATAAAGAGTGTTTAGATATTAGCGCTCGCAAAATTACTGTATCAACTAGCGGCATTGTACCTCAAATTAGAAAGCTTGCAGATGAAAATTTGCCAATAGTACTGGCAGTTTCCCTTCATACCCCATGGGATGAAAAAAGAAATAAAATAGTTCCCATAAATAAAAAATACTCCATTACAGATATTATTAATTCCTGCAAATATTTTGTGGATAAGACAAATCGTAAGGTTACCTTTGAGTATACCCTCATAAAGGGAGTTAATGATTCACCTGAAGATGCTTCTAAGTTGGGAGACTTATTACAAGGACTCTTATGTAATGTTAATCTAATACCGGTTAACGCGGTGAAGGGAACAGATTTCCTGCGCCCTTCCAAAAAAGATATATATGGTTTTATTAATATTCTTCACAAAAAGGGAATTGAAAGTGTAATAAGAATTGAAAAAGGTTCAGACATAGATGCTGCCTGTGGACAGTTACGGGGTAAAGAATAATGTTTTTTAGGTTTGAGAGGTGGAACCATGAGTGCAGAAGGTTTAACCAATATAGGTTTAAAGAGAAACAAAAATCAGGACACTTTTTTAATAAGAGAAGATTTCAACCTTTATGTGGTTGCTGATGGTATGGGCGGACATCAAGCGGGGGAAGTTGCAAGTGCAATTGCTGCCCGTACAATTGAACGTGTGTTTTCTGAGGCCAGCAGAAAAGATTTTTCTGTTGTGCAAGTACTGAAGAGTGCAGTTGAAGAAGCCAATAGTATTATTTATCAAAGTTCTAAAAATAATTCGCAAGACTATATAATGGGAACAACATTAACTACAGCTGCCATAGAGGGGAATACTGCATATATTGCCCATGTCGGAGACAGCAGGGCATATATAATGGATGAGAAAACTATTACCCCCATAACTGTTGACCACTCCTATGTAGGAGAACTCATCAGAAATGGAAGTTTGAGTGAAGAAGAAGCTGTATCTCACCCCCAGAGAAATATCTTAACAAGAGCCCTTGGTACTGAACCACATGTAAATATAGACCTTTTTGAGATACAAATGAAAAAAAATGATTGTTTAATTCTTTGTACTGATGGCCTTTTCAATGCTCTGTCAAAGGAAGAAATTCACGAGATTGTTCTTGCAGCTGCAGATTTAAGACAAGCTACCAAAAAACTAATAGATGAAGCGCTTTTAAAAGATGGAAATGACAACATTACGGTAGTGTTGTTTAAAAATGATTAAAAGAGAAGTCCTATTGGAGGCCTTAGGGAAAAGAGGTGAAAATAATGATTGGGAAGACTTTGAGTAATCGTTATAAAATATTGGAGAAAATTGGTGGCGGGGGTATGGCTGAAGTCTTCAAGGGCAAGGATACCCTACTCAATCGTACCGTCACTATAAAAATATTGAGGGAACAATATACAAGTGATTCCGATTTCGTTAAAAGATTTAGAAGAGAGGCTCAAGCTGTTGCCTCCCTTTCGCATCCCAACATTGTGAGTATTTATGATGTTGGTGAGGATGGAAAAATTCACTATTTAGTTATGGAATATGTTGAAGGGTCTAATCTAAAAGATCTCATCAATAAAGAGGCACCGCTTGACTTTGAAAGAAGTATAAATATCGCCATTCAAATTTGCGATGCTTTAGAACATGCGCACATTAATGGAGTAATTCACCGTGATATAAAACCCCATAATATATTAATTACTCCAACAGGACGTGTCAAAGTAACTGATTTTGGAATTGCCAGGGCAGTTACTGAAGCAACAATAACATATACCGGATCTATGGTTGGCTCTGTTCACTATATTTCTCCCGAACAGGCAAAGGGTAAAATTACAGACTATAAGTCCGATATTTACTCTGCAGGTGTCGTGCTTTATGAAATGGTCACCGGAAAGGTACCATTTACCGGTGAAAGTCCTATTACAGTTGCTTTAAAACATATTCAAGAAGAGTTGCCGGCTGTTGATGAAATAAACCCGGAAGTACCCGAAAGTCTGCAGGATATAATTGAAACTGCAGTTAGTAAGGACCCGGATGAGAGATTTAGTAGCGCTAGTGAAATGAGGGACAGTTTAGTAAGTGTATTAAATCAAATAAAGAGCAAAGCTAATTTCGGAGGAATGGAGGGTAATAATGTGCCCAAAAAGCGTAAGCTCAAACCCCTTGGATGGATATTATTTATAGTTTTAATTTTAGGAGGACTTTATGCTGTATATGCAGCGCTTATGGGTTATTTAATTGTGGAGGAAGTGGAGGTTCCAAATGTAGTTGGAAAGTCTCTGCCTGAAGCTCAAAGAATGCTAAAGGAAAAAAATCTTAAATTTGAAATTGTTGATAAAAGACATCACCGAATAATTGAAGAAAATCACGTGATAAAGCAGGAACCGGCACCTGAGGAAATTATTAAAAGAAATAGAATTGTAGAACTTGAAGTCAGCCTTGGACCGGAACTTATTAAAGTGCCTGATGTAAAAGGTGAAACACTTCGTTCAGCTAGAATTAAAATCTTAAACGCCCGTTTTTTAATAAGCCCAAATATCAAAGAAGTATATAATGAAGAAGTGGCTGCCGGGAGGGTAATAAGCCAGATACCTGAAGCTGGTGAGTTAAAACCTGAAGGTACTGAAATAGCGCTTGAAGTTAGTAAAGGGGCAAAACCGGAATATATTTCAATGCCGGACTTGATAGGACTTCCACTTGCTCAGGCAGAAGCAAAGCTGAGAGAGGTTCGCCTACAATTAGGCGTTGTTTCTTACCAGGCAAGTGAGGAATACTTTACGGGTCAGGTAATAGAACAAGATGTTTCGCCTGGTGAAGAAATTTTGCAGGATTCTACAATTAATTTGGTGGTGAGCAAGGGGCCCGGACCTAAGCCGAAAAACGCGGTAGTAAAGTTTAGAATTAATGATGGTGAAGAACATCTGGTTAAGATTGTGGTTGAGGATTTAAAGGGCGAACATCAAGAGTACTTAAATAAACATGAGCCTGGAGATTTTGTAAAGGTAAGCATACCGTATTATGGAGAAGGTATCGTGAAAGTTTACTGGGATAATGCTCTGGTAGAACAAAAACCGGTATCGTAGGGGGTGGGTTAATCTGGAAGGCGTTTTATTAAGTCGATACAGCAGTTTTTACTATGTACTAGATAATGAGGGAAAAAAATGGGAATGTAAATTACGGGGAGTCCATCGCTTAAAAAAACAAGATGTTTTACCCGGAGATAAAGTTATTTTTACCCCTGTCAATGGCAATAAAGGTGTTATTGAAAAGATTTTACCCAGAAAAAATGAGCTCTACCGTCCACCAGTGGCTAACGTAGACCAGTTGTTAATTGTTTCTGCCCTTACCAATCCCGAACCGGACCTGGTACTACTTGACCGATTGTTGATTTTGGCAGAGGTCAATTCTTTAGAGCCTATTATCATCTTTAATAAAATTGATTTGACAACTGAAAAACTGGCCATTGTAAATGAATACGAAAAAATAGGCTATGATGTTATCATATCAAGTGCAAAAACAGGAGAAGGAATAGATGAAATAAAAAGTAGATTTGCAGGAAAGATTTCAGTTTTAGCAGGAGCTTCAGGCGTCGGAAAGTCTAGTATTCTTAATGCAATTTTACCTGAGTTATCTCTAAAAACCGGTGAAGTGAGTAAAAAATTAAAGAGGGGAAAACATACCACAAGGCATGCACAACTTCTCGTTATGAAAAACGGCGGCCTAGTGGCAGATACTCCTGGCTTTAGCAGACTCTATTTACCTAAAGACATGGTTAGAGAGGAGTTAGGTCCTCTTTTTCCGGAGTTTGCTGTAAGGCAACAAAATTGTAAATTTTCCACGTGTCTTCATAATAAAGAACCACAATGTGCCATAAAGAAAGCGGTTGAGCAAGGAGAAATAGCTGAATGGAGATATGAACATTATCTGCAATTTTTAGATGAGGTTATCAATAATGAAAGGAGTTACTAAAAATGGCACAAATCGCTCCTTCGATTTTATCTGCTGATTTCAGTTGCTTAAGGGAACAGATAAAAAGGGTAGAGGAAACAGGTATCAACTACCTCCACCTTGATATTATGGACGGGCATTTTGTCCCTAATATTACTTTTGGCCCCCCTGTGATAAAAAAACTTAAATCCCATACAGGGCTCATCTTTGATGTCCATCTCATGATTGAAAAGCCTGAGAGATATATAGATGATTTTATAGCTGCAGGTGCAGATATATTAACTGTACATTCCGAAGCGTGTGTCCACCTTCATCGTACTATGCAAAGTATAAAGGATCAGGGAATAAAGGTGGGGGTTGCTTTGAATCCGGCAACTCCAATTGTTAATATTTTACATGTACTTGACCTGGCAGATTTAGTACTGATTATGTCCGTCAATCCGGGTTTTGGAGGTCAGAAATTTATTTCTTCCAGCTTAGATAAAATTAATGAGCTGGCAGAAATAAAAGAAAAACATAAATTTAACTTTATTATAGAAGTGGATGGGGGAATAAACCCAAATACTATTTCAAAAGTTGCTTCCGCAGGCGCGGAATTGCTGGTTGCTGGCTCTGCCGTATTTAAAGAAAATCAAATAGAAGAAAATATTGCAACTCTTCAAAAGAGCATCCTTGGATTAATTTAAATTTAGTGATATAATATAGACAATTTAATAAAGCTTATCCTTCGGGATTAGGTGAAAATCCTTACCGGCGGTAAAGCCCGCGAGCCATATGGTTGATCCGGTGAAATTCCGGAGCCGACAGTTAAAGTCTGGAGGGGAGAAGGATGTAAGCAACATAACTATGGAATAGTTGTGTTGTCTTGTGTTTGTATCAAAAAGCTCCCCTTATTAGGGGAGCTTTTACATTATCTTTGTATTGCAGCTATCAAACTGGGGTGATAAAACTTGCATGAACATGAAATATACATGCGACGGGCATTACATCTTGCCAGACTTGGAGAAGGTTATGTAAGTCCCAATCCTATGGTTGGGGCTGTGATTGTAAAGGATAACAAAATTATTGGAGAAGGTTATCACCGTAAAGCAGGTACGGAACATGCGGAAATTCATGCCTTAAAGGAGGCTTCTCACCAGGCAAAGGGAGCTACACTCTATGTAACACTAGAGCCTTGTTCTCATTTTGGAAGAACCCCGCCTTGTACTGAAGCAATAATCACTGCCGGTATAAAAAAAGTTATCGCTGCGTGCACTGACCCAAACCCAAAGGTAGCAGGGAACGGGTTAAAGCGTTTGAGGGAAGCGGGCATTGAAGTAATGACGGGTGTTTTAGAAGAAGAAGCTGTTAAGTTAAATGAAATCTTTAACAAATATATAACTACGGGTAAACCGTTTGTTTCCTTCAAAGCTGCCGTGACTTGTGACGGCAAAATTGCTACTGCAAGCGGCCATTCAAAATGGATTACTAATTTGAAATCAAGACAATATGTTCATAAGTTAAGACACAGTTATGATGCCATACTGGTAGGAAGTGGTACCGTACTAAATGACGATCCGAGCCTTACAACCAGATTGGTACCATTTAAAGGATTAAATCCCATAAGGATTATTCTTGATGGAAGGCTACGAACGTCCCCAAAGTCAAAAGTTTTTACCGATGGAGAAGCTCGCACAATACTGGTTACAACAAAAGGACATGCATTTGACAGATTAGAAGCTTATAGAAAAAATGGTGTAGAGATTTTAAAGTTACCAGGTAATGACTTTAAGGTAGATATAAATATTTTATTAAAAGAGTTAGGTACAAAAGAAATTTGCAGTATATTGATTGAAGGTGGAGCTCAAACTGCCGGTAACTTTTTTGATGCTAAAGCAATAGATAAGGTGTACATGTTTATTTCTTCAAAGGTAGCGGGCGGTAACAATGCAATAAATTGCCTGGGTGGTTTAGGAATCAAATCCATGGACCAGGCACCTTATTTAGCAGACCTCCAAAGATATTCTTTTAATGAGGATACACTTATAGTTGGAAAACTTAAGTATAAGGGGTAGTAGAGATGTTTACAGGTTTAATAGAAGAGCTGGGCAAAATAAATTCCATAAGAAAAGGGACTAGCTCTGCTGTTTTGGATATAAGTGCAGAAATGGCATCTGAAATAAAAATTGGTGAAAGTATTGCAGTAAACGGTGTTTGTTTAACTGCAATTACTACAAGTAATACCTCATTTCAGGCAGAAGTTATGGAAGAAACATTGCAAAAAACAAATTTAGGTGATTTGAAACCAGGCAGTGGAGTGAACCTTGAAAGGGCACTTCAAATTGGCAATAGGCTTGATGGGCATCTTGTGAGTGGGCACGTAGATGGAACCGGTGTTATAGAGTCTATTAGTACTAAAGATATTGCAAAAGTTATTAAAATTTCAGCCGGAGATGACATTTTGCGTTATCTCATTCCAAAGGGTTCTATAGCCATTGATGGAATAAGTTTGACGCTTGTTGAAATAGAAGATAATTACTTTACTGTATCCTTGATACCCCATACCCGCAAAATGACTACTTTAGGAATCAAAAAAATTGGAGATACAGTTAATTTGGAAATAGATACGCTGGCAAAGTATGTTGCAAAATTTATGGAAAACATGACTGCTGCTCCAGATAATAATTCTGATGGTAAAACTGATGGTATTTCAGTAGATTTTTTAATAAAAAACGGATTTATTTAAAGGAGAGAGCATTATGCAAGAAAAATATAAGTTCAATTCCATTGAAGAAGCAATAGAAGATATAAAAAAAGGCAAAATGGTAGTAGTTGTAGATGATGAAGACAGGGAAAATGAAGGCGATGTGGTTGCTGCTGCAGAAATGATTACACCGGAGATAATAAATTTTATGGCTTCACATGCTAAAGGACTTATTTGTATGCCAATCATCGGTGAGAGGCTTGATGAATTGGAAATCGATATTATGGTACATCATAATACTGATAATCATGAAACCGCGTTTACTGTTTCAGTTGATCATAAAGAAACTACGACGGGGATTTCTGCCTATGAAAGGGCTCTTACGGTAAAAAAGATATTGGATAAGGATACAAAACCCCAGGATTTAAGAAGGCCAGGTCACATTTTTCCATTAAGATATAAAGAAGGAGGGGTTTTACGAAGAGCAGGGCATACTGAAGCAGCAGTTGATCTTGCAAGGCTTGCGGGATGTTATCCGGCAGGGGTTATTTGTGAAATAATGAGTGATGATGGAACAATGGCTAGAGTGCCTGAGCTTATGGAATTCTGTTGGAAACATAATTTAAAAATCATTACAATTGCAGATTTAATTAAATACCGTAGAAGAACAGAAAAGCTTGTTAAAAAAGTAACAGAGATAAAGCTTCCCACTAAATTTGGTGATTTTCAAGCTGCTGTTTTTGAGGATGAAATTACCGGTGACTGTCATGTGGCATTAATAAAAGGTAATATTTCTGGCGATGAACCGGTTCTGGTAAGAGTTCACTCGGAATGCTTGACAGGTGATGTTTTTGGTTCTGCCAGATGTGATTGTGGTGACCAGCTGGCAACTGCAATGCGCCAAATTGAAAGGGAAGGCAAGGGTGTCCTTCTCTATATGAGGCAGGAAGGCAGGGGTATAGGTTTAAAAAACAAACTCCTGGCTTACAAATTGCAGGATGAAGGGCTGGATACAGTTGAAGCCAATGAGGCGCTTGGTTTTAAAGCTGATTTGAGGGATTATGGTATTGGAGCACAGATTCTCTCCCAGTTAGGGATTAAAAATTTGCGGTTAATGACCAATAATCCGAGAAAGATTGCAGGGCTGGAAGGGTATGGTATAAAGATTGTTGAAAGGGTGCCGCTGGAAATAAAACCCTGCAAGACAAATTTAAAATATCTTTCAACAAAGAAATTGAAGTTGGGGCATTTATTAAAAGAGGTTAAAGAAAGCTAGGAGTTGAAAGTTTCAATATATAGCGGTATTTGTAATTAGCTTTCAACTTTTACGTAACAACATCAAAAGGAGTGAAATATTTTGGGTACAAAATTTGAAGGGAAACTTGTTGCAAGTGATTTAAAAGTAGCGGTTGTGGTTTCAAGATTTAATGAATTTATTACAAATAAGCTTTTAGATGGCTGTCTTGATGCTTTAATGAGACATGATGCAAAAGAAGAGAATATAGATATAGTTTGGGTGCCGGGAGCTTTTGAAATTCCCCTGGC
Source organism: Clostridiales bacterium (assembly GCA_020063565.1). GTDB lineage: Bacteria > Bacillota > DSM-16504 > Desulfitibacterales > JAICDB01 > JAICDB01. The sequence goes on along the minus strand of JAICDB010000005.1, from coordinate 100,347 downwards.
TGCAAAAAAGTTAACTTCCAAGGATTATGATGCAGTTATTTGTTTAGGAGCAGTTATTCGTGGCGCCACACCTCATTTTGATTATGTTGCAAGTGAGGTTACAAAGGGAATTGCAGCGACATCACTTGAAAAAGAGGTCCCTGTTATATTTGGAGTTATTACTACCGATACAATAGAGCAAGCCATAGAGAGAGCCGGAACAAAGGCAGGAAACAAAGGATTTGAAGCGGCGCTTACTGCCATTGAAATGGCTAATTTATTGCGGCAGATTTAGAGAAATACGAGGAGAAGATAATATGAAGATATTGTTGGTTAGTGATACTCATGGTGATATTTATTCTTGGAAAAAAATGCTGGAATTAGAGGGAGATGCTGACTTAATAATTCATGCCGGAGATGTTCTGTACCATGGACCAAGAAATCCCGTTAAGGACACTTATAATCCTGCTGAACTTGCCAAAGCAATTAATGAAATGGATATTCCCGTTTTAATTGCAGCAGGTAATTGTGATGCTGAGGTTGACGGTATGGTATTAAATTTTCCCATTCAACCATCACCGCTCTTCTGTCAAGTTGAAAATAAAAGGATTATTGTTCACCACGGCCATGGAAAAAGTGAAGATGAGTTGGTACAATTAGCAGGCAAGTTTAAAGCAGATATGTTAGTGTGCGGTCATACCCATCTGAGGATGGTTAAAAAAGTAAGAGACATAGTAATTGTTAACCCGGGAAGTGCCAGTTTACCAAAGACAGAAGATCAAATTCCATCTTTTGCAGTGCTGGATAAGGGTGGCATAAGTTTGGTAAATCTTGAGACGGGTGAAGTACTGGAAGAAGAAAGTTAAAATATAAAAACCAAGGATTGGCCATCCAACCCTTGGTTTTTGTTATACTATTAGAAAGTATAACTTTTACTTCCTGATAGCATAAGTGCGACTAAGCTTTTAGCCGGTGCTAGAGGCTTGGCTAAAAGTTAAGTTTTCTTTATATTGCTCTTTCTACTTTACCCGAACGCAAGCAACGGGTACAAACACGAATTCTTTTTGGCTTCCCATCAACTATTGCTCTTACTCGCTGTAAATTAGGGTGCCAGGTTCTTTTAGTTTTAATATTTGAGTGGCTTACCTGCTGGCCAAATGCAATACCTTTTCCGCAAACCTCACATTTTTTGGCCATATCTACACCTCCTTAATGAAACACAACATCAACTCTTGATATTGTATCAAATTATACCAGTGGAAGCAAGTAAACATTATCTTCAATTCTAAATATAATTATAGTAAAGCTATTGTTATAGAGGATGCAATAGAAGGTATTTTAACGTCTAATGTGGAAATTATATTTTATATTACATTCAAAGATCCACCTTATAGAGGGGATGAGAAGAATGATAGATAAAGATATTCTTATAATTGACCTTTTGCAAAAGTATCCGGAAGCTATGGAATTTTTACAACAACATGGTATGGGATGTTCCCAGTGTCTAGGGGCTTCAAGAGAGACTTTAGAAGAAGCTGCTAAAGTGCATGGCTTGGATGTAGAGACATTACTAAACGATTTAAACTCTTTTTTGAAATAATTCCTATAACCGAGTTGGTGAAACTTATGGAGTTACAATTAAGCAAACATTCTGTACAAAAATTGAAATTTGTGGGTGAAAGTAAATCTAAACAGTTAAAAAAAATAGGTATAGAAACAATTGAGGATTTACTATTTCACTTTCCTAGAAGGTACGAAGACCGCTCAAATTTAAAAAAAATTTCACAGCTAGTACCGGGGGAAGTTGAAACATTACGCGGAAAAGTAACTAGAGTAGAGATTGTTAAACCACGCCCCAGGTTAAATATATTAAAATGTTACTTATCTGATGGCAGTGATGTGATTGCTGCCGTATGGTTTAATAAAATCTATTTAAAAAAATCTTTAAAAAGAGGTACAGAAATTATAGTAACCGGTAAAGTTGGCGGGGGAATATGGGGTAAGGAAATTACAGTTAGAGATTATGAGATATTAAGTGAACAAGAAGAATTGCATTCAGGTAGAATAGTACCTGTTTATCCAGCTACAGAAAAAGTCACTCAAAGGTTTTTACGTACATTAATCTGGAATGCCCTGCAAAAATATTGTGATAATCTTGTAGAGGTTTTACCATTCTCTGTGAGGAAGAAGAGAAAACTGGCTTCAATAGGTTGGGCTATCAAAAATATGCATTTCCCTGATAATTTTCAGGTATTGGAGAAAGCACGAAAAACACTTGCATATGAGGAATTGTTTATTTTACAAACTGCTTTGGCAAAAATCAAAAATAATTTTCAAAACGCAAAAGGTATATCCCATCTTACAGATAATTCAACTATTATCGAATTTAAAAGAAGCTTACCATTTTTACTGACTGGTGCTCAAGAGAGGGTTTGGAAAGAAATACAGGAAGATATGGAAAGCGCCTCTCCCATGGCAAGACTTGTTCAAGGTGATGTAGGTAGTGGAAAAACTATTTTAGCTGCTTTAGCGCTTGTTAAGTGTTGTGCTGGTGGCTTTCAGGGTGCTATGATGGCTCCAACTGAAATTCTGGCAGAGCAGCATTTTTTAGAATTTAAAAAACTTCTAAAACCACTTGGTTTTAGTGTTGAATTGCTGGTAGGCAGTTTAACACAAGGTGAAAAAGAAAAAATACTGGAAAAAATAAAAACTGGTACTTTGGACATACTAATTGGAACCCATACCTTGATTCAAGAAAAGGTTGAATTTAAAAATTTAGGGCTTGTTGTAATTGATGAGCAGCATAGATTTGGAGTCGGTCAGCGTTCAGCCTTAAAAGAGAAAGGTTATAACCCTGACATGTTAGTTATGACTGCTACTCCTATACCACGCACTTTGGCACTTATTCTTTACGGAGATCTTGATTTATCTATTGTAGATGAATTGCCTCCCGGTAGAAAAGAGATTATTACAAGGTATGTTGCAGAAAAAAATAGAAAAAAAGTTTATGAATTTATAAAACAACAATTAAAAATGGGTAGACAATGCTACATAGTATGCCCTTTAATAGAAGAAAGTGAAAAACTTGATTTGGAGGCAGCGCAAACTTTGGCAGAGAAGCTACAAAATCAAGTTTTTCAAGAATTTAAAGTAGCGCTTTTACATGGAAAACTAAAAACAGCAGAAAAAGAAAAAATTATGGAAAGGTTTAGAGATGGGGAAATAGATATTCTTGTGGCCACAACTGTTGTAGAAGTAGGTGTTAATGTACCCAATGCAAATATTATGGTAATTGAGGGTGCTGAAAGATTTGGTCTTGCACAACTTCATCAGCTCAGAGGTCGGATAGGACGAGGAAAACACCAATCTTACTGCATACTGATGGGTAATCCCAAATCTGAAGAATCTAAAAAAAGATTAGCTATAATGACCAAGACGTCAGATGGCTTTAAAATTGCTGAAGAAGATTTAAAGATAAGAGGACCGGGTGAATTTTTTGGTACAAGGCAACACGGTTTACCTGAATTAAAGGTGGCCAATATCTTAAAGGACCAAAAAATACTGGAGTATGCTAAAAGAGATGTTTCGGAATTTGTAGCAGGAAGGCTACAGACTACACTTGAAGAAAAGGAGAGAATACAAAATATTATATTGCATAATTTTAACTTTAAATCTCTTTAAACTAAAGGATACAGTCCTATTTTTGGGATTGTATCCTTTTTTGTAAAAAGAAGAATTTAATAATAACTAAAAATATAAGGCACACTACATAAAAAAGGAGGTTTTAAAAATGAAATTAGATAAACATGAACAATCAATTCTGGCTACCTTTCCAAGTGATACATGGGCACGAAAAGCTGTTAAGGAATTAAAGAAAATGGGTGTTATCTCAGTTTCCTTAGATAGGGTCAGTAAATATGGCGCTAATAATGACACAGAATATAATAACCCTATAGCAGGACAGGCTGGAACAGTTACCGGTTTGACATTATACTCTGCAAATACAAATTATTTTTCCAATAATGACGAGAGAATACTTCGAACAAGCGCTCCGGAAGTCAGTGGTTTCGGAAATAAAGATTATGGGATAGCTGGTGGCGAAGGCTTTCTGGTTAGTGTAGTTGTTGAAGATGGTAAAGTAGATAAAGCTTTAAAAATAATTAAAGAAAATAATGGAACTTTTTAAGAATAAATTATTCAATTAAGGGAAATACTTCTAGCTTTAAAACAGTATAAAAGAAGGAATATGAGTAATACTAAAAGTACACTAGATAAGGAGGTGAATCAATTAATGGGTACTAGACAAACCAACAAATTATTGGTTCCCGAAGCAAGGGCTGCAATGAGTCAATTCAAGCAGGAAGCAGCTCAAGAACTAGGAATTAATGTTCCTACTAATGGTTATATGGGAGACCTTCCTTCCCGTGTAAACGGAAGTATAGGAGGTCAAATGGTTAAGAAAATGATTCAGGCTTATGAGCAGAGCCTTGCTGGACAACAACAGTAAATAATACAAGATTAATATAACAGCCAACATCCATTTTACTAATGGGAGGTGACATTATGGGTACTAGACAAACCAACAAATTATTGGTTCCCGAAGCAAGGGCTGCAATGAATCAATTCAAGCAGGAAGCAGCTCAAGAACTAGGAATTAATGTTCCTACTAATGGTTATATGGGGGACCTTCCTTCCCGTGTAAACGGAAGTATAGGAGGTCAAATGGTTAAGAAAATGATTCAGGCTTATGAGCAAAGCCTTGCAGGACAACAACAATAACTCTACCTTTCGGTAGTTCTTAAGGGCAAGTATTAGCTTGCCCTTTAATTCTAGTATTTTCATTTAAGTGGAAATTATGCATTTTTCACCAAAAAAACTAATGAAGATACAAACCAAAATCATCTGGTCCAATGGCACTATGTAGCCCCTGGTTAATTCCGGCAGCTAAAATTTTAGCAGTATTTGTGATCAAGTCATCTACTTCTTTAGGTGTTACTGTCAATTCCCCACCGAAAGGTTTTAATACTTCATTTAGCGCCTTTTCAGCATTTTGCTGATTTAAATACTTGTCTATTTCAGGTGTTTCTTCTAAAAGTTGATTAAATGCAGCAAAAATTAATACTGCAGCTCTAACTACAGTAGGAACCCCCAGGGCTATTACCGGAACTCCTAAATATTCTTTATTAAGTCCTTTCCTCGTGTTACCAATGCCTGAACCTGGATTTATTCCTGTGTCAGCGATTTGAATTGTTGTGTTAATTCTGTTTAAATCCCCAGCTGCCAATGAATCAATTGCTATTACTGCTCCGGGATTTATTTTTTCTGTTACTCCTTTAACTATTTCAGCCGTTTCGACTCCTGTAATCCCTAAGACACCAGGTGAGATTGCACTTACCGAACGAAGGTTTCCCGTTAATTCTTGAGGTGCGTATTCATAAAGGTGACGAGTAACAAGTACGTTTTGTACGACTCTTGGACCGAGAGCATCCGGTGTTGCATCCCAGTTTCCAAGTCCAACAACAAGTATAGGCTGTTCCGGTTTTATACCGAGGTTAGCAATTAGAGGCCGCAGGTTTTCTGCAAGAATATTTGCTAACTCTTTATGGACCTGCCTATTGTTTTCTCTTAATCCAGGCGCTTCAATAGTAATATATGTACCGCGTTTTTTACCCATCCTCTGAGCACCAGTTTCATTTAAAATTTTTATTGTACGCACAGTTGCATTTTTATGTTCTTTTTTTTCTTCCTGTACTCCTGAAACTTCCTGTCCGGTTTGACCTTTTAATAAGTCATGGGCTTCAACTGCAAGATCAAGTTGACTGGAAAACTTTGTAAAAATTTCTAATCGCAATTTTTTTACCTCCTTTTATCGCTTAATGCTAATATTTTTCCACAAGTTGAGAAATTTATTACCGAGTGTTATACTGTAAAGGTAGAGAGGAGATGTAAGAATTGGAAGTTAAATGTTCAATTTGCGGTAAAAAGCAGGAAATTACCAAAATACATAAAGACTATCAAAAATTAGCAAGAAATCCTAAGGAAAATTTTATTTGCTGGGAATGCGAAAATCGTTTGAAATATCAAGCAAGTAAAAAGCATGAACCTCAAAGGCCAATTTAAGATAATGTACGAAAAATCCGCGCGAAATTCACTTCGAATTTTTATTGGTTTACTCAATGCTTTCAAACGTCGATGCTAGTAACGATTAACCTCTAAATCAATACCGGGTTAAGCGCCGGGTCGTGCTCCTTTTCGAACACTTATTTAAAGCAAATTTTATCCACTATGCCTCGGGTAGGAGGCATTTTGTTATAAAAAAAACAGCCGCCTATTACTGGCGACTGTTTTTTGTAGTCCTTAGCCCGAAAAAGACATAATGTCTTATTACAAACTAAGGACCTTGGGAGAGGAGAAACCGGAGGAAGAGCTCATGGGGGAGGGTTATTAGGAAAATAACCTCTAAGCTCTTCTGGTAAATTGCTTTACCAGTAAATATTATGAACTGTGGATGTTTAAAATATACATATTAACGTAAAAAACTAAAAAAAATGTTATAATGGATGTGGTTTAATGAGGGTAATAAGTGGAGAATATAAGGGAAGAAGGCTCAAAGCACCAAAAGGTATTAGAACAAGACCTACTACAGATAGAGTAAAGGAAGCAATTTTTAATACTTTGGCGCCTATTTTAAAAAATTGTCATTCCTTTCTTGATCTATTTGCAGGGAGTGGCGCCATCGGCATAGAAGCCTTAAGTAGGGGAGTAAATAGATGTATATTTGTTGAAAATTGGTCAGGCGCTTTAAAAATATTACGGGAGAATTTAAAAATCTGCTCTAATAAGGAAATAATAATATATCCAATAGATGTTAATTCTGCATTAGAAAAAATTCAGAACGAAAGATTTGATATAATATTTATGGATCCACCTTATAATATGCCAAACATTATTCCGCTCTTAAAAAAGATAGATACAGTTGTACAACCTGATGGAATTGTAGTTTTAGAAGCCTCAACAAAAAATGATTATCCGCAAAGTATAGAAAATCTTACTTGTATTAAAACGTCTCGTTATGGCGATACACAAGTTTTATATTTTAAGAAAGTGGAAGATTTTCGGGGAGGGTAGTAAATGGATATTTATGCTATGCTTGATGAGTTGGAGCAATTAGTAGATGAAGGTACAAAGATTCCTTTGTCAGATAAAGTGATTTTGGATAAGGAAAAGCTTCTTGACTTTATTGATACTTTACGTGCAGACCTTCCTGAAGAAGTTAGACAGGCGCGCTGGATAGCAAGAGAAAGAGATAGGGTAATTCAAGAAGCTAAAGAGGAAGCCCAGCGACTTATTAATGAAAGTCAAGCTAAGATTAGTGAAATGGCACAGGAAAGTGAAATAGTGAAAGAAGCAAAAAATCAGGCTGAAGAAATAATTAATCAGGCTAATAAAGTTGCCAGGGAAATTAAATTGGGTGCAAACCAGTATGCTGATGAAGTTTTAAGTAAACTTGAACAAAGCATGGAAAAAGCTTTGGAAGCTATTAAACAAGGTAGAAATGAGTTACAAAAAACGTCATAATAAATAATTACATATTTTCTTTAAATAATGAATAGCTAGACTGATAATTGTTAGTATCAAAATTATTATAGAAAATATTAAGAAAGTATAAAGATAGAATCCCATGGATATCTCCGCAGGCGGTAAGGGGTGCCAGTTTTTAAATACATTACTAACAGGATTAAATATTGTTAATGATATAAGTGCAGCTAAAGGTCCGTGTAATATTCTTGTTACTAGAAATGGCAAGAATCTTATATCTGTATCATTTATCATGGCCAGCACTTGGGCATGGATTGATACTCCTGCCCAACCTAGAATAAAGCTAATGGCAGCAACTTTTAAGTTTAAATTTGCTGCAGTTTCGCTAACAATTTTAGATCCAATAGTCATTTCAATTATACCACTTGCTATTGCTCTGGAAAGTTCTAGGTCTAAAAAAGATAAAATGAAACTTATAAGGTAAGCAATGTAGTCTAAAAATCCATACAATTGGAGAAGTTCTATTATTGTTGAAAAAAGAATAATGAACCCCCCGATTAGCAGCAATGTATTTATAGAATTTTTTATTGCATCACTTAGAAGTTTACCCAGAGGTTTATTTTGCTTGTTATGAGCTTTTATTAACTCTGCGTAAGCATTCTTAAATATATGTTTTTGTGAAAAAACAGACAAAGTTCCTTGTGATTTACGGCCCCAGTGCCGGAGTAGTATAATTCCTAGAGATAAGTTCGCTAGATAATGAGAACCAGCTATTGTTATACCAAGTGCAGGGTTATTAAGCATACCTACAGCTATTGCACCTAGCATAAACAGGGGGCTGGCATTATTTGTAAAAGAAAATAATCGTTCTGCCTCTTCTCTAGATAAAATACCTTCTTTTCTTAATCTGGCTGTTATTATGGAACCAATTGGAGCTCCCGAAGTATAACCAAATGCCATTACAATGGCTCCGGATCCGGGAACATTAAATAAAGGTCTCATTAATGGTTCTAATAATATTCCTAAGGAGTGAACAATTCCAAAACTCATGAGAAGTTCTGAAATTACAAAAAACGGAAAAAGGGCAGGGAACACCACATTCCACCATGCCTGTAAACCTCTTAGTGATGCTTTAAAAACTTGCTGTGGAAAAATAATCATTGAAATAAAGCAAATTAATACAAAAAATATTGGTGAAAAGCTTATAAAATTCGAAAGTAAATTTTTATTTTCCTTTATAGGCAAAATATTCACCTCGCAAAAAAGTCTTCCATTGTTATCTATACGAGATAACCCCATTTTTAGACCAAATAAAAAAGGGGGGATAACATGGTAAAGAAAACTCCAAAGGTTGGCTTGGTTTTAAGTGCGGGTTCTTCCAGAGGGTTTGCACATCTTGGAGTCTTAAAAGTGTTGAAGGATGCTGGAATACCGATAGATGTAATAGCAGGAACAAGTATTGGTAGCGTATTTGGTGCGTTATATGCTTCAGGCAGTGATATAGATTTACTTATCAAAATGACTGAGCATTTAAAACAGCAACAATATATGGACGTTTCTGTTCCTAGATGGGGTCTCATCAAAGGTAAGAAGATTGAGGAGCTTTTAAAACTCTTAACGAAAGGCTTGACCTTTGAAGAGCTTAACATTCCTTTATATGTTGTGGCAGTAGATATAGAAAACGGTGAAGAAGTTGTATTTTCCAAAGGACCTGTGTATCAAGCCGTTAGGGCAAGCATTTCAATTCCGGGAATTTTTGAACCTCAACGAATAAATGGTAAACTATATGTTGATGGTGCAGTATTAAATACCCTACCGATAAATCTTGTTAAAGAACATGGTGTTGATATTACAATTGCAGTTGAAGTTAAATATGGGGGAATAATTGGAAAGCACAAATCAATTAATAATATTTTTGATGTTATACTCCATTCGATAGATTTAATGCAACTAGATCATGTCAAGAAATGTTATGAAGAAGCAGATATTTTAATTAAACCTGATCTCTCCCATATAAATCCTAATAGATTTGATAGTGCCATGGAGTCTATATCTATAGGAATGGAAGCTGCACAAAAAGTGTTGCCTCAAATTAAAGAAGCTATAATAGGAAAAAATGGATAAAACAGTGTTTTCTTTTTTGGCATTGCACTATTATAGTTAAACTTGTACAATATGTGTAAACAGTAATTTTTAATAAACTGGCAAAGAGTAACATAACAAAAAATTGAAAAATACTACGGCATAGTGAGACCTAAAGAAATGGTGGATAAAAAAGTAATCTTTATAGGATTGCAAGTAACAATGCCATTATAGGGCTAATCAAGCCACCGACTATGCTGGTGGTAATTGACTTTCAGCGGGAGATAGGGACTCGTGGATGAAGCCCCCCCCTACTGAAAGAAGTTTCACTTTATGAAAGGAGAAGAGTTTATGTCTGATGATTATTTAGTTCCCGTAGGAGTTTCTAATCGCCATATTCATCTTTCGCAAGGGCATCTTGAGGAACTTTTTGGTAAAGGATATGAGTTGACTAATATTAAAGACTTAAGTCAAAAAGGTGAATTTGCTGCTAAGGAAACAGTTACTATAGTGGGACCTAAGGGGGCAATAGAAAAAGTAAGGGTTCTTGGACCTATACGATCCAGAAGTCAGGTTGAAATTTCACGAACTGATAGTTTTAAGCTTGGTATTAATGCACCTGTAAAACAATCTGGTAAAATTGAAGGAACTCCTGGTTGTATAGTTATTGGTCCTAAGAATATTATTAAGTTGGAAGAAGGTGTTATTTTAGCTGATCACCATATCCATATGTCACCTTCTGACGCTAAAAAATTTAATGTTATTGATGGTGAGAGAGTAAGTGTGCATGTTAAAGGTTCCAGGGAAGTAACATTTCATAATGTACTGGTACGCGTCAAACCTTCGTTTGTGTTGGAATTCCATATTGACACCGATGAAGCTAATGCTTCACTTTTAAGTTCTGGTGATTTTGTAAAAATACTTAAGAAATAAAAATTTAGGTTTAACTAGCGATGTATTTTTGACTCCTTTTTATAGGGATTTGGGTAAGGACTACCCTTAATCTCTATTATAAAGGAGTTTTTTCTTGCATAGGCAAGATTTTCTATAATTTTTCAGGATTTTTTACATTTTTTTATGATTATCAAGGTTATCTATAACTTGACAAATTAATTTTTTATTTAAGCAACGCTAGTGTTATATTTTCAAAACATTTTTAGTAAAACTTTTGTTTTTTTATTGCACCATTTTTTTCAAAGTAGTATACTACAAGTGAAAGGTATATATTTATCGGTTAATGGTTGATATTTTAGGCTTAACGGTTTACTGAAAACTATTTAAGGAGGTTTATTATGAAGGTTTTAGTTTTAAATTGTGGTAGCTCATCTATTAAATATAAAATGTTTAACATGTCAAATGAAGTAGTTCTGGCTAGCGGATTAGTGGAGAGAATTGGTATGGATGGATCTAAACTTATACACAAGCCTACTGATAAAGATAAATACCAATTTGAAGTAGATATCCCAAATCATGAGGTAGGCATCAATTTAATATTAAATGCATTAATTGATGAAACTCATGGAGTATTAAACAGTATGGATGAAATTGATGCAATAGGACACAGAACGGTTCACGGTGGGGATAAATTTAGTGATTCAGTTTTAATTGATGAATCAGTAAAGCAAAAATTAGAAGACCTTATTGATTTAGCGCCTTTGCATAACCCTCCTGGATTAATGGGAATAAATGCTTGTGAAAGATTATTGCCAAATGTACCTCAGGTAGGAGTTTTTGATACTGCTTTTCACCAAACAATGCCAGCTGCAAGTTATACTTATGCTTTACCATATGAGTTATGCCAGAAACATAAAATCAGACGTTATGGTTTCCATGGTACTTCCCACAAATATGTAGCATATAGAGCAGCTGAATTAACCGGCAAGGATATTAAAAACTGTAAAATTATAACTTGTCATTTAGGTAATGGAGCTAGTATTAGTGCCATTAATAATGGAAAAGTAATGGATACGAGTATGGGTTTTACTCCATTGGAAGGTTTGGTTATGGGAACTCGCTGTGGGTTAATTGACCCTGCAATAATACCATTTGTTATGGAAAAAGAAAACCTAACTACTAGAAAAATAAATGAACTTATCAATAAAAAGAGTGGAGTGCTTGGAATTTCAGGTATAAGTAGTGATTTTAGAGATTTAGAAGAGGCTGCACAAAATGGCAATGAAAGAGCACAACTTGCATTAGATGTATTTACTCATGTTGTTAAGAAAACAATTGGTTCATATGTTGCCATACTAAATGGTGTTGATGTTTTAGTATTTACTGCTGGGTTAGGAGAAAATTCTATTTATATAAGAGAGAAAATTTGTGAGGGTATGAATTATTTAGGAATTACAATTAGTAAGCAAAAGAACAATGTTAGAGGAGAAGAAAGAATTATTTCTAAAGAGGGAGCTTCGACAAAAGTAGTTATTGTTCCAACTAATGAAGAATTAATGATTGCTCGCGATACAAAAAGAATAATAGAGCAGCAGTTATCAGATTCAGATTTTTCTTGGGATTATGATTCACAGGGAAATAGAAATAATGAAAAAGTTTTTTCCTTATAACGTGCTATTATTTAATTTACCCATAGCTCTCAAAGGCTGGTGCCTGTATTTTATGGCAGCAGCCTTAATTAGTTTCTTGCATCTTTAGGAGCTGTTAGGTATAATACATACAGAGTTTTTATTTTGTAGGTGACATTCATGAAAATTAATGTTCTAGAACTAAAGCATTCTCGAGAAGCAAATTATATATTTAAAAAAGAGTTTGATGGATTTGAGATAGGCCAGGATAAGGTTCAGTTTGTAAAACCGGTACAATTAAAAGTGCAAGTGAATGTGGCAGGTGAGGAAATATTAGTTAGGGGAAAAATCACTGCAGTCTTTAAACTTATTTGTAATCGTTGTCTTGAACCTTACAATACGGAAATATACGTAAATTTTATGGAGAACTTTATAAAAGAAGATAAATATAAAAAACTTCCCGTTGATGAAAAAGATGATAATTTACATTCATATAAAGGTGATATAATAGAGCTTGATGAATTAGTTAAGCAGAACATAATTCTTTCTTTACCTATTAAAAGAATTTGTTCTGTAAACTGCAAAGGTCTTTGCCCACAATGTGGTAAAAATTTAAATACAGAAAAATGTGATTGTAAAATAGATAATGTTGACCCGCGACTTGCGAAACTTAAAGATTTTTTCAAGTTTAACTAAAATGAGTGTTCGAAAAGGACGCCAACTTAAGAATTTTGAAATAGATTTTCTGCAGACTTTTCGGACATCATCTTAAGTTTTATCTTTTAGTTATGGAAGGAGGGTGAGAAAATGGCTGTACCTAAGAGAAGAACATCAAAAGCCCGTAAAAATAAAAGGCGTGCTAATTGGAAAAGAATAACCAAACCTACTTTTGTTGAATGTCCACAGTGTCATGAACCTAAACTACCTCATAGGATTTGTCCTGAGTGTGGTTATTATAAAGATAAAGAGGTTGTAAATATGGCAGAATAAAATGGATTTTCATTGTTATAAAAATCGGAGATTTTTCTCCGATTTTTATATTGTAAATCTTCTATTGGAGAAAATACGACATGAAATAACAGTGGCATGTGTTAATAGAAAGATTTTGAGAATAATTTTTTTTTATCTGGTTATTTTATATTTAAAGATTAATTTTAAAATAATTTATAAGAATTATAATTATAGCATATTATACTTTTCTGAAAATTTAGATATAATATAATTAAAAGAATGTTATAAAAGACTTTATCTAACGAATAGGGTTATTATTTTAAAAAGATAAGTTTGAGAATTTAATAAATTGTGTTCACTAAATTTAAAATGGGGGGTGTTTCCATGGCCATTAAATTAACGGAACAAGAAAGAATGTTATTAGAAAAACAAAAAGAGCTTAAGGAAATTTGTCTTCAAAAGTATATGGATTATGCAAACCAAACAAATAATCAGCAGCTTAAGCGATTATTTAATAAATATGCTTTACAAGTACAAGAGAACATTGAAACAATTCATCAAATCTTGAATGGGGAACTTTTAGATTTATCCGAAATAATAGATTATAATCAAAAAGATGATAATTTAGATTATGTACAATCATCAATTATGTATTGTTTTTTTGATTATTAGTTTTAGGTTTAATATTAAATTTTATTACAATATCCTAAATAGGTAGAAAATATGTTTTCGGTAACAATAAAATAAAAGGTAGACATGGCGGTTGATGTCTACCTTTTTTATTTTTACGTCAAGGCGTACCCCGCGAAGTTGTAACTTGCTAACTGGTAAAAGTCCTGTCCAGGTAATTGCCAAGGAGCCTGGTAGTCATAAGAACAGCGTCAACAGAAATGATGGCACAAAAAAATCTATATTGTAAAAAAATGGGGTATAATAGTTAAGTGAATAATTAAATGCATTTTGTTCTTTTTTATCTCAAAATAGGAAACTACTTGCAAACATATACCTTATAAAGTATAATTTACCTTGATACCAGGTGCTAACACCTGTTTTTATTAGAGGTGTTTTTATGGGGAGAAAAGATAAAGAAAAAAGACAAAAAGAACTAAAACAATTTTTAGAGGAGAATCCTTTTTATACAGATGAGGAATTGGCTTCACATTTTAATGTAAGCATTCAAACAATAAGACTGGATCGTCTTGCTTTGGGTATTCCGGAACTGAGAGAGAGAACAAAATGGGTAGCACAGGAAAACTATGAAAAGGTAAAGTCTATTACCAGGGCAGAAATTATAGGAGATCTGGTAGATATTAAATTAAATAAAGAAGCAATATCCATTCTAGATATAGAAGAAGATATGTTAATGGAAAATGCAAAAGTTGCAAAGGCTCATTATCTCTTTGATCAAGCAGATTCCCTTGCAATAGCGCTGATTGATGCAAATGTTGTTCTTACAGGAAGTGCTCGAGTTCGTTATAAGAAACCGGTTTATGCCGGTGATAGAGTTATTGCCAAGGCGGTAGTTAAGGTTAAAAGAAAAAATGCATATTTAATTTCAGTTTATTCAAAGGTAAAAGGTGAACTGGTTTTTAAAGGGCAGTTTATAGTTACTGTCCAAACACCAGGAGATGGAGGTACATAAATGAAAATAGCAGTAGATGCCATGGGCGGTGACCATGCACCAAAGGAAATTGTAGCAGGTGCGCTCGAAGCAGTAGAAAAAAATATTGCAGATATAATTTTAGTAGGAAGAAAAGAAAAAATTGAAAGTGAACTGGAAAATCTAACAACTAAAATACCGGAAAACCTTACAATTTGTCATGCACCGGAAGTAATTGAAATGGGTGAATCACCTGCCACTGCTGTAAGAAGAAAGAAAGAAAACTCCATTTTGGTAGCGCATAAATTAGTTAAAGATGGTAAAGCTGATGGTGTTGTTTCTGCTGGCAGTACAGGTGCACAGATGACGGCTGCTTTAATGGCCCTGGGTAGGATACCTTCAATTTTAAGGCCTACTATTGCAGCTCTTTTGCCAACTTTACAGGGTCCGAAAATTCTTTTAGATGTAGGTGCTAATGTCAATTGTAAACCTGAAAATTTAGTACAGTTTGCATATATGGGAAATATTTATGCTCGAAAAATTTTAGGTTATGATACTCCCAGAATAGGACTTTTAAACATTGGCACTGAAGAGAAAAAAGGAAATGCTTTAACACAAGCTACTTATCCGCTTTTAAAAGAATCATCCCTTAATTTTGTGGGGAATGTTGAACCCAGGGAACTGCCGGAGGGAAATATAGAAGTAGCTGTTTGTGATGGGTTTGTAGGTAATTGCCTTTTAAAGTTTGGAGAAGGCTTAGTTAATTCTTTTCTAGCTATGATTAAAGAACAAGTGCATAAAAGCTTGCTAACAAAAACTGCTGCTATAGCATTAAAACCGACCTTTAAAAAGTTAAAGAAGGAACTTGATTATGAAGAATATGGAGGAGCTCCGCTCCTGGGAATTCAAGGAGTTAGCATTATCTGTCACGGTAGCTCGAAGGCATTTGCAATCACAAATGCAATAAAAGTAGCTGTCCAGTGTGTAGAAAATGATTTGGTAGGTACAATCCAATCTGTGACTGAACATGAAAAAGGGAGAGATATTCTATGATGAAAAAAAAGTGTGCGGCTATTACAGGGGTAGGGGCATATGTACCTCCAAGAATTTTAACAAACAAGGATTTAGAAAAAATGGTAGATACCAGTGATGAATGGATAACTACTAGAACCGGAATAAAGGAAAGAAGAATAGCAGATGAAGAGACAGCTACTTCTGATATGGCTGTTAAAGCGGCAGAGGAGGCACTTCAAAAGGCTAATTTAGAAGTTGAAGAAATAGATTTAATAGTTGTTGCAACTATTACTCCGGATATGCTGTTTCCTTCTACGGCTTGTATAGTTCAGGATAAATTGGGCGCGAGAAAAGCTGCCTGTTTTGACCTATCAGCAGGCTGTACCGGCTTCATTTACGGTATTTCTGTTGCGGCCCAGTTTATTGAAAATGGCACTTATCAAAATGCACTTGTAATTGGAGCAGAAACATTGTCTAAAATTGTAAACTGGGAAGATAGAAATACCTGTGTATTATTTGGAGACGGTGCAGGTGCAGTGGTATTAAAAGAAGTAGCAGGAGATGCCGGTATTCTATCCACATATTTAGGCTCTGATGGCAGCGGATCGGTACTCCTTAAGCAACCGGCAGGAGGCTCGAGGATGCCGGCAAGTCTTGATACTGTAGAACAAAAGTTACATTCAATTCATATGAATGGTAATGATGTATTTAAATTTGCCGTAAAAGTAATGGGAGAGGCCTCTTTAACAGCGCTTGAAAAATGCGGTATGGGCAAAGAAGATATAGACTTCCTTGTTCCTCACCAGGCGAACAGCCGAATTATCCAGTCTGCTATAAAAAGATTAAAGTTACCAGAAGAAAAGGTTGTGGTTAACCTTAATAAATATGGTAATATGTCCAGTGCATCAATTCCGGTTGCACTATATGAAGCACTGCAAGATAATAAAATTTCTTCTGGAGATATAATAGTGATGGTTGGTTTTGGTGCCGGTTTGACATGGGGAGCCTCTGTGGTAAAATGGCTCTAAAGTCTATGAGGGGGTGGGGATTTTGCGTACACCTGTAAATGATCTGGTTGGAATAAAATATCCCATCTTTCAGGGTGGAATGGCATGGGTAGCAACTGGAGAACTGGCTGCTGCAGTATCAAAAGCAGGAGGCCTTGGAATAATTGGAGCAGGAAATGCTCCGGCTGATGTAGTTAGAGAAGAAATAAAAAAAGTTAAAAGTTTAACTTCTAACCCCTTTGGAGTAAATGTTTATTATATGTCACCATTTGTTGACGAAGTTATACAGGTTGTGGCTGAGGAAAAAGTTCCAGTTGTTACTACTGGAGCTGGTAATCCTGGCAAGCATCTTCCGCTTTTGAAAGAAAATGGTTGCCTGGTTTTCCCTGTTGTGGCATCAGTTGCTCTGGCAAAAAGACTTGAAAGACAGGGAGTAGACGGTTTGATAGCCGAAGGTACGGAATGTGGGGGCCATGTTGGTGAATTAACTACAATGGTTCTGGTTCCCCAAATTGTAGATGCAGTCGATATACCGGTAATTGCTGCTGGCGGTATTTGTGACGGCAGAGGAGTTGCTGCTGCTTTAAGTTTAGGAGCTGTTGGCGTTCAAGTGGGAACACGATTTATAGCCTGTGATGAATGCCAGTGTAGTCCTGAATATAAAAAAGCTATCTTAAGGGCAAAGGAAAGGGATGCAGTGGTAAGCGGACCAAAGGGGCATAAGGTAAGGTCCCTAAAGAACAAGCTTACCAAGCAATATGAAAAGCTTGCCCGGAATAATGCTTCATTTGAGGAAATGGAAAAACTTGGTGAAGGGGCTTTAAGGCGCGCTGTTAAAGAAGGAGATATTGACAATGGTTCAGTTATGGCTGGACAGGTTGCTGCTATGATTACCGAAATTAAACCCGCTAAAGATATCATTGAAGAAATGATGCAAGAAGCCGAAGAAGTCATTTCCAGACTAAATTCCTTTAAGTAGGAGGGAGACTCCGCTATGTTGAAAACGGCATTTGTTTTTCCAGGCCAAGGTTCACAGTATGTTGGAATGGGAGAAGAACTTGCAAAAGAATATTCGGTTGCCGCAGATGTTTTTAAAGCTGCCGATGAGGCATTAGGATATAAAATCTCTGATATTTGTTTTCAAGGACCTGAAGAAAAGCTAAAGCAAACAGTCTATACCCAACCTGCAATTTTAACTACCAGTTATGCATGTTATAAAGTGTTGGAAGAAAAGGGACTATCTCCGGAGGTAGTTGCCGGGCATAGTCTTGGAGAATATACTGCCATAGTAGCTGCAGGGGCTCTTCAATTTGAAGATGCGGTCAGGTTAGTATCTAAAAGAGGTCAGTATATGGAAGAAGCGGTTCCTGATGGCAAGGGAACTATGGCAGCCATACTGGGTATGGATTTTGAAGATGTAAAAAAGCTCTGTGATGATGCTTCTGAAAACGGTGTTGTTGAACTTGCAAATTTAAACTGTCCCG
The DNA here is from genome assembly GCA_020063565.1 of Clostridiales bacterium. Classification (GTDB taxonomy): domain Bacteria; phylum Bacillota; class DSM-16504; order Desulfitibacterales; family JAICDB01; genus JAICDB01. The sequence continues at coordinate 82,169 of JAICDB010000005.1, read as the reverse complement.
GCCAGGTAGTAATAGCTGGAGAAACACCAGCTGTAGAAAAAGCTGTCCAATTGGCGCCTGAAAGAGGAGCTAAGAAAGCTGTACTTCTTAAAGTTTCCGGGCCTTTTCATTCAAGTTTAATGATTCCTGCTGCTGAAAAATTGGCTGATGAACTTGATAAAATAAGTTTTAAAGAACCTAAAATTCCTGTTGTTGCTAATTATTCAGGTGAAATGATAACTACAGCACAGGGATTGAAAGAAGGGTTAAAAAAGCAAGTAAACAATTCTGTCCTCTGGGATAAGTCTATTCGAACTCTTTTAGATAATGGAGTTGAAAACTTTGTAGAAGTAGGTCCAGGCAAAGTTTTAAGTGGGCTTATAAAAAAGATAAATAGAAAGTTAAATATATCCAATGTTGAAGATGTAAAGAGTTTACATAAATTAATCGAAAAAATGGGGGAACAAAAGTAATGTCTCTTAATGGTAAAGTTGCACTGGTAACAGGAGCATCCCGTGGAATCGGCAGGGCGTGTGCATTAAAACTTGCTGGCGCTGGCGCTGCAGTTGCAATTAATTATACTTCCAGTGAAAAAAGCGCTTTGGAAGTGAAGAATGAGATAATTGCTAACGGCGGAAAAGCACTGTGTTTTAAAGCAAATGTTAGCAAATTAGATGAAGTAGAAAATATGTATCAGAAAATTGAAGAACAACTGGGTCCTGTGGAAATATTAGTTAATAATGCCGGGGTAACATCAGACACACTCCTAATGCGAATGAAAGAAGAACAATGGGATAAAGTTATGGAAATAAATTTAAAAGGTGTATTCAATTGTTCTAAAGTAGCCATTAAAAAAATGCTAAAACTTAAGAAAGGCAGAATAATCAATATCACTTCCGTAGTCGGTATTACCGGTAATGCTGGACAGACTAACTATGCAGCATCTAAAGCAGGGATTATTGGCTTTTCAAAATCTCTTGCTAAAGAAGTTGCAAATAGAAATATTTTAGTGAACTGTGTAGCTCCTGGTTACATACAAACCGATATGACTGAAGGTTTAAGTGAAAAAGTAAAAGAAAACTTGCTTTCAAGCATACCTGTTGGTAGACTAGGTAGTCCTGAAGATGTAGCTAATGTGGTTCAATTTTTAACTTCTCCATCTTCTGACTATATTACAGGGCAAGTAATTACTGTAGATGGCGGTATGACCATGTAATGAACTGTTCTCTTGGAAGGGGGTGAAAAAATGGCAGTATTTGATAAAATAAAGGATATTGTTGTTGATCAGTTGGATGTTGATGAGGAAGAAGTTACTATGGAGACTTCTTTTGAAGATTTGGATGCTGATTCCCTTGATATAGTTGAACTTATTATGGCTTTAGAGGAAGAGTTTGGTATAGAAATTCCTGATGAGGATGCTGAAAAGCTTACTTCAGTGGGAGAAGCAGTGAAATATATTGAAGAAAAAACAAGCTAAATTTGTTATAATTTCTTAATGAAAGTCCCGTAGACTTTTCTACGGGATTTTCTAAAATAATTTAGAGTAATAAAGGCCTATTATTTCAAGATGGGCTTTATTATAAATTGTTCCGCATCACAAGTCCGATTGGAGGGAACACCATGAATAGAGTTGTAGTAACAGGTATGGGAGTAATTAGCCCGGTAGGTATTGGCTTAGAAAATTTCTGGCAATCACTAGTTGAAGGTAAATCGGGTGTTGGTCCCATAACACATTTTGATGCTTCAGAGCTGTCTACTAGAATAGCGGCAGAAGTGAAGGATTTTGATGCAAAAGATTATATTGATCGCAAGGAAGCAAAAAGAATGGACCGCTTTACACAGTTTGCTGTGGCAGCAGCAAAGATGGCAAGTCAAGATGCCGGTTTGGAAATGGAAAAATTAAATTCAGATAGAGTTGGGGTTGTTTTAGGAACCGGTATCGGGGGTATAGATACCTTTGAAAAGCAGCATAAAGTATTACAGGATAAAGGCCCAGGCAGGGTGAGCCCATTTTTTGTACCTATGATGATTGCTAATATGGCTGCTGGTCATATATCAATAAATTTAGGAGCTAAAGGGCCTAATTATACGGTGATTACTGCATGTGCATCTGGAACTAATGCCATAGGTGAAGCATTTAAGCTGCTGCAAAGGGGAGATGCAGACGTTGTCATTACCGGTGGAACAGAGGCTGCAATAACTCCAATGTCTTTCAGTGGTTTCTGCTCAATGAAAGCATTATCAACACACAATGATGAACCTCAAAAAGCAAGCAGGCCTTTTGATAAAAATAGAGATGGTTTTGTCATGGGAGAAGGTTCTGGTATACTAATTTTAGAAACTTTGGAGCATGCTAAAAAACGTGGAGCAAGCATATATGCTGAAATTGTAGGTTATGGCGCTACTGCTGATGCTTACCATATTACTGCTCCTGCCCCAGAAGGAGAAGGCGGAGCTAGAGCCATGTCTAATGCCCTTAAAGATGCCGGTCTAAATCCCAGTGATATTGATTATATTAATGCCCATGGAACTTCAACTCCATTAAATGATAAGTTTGAAACAGCAGCAATTAAAAAAGTATTTGGTGACAATGCTAAAAAGGTTGCTATTAGCTCTACAAAATCAATGATAGGGCATCTTTTAGGAGCTGCTGGCGCTGTTGAACTTATAACCAGTATCTTGACCATTAATAAAGGCATTATAACTCCTACCATTAACTATGAAGAAAGAGATCCTGAATGTGATTTGGACTATGTCCCCAATGAAGCAAGGGAAGCTAATGTTAATTATGCATTGTCCAATTCACTTGGTTTTGGAGGACATAACGCAACATTGATTGTGAAAAAATTTGCTTAAAAAGTCAGGTGGAACTATGCATAACTCAAGAAAAAGTGAATTACAGGATTTGGTAACAAAATGTGGAGTAGAACTTAGTTCTCTCCACATTTTAAACATTGCCCTAACCCATCCTACATATGTGTTTGAAAACCGCAATCAGGCACAGGAGAATAATCAAAGGTTAGAGTTTTTAGGTGATGCCGTTCTTGGTATGGTGGTGGCAGAGCATCTCTATGAAAGCTATCCTGATTTACCTGAAGGTGAACTGACAAAAATGCGTGCTGCTGTTGTTTGTGAACCAACACTTGCTAAAAACGCAAAAAAAATTGATTTGGGTAAATTTCTCCTCCTGGGAAAAGGGGAAGAAATGACGGGAGGACGTAATAGAGCTTCCAATCTGGCAGATGCCTTTGAGGCCATTATAGGTGCCTTTTATTTGGATGCGGGTTTTGAGACTGCAAAACGATTTATCTTAACTCAATTACATGATGATATTCTGAAAGCAAGCAAAGGAATTTATAGTGATTTTAAAACAATGCTGCAGGAAAAAATACAAAAACTGTATTCTGATAACGTCAACTACAAAATAATTTCTGAAACAGGACCTGATCACAATAAGACCTTTGAGGCAGGAGTATTCTTCAAAGGTAAATTGCTTGCAAAGGGAAAAGGAAGTAATAAAAAGGAAGCCGAGCAAAAAGCTGCTGAAATTGCCCTGGGAAATTTTTCGGAGGATTAGTAATGAAAAAAAAGTATGTAATCCCTCTCTTTGTACCTCATATGGGTTGTCCCCACCAGTGTGTGTTTTGTGATCAGAGAACCATATCAGGTCAAAGGGGAATACCCGATGTTGTAAATACAATAGAGGAATATCTAAGAAGTTTTAAAAACAAGGAAATACCTATAGAGGTAGCATTTTATGGAGGCAGTTTTACGGCAATACCTATTGAAATTCAGAGAGAATTACTTGAAAAAACTGTATCTTATATAAAATCTGGTAAAGTTCAAAAAATCAGACTCTCCACACGGCCGGATGCGATTTCCCATGAGATTTTAGATTTTTTAAAGGAATATAATGTTTCTATTATAGAGTTGGGTGTTCAATCTTTAAATAATAAAGTTTTAGAGCTTTCGGGTCGAGGTCATAATAGTGAAATTGTCTTTTGGGCTTCTAAAAGGATTAAAGAGTCGGGATTTACACTGGGAATTCAACTAATGCCAGGTTTACCAGGTGATACCAGGGAAAAAATTTTTTCTACAGTTCAAGATGTGATTGCCATTAAACCGGATTTTGTAAGGATATACCCTACTGTGGTAGTTAAGGGAACTCCTTTGGAAAAAATGTATAAGGATGGAAAGTTTACACCATTATCTCTCCAATGTGCTATCCAACTAGCTGCTGAAATGTATGAGGAATTTTATGAGGCAGGTATAAGTGTGATCCGGTTAGGTTTACAACCAACGGAAGAATTGTTAAGTGCTGATTGTATTGTAGCTGGTCCCTTTCATCCAGCATTTGGAGAGCTTGTCAAGGGAGAAATAGCTTTCAAAGAAATGTGTAAAAGCCTAGATGATTTTTACAAACATAATCCGGATTCCGAAAAAATAGAAATACATGTTCCCCATAAGAAGCTTTCAATTTTCCTAGGTCAAAGAAAAATAAATATGGAAAGAATTTATGATAAATACTCCAGAGAGATTCGTTTGAGGGGAGAAAAAAATTTACTCCATAGAATTGTCATTACAAATAATAGTGGTATTACAAAAGAATATCAGACTAAACTTTAAAACTGCTGGCAGAGCAGTTTTTTACTTTTTAGAAAAAGTTCACTCCTTTGAGGGGACTAGTTGTGGTAGAATTATATGGAAGAAGCAATAAGAAGTGTGCTTCCAGGGGAGGGTTGTAGATGTACTTGCAGAGACTCCAGATCAATGGATTTAAATCATTTGTAGATAAAACAAATATTAACTTAGGACCCGGAATTACTTGCATAGTTGGTCCCAATGGAAGCGGAAAAAGTAATATAGCCGATGCCATGCGGTGGGTACTTGGGGAACAAAGTGTCAAGAGTTTACGTGGATCAAAAATGGAAGATGTTATTTTTGCCGGTAGTAAAAATAGAAAACCTGTGGGCAGGGCAGAGGTTAGTATTACTTTAGATAACTCAGGAAAGATGTTTCCCTTAGATTATAGCGAAATTACTGTCACCAGACGCGTTTTTCGTTCAGGTGAAAGTCAGTATTTAATTAATAAAGTTCCAAGTCGTCTTAAAGATGTACATGAACTTTTTATGGATACCGGAGTAGGTAAGGAAGCTTTTGCAATCATAGGACAGGGTAAAGTTGATTGGATAGTTGGATCAACTCCGGAGGAAAGAAGGCCTCTTTTTGAAGAAGTTGCCGGAATAACGAAATATCGCTATAGAAAAAAAGAAGCTTTAAAAAAATTAGAGAATACAAAGGATAATTTAACGAGAATTAATGATATTTTAACTGAACTTGAAGATCAACTTAAGCCACTTAGTGATGAAGCGAAAAAAGCAGAAATCTATTTAGATAAGAAAAGGGAATTAACTTCCAAAGAAATAGGTGTTCAACTTAAATTTATTACAGAAGCAAAGAAGGATTTGGAAAATGTAAATTTAACACTCAAGAAACTAGAAATGAATTTTTCTGTTGAACAAGTACAAGAAAACATTTTTAAGTCTTTTTATGAAAGACTTAAATTAACCAAAATAAAGAACCAGGAAAGAATTTCTTCCATTTCAAAACTGATCCAGAATTTGGAGGAAGAAAAACACAGCGCTACCAGCGAAAAGTTAGTTACACAGGAGCAAGTTCGAGGTCTGGAGACCCAGCTTGAGTCCTTTCAAAACGACTTGCAAAATAAAGAAAAAGAGCTGCACAATTTAGAAACACAATTACAAGAAAAGCAGGGTAAGTTGCACCAGTGCCAGCTAAAAATAGCAAAAGTTAGAGATAACTTGAAAATGTTGAACTTAGAGTTTGAAGAGCTGGAACGTAAGATGCATGAAAGTGAAGAAGAATTAAATAGGATTAACAGTTCCCAAATTGAAGAACTTAATAATTTATCAAGCCTTAAAACCGATTTGGCCAATTATTCACAAAGAAAAAATATAGTTGAAAAACAATATTATAAAAATGGTGAAATACAGGAAAACAGGTTAGCATATCTTAAGACACTGAAAAGCCAAATAGAGGAAAAACTAAAATACAGGCAGGATTTGGAAAATGCTTTAAGGGAGATAAATAGTCAAGTTAACTCCATTCAGAAAGAAAAGGAACAAGTTCACAATGAGATATCTAAAGCACTAAAGGAAAAAGAAAAATACAGTGAAAACTTATATAAGATTCGTTCCCGCTACAGGGTAATTAAAGAGATGCACAGCAGTATGGAGGGATATTATAAAGGAGTGAAGTCCATTTTAACAGCTAAAAAAAATGGACATCCAGCCTGTTCAGGAGTGTTGGGAGTAGTTGCAGAAATCTTAGGTGTACCGGAACAATATGAAGTTGCAATTGAAACAGCCCTGGGAGGTTCTTTACAAAACTTAGTTACCTCCACTGATGAGGATGCTAAAAAAGCAATATCCTATTTAAAAATGATATCAGGCGGCAGGGCTACTTTTTTACCTCTTAATAGCTTGCAATTTAAAACCTTAAAAAATAAGGAGTACTTCTCAAGATTTGACGGGGTAGTGGGAATGGCTTCTGACCTGGTGACTTACGATAAAATATTTGAGCCTGTAGTAATTTACTTGCTAGGGAGAGTAATTGTCACGGAGGATGTGGACAAGGGTCTTCAAGTTGCTAGAGGCACAAGTTTTAATTTTAAAATAGTTACCCTTGAGGGTGAGATTTTTCATCCTGGAGGATCTATTTCCGGTGGAGGTACAAAACAAAATAAATCGGGTCTTTTGGGAAGAAGCAGGCAGTTACAAAATTTAAAGAAACAGGAAGAAGAAGCAAAAGAAAAGTACAGTGCTACATGTAATAAAATTTCTCAACTGGAACAACAAGTAGTAAATCTCAATTGCAAAGAAAAAAATCTCTTAAATAAGAAAGAGGAGATAAAATATAAAATAGTTGAGATTAAACAGGAAGTAGAATCGGAGTTTAATAAGAAAAAAGAGCTTGAAAGAGAACTGGAAGTTTTAAAAATTGAACAACAACAGATGTCCCAGGAAATTAAAGAGATTGAAGAAAAGCAAAATGAAATTAGTGATAAATTACAGGAAAAACAACAGCTTCAACAGTCTTCTCAGGAACTTTTAGATAAGCTTAGATTGCAAAACAAGGAATACGGACTACAAAAAGAAAAGCTAAGTAGCACTATCTCACAGGTTAAGATTGAAATGGGTACTCTTCTGGAACAAGAAGCAGGTTTACAAAACTTTATTGAAGATTTACAGGGCAGAATTGAAGATTTAAAGGCAAATAAAAGTAATACAGAAAAACAGATTGAGAATGTTATACAAAAAAAGCATTCTGCATTACAAAAAGCAAATGAATTACAAAAACAACTCTCTGAACTAGATGCCAGAAAGAAAAATAAAGATTCACTTTTAGCTAAATTAGTTAAATTAAATAACAAACTGCAAGCCCAGGAAAATACTTTAAGTAATATTTTGGATAATGTATCTAAAAAACTACAATTACTAAAATATGAAATTCATAAAAATGAAGTTGAAAAAACGCGCTTAGAATCCGGGATTAATGGTGTAGTTTCAAATTTAACTGAACAGTTTGAGGTTTCTCTTGAAGAAATAAACAATTATCAATTACCTGATGATATTAATAAAGTAAAAAGAGATATTTCAAGGTTGAAAAGAGAAATTGCTTCTCTAGGAGAAGTTAATGTTGGGGCGATAGAACAGTACAAAAAAATAAAAAAACGTTATTCTTTCCTTAGTAAACAAAGAGCTGATTTATTAAAGGCAAGTGATGAATTAAAACAAGTAATTTCTCAGGTTGACAGCATAATGGTTGAATGTTTTCAAGAAACTTTTTCAAAGGTAAATAAATATTTTAGTGAGATATTCCGCTTTCTTTTTAACGGTGGTTCAGCGCATTTAAGTTATAGTGATGAAAGTAACCCTTTAGAAACTGGAATTAATATTCAGGCTCAACCACCTGGTAAAAAACTTCAGAATTTATCGTTGCTTTCAGGTGGGGAAAGGGCACTAACAGCAATAGCACTCCTATTTGCTTTTTTAAAGGTTAAGCCGAGTCCTTTTTGTATACTTGACGAAATTGAAGCTTCCTTAGACGAAGCAAATGTAAGGCGTTTTGCTGAGTTTTTGCATAATTTCAGCCAGCAGACGCAATTTTTAGTGATTACCCACCGTCAGCCCACCATGGAACTGGCAGATATTCTTTATGGAGTGACAATGGAAGAACCCGGAGTTTCAAAATTGATTTCAGTAAAATTGGATGAAGTTAATATTGCAGGCAGTGCATAGTGATATTTCCTCTCGGATAAACTAAAAAAAATTTGGTCTTCAGGGAGGAAATAAGTTGCAAGAAATTAAAGGTATAGCGAAGTATATTGTTGATAATTTGGTTAAAAGAACTTTAGAATTAAGTCAGGGACGTAATGTTGGCTGTTTTGGTTTTGTAGACAATGAAGGCTATGTTTCTACTACGACAGAATTGATAGATGGTGGATTAAGTGGAATTCCGTTAAGGATACTTCTTGATAAAATTACATCTATGGATAACAAAAGTATGATTGAGGGGTTAGAAAGCCTGCCTGATAATGCTGTCTTTATTAGCACACGACCAGGTAAGACCGGGTTGATTACCAATTTGTCCGGAGTTGACTTCTTTAACCTGCCTATAATTAGTATTGGAGTAAAAAACGAAGGCTTAGCAGGCGTAGGGGTTGTCTACCCAGAGGATGAATACTTCGATTGGTTAACTGAATCTGAAAAAATGGATATAAATACCCTTGCCTCTAAAACAATGGAGGAGGAAAAAGAGGTTTTACGTAAGAATAATGAGCTGGTATTACAATTATTAGATGTTTCACGAGAATTACAGATAGTTGACTTGCCTGAAAATCCTCCTTATTACCGGCAAAATCCTGAAAGTACTTGGAACGTACCTCGTGTCCAGGTAAATTCAATAGACAAAGAAATGGCTGAAAATCTTGTTAAACACTCCATTGAAGTGGGACAGGGTAGGGAAGTAGCTGCTTTAGGAAGGCTAAAGGATGGTAAGATATTTCCTGAAGGAAAAACAGTTGAAGGAGGTATGGGCTATGTTCCATCCAGGCTTCTTGCTTCAAGTCTTGTGGATGTCTCTGGAAAATCATTACGGGAAATTTACCGCAGTGATGTACCTGAAGATGCAGTAATAGTCCATACTCATCCGGGAGGTACCGGTGTAATGCATATTGGGGATGCCAATGCAGGGCCAGGGACATGGGGGCGTCCAATTGTAGCAATTGGACATGATAAAGAAGGGAACATTAAAGGAGCAACCGTGGTAGAAAATACCGAAAAACTACATCAACTGGCTGAAGAAGATGAATCCTTAAACTTGGAATTTTTTAAGGTCGAAACACAGGAGGAAGAATCTCAAGTTCGTAATCGCAAGTTTGGAATTGCCCAGGAGTATACCTCATTATGTAAGCCCATTGAGATAAATTAATTACCGTGATAAAATGTTTGGAGGTTAGGGTTTAAACCTTAACCTCCAATATTGTGAAGTTATATCAAGTAAGAATGGAGTTGGGGAATTATGGCAACATTTTTAAAAAGATTAAAAGAGGGTTTAAGTAAAACTAAAGGTGGATTAATTAATAAAGTAACAGATCTTATTTCCCTTAATAAAGAAATTGATGAAGATTTTTATGAAGAGCTTGAAGAAATTCTGATAGGTGCAGATGTTGGCGTAAATGCTTCATTACAAATTGTAGAAAGCTTAAGGGATAAGGTCAAGGAAAGAAAAATAAAAAAGGCTGATGAAGTTAAAGAGTTACTAAAAGAGGAATTGGCCAAGATCGTGGAAGGCAAATCTCAAGGGCTTAATTTAAATGAACATCAGCCTGCAGTTATAATGGTTGTAGGTGTTAACGGTGTTGGAAAAACTACAACGATAGGTAAACTTGCCTTTAAATTTAAAGAAGAAGGAAAAAAAGTACTTTTAGCTGCAGGTGATACTTTCAGAGCTGCTGCCATAGAACAGCTTGAGGTTTGGGCTAATCGTTCAGGTTCCGGTTTCATTAAACACCAGCAAGGCTCGGATCCTGCTGCAGTTGCTTTTGATGCAATCCAGGCTGCAAAATCCAGGGGAACAGATGTTGTAATTATCGATACAGCGGGAAGACTGCAGACAAAGGTCAACTTGATGCAAGAATTGCAAAAAGTAAAAAGGGTTATTCAAAAAGAAATTCCGGATGCTCCCCATGAAACGCTGCTTGTATTAGATGCGACAACCGGGCAAAATGCTATTTCACAAGCAAAGCTGTTTGATGAAACAGTAAATCTTTCAGGAATAGTTTTGACAAAGCTGGATGGTACTGCAAAGGGTGGAGTTGTATTTGGGATTTGTTCAGAAATGGAGATTCCTGTGAAATTTATAGGAATAGGTGAAAGGATAGAAGATCTAAGAGAATTTAATCCTGAAAATTTTGTGGAAGCTCTCTTTGATGAAGATGATGAAGCTTAAATGAGTGTTCGAAAAGGAGTACAGACTTTTCGAACATCCTCGTTAAGTATAAAAGTTAGGAGGAGAATTCATGGAAAGTTTAAAGTGGACCGGTAGCTCTCTTAAGGTTCTGGATCAAACAAAACTTCCTTTTAAGATAGAATATATAGAATGCATGATATATGAAGAAGTTGCCAGCTCAATTAAGAAAATGCAGGTGCGTGGAGCACCTGCTATTGGTGCGGCAGCAGCATTTGGAATTGTACTGGCAGCTAAACAGAGACAATTTGCTAAAATTTCAGATTTCCAAAAATTTTTACATGAAGCAACTCACGTCTTGCAAAAAACTAGACCCACTGCAGTAAATCTTTTTTGGGCACTTGATAGAATGAAATCAGTTTGGAGTTTGAAAAATTGGGAAACTGTGCAGGATATCATAACTGCCTTGGAAAAAGAAGCGATTGCAATTTTTAAAGAAGATATTGAGCTTAATAAGGCCATTGGCAAGCTAGGGATGGAGCTTGTTCCGGATGGAGCAACTATATTGACCCACTGTAATGCGGGTGCACTTGCAACTGCCGGTTTTGGTACGGCTTTAGGAGTAATTCGGGCTTGTCACAAGAGCGGTAAAGAGATAGCGGTTTACGCCAGTGAAACAAGACCCCTTTTACAGGGCGCACGCCTGACAGTTACTGAGTTAATGAATGATGGGATTAACGTAACTTTAATAACTGATAATATGGCAGGCTATCTAATGAAGCAGGGAAAAGTTGATGCGGTAGTTGTTGGAGCAGACAGGATAGCAGCAAATGGGGATGTTGCCAATAAAATTGGGACATATTCCCTGGCTGTTCTAGCTAATTATCATGAGATTCCTTTTTACGTTGCAGCACCTTATTCCACAATCGATATGACTCTCCATTCAGGAAAAGAAATAATAATTGAAGAGAGAGATCCGCTAGAAGTACGTTCCATTTCCGGAAATCCTGTAGTTGCTGATGATGTCCCAGTCTATAATCCTGCCTTTGATGTTACGCCACATAGTTTAATATCTGCAATTATAACAGATAAGGGAGTTTTACGCCCACCTTATGAACAAACCTTAAAACAAGTTATAAAGGAGGACAAAAATGAGTAACAATCTTTTGATTAAAAACTGCTTGATTGTTCCAATGACCCAATCTCCAGAAAATAGCGGAGACTATTTTTTCAAAGGTGAAATTGCGATTGAAGGTTGCAAGATAAGGGAAGTTGGGGAAAGGATATCACTAGAATCCTGGAAGCCCGATAAAATAATTGATGCTGAAGGTATGATTGCTCTTCCCGGTTTTATAAATTGTCATACCCATGCGGCAATGACTCTTTTAAGAAGCTATGCTGATGACTTGCCCCTTATGCAGTGGCTGCAAGAAAAGATCTGGCCCCTGGAATCGAAGTTACAGGCAGAAGATGTGTACTGGGGCACAATGCTTTGTATTTTAGAGATGATAAAATCAGGTACTACTACCTTTGCAGATATGTATTTCTTTATGGATGAAGTGGCACAGGCTGTTGAAGAATCCGGTATTAGAGCAAGCCTGAGCAGAGGTTTGATTGCGTTTAATAACGGGGAAAAGTCTTTGGAGGAAGCTTGCAAGTTTGTTGAAAAATGGCATGGTAAAGCAGAAGGAAGAATAACTACAATGCTGGGACCGCATGCGCCATACACATGCCCGCCGGACTTTTTAAAAAAAGTAGTTAAAAGTGCGGAAAAGTTAGATGTTGGTATTCACATCCATGTTGCTGAAACACTCCAGGAAATTGAAGAAATAAGAAAAAATTATGGTAAAACACCTGTAGAATACTTAGATGAACTTGGAGTATTTGAATTGCCCGCTTTGGCAGCCCATTGTGTGCATTTGAATAATAAAGACATTGAAATACTATCCAGAAAATCTGTAGGGGTAGTCCATAACCCGGAGAGTAATATGAAATTGGCAAGTGGCATAGCTCCCATACCCCAACTTCTTAAGTCAGGTGTTACAGTTGCCCTTGGAACAGATGGTGCGTCAAGTAATAATAATCTCGATATGATGGAGGAAATGCGTTCAGCAGCGCTTCTTCACAAAGTTAATTCCCAAGACCCAACTGTCTTAAAGTCATATGAAGCACTTTCCATGGCAACCCGCAATGGAGCGAAAGTTTTAGGTATGGAAGATGAAGTCGGTCAGTTAAAGGCAGGAATGAAAGCAGATATTATACTTCTTGACTTTAATAAGCCCCATTTAAAGCCATTACATGATATTAATGCACACATGGTTTATTCAGCTTCATCTGCAGATGTAGATACGGTTATAGTTAATGGAAAGATTTTAATGGAAAAAAGAAAAATATTGACTATTGATGAGGAAAGAATTTATTCAGAGGTAGAAAAGTCAGTCAAACGATTGACAAGCTAAATTTTTAGTTTTGATATTTTATTTAGAGATATTAATGATAAATAAAATTTTGTTTTTCCTGTTAAGCAAAAAACCTTGACATAGATAAAGTGATTAAAGTATAATTCTAAAGGTGAGAAAAATGCCGCAAAAATTAGGCGAAATGGTTTGGTTATTTGATTTTTATGGTGAACTTTTGACTAAAAAACAACAAGAGATTTTTAAGTTATATTATTTTCAAGACTTATCTTTGGCTGAAATTGCCGAGAATTACAGTATCAGTCGTCAGGCGGTTTATGACATAATAAAAAGAACAGAGGAATTGCTGACTGAATATGAGCAGAAATTAAATCTTTATAAAAAGTTCTTATACCAAAAGCAAGAATTGGAGAAATTGCGAACACTTTTATTGAATTTGGATATGAACTATGATAAAAAAACCATTCAGCAGTCAATACAATGTCTTGATGATTTAATAAAATTAACAACTTGTGATTAGGAGGTTAAATGATGGCTGTTTTTTCCAGCCTTTCTGAAAAGCTGCAAAATACCTTTAAAAAATTAAAAGGAAAAGGTAAGCTTTCTGAAAAAGATGTTAAAGAAGCTATGCGCGAAGTGCGAATGGCACTTTTAGAAGCAGATGTAAATTATAAAGTGGTTAAAGATTTTGTAAATAAAGTAAAGGAACGGGCTGTTGGCGCTGAGGTTTTAAAAAGTCTAACTCCCGGACAGCAGGTAATAAAAATAGTTCATGAAGAATTGATTGATTTAATGGGAGGAACCAATAGCAGCATAAATATAGCTTCCAAACCACCGACCATTATAATGATGGTGGGCTTGCAAGGTGCAGGGAAAACTACCACTGCTGGTAAATTAGGCGCTAATTTGAAAAAGAAAGGAAGGCGCCCCCTTTTAGTGGCCTGTGATGTTTACAGACCTGCTGCAATTCACCAGTTAGAAGTTGTTGGTTCTCAAATAGATATTCCGGTTTTTTCAATGGGGGATAGGCAAAATCCCGTGAATATAGCTAAGGCGGCAGTATCTCACGCTGAAAATCACGGCAATGATACCGTTATCTTAGATACTGCAGGTAGATTGCATATTAATGAAGAATTGATGGATGAGCTAAAAAATATTAAAGCAGAAGTTAAACCTCATGAGATTTTGTTGGTTGTAGACGCAATGACCGGACAGGATGCTGTCAATGTTGCCGAACAGTTTAATGAGGCACTTGGTATTGACGGAGCTGTTTTAACTAAGTTAGATGGTGATACCAGGGGTGGCGCTGCCCTTTCTGTCAAAGCAGTTACCGGATGCCCTATAAAATATATTGGTGTTGGTGAAAAATTAGATGCACTTGAGGATTTCCACCCTGACAGAATGGCTTCACGTATACTTGGTATGGGAGATGTTTTAACTTTAATTGAAAAAGCTCAGGAAGCCTTTGATGCAGAAAAAGCAAAGGAAATGGAGCAAAAAATAAGAAGGCAACAGTTTACACTTGAGGATTTTCTTGAACAACTTGAACAAATGAAAAACATGGGTCCCATTGAAGATATTCTGGGAATGATTCCCGGTGTGGGTGGAAAACAGCTCAAGAATATGCAGGTGGATGAAAAGGAATTAGTAAGGGTGCAAGCAATAATTCAATCCATGACTCCAAAGGAAAGAACAAATCCTGAAATTATAAATGGCAGTAGAAAGAAAAGGATAGCTGTTGGTAGCGGTACTAGAGTACAGGATGTAAATAGACTTTTAAAGCAGTTCAATGAAGCAAAGAAAATGATGCGTCACTTTAGTGATATGGCTGGTAGAAAATCAAGAAGAAGAGCAAAAGGTTTTTTTGGTAAGATAGGATTTTAATCTTGATAAGGAGGTGACATGAAAGTGGCTACAAAAATTCGCTTAAGAAGAATGGGAGCAAAAAAGAATCCTTTTTACCGTATAGTGGTTGCTGATTCCCGGTCACCAAGGGATGGTAGATTTATTGAGGAAATAGGATATTTTAATCCAATTAATGAAGAAATGAAAGTAAATGAAGAAAAGACTGTGAAATGGCTACAAACTGGTGCGCAACCTTCAGATACTGTTAGGTCCCTGTTAAAGAAAGCTGGCGTTTGGCAAAAATATAATGAGCTAAAACGTCAGAAAAGGGGGTAAGTTAAATGAAAGATTTAGTTGAATATATTGCAAAATCACTGGTAGATAATCCTGAAGCTGTTGAAGTGACACAAATAGAGGGAGAAAAGTCACTAATATTAGAACTTAAAGTAGCATCAGAAGATATGGGTAAGGTTATTGGTAAGCAAGGTAGAATAGCCAAGGCTATTCGAACAGTAGTAAAAGCTGCAGCTGCTAGGGAAGGAAGAAAAGTAGTTGTAGAGATATTATAATTTAAAGAGGGCCTCTTGTGGCCCTTTTTTAGAATTAATAAAAATTGTATTTTTGGATAAGACATGCATTTGAGAAATTAATATAAAAAGTACCGCGGGAGGTAAAGAAGTGGAGGAGCTTGAAATTCTACAGCCTGTCACCATTAAGGTAAAGGTCACTGAAAATTTTAAAATGAAATTAGCTAATGAGCTAGAAAATGCTTTAAAAAAGGTGGAAACAGAACTCCAACATCTTGATTTTAAAATTAAAAGAATAAATAGTGAGTTAGAGAGAAAGCATTCTGAAGTTTTAGCTAAAACAAGACAACAGTTAGAAAAGCAAAAGATGATAAATATTGAAAAAACAGAAAAGTTACAGGAAAACTTACAAACTATTAAAAACCTCCATGATGGAGAAGAGGTAGTTCAAGACACAGTTCAAAGAATAGTAAAGGTAAAAGTTGGAGATGATTTTAAAAAGTTGCAGTCTATGGAGATACTATTAGAAGATGGTAAAATAGTTGAGTTCAGAAATTATAATGAATCAGGTGAGTAGTTAAGCCATGGAAAAGCAGATGATTTCCGTAGGGAAGATTTTAAAAACTCATGGAATAAAGGGCGAATTAAAAGTTTTACCTTTAACTGACGATCCTGATAAAAGGTTTCAGCCTGGAAGTACCTTTTATATAAAAACAAATGAAGAAAAACTAACGGAATACACCATTGAAAAAAGTAAGCCCTATAAAAAAAATACAATCTTGTTAAAATTCCTTAATGTAGACTCCATAGATGATGCAGAGAACTTAAGCGGTACTTATCTTACAATACCTGAAAAAGAAATTGCTCCTTTAGAAGAGGGCAGGTTTTACATATTTCAAATTGTTGGTTTAAGGGTATATGAGGAAAATGGAGAATACTTGGGAAAAATTATTGAAGTACAACAAACTGGCAGTAATGATGTTTATATTATAAAAAAAGATAGTGGCAAAGAACTGTTGATTCCTGCTTTAAAAGAAGTCGTTAAAAAAATAGATTTGGATAACAAAACCATGATAGTACATTTACTGCCAGGTTTGAGGTAGGGATACGAATGCAAATAGATATAGTAACCATTTTCCCTGAAATGTTAGAAGGACCTCTTAAGGGCAGTATAATTGGCAGGGCAAGGGAAAAGGGCATAATTAAAATAAATTTACACAATTTGAGAGATTATGCTTATAATAAACACCGTTCCGTAGACGATTACCCGTATGGTGGAGGTCCGGGAATGGTAATGAAACCGGAGCCGTTCTTTTGTGTGCTGGAAAAATTGGATTACTTACATTCGAATAATCCTATATTATTAATGACACCTCAAGGAGAAGTCTTTAATCAAAAGCTGGCCCAAGAGTTTGCAACTTTTGAGAAGATGGCAATACTTTGCGGGCATTATGAAGGGATTGATGAAAGGGTACGAAAAATTGTGACCCATGAGATATCAATCGGAGATTACGTTTTGACAGGAGGAGAGATTCCGGCTTTAGCTGTTGTTGATGCAGTATCCCGTTTACTACCGGGAGTACTGGGAGATGACCAGTCTGCTAGAGAAGATTCTTTCCAGGATGGTTTGCTGGAACATCCTCATTTTACTAGACCAAGGGAATATAAGGGTATGAAAGTTCCAGACATTTTATTATCTGGAAATCATGCCGAAATTGCACGCTGGAGAAAAAAAGAAAAGTTTAAGAGAACTTTGGAAAGACGACCTGAATTGCTAAAAAAATTATCTCTTAACGAAGAGGATAAACAGCTTTTGCTCCAAGCAGAAAAAGAATTAAAAAAAGGGGATTAAAAGCAATATATGGGAAAAGGAAAATTATATGCAGGATTGGTACACAGTCCTGTTATAAATCAGAAGGGTGAAGAAATTGTAACTTCTGTTACAAACCTGGACATACATGATATAGCACGCTTGGCAGCTACTTATCAACTTAGAAAGTATTTTATTATCCAACCACTCCCAAAACAACATAAATTAATAAATGAGTTATTGTCTTATTGGAAAGATGGTGCAGGCGCTCAATATAATCAGCATAGAAAGAAAGCAATTTCTACAATAGAACTTGTTAAATCTATTGAAGAGGTATGTGATAGGATCAAAGCTACAGATGGTGAACAACCGAAAATTATTACAACCGGCGCCAAAAAGCTGAATAATTCGGTATCTTTTAAAACCATGAGGGATAAAATAACAAATGGTGGAGTTTACTTATTACTTTTCGGTACGGGTTGGGGATTATCTAAAAAAGTGTTTAATAGTGCAGATTATATCCTGGATCCAATCCCCGGGTTGGGGGATTATAACCATCTCTCTGTTAGAAGTGCAGCTTCCATTATAATAGATAGGATTTATGGTGAAAAGTGGTGGTGAGTATTGTAAACAGGGTATCGTTATGCTATAATTGTCGATGTGCCAAATGTGAAACGCTTATGTAGGGGAAGGAGGTTACATAATGGACACTATCCAGTCTATTGAAAAACAGCAACAAAGAAAGGATATTCCTAACTTTGGTCCTGGAGATACAGTTAGAGTTCATGTGAAAGTTGTTGAAGGTAATAGAGAAAGAATTCAGGTTTTTGAAGGGACTGTTTTGAAAAGACAGGGTTCCGGAATAAGAGAAACTTTTACAGTAAGGCGTATTTCTTATGGTGTTGCTGTTGAGAGAACATTTCCTGTTCACTCTCCAAGAATTGATCGTATAGAAGTGATTCGTAAAGGAAAAGTCAGAAGAGCTAAATTATTCTATTTGCGCAATCGTGTCGGTAAGGCTGCAAGAATTAAGAATGCTTAAATTTTAGGGACTGAATACTTCAGTCCTTCTTGACTTTAAGGACATTTTTGACTTTAAAGTTTCTATCTTTGGATTGTATATAGTGGAAAATATGGATGGTGTTTTATCTGCATGAAAAGTAACTATCTTGTCTGGGTTGATATCCTTAAAACAGCTTTATTCGCTGTTTTATTGGCATTTGTGATAAGAATATTTATTTTCCAGCCCTTTTATATTCCTTCGCCATCAATGCAGCCTACGCTGAAGCCAGGTGATAGAATAATTGCTAGTAAAATACCTTATTTTTTTAATCCCATAAAAGTAGGGGATATAGTTGTATTCAAATTTCCGCTTGATACTTCCAAAGATTACATAAAAAGGGTAGTAGCACTGGAAAATGATATAGTTCAGATTAAAAATAACAGTCTCTATGTTAACAATAAAAAAATTGCAGAGGAATATCTACCTCAAAACATCGAAGTTTCTCCATTTGGCCCTGTGAAAGTTCCTGCAGGTTCAGTGTTTGTAATGGGAGATAATAGAGAAGACAGTTATGACAGTAGATATTGGGGGCCATTAAACAAAAAATTTATTGTTAGCAAAGCAATTTTCAGATTCTGGCCTATCTCCAGGATAGGCTTACTAAGACAATGAGGGTGTAAAGATGGATATACAATGGTATCCAGGTCATATGGTAAAGAGCAAAAGGCTCTTAAAGGAAAATTTAAAACTGGTACAGGCTGTAATTGAATTACTTGATGCAAGGGTGCCAATGTCCAGTAAAAACCCTGAATTTGATGAGATTTTGAAGGACAAATTCAGAATCTGTGTTTTGAACAAAAGTGATTTGGCTGAAAAAGCAGCAACAAGAGAATGGGTAAAGTATTATCAGAACCTTAACTTGCGTTGTATTGCTGTAAACTCTTTGTCAGGGGAAGGTATTCCTAAAGTTATACGAACTTTAAGTAGTATTCAAAATAGTAGAAAGAATGCTAGAATACGCAGAATGGTACTTCCGGTAAGGGTTATGGTTATAGGTATTCCTAACGTTGGTAAGTCAGCTTTTATTAACAAGCTGGTAGGTAAAGCAACTGCAAAAACAGGTGACAAGCCAGGAGTAACAAGGGGAAAGCAATGGATCAGGATAAGAAAGGGAATAGAGTTATTGGATACTCCGGGAGTACTCTGGCCCAAATTAACAGGAGAGGGTGTAGGCTTTAAGCTTGCAGCCCTCAATGCAATAGGTGAAAATGCGTATGACAGGGTTGAGTTAGTTTTAAAATTATTGGAATATTTGCAGGAAAATTACCCGAAACAGTTGTCAGAACGTTATGATTTAATGGTTGATGATTATACTCCGGAACAGTTGTTGCAGGAAATAGGACTTAAAAAGGGATGCCTCCAAAAAGGTAATGAAGTTGATTTACATTCAACTGCTGCTATTGTTTTAAAGGAGTTTAGAACAGGTAAAATAACAAGATTAACTTTAGATGGGTTGCCTGAAAATGAAAAAAGACGAAATTAAAATTGAAAAATTAACCATTAAACAATTGGAAGAGTATTTAAAAAATAAGGATCATATTGAGACTGAGATACTTCAAGCTATGCATAATGATAGCAGACTGGGAGTTCAGAAATTATTACAAAGGTACCAGCAAAAAATAAAACAACTTGAACTTGAAAAAAAGCGTTTAGAGAAGCTTTTTTTCTATGAAAGAAAACTTTATATGAACTCAATATACCCCGTGGCAGGTATAGATGAGGCAGGTAGAGGACCGCTTGCAGGTCCGGTTTTTGCAGCAGCAGTAATTTTACCATTGGAATGCAATATTACCGGACTTAAAGATTCTAAAAAAGTTAGCAAAGCTAGGCGAGAAGAACTTTTTGAAGAAATTAAAGAAAAATCCCTTGCTTGGGGAGTAGGATATTGTTCTGCCAAGGTCATAGACAGCTATAATATACTGGAAGCCACTAAACTTGCAATGGTTAAGGCAATTACCAGGTTAAAAATAAAACCCGTCCATATTCTTATAGATGCTTTAAAATTAGATTTGCTCTCCATACCGCAAACATCCCTTGTCAAGGGAGAAGATAAAAGCGCTTCTATAGCTGCTGCTAGTATCATTGCTAAAGTGTCACGGGATAAATATATGGAAAACATATCAAAAAAATATCCACAATACAATTTTGAAATACATAAAGGATATCCAACTAAAGAACACTATGAATGTATAAAGCGCTTTGGACCGTGCCCTGAGCATCGACTTACCTTTGCTGGGGTTATTAAAGAAAATAATTAAAATTATTAAAAATATAAATATTTGCATTAAATATATCAATAATAGTAATTGCCATTCTATTAAGTTATCACAAGTACTTCTTAGCAGTTTTTTTTAGTTTTATGGCGAAGTTAAACTTTTGGAGTTTGGTAGAGGGGAGGTAAGGTAATGCTTCAACAATTTTATGCTGTCTTGACCTTTTTCGGGTTTGGTATTTTCTTCGCTATAATAGCTTTAGTTTTGGCCAAAATTTTTGGCCCAACCAATCCCACTGCAGCAAAAATAACTACCTATGAGTGTGGGTTGGATACGCAGGGACCAACATGGGTTCAATTTAAAATAAGCTATTTTTTGTATGCTTTGGTTTTTCTTATATTTGATGTTGAAACCCTATTCTTATATCCCTGGGCAGTAATGTTTCAAAAGTTAGGTCTGTTTGCTTTTATTGAAATGATAATCTTTATTGCAATTTTAGTTATTGGCTTATGGTATGCATGGAAGGAGGGTGCACTGGAATGGCTGTAATACAAAAACAACCTAGTGATGCACAAGTGGAGGAGCTAGTAAACAAGAATATTATTCTGAGTAGCGTGGATTATATTTTTAATTTTGCTAGAGCCCATTCCTTTTGGCCAGTTACTTTTGGTTTGGCCTGTTGTGCTATCGAGATGATGGCTGCAGGAGGGGCAAGATATGATATATCACGATTTGGCTATGAGGTCTTTAGGCCATCGCCAAGACAAGCCGATGTGATGATTGTAGCCGGCACAATTACTAAAAAAATGCAACCTTTAGTACAAAGAATTTATGATCAGATGGCGGAACCCAAATGGGTAATTGCCATGGGTTCTTGTGCAATAAGTGGAGGCCCTTTTGCAGGTGGTTATAATGTGGTAGACGGTGCAGATACCTTTTTGCCTGTAGATGTTTATATTCCAGGTTGTCCTCCACGTCCGGAAGCCTTAATTGATGGATTATTAGAACTTAGAAAGAGGGTAATTAACCCTAATGTAGCGAGGGTGAAGTAATTTGGAAATGATGGATAAATTACAAAAGAGATTTGGTGATATGATTTCTGAGGTTGAAGAATCAATCCAACCTGCAATCTGGGTTACAAAAGAGAATTTGCTTCGGGTAATGGAAGCTTTGAAGGAAGAGGACGAATTTAATTTTAAATTATTGGCAGATTTAACAGGTGCAGATTATGAAGATCACATGGAAGTTGTATATCATCTGATGAACCTTGACAATTGTCAACTTTTACGGGTAAAAACTAAGCTCGATAAAAACAACCCTGAAGTGGATAGTCTTTCAAAATTATGGAAGGCTGCTGTTATTCAGGAAAGAGAAGCATATGATTTGCTTGGGATTAAGTTCGCCGGGCATCCTAATCTAAAACGAATTTTATGTCCTGATGATTTTGAAGGACATGCCCTAAGAAAAGATTTCAAGTTAAATCAGCGTGCTGCTAAATAAGAAAAATTCGTGACAAGGGGTAGTTTTTATGGGAAATGAAGAAAAAGTAATGAGAACTGAAGAAATTAAAATAAATTTAGGTCCCCAGCACCCCAGTACCCACGGAGTATATCGTGCCGTACTCACCCTAGATGGTGAAAATGTCATTGATATAGAAAACCATCTTGGATATTTACACCGTGGGATGGAAAAAATAGCAGAAAGCAGAACTTACACGCAGTTTATTCCTTATACCGATAGAATGGATTATCTTGCTGCAATTTTAAACAACTGGGGCTATGTAGGGGTAGTAGAAAAATTAATGGAAATTGAAGTTCCCGAAAGGGCTGAGTATTTACGTGTTATCATGGGTGAACTTCAGAGAATAGCCAGTCACCTTGTGTTTGCAGGAAGTTTTGCATTAGACCTAAACGGTTTTACTGGCTGGATGTATGCTTTTAGGGATAGGGAAAAAATTTTAGACCTTTTTGAGATGGTTGCTGGTTCCAGATTAACTGTCAACTATATGCGAATTGGTGGAGTTTGTGCTGATGTTACTCCTGAATTTATGGAGGCTTTATCTGGTGTACTGGATGATTTAGAAAAGGGCCTTGATGAGTTAGATGGTCTTATTACTGGCAACGAGATCTTTCAAGCGAGATGTAAAAATGTAGGTATTATGGATACTGAAACAACATTAAATTACGGTATCACAGGACCTAATTTAAGGGCAACAGGTTTAAAATTTGACTTAAGAAAAGATTGTCCCTACAGTATTTATGATCGCTTTGAATTTGAGGTACCTGTTGGAAAACAAGGTGATTCATTTGACAGATGGTATGTAAGGATTGCTGAAATGAGGCAAAGTATTAAGATAATCAGACAAGCTTATGAGCAAATGCCTGAAAAGGGCAATATTATGGCTAAGGTACCTAAAGTTATCAAGCCGCCGAAGGGCGAATGTTACTTCCAAATTGAAGGTTCCAAGGGGATACTTGGTTATTACTTAGTAAGTGACGGTTCCAAAAATCCCTATCGATTACACGTTCATGGCCCATCATTTGTTAATATAGGTGCTTTTCCTGAAATGGCAAAGGGTGGTAAGGTACAGGATGCAATAGCTGTTCTTGCTTCTCTTGATCCGGTGTTAGGAGAAATTGATAGGTAAAAAAATAAGTATAGGGGAGAAATAACATGGAAGGAATCTTTTTAAGAATTGCAGACTTTGCAAAGCAATTGTTTAGTTCCTTAAATTTTGGTCCCGAGATAACTTCTATACTAATGGCATTGTTTCATGTATCGGCCATAATAGGATTTGTATTATTGAATGTACTAGTGTTAGTGCTATTGGAAAGAAAGCTATCAGGATACTTTCAACAGAGACCGGGACCGAACAGACTGGGACCTAATGGGGCTTTTCAGACAATTGCTGATGTTATCAAGCTTTTTGGTAAAGAATTAATTATTCCAAAAGCTGCTGATAAATGGGTATTTATACTTGCAACGATAGTAGTTTTTATTCCGGCAGTTATGTTGTATGCAGTAATACCCTTTGGTAAAAAAATGATTGCTATTGATTTAAATATCGGTATTTTTTATTTCATTGCTATATCTTCGACAGCGACCATCGCATTTATTATGGGAGGCTGGGGATCCAACAATAAGTATTCATTACTAGGTGGAATGAGAACTGTTGCCCAAATGGTCAGCTATGAAATTCCTCTTGTATTTTCTTTGCTTGGTGTAATTATGATAGCAGGTTCCCTTAAGATGTCAGACATAATTGCTGCTCAAAAAGATGTTTGGTTTATAATTCTCCAACCAATTGCGTTTATCATATTTTTTATTTCTTCAATTGCTGAGCTTAATAGGGCTCCCTTTGATTTGCCCGAAGGTGAACAGGAATTGGTTGCGGGACCATATACTGAATACAGCGGAATGATGTTTGCCCTCTTTTTCCTTGCAGAGTATGCTAATATGGTTAGTATATCTGCAATTGCTGTAACACTTTTCCTTGGAGGATGGCAGGGACCGATTTTACCTTCCTGGATGTGGTTTGTGATTAAGTTGTATATTATGATTTTCCTTTACATGTGGGTTCGCTGGACATTCCCGAGGATTAGGATTGATCACTTGATGCATTTTAATTGGAAATTTTTATTACCATTATCTTTGGTAAATATTGTTATAACTGGAATAGGAATAAAGTTGGTTAATTGGCTTAACTGGTTTTAGGGGGTGAGGACCTAGTGTATGGAAAAGGATTATTAGAGGGTTTAAAAATTACCGTGGGGCATTTGTTTGGCAAAACTATTACCCAAAAATATCCTGAAGTAAAGCCAAACCTTCCTCCATGTACACGTTGCTTTTTTGAATTGATTGAAGAAAAGTGTATAGCCTGTGGCATTTGTGCCAATGCATGTCCTAATAATGTAATTGAAGTACAAAGCGTACGTGGTGAAGATAAGAAAAGAAAACTTACCGGTTATAAAATGGAATTAGGTTATTGCCTATTCTGTGGTTTATGTGTGGAATCTTGCCCTACTGATGCTTTGAACTTTACACAGGATTTTGAACTTTCCTGTTATCACAGGGATAATACTGTATACTACTTTGTAGAAGGACAAACTGACGAAAATTCGGTAGAAGATAAAGTGAAGAAGTCTGAGGCCTAAAGGGGTGAAAAAATATGAACGGTACATTGGAACCGTTGTTCTTCTGGCTAATATCCGCAGTTATAGTTCTTTCTGCATTAGCCGTAGTTTTCATGAAAAATATTGTTCATAGCGCTCTTTTTCTAATCGTAACTTTTGTAGGGATGGCAGGAATCTATGCATTACTCCAAGCAGATTTTATAGCTGCGGTACAAATACTTGTTTATGCTGGTGCAATTGCAATTCTGATAGTTTTTGCTGTTATGCTTACAAGGCGTGGTGACATTAGAGCAAGTAATCCCTTTAATGGATACGCTATTATTGCGTCACTTGCTTGTTTAGCTTTTCTCGTAGTAACTGTTTCCATGATTTTTAACAGTGGTTTTGAAATTGTAGAAAGTGTAGGGAAAAGTGTAGTAGAGCCTCTTGCTATTGCAATGATGGGGGATTTTGTTATTTCCTTTGAAGTTGCTGCACTTTTATTACTTGAGGCCCTTGTAGGTGCCATTATTTTGGCAAGGGGAGTGAAAAAAGAACAATGATAACAATTTATCATTATTTGTTACTTGGAGCTGTTCTATTTTCAATCGGCTTATACGGTGCTGTATCCAAAAAAAATGCTATAGCTGTTTTAATGGGTATAGAATTAATGCTTAATTCAGTGAATATAAACCTTGTTGCTTTTAACAGGTTTTTAACCCCTGATGCTGTAACAGGTTTTATCTTTACTATTTTTGTAATAGTTGTTGCTGCTGCGGAAGTTGCAGTTGCACTTGCTCTTGTAGTTAAGGTATATAGAGAAAGGCTTACTTCAAATGTGGACGAAATTGATTGGCTGAAGTGGTAAACGTTTAATGTAAGGTGGTGAATAAATTGATTGAATTAGCATGGCTTATCCCAGTCTTGCCAGCATTAGGGTTTGTAATTATTGCACTGGCTACAAAACGATTTAAGCTTTTAAGCGCACTGGTGGCAATAGCTGCTATGGCTACTAGTTTAGTGATTTCTCTGGGCATTTTCTTTGAGGTTCTTCAGATGGGAATTACAATGGAAAATCCTGTTGAGTATTCTGTGCGTTGGATGTCAGTTCCAGGAATTGAGATCAATGCAGGGATTTTAATTGATCCACTAACTGCTGTAATGCTCCTGGTAGTATGTATTGTTGCACTGCTTGTAGAAATATACTCTATGGGATACATGGAAGGAGATCCAGGATTTTCACGTTTTTATTCGTACCTGTCGCTTTTTGCATCTTCAATGCTAGGTCTTGTGGTTGCAAATAACTATTTTCAAATGTTCTTTTTTTGGGAACTTGTAGGTTTGTGTTCCTATCTTTTAATCGGCTTTTACTTCGGTCGCAAATCAGCGGCTGATGCCAATAAAAAGGCTTTTATAACCAACAGGGTTGCAGACTTTGGTTTTATGCTGGGTATCTTTTTCCTCTTCTATCAATTTGGAACTTTCAACTTTGGAGAACTTGCTGAGGCTTTTCATGGATATGAAAATATTGCTTTTCTGACTATGGCAGCAATTCTTGTATTCATTGGGCCTATTGGCAAATCAGCTCAATTTCCGTTACATGTTTGGCTGCCGGATGCAATGGAAGGTCCTACACCGGTTAGCGCTTTGATTCACGCTGCTACAATGGTTGCTGCAGGTGTTTACTTACTTGCAAGACAGTTTGTGCTCTTTCATGCTGCGCCTGTATCCCTGCTTACCATTGCCTATGTAGGAGGATTTACATCCATCTTTGCAGCTACTATTGCTGTAGTCCAGGATGATATAAAGAGAATTCTTGCTTTCTCTACACTCAGTCAGCTGGGATATATGGTAATGGCTGTAGGTGTTGGAAGTATCACTGCAGGTATGTTTCACCTAACAACGCACGCTTTCTTTAAAGCGCTTCTTTTCCTGGGTGCAGGTAGCGCCATTCATGCTGTACATAGCAACAGCATCTGGAAGATGGGCGCTTTAGTGAAGAAGATGAAAGTTACTACGTGGACATTTGTAATTGGTGCACTGGCCCTTGCTGGCATTCCTCCTTTTGCAGGATTCTGGAGCAAGGATGAAATTTTACTGGCTACAAAGGAAGCTGGATTTACCGGTTTGTATATAATTGGTTCAATTGTAGCTTTCCTAACAGCATTTTACATGTTCAGGTTAATTTTTGTGGCGTTCTTTGGTGAAGATAGAACTGAACATGAACCTCATGAATCACCTCTTTGTATGACAGTTCCGTTAATTATTTTGGCTGTATTTTCTATCTTCATCGGCTTCTGGGGTGCACCATTTGTTGAGCACGGTTTTGCAAGCTTAGTTTACTTTGAACATCCTCATCATGTAACACCTGATTACATGTTGATGTTTACTTCAACATTATTGGCAATTGCAGGTATAGTACTTGCTTGGTTAGTATACGGTAAAAAGGTAATATCTGCAGAAAAAATTAAAAACAGATTTCAGCCCATTCATAACATCCTTTATAACAAGTACTATATAGATGAAATTTACCAGTGGATCTTTGACAATATAGTTTTAACAATCGCCTCAATGTTCAAATGGCATGATAGAAATGTTGTTGATGGAACTGCTCACGGTATTTCAGATTCCATAAGGGCTGCCGGTGCAAGATTGCGATTTATTCATACAGGTAGCTTACAGAACTATGCATTGGTAATATTTATTGCTATAGTTCTAATAGTACTGTGGATGGGTATGCCCGTGCTAGGAGGGATACAATGAACTTTCCTGTTTTGTCAGCGATAGTATTAGCCCCTGTTATTGGAGTCCTTGCGATCCTTTTAATTCCTGAAAAGGAAGAGCTATTAATTAAGATTACTGCAGCAGTGGCAACTTTTATATCATTAGCTCTTTCAATTTTTATTTTCCTGACCTATGACAGGTCAGTTGGCGGGGTACAATTTGTTGAGTCAATTCCCTGGGTCGATAGATTCGGCATAAATTATACCCTTGGTGTAGACGGTATGAGTCTGCCATTGGTGCTACTAACTTCAATAGTAATTTTTACAGGAGTTTTTGCTTCCTGGGATATGCATACCAGGATAAAAGAATTTTTCATATTTCTTCTTGCTCTGGTTGCAGGTGTTTTTGGAGTATTCGTAACAAGGGATATGTTTTTCTTCTATCTCTTCTTTGAAGTAGCTGTTATTCCGATGTACATCCTGATCGGAGTTTGGGGAAGTACCCGCAAAGAGTATGCTGCCATGAAATTAACACTATACTTACTTGTCGGAAGTGCTTTTGCCTTAATCGGTATAATAGCAACTTTCCTTTATGCGGGAGCACCTCAACATCTAGGATATTTGACATTTGACATTGAAAAACTGGCAACTGTTCATTATGACATAGCTTTCCAAAAGTTTGCTTTCTTCTTAATGTTAATAGGCTTTGGATTCCTTGTTCCAATGTGGCCCCTCCACACCTGGTCACCTGACGGTCACGTTGCTGCACCTACTGCGGTAAGTATGCTTCACGCAGGCGTTCTGATGAAGCTTGGTGGTTATGGTATTATTAGACTTGGGATCTTTTTCTTCCCAGAGGGTGCAAAATACTGGGCTCCTTTAATTGCAGTTCTCTGTATAGTGAATGTGGTTTATGGTGCCATGGTTGCTATGGTACAAAAAGATCTCAAGTTTGTTATCGGTTACTCTAGTGTTAGTCACATGGGATATGTACTTCTAGGAATTGCTTCTTTAAATTCAATGGGTATAGATGGTGCCGTAGCTCAAATGTTTGCGCACGGTATTATGACAGCTCTCTTCTTTGCCCTTGTAGGTAACATTTATCATAAAGCACATACAAGGGAGATTGCCAGGTTTGGCGGATTAGCCCACCAGATGCCGCGAGTAGCTACAGGATTTGTTATAGCAGGTTTGGCGTCACTGGGATTACCTGGATTAAATAACTTTGTTGCTGAATTTCTAATTTTCGTGGGATCCTTTACTATTGATAAAGTTGTGTTGGGCTTTATTCCCTTTAGAGCTTTATCAATACTTGCCATACTGGGTATTGTAATTACAGCTACTTATGTTCTGAGGGTTGTACAGTTTGTTTTCTTTGGTCCTCGTAAGGAGGAATGGGACCACCTTACTGATGCAAAGGGAATTGAAATGGTACCTATTGTTATTCTTATTAGCGTATTGATTTTATTCGGTCTCTTCCCGGCACCGATGACCGATTTGATTAATATAGGTGTAGAACCCCTTATTGCAAAAATTCAGGCTGCTCAAGCTATAGGGGGTGTGTTTTAAATGGCTGAATATTATCTTCTAGGAGTAGAGATAGCAACTGCTTTACTCGGTTTGATACTTTTGGTCATGGGACTGTTAGTTCCTAAAACTCATAATAAAGGAATTGCTAATATAGCTATTATCGGCTTTATAGCAATTTTTGGCGTCAATTTTCTGTATGCAGGAACTAACGCTAGCTTTTTAAATGGCATGTATCTAATAGACCCATTTTCATTGTTCTTTAAAGGTTTACTTTTAATTGCAGTGTTTTTTACATGTCTCATTTCCAAGGACTATATTTTAGAGCAAGGTTACGGACAAGGTGAATACTATTCGCTAGTTACATTTGCAACCTTGGGAATGATGATAATGGTTTCAGCAGGAGATTTAATTACTTTCTATTTAGGTTTGGAGCTAAACACTATTGCTTTTGTAATACTTGTGGCATTTAGAAAAAATTGTGCAAAGAGCACTGAGGCAGGTATAAAATATGTTCTGTTAAGCGCCATGTCATCTGCAGTGCTGCTTTACGGTTTAAGTTTGGTTTACGGAGCTACGAAATCTGTTTTGCTTACTGAAATTGCTAAGATAATAAATCAGCAGGGAATACAACCCTTATTGCTGATTGGCATGATATTTACACTTGCCGGTTTTGGTTTTAAAGTTTCTGCAGTTCCGTTTCATATGTGGTCTCCGGATGTTTACGAAGGAGCTCCCACACCTATTACAGGTTTTATGTCAGTAGCTTCTAAGGCTGCCGCTTTTGCCATTTTCGTGAGATTTTTCATGATTGCACTTGCTCCTGTTCAGGAAACATGGGTTATCGTCATAACTGCATTAACAGTGTTAACACTTGTTCTTGGCAACCTGGTTGCCATTCCGCAAACTAATATCAAGAGAATGCTTGCCTACTCAAGTGTTGGGCAAGCGGGCTTCATCTTGCTAGGAATGGTAGCATTTTCTAAATTGGGAGTTGCAGCTATCATGTTCCATTCCCTCCTGTATGTCTTTGCCAATATGGGAGCCTTTGGAGTAGCGACTGTAGTTGGTAAATCTATTGGCAGCGATCAAATAAAAGATTATCAGGGACTTTGGAAGAGGTCTCCTTTAATGGCTGCAGTTATGCTGATTTGCTTGCTTTCCCTAGCAGGTATACCACCACTTGCAGGATTTGTGAGTAAATTTTACCTCTTTACTGCTGTTATAGAACAGGGGCATATATGGCTTGCTTTTATAGCAATTGGTATGAGTATGGTATCAGTATACTATTATCTCATAGTAGCTAAGGCAATGTATCTGGGACAACCTGAAGAAGGTGCTGAACCTATTAAGGTTCCAGGTAGCGTACAACTGGCACTGGCTTTGTGTTTAATAGTTTTAGTATTTTTTGGAGTTTATCCAACTCCATTCACAAATCTTGTCCTAGATGTAGCTACAGCTTTCTTTCCATTTTAAGTAAGTATTAAAAGGAGATGCACTAAAAAAGTGTATCTCCTTTTAAATTTATGGGGGAGTGCAGTATGGAACGTAAAAAGTTGGGAAATGAGGCGGAAGAACTGGCAAGAAGAAAGCTCATATCACAAAACTATCAAATTATAGAAAGAAATTTTACCTGTAAAATTGGTGAAATCGATATTATTGCTAAGGACGGCGATACTATAGTTTTTGTTGAAGTAAGGAGTAGAAAAAACTGCAACTATGGTTCTCCACAGGAAACGGTAAACTTAAAAAAACAAAGAAAACTTAGAAATCTTGCCCAGTATTATCTGAAAATAAATAATCTAATGGATGCAGATTGTAGGTTTGATGTAGTTGCAATTGTATTTGAACCACAGTTAAATATTGAAATTATAAGGGATGCATTTTAATTATAAATACTTATAGTAGAAAAATAATATATTTTACTTTAAAAATTGGTTGGATTGGAAGGAATTAGAAGCCATCTATCGAAATTATTGATAGAAGGTTGTTTCACTGTACTATTTTTTCTATCAATAAGGAGGTATCAAAGGATGGCAAAATTTTTATTTGTTTTGAGTCGTGGTTTAGAAGACCCTACTCGAGCGACAAGGGCTTTTCAACTTGCTAAAATAGCAAAAGCTAAAAATCATGAAGTCCATGTTTTTTTTGTTGATGACGGTGTTTACTACGCACAAAGGGGTTTTGCAGATAATGTTAAGGCTCCTACAGGTGATGATGCAAAAGCATATCTTGATGAACTTCAAAAGGAAAAAGTACCTTTTTATGTATGAGTACCCTGTGCTCGAACTCGTCAGTTAGACGAAGATGGTTTAATTGAAGGAGCTACTTATGCCGGTGCTGATAAATTAATTGATCTGGCTGCAGAATCAAAGGTATTTACTTTTTAATAAATTTAAAATGTGTACCCTCAACGAATTTTTGTGATAGTTGGGGGTTAATTTTTGCAATAATTTTTAAGGCTGATAAAATAAAATAAGAATTTATATTAAAAGGAGAATATACACATGAGCAATTTATACATAATGTACGGCTATAAACCTGAAGAAATGGTCACATCAATTTTACAGGAAATTAAGATAGAAAAAGATATTCTAAAATTCGGTAACAACCCCCTAATAGGAATTAAACCCAACCTGGTTGTAGCTCAACCTGCCCACTGGGGAGCGACCACATCACCTGAACTTGTTAGAGGGGTTATTAGTTATCTTAAAAGTAAGGGTTTGACAAATATTGTTATTATGGAAAGCTCATGGATAGGAGATTCAACAAAAAAAGCATTTGAAAATTGTGGTTATAGAGAAATTAGTGAAGAATTTAATGTGCCTTTGGTTGATTTGAAAGATGATGATTCTCAACAATTTACTGTTGATGGTATTACACTTAATGTTTGTAAGCAGGTGTTAAAGGTTGACTACTTAATTAATATGCCTGTATTAAAAGCACATTGTCAGACTAGGTTAACTTGTGCCTTGAAAAATTTGAAAGGTTGTATACCAGATGAAGAAAAAAGACGTTTTCATACTTTAGGCTTACATAAACCCATAGCTTGTCTTAATAAAGTCTTAACTTCAAATTTAATTGTTGTGGATGGAATTATAGGTGACCTTACTTATGAAGGGGGAGGTACTCCGGTTCAAATGAACAGGGTTATAGTTGGCAAAGACCCTGTATTGATAGATACATATGCAGCAGAATTAATAGGCTATTCGGTAGATGATATTGAATATGTTGCATTAGCTGAAAGGCTA
Organism: Clostridiales bacterium; assembly: GCA_020063565.1. Taxonomy (GTDB): domain Bacteria; phylum Bacillota; class DSM-16504; order Desulfitibacterales; family JAICDB01; genus JAICDB01. The sequence continues at coordinate 50,211 of JAICDB010000005.1, read as the reverse complement.
GGAATTGGTAAAACCCACTTAACCCGAGATAAAGTAGTTGAACTTAACAGTAATAAAGATGCACCGGCAGCCAATGAAATATTAGCAAGTGATGATGTTGACCATCTTCAACAGTGGATTAATGCAGATGAAGCTTGTTCTGCTTGCTTCGGCAGCTTAATTCATGCCCTCAAGCGTTTACAGGAAAAGGGACAATTAGAAAAATTACAGGAAAAGTTAAATATTGGACAAGCCTTTCGCAATATCAAGAAGGGAGGAATAGGCGTTGGAACATGTACCGAAAAATTTGAAAATAATATCCCGGGCTGTCCTCCAGATGCAAAAAAAATAGTTAAATTTCTAGAAGATTATCTTGGTTGCCAGTGATTTAAGCTTTTTCTTTTTTTAGCAGGAAGAATTTCCTTTGATGTCGAATTATAAAGAAACTTGGAAAATAAAGGAGTTACAGTCAAATGCTTGCTATTGTTAATAGTTGTTCATTACTAGGACTTAAAGGATTTAATGTAAAAGTAGAAGTTGATGTTTCGGGAGGATTGCCTGGTTTTCATATGGTCGGTTTGCCAGATACTTCTGTAAGGGAATCACGTGAAAGGGTAAAGGCCGCAATCAAAAATTCAGGCTTTAAATTCCCTCCCAAGCAGATTACTGTTAACCTTGCACCTGCTGATATAAGAAAAGAAGGTTCTGCCTTTGATTTACCCATTGCATTAGGGATTTTAGCTGCTACAGAGCAGATTCCACTTAGTGCATTGGAAGGAAAAATTGTTGTGGGGGAACTGTCACTAAATGGTGATGTCAGACCGCTAAATGGTGTTTTAGCTATGGTAAGTGCCACTGAAAACGAAACAATGGAGTTTTTGGTACCACAGCAAAATAGTTATGAAGCAGCGTTAAGTGGTAGTAATACCGTTTATGGAGTTTCGAGTTTAAATGAAGCTGCCCATTTTTTAACAGGTAAAACAGAAATTCCACAAACCCATGTTGATATTTCCGAAATTTTCTCAGATCAAGAAGCTCGGTATGAAGTAGATATGGAACAAATAAAGGGTCAGGAGAGTGCAAAAAGGGCACTTGAAATAGCGGCAGCCGGAAATCACAATGTGCTGATGGTAGGTCCCCCGGGCACCGGAAAAACTCTGCTTGCCAAGGCCTTACCTTCAATTTTGCCTGGTTTAACTTTGGAGGAAACTCTGCAAATCACTAAAATATATAGTATTAGTGGATTGTTACCTGAAGGTATTCCACTGGTCAAAAAACGGCCTTTTCGTGCACCCCATCACAACGCAAGTACTGCCAGTTTAATTGGCGGAGGAACTATCCCTAAGCCGGGAGAGGTCACATTGGCAACTCATGGAGTTCTCTTTTTGGATGAACTTACAGAATTTGATCGTAAAGTACTGGATGCACTACGCCAACCTCTGGAAGATGGTAGTGTAACTATTTCAAGGGTAAACGCAGCAGTAACATACCCAACAAATTTTATACTTATTACAGCAATGAATCCATGCAACTGCGGCTTTCTGTCCGATCCCGAGCGGGAATGTACCTGTACACCTTATGCAATCAGCCGTTATCTTACCAAGATCTCCGGACCGTTACTGGATAGAATAGACTTACAGGTTGAAGTACCGAGATTAAAATATGAAGAACTGCATGATTATAAAAAGGGAGAAACTTCTGCAGAGATAAAAAAGCGAGTTGAAGCGGCCAGAAAAATTCAGAGAGAAAGATTTAAAGATTATCCCGGGGTTGAATGTAATTCTCAAATGGATGGAGAGCTGATAAATAAATTCTGTGCACTTGATAAAAATACCGAAGAGTTTTACAAGCAGGTATTTGATTCATTGAAATTGAGTATTAGAATGCACAACAGGATATTGAAAATAGCCAGAACAATAGCCGACCTTGAGGGGAATGATAAAATAAGTGAGCATAACTTGGCGGAGGCGGTGCAGTATCGGGATTATGATAGGCTATTGGCTGATAGTCAGGTGTTTAGTTGATTCACTGACAAAGAATGCGGAATATCAGAAATAATTTAAACATTGCAATCACGTTATTATACTTTGCAAAATTTTTGAAAAGGTAAAAAAGTTTATGACCGTAAAACAAAAGACTTTTTTGTTTTTCCTTTTGTTTACAATTGAAATATTTTTAAATGGTTGTATGTCTTCGGGAGAAATTCACTACAGTAGCAGATGTAAATAATATCCAGACAACCCTGATAACTATATAGCTTTCGGATGGGTTCTGTCAAGGGTGCGGAGCGAATGCGGAGCAAGCGAAGCCTTTACCCTTGACAGAATACAGGAGAAATCTATAATCCCTAAAGGGTTGACTGGGATAAACCCGCATGATTTTTATATAAAATGTCACGCAGATATTTATAGTCTTAATAAATATAATAAAGGTGTCAGGGGGTAGTTAAGATGCAAAGGAAGAAGTATACTAAAGAATTTAAAGAACAGGTAATCAAAGAAGCAATGGAAACCAGTAATAGCTCGGTTGTAGTCAGGCGATACGATTTAAATACAAATATGGTTGACCGTTGGGTCAAAACCATCTATTGGCTTACAGACGATATTTTTTCTAAAAATAACACTCAATTTTAACGACCTTAGTTCATTTCGTGGTCCAATTTAGGTGCTTATCGAACAGGCTCGTTAAAATTTTTTCCTTAATAGAAATAACTTTTTTTACCAACTGTTTCTAACAAGGTGGACAAGGTTTCTCAGGTGGAGGAGGTACACAGGGATTACATTGCGGATCGGTCCACTTAATGAGGCGGATCTTTTCTATCAGTACGGTAATAACAGTGTTATCTTCCAGTTTTATATCTACAAAATTAGTTCCTACATTGCAAATAATGCCCTCAACCTTACTTTTTCCGTCTGCAGGACAATCCAACTCTATTTCTACCTTACACCCTTTCAAACGGAACAATTGAAAATTGAGGTTACCTGTCAAGCCGGACAGTTTGAGATGGATGCGTTCGTCGCAGATAACAGGCGGACAAGAAAAAGGGACACAACATACCTTATGCACCAAAAAGCCGTCACAAGCACTTGGTATGGGCAAACAGGTTTGAACATGTTGTTTGTCAGACATATTATATGACCTCCTTTTTTAATGTTATCTTAGCCGGCGTCTGGTAACAGCATTCTAAAGACAACTGTTCACCAGTGTCAACATTAGATGCATTGGACAATACTGTCATTTATCGGGATGCCCGGTGAGGACATCAATGAAGCATATTTTATTGAAGTTAATTTGCTCCAGCTGGTTGTTCTTTTGTACTTGGATATACTTCTCCTCTGAAGCGGATAGCATACCTTGAATGACTTCCGGTTCTTCTGAATTCTCTATTTTTACTTCCACCTTACAGCCCTGAAAGCTAACAAGGCGGAGGTGAAGGGGGAGCCCAAAGAAAATATTGATGAGGTTGGGATCTCCTGAAACAATCTTACCGAAATTTAGTATTATTTCCCGGCGGGTACAGGTATCGAGATTGATCGATTCCTGCTTATGACCGGGTTCAACCCCGTCAGGGGCAGTAACACGGCGTATGGAACATACCTTCTCGAATAGAATAAATGTACTGCGGCCAACTCTTTCAAGCTGTACAAAGTCCTTGCCGGCGTCTTGCAAAGTACCAACTAGGTCTACCTGAATATTCCCGCACTCTACCGCTACCCGCATTAGTAAACCTCTCAGCTTGCGCAGGCGGAGCTGCAGTTCTCTCTTGTTTTTGGGATCTACGGGATTTCCAAGGGTACGAAGTAGTTCATTAGCAGCTTCAATGCACTCCTGAAATTGTTCCAATTCTTCCGGAGAAAGCGGGCTGTTTGGTGATGAAAAACGTGGAGTGGGAATCTTTTCCGGACATTGAAACGGAGAACAAAAACGATCATCCGGTACGGACGCTGGTAAACTCTCGGGACAGCTGAATGGTTTTTTCTTCTTATTTTTATCATCCATTATTCCATACCCCCATTTTGAGATACATCTTCCTTTACGAAGGTCAGGTTATCAAGCGGTGCGAGACAGGGATTGGGTCCAGCTAACACTCGGATAATGCCCCATACGCCCAGTTCAAGATGCCAGCGAATATTACCGGACCGGTACATGTAGTCACCGGGAATACTAAACCTACTACCAGCACCGTACTGGAACTGGAAATTATCAGCAGAGCCTACGCTGTTTTGGCCCCGTACCGAGACGATGGGTGAATTTAGATCTTTTGGGCTGCGGCGCCATTTATGACCGTGAATTGTAAAGGCTTGTGCCCTGGGTTTATCAGCGGGGTACACGAAGCGTACCGTAACAGGGTCACCGGGATAAGCCAGGAACACCGGCGTGGCTGGATCACCATGGAATCGGGAGCTAAACACCTTAGATACATCGGGGTTTTTCGCCAGGCGATTGCGGAAGCGTTCCGCCCGGTAATTGAATCCCCGTGATCCCTGATCCTCAAAATTTTCATGTTCTTCATCCTTTTCTTGAGCACCGTTGATAACCGGCTGCGGGTCAATGATCAAATTACCGTTAGTATCAAACAGCCTAACACCATCATGCATCAGCAGAACAAATTCTCGAAACTCACCCAGAAGTGGATGGCTTATAATTACTTGGCTGCCCCCAGGGTTCACCGGTTCGCGGGTTTTCGGATCCAAGTAGTTTGAACCTTTCTTTTCAGCAATAAATACTCCAAAAGCCCCATGATGGCGGTGGTTTCGAAGGTCAGCCATATCCCACAGGTTACAGGCCCCTACTTCCTGATCCACATACCAACGGTAAGTAATACTTTCGCCCGGTCCCACAGTTTGATCGGGGTTGAATCCCACTGTTGCTCCGTCGGAACCCCGTACATCATATGCCAATAGCTGCGGGTGGAGGGAAATTCGCCCCGATGTCGGGAAGGGTGCGTCTACAGGAACACTGGGATAGCCGTGAATACCTCCATTGTGGAACGGGCCGGTCAGCTTGTTATGCAGCGTGATCTCTACACACTCACCAACATTAGCCCTGAGGATCAGGGGTTCAGGATTAAGCGTTCTATCACAAATTGCTTTCTCGTTTTCAGCCAGCGCGAACACGATTCCACAGGGGTCGTTATCGCCAGCATCGTTATAGATAATTGGTGTCTGCAGTGCCACTACTTCATAACGCCGGGTTGGTACATCCTCCGGACAGGGGGTACCGGGTTTTGCTGCGCGGGGCGGTTTAGCTTCGTTTTTTGGTGCTGGAAACAATTTGGTACGGGGCGGAGGTTCCGGCCGGTCTGGTAACGGCGGCAAATCTCTTATCTTCTCCTGGAAAGTACGAATAAGACCCCAGCATCCTAACCAGATATCGTCTATTCCGCCGAAGTAGTAGAGCATGTCGAAGTCGCCGTTACCTTCGATGTCAAACTCGAAAGTAAAGTGATCGGATAAACCGATGTGCTGTTCCTGGGTGATTTCTGAATCAAGATCTCTGCGTTCCCTTTTCCATCGTTGCCGGTGCAGGTTAAAAATATGAGACTCTTCGTGGGCTCCCTGGAAAAAGCGAATCCGTACCGGGTCACCGTTGTAAGTTTGCAATAGCGGTGTGACGGGATCTCCATTAACAAACGAGCTAAAGACATAGGCTGGGTCACAGTCACGATCTAGACGGAATTGTAGCGGCTCGTTGCGGTAATTGATGCTCATTACGCCGGGATCATCCTGAGAATTTGGAAACGGCGGCTGGTTGAGCGGGCAACCAGCAGCATCAAAAAGTAAGGAAAAATCCTGAGCAAATAGGCTAAATTCCCTGAAATCCGGGATTAAAGGATTGGTAATTATAGCCTGTGTTCCTGCCCGGATTTCTTTTTCCAGGCTAAAAGGTTCAAAAAATTTAGAGCCTTTAGCTTCGATATTGACGGCTCCAAAGACACCATGCTGTTGATGGAGCGCTGCAAAAAGGTGGTCGTGAATAAAGACTCCTCTTAATTCCACATCGGCAAACCACTGGTAACGGATGGTTTGACCGGGCAAAACCGCTGAATCATAGTTCCAGCCGACATTGGCGCCATCTGAACAGAGGGGATCAAACTTAAAGAAATGGATATGAATCCCAGTCTCATATGTGCGGTTCACCAGCTGAAATGCGTTGCCACCCAAGGTTTCCGGTAGTTTGTTGGTAAAATTAACTCTTATACAGTCCCCGGCATTGGCCCGTATGACAAGCGGCTCCGGTTCTTTCTCTCCTTTTAGCACGGCTTCTTCATCTTCAGCCAGGACGAAAAGCCGGCCTTCCGGGTCATGCCATCCCGCCCGGTTGTAAACTACATTCGTTTGGATAAGCGAAATGTTATATTCTCGCACCGGAGTAACTCCTTCAATACAAGGATTCACGAAGACTGCACCGGGGCGGAAATTTGGAGCGAACTGGTTTTTTTCAATTTCAGTAGGTTCTCTCTCATCAATTATTCCCAGCGGGGGACGGGGTGCCTTGCAGCCAACTATTCCGGGAATGAAATTGGGAAATCCAGGTTTTTCAGGGGTGGGGGGCGGTGGTGGTTCGCGGTCGTGTAGAGGCTGTAAAGGTTTAATTGGAACTCCGTTAGGATAGCACTGGCTACCGTCTTGTAGTGTATTGAAATTTCGCTGGATACCCCACATTCCGTCACCAAAATGGGGATAGAGGTGGCAATGAATAACTGCATCACCAAAAGCGCCCTGGAAGCTTCCTGCACCATAGAGAGGTTTTATTGTAAAAGAAGTCTGGGGGCTGATTGACTGAGAATCAATGATGTCCGAATCTACATCTTCCGGATCAGTGAGCCACTGGTGGACGTGATAATGAAAGACGTGGGTCTCCTTAACTCCACCATGAATTAAACGGACTTTGATGGGATCACCTACATAAGCTCTTAATACAGGTGTAGCCGGATCACCGAATGTCCAGGAATCGTGGTGGACCTCTTCACCTTCACAGTCGGGACAAACAACACCCTCCTGTATTAGTCGAACGCGATTGCGAACTGGTTCCGAGCGGTAATTTTGGGTAGGAGTACTTGATGGTTGAAATGTCACAGGATCAAAGGGTTTCTCTCCGGTTAAATCCAAAATTTCCATTTCGTCGTGGAAAAACCAGGTGAATTCTCGAAAATCAGGAAGCAACGGGTGGTGAATATCTGCATAAAGCCCGCTTTTCAGTGGTTCGCCGCTTATCGGGTCGGTCCACCAAGAGCCTTTTGGTTCTACAATTAAAGCTCCAAAGAGGCCATTGACGTTGCTACCTATTTCATCCTCAGAAAGCGGGTTACCCAGGTCGGTAAAGATATGGACTCCTTCCTGTTCGACATGCCACCGGTAAGTCAGGGTACCGCCCGGGGGACAGGGAGGTGCCGTTGAATCTTCATTGCAGCCTACAAAAGCACCGTCCGAGGTTTGGACATCATACTCGGCCAACTGAATATGCATCGATGTGTTGAACGGCAGTTGGTTTTCAAATAGAATTTCTACCGTATCCCCCACGTTAGCTCGAATGGTCAATGGCTGTACCAGGTCCACAGGTGTAAACGGGTTTTGGGATACCTGTTTTTTGACCTCTGCTTCGTTCTCTTTCAACACATAAATCATACCATGGGGATTGTGGTCCCCGAAATTATTAACAACAATCCGAATGGGTATGGCAACAATGTGAAATTTTCTAATCAAATTACACCACCCTCATTTTGTTTAACTCTCATCTTGAACATTGGAAATGGCAGGGATTGGTGAGTCTGGTTGTTCTATGTGAAATACTTCAATATCATCCACATGGATGCGGAGGACTTTTCCTTCAATTTCAGAAATGTGTGTTGTTTCTACATCAACTGAAACATAATCGCCCATTACTTCGACTATCTTACCTATTATCATGAAGGGAAACTCAGCAATCAGTATAAATGCTCTTTTTCTTTGATTTTTTTCAAATTCCTTAAAAACAAAATACCGGCGAATGTTATTTATCAGCAAATCTCGTATCGGTATATAACCGTAACCAGGAAAATCAATATTAGTGTCGGGCATAACAATACCACTCCTTCTATTAAATTATGGAATAGGGAACTGTGTTTCACAGTCAAACGGTAAGAAATTTGCTATGCGTTCAATTGGAAAGCTCAGTTGTGTGGGAAACCTGAAAAAAGGTGCATTACTCATCTTAATTATTACAGGATCAAGGGTTATGAAGCCGTTAGTAACCTTTGCCACCTTACCGCAAAATATTGGTCGAAATGTTTGCCCTAGAATATTCAGTTGATCCGAGACCATTGTCAACAGGACGTTTTGTCCGAATAGCTTGGCAAATAATTGGTTTTCCGGCAATATAGAGTCATCGATTTTTAAAATTTCATTTTTTGTAGTAATATTTTTAACTTTAGTTTTTGTTGTGGACTCTTCGTGAATCGGAAAGTGCCAGCTCATATTATTCGCTCCTTTCTAAAACAATAGAAACATTAAATATTTTCGATATTTTACTGTATTATATAAAAAATGTCATAGTTTTGTTCCTGGTCTCGGAAATAAATTAATAGATAAAAAAATTGGTTCTTCTCCAAAACAGTTGGTTAAGAGCTATGATTTTCCCGGGCAAAAACCATAAGCTTGTCGTTTAATAGCCTTAATTCTATTGTTTATTCCTTCTAAATTTAAAATTATACTTGTATTTATTAAAAATCGATGGTAAACTAATTTAATAATAGGCAATGGCGCCTATCTTGTTAAGAGAAGCAATGAGGCTCTCTCTATTAGATGCATGATTAATGTGTCTAATTGAGAGAGCTTTTGTTTTAATCAGTACTTTAAAAATGTAAATACTAGTAATGATTAATCTTTATGACAGTACGGGATTAACTGCCGGGCACTCTTTATTTGAATACATACTTTAAGTAACGGTGGTGATTTGTTTGCGAAGAACTGAGATATATATAGTAACCGGAGATCAAGAACTTTTACAAAACATAAAAAATATTTTATCCTTTGAAGGTTATGTGGTAACTGGGTCTGCTACCCATGCTTCTCAAGTTTTAAGAGAAATAAGAACCATAAAAACAGACCTGATTTTGGTGGATAGCAATCTACAGGGCATTAAAGGACTAGAGCTGATAGAAATAATTGCTGAACTTTCTATCCCCATTATAGTAATAACAGATAGATGGCAAAAAGAACTAGCAACTATTACCCAGAAGAGAATAATTCAGACAACCATAGTTAAACCGGTTATTCCTGCCAATTTATTACCTGCTATTGAGACCGCTTTAGCAACAAATGCAGAAGTAAATAAATTGAAAAATGAAGTTGATTTTCTGAAAGAAAAATTAGAGGCAAGAAAAGTTGTTGAAAAAGCAAAAGGAATCTTAATGGAAAATATGGAATTAACTGAAGAGGAAGCATATAAGCTGATTCGCACTCAAAGCATGAAGAGGTCTAAGACCATGAAGGAAGTGGCCCAAGCGATTATTACCAGCAGCAGCTTATTTAAAAAGAAATAAGAATATCCTAGTGCATTGCCCCTATAACATAAGGTAGAATCAATAGCCCCAGTATTTGGGTTGGATAGGGAGTTTGAAATATGAAGATAGTGATGGCACAAATTAATCCGGTTATAGGCGATATCGGGTATAATGTGGATAAAATGTTAAAACTTGTTGGTAAGGCACTTGAAAAGAAAGCGCATCTCATAGTATTTCCTGAACTGGCGGTAATCGGTTATCCGGCACGGGATCTTCTTTTAAGGCCGGAAATTGTTAATCGTATTGAAAATGCATTGCGAGAAAATATACTTCCTGCTAGTTCGCATATTGGAATACTTTTAGGTGCACCTGTAAAAGATCCTCTTAGTGAGCGACTATATAATTCGTCTCTCCTGTTTTACGATGGCAGTGTTGTCGGTAGGCAGGATAAAATGCTCTTGCCTAATTACGATGTTTTTGACGAAAGCAGGTATTTTCAGCCGGCTGAAGAGTGCAGGCCGTTCATTTTTCAGGGGAGGAAACTTGGCGTTACTATTTGTGAAGATATTTGGAACGACGAGGATTACTGGAATCACCGTCGCTATGAAACGGAGGGTACGGGGCGGAGATTTCCTATTGCCCGGAGGCCTTAATAATGTATACAAGATACTTTTGAAAAAAATATTGCAAGTATACCGTTATGCTGGTATAATATATTTCAAATTAGAGATATATAAGGAAGCATATAGGTAATCATAGAGCAAAACTGGAAATAGCAGGGGATTGTTGGTTTTGGCAAAGGCGCCTTTTGGAGCAGAAAATGTTTCAAAAGGCTTTTGTATTTTTCAGGAAAATAAAATAGTGATAGCATTGGGTGCCAATCACTGGAAAAGGGGAGCAACGGGGCTTTCTTTGTTAAAACAAAGAGAGTCTCGTTTTTTTTTAAAAAAAAATTTTTAAGAAAGGGGAATTAAAATGAGGCAAATTGCAATTTATGGAAAAGGCGGAATTGGTAAATCTACAACAACACAAAATACTGTAGCAGCCTTTGCTGAATCGGGCAAAAAGGTACTGGTGGTGGGTTGTGACCCTAAAGCTGATTCTACAAGATTACTTCTTCATGGTCTTAATCAGAAAACAGTTCTTGATACCTTAAGAGAAGAGGGAGAGGATATTGATTTAGAAGATATTATGAAGGAAGGGTTTAAGGGAACAAAGTGTGTGGAATCAGGTGGCCCTGAACCAGGTGTGGGTTGTGCAGGAAGGGGTATTATTACTTCCATTAATTTATTGGAGCAACTTGGAGCCTATGAAGCTGATCTCGACTATGTTTTTTATGATGTTTTGGGTGATGTTGTTTGCGGCGGTTTTGCCATGCCGATCCGGGAAGGTAAGGCTCAGGAAATATATATTGTTGCTTCAGGAGAGTTAATGGCATTATATGCAGCAAATAACATCTGCAAAGGTATCCGGAAATATGCCGATACTGGCGGGGTAAGGTTAGGTGGTATCATCTGCAACAGCCGTAAAGTTGATAATGAATATGAACTTTTAAAGGCATTTGCTGAGGAAATTGGCTCTCAATTAATACATTTTGTGCCCAGAGATAATATTGTACAAAGAGCAGAGATAAATAGGAAAACTGTGATTGACTTTGAGCATAATGCCAATCAAGCCGATGAATATAGAATTCTTGCCAAAGCTATAGATGAAAATGAAATGTTTGTTATTCCCAAACCCATGATTCAGGACCGTTTGGAAGACTTAATGATGGAGTTTGGAATTCTCGTATGAGACTTATAGAGGCAAAAAATATGAAGGTGTTCAAGGGGCACGAATCTTAATTGACAACCAGCTGGCAGGAATAAAATATCTCACTGAACAGGGTGTAATAGTTAAAGTCAACATCGTAATGATTAAAGGTATTAACGATCGTCATATTCCGGAAATAGTTAAGAAGGTAAAGAGCCTGGGGGCTTTTATAGCTAATATTATGCCGTTAATTCCTGCTAAGGGTAGTATCTTTGAAAACTATCCTCAAACAACCGGGCATGAATTAAAGCGGATGAGAAAAATGTGTGAAGCCGATCTGCAGCAGATGTATCACTGCAGACAGTGCAGGGCAGATGCCATAGGCTTATTGACAAATGACAGGTCCGGGGAATTTAGGACCCCGCTTTGTGAAACGGAGACACCTGTGATAAGCGCTAAAAAGAGTAGAAAGAATTATAAAATTGCTGTCACCCGGGTCTAAAACATTAAACGGATGGTAAAACATCAGCGGCTGCCTGAAAGGAGGTAAAGAATGTGCAAAAAGAGGCAGCACGAGACATAATCATCGTAGATACCACCTTGCGTGATGGTGAACAAATGCCGGGAGTGGCCTTTAATGTAGAAGAAAAGATAGCAATTGCGAAACTTCTGGATAAAATAGGTGTTCATATTATAGAAGTCGGAATACCTGTCGTGGGTGGGGAAGAAAAAATTGCCGTTCAAAAAATTATTCAAGCGGGATTAAAAGCTCAGGTAACCACCTGGAACCGTATTGTTTTATCTGACTTAAGGGCATCTATTCAGTGTGGCGCCAGGTATCTTCACCTTTCAGCACCTGTATCCGATTTACTCATTGAAAAAAAGCTTGGAAAAACAAGACAGTGGGTACTGAGATGCCTCCAAGGTGCTATACGTTATGCAGCAGATTATGGGTGTACCATTTCTGTAGGTGCAGAAGATGCTTCTAGAGCCGAATTTAATTTTTTGGCTGAATACGCCCAATTAGCTGCTGAATACGGTGCTGTACGCCTCCGTTATGCAGATACTGTGGGTATTATGGAGCCTTTTTCTGTATATAGACTCATTAAAAATTTGATAGATATTGTTGATATAGATATTGAAATCCATACCCACAACGATTTTGGACTGTCTACGGCTAATAGTTTAGCAGCAATTATTGCAGGTGCTAAAGCGGTGAGTACTACTGTTAATGGTATAGGAGAAAGAGCTGGGAATGCTTCATTGGATCAGGTGTGTCTGGCACTTAGATATATTTTTAAACACCCCATTAATTTACGTTGTGAATTACTTCCAGAAATTTCTCGCATGGTTAATCGATTTGTGGGGTTTAGTAAATAAAAGTGAAACTTCTTTCAGTAGTTTTGTGCGCTTGATAAAAATACTGAAGAGTTTTGCAAACAAGTTTTCGATTTATTGAGTTGCATTTGAGTAATAAACACTAATAGACCCGTTTTAGTTGAGCAAAATGGCCAGCAAGCATAGGATTCATTAATTACTCAAAAAATTGAGTGGTAATTTTAAAAGTTTTAGAGAAATTTTAGGAAATTAAACGGGATTTATCCGGAAAATCCTAGAGAGTCAATATAATTCTCTAGGATTTTCTTTTTAGTAACAATAGAATTTAATTTTCCTGTTTATTTTAAGAAATCTTTAAGGTTTCTTTGTTAATATGAGTAAGGAAAACAACCTGGAGGTGACAGTGTATGAAGAAGAAATATCTCAAGTATGGTGTAATCGGAGTGCTTTGCCTGGCTGTACTCAGTGGTACGTTTATAAGGTATTATTTAGACAAAAAAGATAATTCAAAAAATGTTGCTCAATATGCAATAGTTGAAGTTAAGAGAGGTGACATCCAGGTAACTGCAAGCGGAACCGGAAGTATTGAGGCAAGTGTAAGAAAGGAAATAATGACTCTGAATAACGGGATTGTTGATAAGATTTACGTTGAGGAAGGGCAGTTTGTGAATGAAGGAGATTTAATATTAACTTTTGAAAACAATACTGAAAACTCAATGATTGAGCGGGCAAAATTAAATGTTTTTATAGCGGAAAACAATTTGAAAGAATTAGAAGAAGACTTAGAAAATCTAAAAATATATGCTCCGGCTTCAGGGGTTGTAGGTGATATTGAAGTTAATACCGGAGAAGAACTGTCTAAAGGATACATACTTACAACAATAACCGACAAATCAAAGTTAGAAGCAACCGGCCAATTTAATAAAAGTCAGATAAAAAATATTAAAGTAGGTGATAAAGCAGAAGTTTTAATATTGGGAAGTTTCCAGACTATAAATGGAACAGTGACAAAGGTTAATGAAACACCCGGCGATAATGAGGGAGCAGTTTTGTATGGAGTAACTGTTGAAGTCGATAACCCGGGAGGATTGACTTCCGGCATGAAGGTGCAGATCACAATTAATAACGATAAAGGCAGCTTTGCGGCAGTGGAAAATACCGGTTTGAAAATCAAAACTCCATATGACGTGAAGTTATTATATGGAGGAATTCTAAAAAAACTCAACATTTCCTCCGGTGACTATGTTAACAAAGGTGAATTATTGGCAGAACTGGAGAATACGAGTTTACAGACACAAATAGATACTCAAAAGATAAAGTTAGAACAAAGCAGGTTGGAATTAAGCGAAAAGTTGCAAGACCTTGACAATACTGCCATATATTCTCCCATATCGGGAACAATTACAAAAATTAATGTAACCGAGGGAGAACAAATTCGAGAAAACTCAGCTGTTGCAGTGGTATCGGATCTGGATAATCTAGAAGTTGTAATTCCTGTAGATGAACTGGATATTAACAAAGTGAAAGTAGGGCAGAAAGCGGTAGTTACTGTAGAAGCTGTGCCCGAAATGGAATATAGTGCGGAAGTTTCCAAAATTGCTTTAGAGGGTAGTACTACCGGAGGAGTTGCTACCTTTGACGTAACATTGAGCTTAAACGACACAAAAGGGTTGAAACCCGGAATGACTGCTAACGCAGAAATTATTTCTTCCAATAAGAAGAATGTTTTGCTGCTGCCTATAGAAGCGATTCAGCAGCGTGGAAAACAAAAATTCGTAATAACAGGTGATGAAAAGAATTTGAAACAAGATAAGCCAAATATTACTCCTATAAAAATTGGCCTTGTTTCCGAGCAATATGTGGAAATAACTGAAGGTTTGAATGAAGGAGATAAGGTTTTTTATCCGCTTGTAAGCAAGAGCACGCAAAATCAGCAGAGAATCCCTGGGATGGGAATGATGGGAGCAGGCAGGGAAAGACCTAGCGGAGGAAAATCCGGCGGAGGGAGGTAACAGAGATGCTGGAAATTAAAAACGTTACTAAAGTTTATAATACAGGAGCTATCCAATTTCAAGCTTTAAAGGGCGTATCACTAAAGGTTGAAAAGGGCGAATTTGTTGCTATTATAGGACCGAGTGGTTCTGGCAAATCAACTTTCATGAATATATTAGGGTGTTTGGATGTACCTACTGCCGGTGAGTATTACTTTGAAGGTATCGAAGTCAGTAATTATACGGAAGATCAGCTTGCCGGAATCCGGAATAAAAAGATAGGATTTATTTTTCAACAGTTTAATCTTTTACCTAAACTTAATGCTTTTGAAAATGTAGAATTACCGCTTATCTACAGGGGAATGAACGTCAAGGAGCGAAAAGAGAGGGTTTTACAGGTTTTGGAACAGGTGGGTTTAAGCGACTGGGCTCACCATAAACCTTCAGAAATGTCTGGAGGCCAGCAGCAAAGGGTTGCCATAGCGCGTGCACTGGCAGGCGATCCGCCGCTGATTTTGGCTGATGAACCTACAGGAAACCTGGACAGTAAATCGGGGACAGAGGTGCTGGAAATTTTAAAAGAGCTAAATAAAAACGGCAGAACAATATTGCTCATCACCCATGACATGAAAGTTGCAGGTAGCGCACAACGGATAATTTCAATTCAGGACGGATTGATAGTTGAATGAAAGGGTGGCGGAGATGAACTTTAAAATAGCAATCAAGCTTGCTTTAAAAGGGATTATGGGAAACAAAATGAGGACATTCCTCACTATGTTGGGAATTATCATCGGTGTTTCCGCTGTAATAATACTGGTATCTGTTGTTCAGGGAACGACGGAAAGTGTTACGGAGAATATTGAAAGTATGGGTACAAATCTTCTCAGCGTTATGATCAGGGGCCGGGGTGCAGAAACTTATTTAACTTATGACGCGACGCTATCCCTTGCTGATAAGTATGGAGTTGCCGGAGTAGCGCCTGTAGCAAGCGGAAATGTTACGGCAAAATTTGATACAAAAACAATGGATGTAACACTGGAGGGCGTGGATGAAAATTATCAGACGGTTCGAAACTACACTGTACAAAGCGGCAGGTTTATTATGCCTCTTGATGTTGAATACAGGCAAAAGGTAATTTTACTTGGTACGGAGGTTGTGAAAGAACTTTTCGGTTCACAGAATCCTATTGATAAAAATGTTCAGCTTAACGGATTGAATTTTAAAGTTATCGGCATACTTGAAGAGAAAGGGAGCACCATGGGCGGAAACAACGATGAAAAAATACTGATGCCCATTACTACTGCCCAGAGGTTTTTGAAATCGGCGGGAATACGTCAGATTTATGTCCAGGCCGAATCTCCCGAATTGGTTAATACTGTATATGCACAGGTAGAAAAATACCTGCTAAATAAATTCAAGAATGATGAAGATGCATACCGGATTTTTAATCAAACAGAAATGCTTTCAACTATAAATGAAGTTACGCGAAATATGGCACTTATGCTGGGAGGTATTGCCGCCATATCCCTTTTGGTTGGAGGAATTGGTATAATGAATATAATGCTGATAACCGTGACGGAAAGAACAAGAGAAATTGGCATCAGGAAAGCTATCGGTGCAAGGCGAAGGGATATTTTAATACAGTTTTTGATTGAATCTGCTGTTATTAGCGGTCTGGGAGGAATAATCGGTATTATAGTCGGACTTGCAGGCAACAAAGTTTTGAATCTCTTGGCAGGTATGAATACAAAGACTACCATTTCTATAATAATTTTATCCTTAGCCTTTTCGCTTGTAGTAGGAATGTTTTTTGGAATATATCCTGCAAACAAGGCTTCGAAACTGAAACCTGTGGATGCTTTAAGGTATGAATAGAAGCTCATGGGGGTGAAAGTATGCGAATACTTTTGGTTGAAGATGAGGTGCGTCTTACTGATGCACTTTCCTGTCTGTTGGAGAAAGAAAAAATCCATGTGGATGTAGCTAATGATGGGGATGCGGGATTATTATTTGCAGAAAAGCAAATTTATGATGTTATTGTTCTGGATATTATGCTTCCAAGGAAAAGTGGGCTTGATATACTTAAGACAATCAGGAAAGAAGGTGATTCGACACCGGTTTTGCTTTTAACGGCTAGAGATGCAGTTGAAGACCGTGTTGCAGGTCTTGATTTAGGCGCTGATGATTATTTGGTTAAACCTTTTGCTACCCAGGAACTTTTGGCAAGAATCCGCTCGCTGGCCCGCCGGGCCGGTGGTGGGTATAATACTGGCAAATTATCTATTGGAAATGTTGAATATGATAGCAGAAGTTATGTAATGAAGGTAGCCGGTAGGGAGTTTAGTTTATCAGCAAAAGAGGGACAAATTCTGGAAATATTCTTGAAGAGACCGGGGTTGGTTTTCACGAGAGAACAGATAATGGATAAAATCTGGGGACATGATGTAGATATTCTGATAAGCAATGTAGAAGTCTATATACATAATTTAAGAAAAAAATTGAAAAAGGGTGCTGATATTGAGATAATGACCATTCGTAACGTAGGATACATGTTGAAGGAGAGGTAAAATGTTTAAAAAGCTGCATTTCAAACTGACAATCTATAATACTGTTATTTTAATAGTATTTATGCTTATTTTTTCAATCATTGTCTATTTATTTATGTCAAAGATTATATTTTTAAGAGCTGATCGCGGGTTACGAAATGCGGCTTACAGGGTAGATGATTTATACCAGATTCCATCCAAGCATTTCATAAGAAAGGATATAAAAATAGATAAAGATGGGTCGTTTGAAGAAAATGTTTTTGAAAAATTTTTTATGAGAATAAATAAAAAAGAAAGATATCCGTTTGAAACTAACTACATTTTGCGTGACCAGAATTTAAACGTCACAGCTTCCACTGTGGGGGATAATTCTATTTTTTCTACGTCTCTTAAGTATGCAAAAAAAGTTAATGAAAATAATTTGTCTCACTTCGTGAACCTGGAAACAAGCGAGGGAAAAATACGTCTTCTGACAGTACCTATGGAAAAAAACGGGCAGAAAGGTATAGTCCAGGTATATACAAATATAAATCGAGAAACTGCCTTTATGTCAAGTTTAATGACAACTCTAATTAGTTTGGGGCTTTTTAGTATTATCATTTTAGCAACAATAGGATGGTTGTTGGCCGGAAAATCTTTAGTTCCCGTCCAGAAATCCTGGCAGCAGCAAAAGGATTTTGTGGCAGATGCCTCTCATGAACTAAGGACTCCTTTGACAGTAATGCAAACGAATTTAGAAATCCTATTGTCAAATCAGGAAGAAAAGATTAGTGATAATATTAAGTGGTTAAATAATATTCAGGCAGAAACAAAAATGATGTCTAAACTGGTAAATGAATTGCTACTGCTGGCAAAAATAGATGCTAATCAAATTGATCTCCAGAAAAAAATCTTTGACCTCTCCAAAACAGTTTACGTTACTATTAAGGAAATGGAAACCATATTTGCTAGTAAAAAAATAAAGTTAGAAAAAAAGGTACAGGAAAATATTAAATTTCTTGGAGATGAATTGAGGATAAAACAGCTTTTACACATTTTACTTGATAATGCTTTCAAATATACCCCACCAGGTGGCAATATTTCATTTCAGTTGCATGCCGAACATGAAAATATCTATATTAGAGTGACAGACACAGGAATTGGTATTAGTGATGAAGATAAAGAACGGATTTTTGATAGATTTTATCGGGTTGATAAATCTAGATCCCGAGCGCAAGGAGAAACAGGACTTGGTTTAAATATTGCAAGCTGGATCGTCAAGGAACATAACGGAAAAATAGAAGTCCAAAGCAAGCTCGGAGAAGGCTCAAGTTTTATTGTGGTTTTTCCTCTCGCCCCATTGGAAAGAGAATAATAATTCTTACGCATTGGGATCTCCTTTGATGTCCCATTTTGGCTGATAATATAAGATTATGTAAACTATATAGATGTTAAGTAATACAAAAAACGACTCTCAAAATTTAAACCCTATTACTTAACATTTAAAGTTAAATAGGCCTGCCAGGAAAATGCTAGCTTCTAAACCAACTGTTTTGGAGAAGAACCAGTTATTTTAAAATCTTAATCTAATTTCCTCAAAATAAATGCTTAACTGAGTGAGTATACTGGGCCAGTTTCTAGTTCCTGGGTCCATTTTTTTATGTTATTAATAGTTGCAAGATATAGCATCTTCAACAATAGGCAAAGGATCTTCAAGTGGAGATAGCGTTTTGAGCCTAAAGTTAGAGTGAATATCCCTTGAATGAAAAATTAGAAAAATAAAAAAAGAAAGATAAATTATGCAATTATAACTTGAAAATTAATTTGAATCTTGGTAAAATAAAATAAAACGTCATCTGTATATACAACTATACATATAGAATTGTTATTAACGGTATATCTACTGTAAATATATGTATAGTTGTTACTTAAGCTTAATCAGGTGAATTTAAAAATGGGAATACGGGGGTGGAACCAGGAAAATATAATAGATTTATTCATCAGATTATTGCCTCTATTGAACGTTAAATGGATGCGGTAGAAGCAGAAATATTTTTAGAAAATTAAATTTACTGGTTGGATTATAATGTTTTCGGATATCAACAAACCAGCTCACGGAGGATTGAGAAATATGTTGATTATTGGTGAAAAGCTAAATAGCGCTATTCCTAGTGTGCGTCAGTTAATTAGTGACAAAGACACTGCGGCTGTTCAGGATCTTGCCCAGAGACAAGTTGCAGCGGGTGCCGATTACCTGGATTTGAATACTGCACAAAATAACGAAGTGCCTGATATGGAGTGGCTCGTAAACACTGTTCAGGAAGTTACGGATGTACCGTTATGTATTGACAGTACTTCTGCTGCAGCAATTAAAAAAGGCTTAGAAACAGTCAAAGGTGATAAGAGTAAGGTTCTAGTTAATTCCATTTCATTGGAGAAAAACCGCCTCGAAGAGGTACTGCCACTTATTCTTGAATACCAGTGCCCGGTAATAGGTTTGACAGTGGACGACAGTGGTATTCCAAAAACTGCCGAAGAGAGAATTAGGCTTGCAGAACAGCTTGTCGAGATTTTAACGAAAGAAAATTATGATTTAACTAAATTGTATATTGACCCGCTAGTGCTCCCGGTTGCAGTTGATCACACTAATGCGAAGATGTTTTTCCAGTGTATAACCGCTATTAAAGAGAAGTTTAATGTTAAAACTGTTTCTGGTCTGAGTAACATTTCCTATAACATGCCTAAAAGAAAGATAATTAACCGGTATTTCTTATCAATTTGTATGGCGTTTGGAATGGATGCCGCTATACTTGATCCATTGGACGGTAAAATCATTACTGCGATAACTACTACGGAATTGCTAATGGGTAAAGACCGTTTTGGCAAGAATTACTTAAAAGCACA
Source organism: Clostridiales bacterium (assembly GCA_020063565.1). Classification (GTDB taxonomy): domain Bacteria; phylum Bacillota; class DSM-16504; order Desulfitibacterales; family JAICDB01; genus JAICDB01. Next base: position 30,238 of record JAICDB010000005.1, on the reverse strand, counting down.
TCGCAAAGATATTTTAGTAGACTAAGATTGCCCTGAAAAGATTCAGGTCAGAAAACCCTATATCTTAAATAGAAAGGAGAGAAAATGTAAAAATGATTTTTCTACCACCTTAAATCTTAAGAAAAGATGATGTGTTAACCCGGGGAAAAGAAAATTTTATTGTAATATATTTTTAATAATTAGGGGGGAAATGATTATGAACGAAAAGGAAAAACTTTACCAGGAAAGGTTGGAACGTTACACCATTGCTATGGAATGCGGCAAGCCGGATAAGGTCCCCATTTGCTTGGGGATTGGAGAATGGGTTGTTAAATACACAGATACCAATTTGCAGGAAGTATTTTACGATTTAAATAAAAGCAACAGTATCGTAGACGAAATGTTATCGGATTTTGATGTGGATATTTTTGGTGGAGGACCTTGTTTGTGGTGGCCGCCGATGTTTGACGCAATGGGATCCAAATTATATAAGTTTCCCGGCATAGGGTTGGATGAGAATTCTACATTTCAATATAATGAAGAAGAATACATGAAAGCGGAAGATTACGACGATTTTATAGCCAACCCTACGGAGTGGCTTGCTACAAATTTTTTGCCTCGCATTAGCGATGAATTTGCTGAACCCGGATCATATAGAGCTACTGTGGCTCTGATTAAAAGCGCAGCTGCTTTTGCCATGCAGGCTGGTACGATGGCTGCTGCTTGGGAAAAATGGACTAGGGAGCATGGCGTAGTTGGGCAAACTGCAGGAATGACAAAAGCTCCTTTTGATACGCTGGGCGATGCTTTGAGGTCAATGAAAGGGATTCTCCTGGATCTTCGCCGTCGTCCGGAGAAAGTTCTAGCTGCGTGCGAAGCAATTACTCCTCATAACATAAAACAGGGTGTTTCGGGACCCGGCGCAGATAAGCGATTCCCATGTTTTGCACCGCTTCATCGCGGAGCATATCCGTTCCTTAATCCTCACCAATGGGAGAAATACTACTGGCCATCATTGAAAGCTACCATCGAAGGTCTCTGGGCACAAGGAAAGAGAATGTTATTCTATGCTGAAGGGGATTGGACTCCGTATCTAGAGAAAATCGCTGAACTGCCGGAAAAAAGTATTATTTTTCAAATTGATAACACTGATGCTAAAAAGGCCAAAGAAATTCTCGGCGGCAGATTCTGTCTCCAGGGCGGTGTGCCCACTACATTGTTAACCTATGGGACACCGGAAGAAGTAAAGGAACATGTTAAGAGAACTATTGATGAATTGGCCTGTGATGGAGGCTTCATCCTCAATCCAGGTGGTGTAGTGATGGGTGACGCTAAAAAGGAAAATATTTACGCTATGATTGAAGCAGCTAGAGAGTATGGCGTTTATTAATAGGATAGAGGAGGGAAAAACAAAATGTCTGAAAAAGAAAAATCTTTTGTTCCGGACCCGGGTACTTGTGTTCCATGGAAAATTAAAAAGGAAGAATTAGAAGAGATTCACGGTAATGAGGAAATAGTAAAAAAAGAGTGGGAAAAGCTGGACGAATTTGCTTATAGCTTTATATGGTTTTGGGTGCAGCGTTAGTAAAGCAATTCATGTCAATACATCACAAAGGAGTTGAATATCAATGCTAACAGATACTTTATCGAAGGCAATCGCTGAATTAGAAGAGGAGCAAGTGCTGAAACTGGTTAAGGAGCGTTTGGAAAGTGGAGTTGATCCTTTAGAAATTGTGAATTCCTTGCAACAGGGAATGGCAGAGGTTGGTAGGCTTTTTGAAACCGGAGAATATTTTCTAAGCGAACTGGTTATGTGCGGTGAAATCATGAAAGATTCCATGGATATTTTAGAACCACACCTCAGCGGAAGCAGTGGCAATTACAAGGGAAATATTGTTATTGGTACCGTCAAAGGAGATATCCACGACCTTGGTAAGAATATCGTTGTTATGCTTTTAAAAGGAGCAGGATATAACGTTATAGATTTGGGGGTAGACGTTCCGAAAGAAAAGTTTGTTGAGGCAATTAAGGAATCAAATGCACCCCTTGTGGGCATGAGTGTGCTTTTGACCGCTTGTCAGGATTCTTTGAAAGAGGCAATTGACGCAATCAGGGCAGAAGGATTGGATGTTAAGGTAATGATTGGCGGAAACTATATTGATGAAGTCGTTAAGGAACATGTAGGAGCAGACTATTATGCCAAGGCGGCAGGTGAAGGATTAAAAATTGCCGATGAAATATTTGGGTAATTGCGTCTTTTCTAAAAACTAAAAGGGGTGAAAACATGTTATGAGTGATAGCTCCAAAGTATTGCTATCACCTTATCGCTGGGTCATTTTGGCTATTATGTGGTGTGCCACATTTATTGGAGTTGCTGCACAATTTCAGGTTGCAGCCTTGGCATATAAGATTATTCCCGATTTAGACCTGACACCTGGAAATTTTGCCATGGTCCTCTCAGCACCCATGTTGCCGGCTGTATTTTTTAGTCTTGCAGCGGGGGCTCTGGCAGACAGGTTTGGTGTCAAAAGAGTTGTTACAGTGGGTTTTATTTTTTCGATAGTAGGAGTATATTTCCGATATACCGCCAATGGGTTCTGGGGTCTTTTTGCTCTGATGTTTCTGGCTGGAATCAGTTCAGCTCTCTTGAATGCCAATGTGTCAAAGCTGCTGGGAGCATGGTTTCCTAAGGAGCAGATGGGCACAGCTATGGGAATCTACTTTACTGCCGCTGGTATTGGTATGAGCGTAGCTTTAGCGACTTCCGCTTTATTTCCTACAGTTAAGAGTGCATATACTACTGCGGGTATAGTTATGTTTGTAATATGGATTTTATGGATGACTTTTATAAAGGCCAAGTCAGAGGGTGCACCTGAATTACCGGCCATGCCCGTGTTAAAGTATATTGGTGTGGCTGCCAGGAGTAGAAATATCTGGTTGGTTGGCTTGGCGCTGATGTGTTTCATGGGTGCTAATATGGCTTTCACCGGATTTTTGCCCAATGCATTAACCCAGGTGCGTGGTATAGACCCGGCAAAAGCCGGTGTCATGACATCGGTGGTAACGTTTGGTACCATCCTGGGCAGTATCGTAGGTCCCTTTATATCCGATCGCATGGGTAGAATTAAACCTTTCCTGACTCCTGTAGCAGTTTTGGGAGCAGTTGTTATGTACATCTCTTGGGTTGTTCAAGGAGTAAGTGTGTGGATATTTCTTTTTGCTCTAGGAGTCTTCTTAGGAATGAGCGTACCGCTGTTGATGGCATTCCCAATGCTGCTTCCGGAAATCGGTCCTGTCTATGCCGGGAGTGCCGGAGGACTCATGGCAACTTTACAACTTATAGGCGCGTTTTTTATCCCATCTTTCATTATTGCACCATTAAGTGGGGAAAATTACAACATATTATTTGCATTAGCTAGCTTATTCTTGTTTTTGGTGGGAGTTATTGAATTGTTTCTCCCTGAATTGGGAGCTAAGGCTAGGGCAAAGGCTGATGCCAAACCCGAAGCTGCCATTTGATAGACTTTGAAATTTGCCTTGTTATACCTTTTCAAGGGGCTGCTCCAAAGCTACTATTTGGAACAGCCCCCTTGATTGTTACAGTATGAGTAAAACGTTTGTGGAAGATTAGTGGGTAAAAAATGGAAGGAAAAGGGATAGGGCTCTCAATCCTTGAAATAGTTAAGTGAGTAAACAAAACTAAAGAAAGGATGAGGTGCAAAAATGAATTTGACAAAATTTCAGAAGAAAAAAAGTTTTAAAGAAGTGATTGATTTATAACATATATGATATAAAAGAAGCTACAGTAGTAAAAGACCACAGAGTATCACGGGTTTATCTCACCGAAAAAGACCGTATTGCAGCCGGAGCGGTAAGGGATGCTCTCCAAGAAAAAATATTTTTCCGACATCTATTTTTCAAAATACTTGAGGATTTAGAAAAAATACAAGAATAAATAAAGACAACTATGATGGAAAGGTTTGATTTTCTAATGGAAAACTGTGCAAAAAACTCTGCTGCTGTTCAACTTTCTACACGAGTAAACTGCTTACAATTATCCTTGATTTTAGGTGGACTAACTGCGTTGGGGCCTTTGTCCATTGACATGTATTTACCTGCTTTGCCTGGGCTGGCGAAAGGGCTCAATACCAGTGCATCATCTGCACAGCTCAGTCTAACCTTTTTTCTACTGGGATTAGCCATAGGACAATTATTTGCCGGTCCCTTGAGCGACATACGTGGGCGCCGTAAGCCGCTGCTTGTAGGACTTACCATTTATATAGTTTCATCTTTGTTATGTGCCCTTAGTCCTTCTATCTGGTTATTAATAGTATTGCGGTTTCTTCAAGGTTTAGCAGGGGCAGCCGGGGTTGTTATTTCTCGTGCTATAGTGCGGGACCTTTATTCGGGTTCAGAGTTGACAAAATTTATTTCTCGTTTAATGCTGGTTAACGGTGCGGCACCGGTTCTTGCACCTATTGCGGGCGGGCAACTATTGCGAGTGACGTCATGGCACGGAGTGTTTATTGTATTGGCTGTTATAGGAATAATTTTACTTCTTACCGTTTTTTTCGGTGTTTCCGAGACATTACCTGCTCAAAGCCGCTCAGAAGCAGGAATAAATAATACTTTGTCCATACTGCGTAATCTTATTAATGATCGTATTTTTATGGGTTATGCGTTGTCACAAGGGCTTGTGTCAGCCGCTATGTTTGCATATATATCTGGTTCGCCGTTCGTGCTTCAAGAGATTTTTTCTATCTCACCGCAAATTTTCAGCTTATTGTTTGCTATAAATAGTTTTGGAATTATTATAGCTAGTCAAGTAACCGGAAGGTTGGCAGGACGAATAAATGAAACCAAATTGTTTGTTACAGGAATTGGTATTTCTTTTATCGGAAGCAGTATGCTTTTAACTGCAATAATTATGGAGGCAGGGCTGTTTCTTATCTTACTACCTCTGTTCTTTGCAGTATCGAGTGTGGGAATTGTGATGACTACCGGTTTTTCCTTAGCCATGCAAAATCAGGGTCAAACTGCAGGTAGTGCATCGGCGGTTCTCGGAGTACTGTCATTTATCTTCGGTGCTTTTGCAGCTCCTCTTGTAGGTTTAGGTGGCAGCCAAACAGCGCTGCCTTTGGGTGTAGTAATTGCCGCTGTTAGTTTCGGATCGGTTTTGTCTTATACTATTCTGGTGCGTAGAAAACTTTGATGGGAATATGTGTTACATAATTAATTGACTATCAGAGACATATTATGCTATTCTATAAATAACTACAGTATAATTGTCTAGACAGGTTTGATAAAAATGGAACTTCAACGTATAAACAAAGAAAAAGTAGATAAAAATTCGGTTATTCCTATTTACTATCAAATTTTTAAATTATTTGAAGAGTATATCATTAAAGGGAAACTTAAGCCTGGAGAAGCATTGCCTCCCGAGCATGAAATAGCAGAGACTTTTGAAATAAGCAGAATGACCGTTCGTCGGGCTATTTCAGAGCTGATAAATGCAGGATTAGTCTACTCTCAAAAAGGCAAAGGGACTTTTGTAGCCAAACCTAATTTAAATCAAGTCATATTTGAATTAGGCGATTTTCATGAAGAAATAACCAAAAAGGGAATGACGCCGAGTTCAAAACTTTTAGGTGTAAGGATTGTAAAAGCTGACAAGATATTATCTAACAAGTTGGAAGTGCCTATAGGTACCAACTGTCTTTACTTTAGCCTGGTGTTATCAGCAGATAACGAACCTTTAGTCTATGAGAAAAAATATATCAAGTATTCAAAACAAAAGCCTATCCTGGAAACGGAACTAAAAGATCCTTCACTGTCAAATTTGGCTGTATTGCACGGTGATCACTTTCCTACTACAAGCAAAAGAGTGCTGCATGCGTCAATTGTTACTGAAGAAGAAGCATCAATTTTAGAAGTTGAACTGAATACCCCGGTCTTTGTGGTTGAGCAAACGATTTATGATTTTGATAAAAAGCCTGTAGGTTGGGGAAGGTCGATTTACCGCGGTGATAGATATAAACTTACCAGCTATATTGGATGGTTTGCAAATACTTCTAAATAGCAATTTAAAGAGGGTAAGGGTGGTTTCATATGAAGGAAGATTTAATTAATGCTATTGCAAATTTAGAGGAAGAAAAAGCTCTTCAGACAGTAAAAGAAAAAATTAAAGCTGGCGAAACACCTCTGCAAATTGTTGAACAATGCAGGCAGGGAGTTGAAATAGTTGGTAAGAGATATAGTGAAGAAATATATTTCTTATCAGATTTAATTATGTCAGAGGAAATTTTGAGAAGAATTATGGAAATATTAAATCCATATTTTTCAAAAAATACTGAACAAAATGGAACAAAAATTGTTATGGGGACTATTGAAGGAGATATTCATGATCTGGGGAAAAATATAATCGTCAATTTGCTAAGATCCCACGGGTTTGATGTGTATGACCTGGGCGTAGATGTACAGCCTGAAGAGTTTATAAAGGCTATTAACGAAACAGGGGCTAGCATTATAGGTATTTCTGTGCTTCTTACCTTTTCGATTAATTCTGTGAAAAAAGTAATTGATCTGTTAAGAGAAGCCGGTCTCCGAGAAAAGGTAACTGTTTTACTGGGAGGATATCCTGTAAATGAACGAGTAAGGCAATTCACAGGTGCTGATTATTTTGAAACAGATGCTATAAAAGCGATAGAACTGGTTAAAGAAATTGCTTTATCAAAATAACTATTAATTCTGGATAAGGCTGGTGTAATAACATGAAAAATATTGCTGTAGCCTGCCACACACTAAAAGATGAGGTTGAGCTGGTTGCAAAAGATTTACAGGTTAGCTATCCGATTATTTGGGTTGATTCTGGGCTTCATAACGTTCCTAAAAAGTTAAAAGAAACCCTTCAAAATCAAATTGATAAAATAGCTAACGTAGATAACATTGTACTGCTGTTTGGAAGTTGCGGAAATTCTCTGCTTGGTATAACTTCTTCTAATGCACGGCTGGTTTTCCCAAAAGTCGATGACTGTATTTCACTTTTTTTGGGTGGTAATGAACAAAGGCGTGTCATGGACAGAGAGGCACCCTCGTATTACCTGACCAAAGGGTATTTCGAAAGCGAAACAAGCATTTGGACGGAGTATTCTTACTGTGTAAAAAAATATGGACCTCAAAAAACCAAAATAATTTTCGATAAATTGTTAAACAAATATGAAAAGTTAAGGGTTATAGATACCGGAGCTTATGAGCCTGAAGAAATCATGGAGTCGACTTTGAAAATGGCCAGGGTACTTGGTTTGGATCATGAAACTATAACAGGTTCTTTAAGAATAATTTATAAAGCCTTCAAAGGAGAATGGGATGAAGAATTTGTCATTGTGGAACCGGGGCAAAGTATCAGTCTCTTTGATTTAGGATTAGGACAGGCGGTACTTAAATAAGCCCGCATTAGATCATAAAGTGGATTGTATCTCTCTTATCCCTCCCTCTAAAGTTCTCCTTCTCTTCATTGATACATACCTTTTTTTGGTTGAGATTGTTAGTATACCATCTTCGGGATATATTCCTTTTCTGTTTCTTTGACATCTACCCTGAAGGATTGCCCAAATACAGGTATGAAAAATGTGTCTTCATTAAAGAATCGTTCTACGAAATTTTCGAAATCAGACAATGCAGGCTTCAGATTTCGTTTTGAAATGTAAAACAAAGAAAAAAATGAAAATTCCAATGTAGTGTAGAACTTTTTGAAAGGAATCTGTTAACTATGAGGTTTTTAGCCGTTCTTAGGTCGAACATGAGTTTTTAGCAAAACCAGATATATTTTGTAAAAATCAAGCTTCATGTTACTTCCCAAGAGGCAAAATTTTATTATACTGGTAGTAAGGTAGATAACAGAGGGGAGCTGAAACTGATGGTTTTTATAAAAGCGGCTGTTACCGGTTTTGTTGTTTCGTTGCCGGTTGGCCCTGTTCACATTCTTTGCATTAGACGGAGTCTGTCCCACGGCCGGCTAAGTGGCTTTGTATCCGGATTGGGAGCAGCTACCGTGGACGGCATATATGCTGGGATTTCCGCTGGCGGGTTGAGTGTTGTCAGGGAGTTGATTATACGGGAAGAAAAGTTTTTCTATCTAATTGGCGGCATTTTTCTCTGTTTTTTGGCCCTAAAAACATATTTATCACAGCCCTATGCAGGGGAACCATCGGACAATAATCGGGGTTTGGTTACAAATTATGTTTCCACACTGGTGTTGACTGCTTCCAACCCCATGCTGGTGCTTGGCTATGCTGCAGTTTTTGCCGGTGCTGCCATATGGTGGTATATTTCCAGCGGTATTTATAGTTTATTTCGGAATAAACTGGCCGACCGGCTGATTCGTTGGGTGAATAGAATATCTGCCATTGTAATTATGCTTTTTGGTCTCGCCACACTGGCAAGGCTGGTAATTTAAAAGTGTGGTTCTTCTCCATTTCCGTTGAAAAAAATAGCTAAAAAAGAAGGACATTCGTAAACCTCAGCGTTTTTTGCGAGATCTTTCATTATGTCCACATAAAACCTTAATACATCTCGATTATCGCAAGATATATTGCCCTCATCGCGGCCAAGTAAGAGTTGAAGAACTGGATATTGCTACTCCCGGAGGACTTCGAGTGACCAGACGCCTAGCTACTTACATACAGCAACTTTGTAAATTAATACCCGTAAAGGCTGTGGAAGAACATCTCCATTTAGATTGGAAGACAGTCAAAGAAGTTGAAAAACAAGGACTACAAAGTGAGTTTGGTGATACAGACTATAATAGGCTGCGTTATCTGGCTGTAGATGAAATTTCTTATGGTAAACACCATAAATAAGAAGGAAATATAGAAAGTAAGCCCGAAGAGTGCTTGCCTTCCCAAGTGGAGAGGCAAAGCGGCATTGACGCCGACGCAGCTATCGTAGCCGAGGAAATATACGTCTGGGCGTACGCCCAGGAATTTTATAAAGAAAATAATGCCCTTGAAAAGGGTACCGGCTTTACGTACCCTAAGATATTAAAACCTGCTTCCCAAGAAAGTTCAAGATGCAATCTTTAACGTTCATCAGGGACTAACAATCCCTGAATTGAGCTACCAAGTAGAGGAAAGGGCGAGGAAGTGGTTTGACTTTGACGGTATAACTATTGAAGAAATAATTAAAAACAGGAAAGGAGTTTATTAAGATGCACCCTGTACCATGGTGGACTTCGAGCATTTTACCGAGCGTAATTGTGATGTTCAATATTGGTTTAACTGCAATAATTTTTGGCGGTTTCATCTTTTTACTCGTAAAGGTTGCGTCTATTGACCGAACTTTAAAAGAAGTAGCTAAAAAGTTAGATAATCGATAGTTGCCAACTTTTTTTACTTACTCTAGCTAAAATGGAGGGTTTGCTAATGAATAAACACTGTTTGGCTACGCTGGTCGTTATAGCCTTGCTGGCAGTACTATTACCGGCAGGGGCGCTGGCCGCCCAGCCAGTAAAAGTGCTTTTGGACGGTGAAAGTATGAACTTTGACGTACCCCCTGTGTTGGAGCAAGGCCGCGTGTTGGTGCCCATGCGGCCAATCTTTGAGGCTTTCGGAAAGGAAGCCACCTGGGATGCGGCAAGTAAGACGGTTACGGCCAGGACTAGGCTCCACGCCACCGCCGGTAAGACAGATACCATTAAATTAACCGTTGGACAGAAAGTGGCTTACCTCGACGGCCGGCCCGTTTCGTTGGACATACCGGCCAGGATAGTCAAAGGCAGAACTTTAGTACCGGTGAGATTTGTTAGCGAAGCGCTGGGGGCAGAGGTTATTTGGCAGGCTGTTACTCAAAGGGTAGTGATCAAGGATAAGCAGCGCTATTACGACCAGATGCTGAGCTATCTGGAACAAGGAAACCTGCTGGAAGCCCGCCGAACGGCGGTAAGCGCTCCCAGGAAAAGCGCTCTGCCAGCGGCCCCCCTCGCCTGGATTCCCCCGGACCTGATGAAAACCACCTATTACTTCCCGGAAGGAGAGGCTGGCAGGTTTTACATCCGGCAGGGGGATCACTTTGAGTTCGTAAGGACTTTAAACATGATCTTCACTACCTTTTGGGAAGGGAATCTTGGTGATGCTACCGGGGAAACGCCTGCCGATACCTTGAGCAAGTACCTGGCCCGGTACCGGCCGAGGGGCTTCGCGGAGGAGCAGGGGGAAAGGCCGGCCATAACCAAGCCGCTGGTTTTCTTTGAATTTCACCCGGGGACCAATCTAATCAGGTACGGCAGGATCAATCCGGACGGGCAAGAGGAGAATGTGGCTGGCGTGAACTACGACAAGGAGGCCATCAAGTTTAATATCTTGGAAATCCTGGGCGAAAAATTGGCCAATGCCCAACCGCCATCGGAAGTTTCCGCCATGTTAGCTAGCGAAATTCCCCAGGTAGAAGTTAATGAAACTGAGATAGAGGAAATGGAGCGGGAGTGGGAAAAAAGCAACTTCTACAGCTACGGCGAGATGGCTGAGCTTAACCAGAAGTTTATCGACGTGGCCTTGCGGACGGCCTACTTGACAGCCAACACTGGCCACCCCACCAGCAGCGACTCGAAAGAAGATCTTGAATTCAAGAAGAAAAACGAGTATTACCTGAGCCGTTTTTCCGAGGCAGTCAAAAACAGTACAGGATGGAATGACTTTCTAGCCCTGGAGGTAAGGCAGGACCCTGTTTTCAATGTTCTCCAGGCTATTTCTACTGAAAATCATATCACAGCGACCCTTGTGGCTAACTTTTTCTCCGGCTTCGGGTTTGTTCCGGCCATTCTAGAAGTTGAAATGAAGAAACAGGGAGATACCTGGTTATTCACCAGGTTAGAGAATGTCAGAGCATATAAAACCCTCAAGGAAATGCAAGCTGCTGAACCGGCAACTTATGACTTCTTGGTGAAGGTCTATAATTACCGCTACGGTACAGGAAAGTGGTTACAGTAGGCAGCTAGCTTTTAGGGCAAGGAAATAGAACGCCGGTTGTCCACCGGCTTATCTTACAATAGTGACGAGGTTAAAGTAAATTTACAGTAATGGGTAAACTGAAATATTGGTAATTATGTATTGTGGCGATAGCTTGCGGAACTAGGGGGAACAAAAAGAGAGGCCGGATTATCGCTAATAAATACAATTGGTTCCAGTAATAGCAGCTTTAAGTAACATGAAATATGTTTATCCCCTTGTTATTGCCTTTCTCCTAACTTATTTATCCTATATTCATCATCGATAAACACATCTTCAATGGTTACTCCGAAAAAACGTGCCATTTTAAACGCGAGTTTAAGGGAAGCAGGCTGCCCGCCCTGGGTTCAGATCAACTGATCCGGGAAGCGCAATGGTTACCTTCCGTAGCGTTTGAGGAAGCGGATACCGGCAGTTACCAGGTCCGCTTTGATGCCTCTGACCATCTCGTACCACTCAATGCTACAGAAACTGAACGCTGTGATCTGGGCGTTGACCCCTCCTTGGCTCAGACACTGGGTACAATTGCTGTGTTCAGGGACGAGAACCCGCCCTGGAGAAAGCAGGGGGAAAGCCCGGACGACCCATTGCTGCAGCAGGTGGTCCGGGATGTACTGGACGAGCTGCCCCTCGACGGTCAACTGGTGCCGGCTGGAAGAGAAGGGGAAGTTCATGTTAATTTTGCACCTGACCATCGGGGCACTGAGGTTTACTTTCGTCAGCACGGTGAGTGGATTCAAATTACCCGGTATAATTACGATGCCATCCGGGGAGTACACGAGCTTGTGGCCATTCAATGTTCCGCAGCTACACTCGAGCGACAGGCAAAAAACTAACCTTTGAACCCCAACCTGTTGAGCTGTTGCAGCAGGGTAAACCCCAGGCGGGTTGGTATAATGTCAAAAAAGTTGAACTGATAGATTTTGCAGGCAAGCAAAAAGCACATCAACCTCACCAAGGTGAAATTCGTGCTTTCCTGGAGCATAAAGGCAATACTTACGCCCTGGGTATTGTAGGGAACTACGGCCTTGAAGGCTAGAAGTGACCGCTCAAGATCAAAACCTTGACGGGGAAAAAGGAAGTGGTAACAAACGGCGGAATGGGGGCAACTTATGGTGAAATGAAAATTGTCGGGTATGACCCTGACAAAAAACAGTGGCTAAAACTATTGGCCATGGGGACACCTCAAGAAGTGGACATGGACGGTGACGGTCAAAAAAACTGGTGGCAATATCAACAGGTACACTCCCCGGATACGTATGGATTTACCTCTGAGAAAAGGATCATTTTGACATGTCCGATGTGGCCAAGGCTACAGGAAACATTTATGCCTACCCTCATACAAAAGAAGAAATTGTTTGGATTGAATCTGGAAAGTGGGTAGTAGGCAAGCTGGCCAATCCTCAAAATTACCGGTACAAGGAAGGAACACTTTTGGAGAGCTCTAAACCGCTTAGATTTTAATCTGGTTGGCATATATGCAACTGCGTAATAGATAGTTTATGTATAATAAAGAATCAGTAGGTTTATATTGGGGGGGATTAGTTTGAAAGAAAAAGAGAGATTTAGAAACATAGCAAGCATTTTTATTGCTATCGTTTTTTTGTTAACTACGTCTATAATAGTATCAATGGATAAATTTAATACTCCGAATCCTATATTAAGTGGGATGGGGCTTATTAAAATAATGTTTACCGGAGCAGACATTGTGCAAATTCAAGAGTATCCCAAAGTCTATCTTGCTAAACCAGATAATGCACAACAGGTATTGATAGATTTCATGGAACAACGTGGTTATTACTATCTAGAAGATGAACGAATGACTTCCACATTAGTATTTGGGAACGAAATATCTAAAAATTATGTTGATTTTTCTGTTAATGCTTATTACTCAAAATGGGTATTTAGAGAATAATTAAAGTCAGAGGTACTTCATTTTCGGAAGATAATATTGGTCGCCCAAGATATGTAATAAATGTTCGGTGGAAACGAGGTGATCACACTGTTTTTCATATGTTTGTATTTCACAAAATAGATGATGCCTGGAAAATAGTTGATATTGATTAACTCCATGCAAACAGTAATTAGCGCCTAGCTCGACATCATCTCTGTTATTCGTAGTAAATAGTAAGTGCTTAACAACCCACATTTCACTGGTATTACACAATGACTACTAACGAGTAATGGATTGCTAAACTGAGCTGATGTATCTGAACATGGAGTGATCCGCTGCCACCCACCAGAACGGTGATATTTTCGAACCAGCGATAGCTCAACGGCCACAACCTAAAATACGGAGTTTCTTTTTCTAATCTTATACGGGCAAGAGGAGATTGTTTTGCTGATTGATTCCGATTTTATTTGGTTTTTTGCATTGATAACCTGGATTCCGTTTCGAATCTTGATTTTGATAATTCGTAAAAGGAAAAAGCAAAAAGTTTCTTTATATGGAGAGCTGCTACTTAATTTATCTTTCCTTTACCTTGTGGCCTTAGTAAGCATAACCATATTTCCCATTCCCATCGGAATACCTCGCTACAACGAGTATTTCCACGTGAATTTCATACCGTTCAAAAGTATCCTGGGATCATTCAAGCATTCCTGGTATATGGTAGCCTTGGTATCTTGTTTGGGTTTTTAGCCTTCAAAATTGTTTGACCTGTTACGAGGATTGGTAGCTAAAGAAAAAAGATTAAGTGAGACCTGATAAGCGGGCGGCATTTCGCTCCAGGGGCTGATATGTTGACGTTGCCAATGTGATGGCCAGGTAAAATTCTGTCCCTTTTTCCTTGTTCGGTAGCGACTTTTCAGATTTATGTAGATTTTAGTAACCAGTTAATAGCCGTGGTAAGGAGACTAAATAACATCTACCCGAACTTTTTTCTAGTAATCATCTCCTTGGTAATTTTTCTTGGGGATGTTCTACCACTGGGGAGGAAAACATCTAAAAGCTCGAAAAGGAGGCTATTAAACCAACAGTACTGCTGCCTTCTCCGCACTGAATTTCAGGGTGACAAGCAAATTGCCGGTCCACAATGGTCCCACGATGGGGAAGAGAAAGTGTTTCCCAAGTAGATCTTTGTAGTTTCGCAAAATGACGATAGCCTCATGGTCTTGAAAACCCACCAGGATTACAATCACAGCCGCACATTCCGTTATGACCTGTTTCTGGTCGATGCAGGTGGGAAAGAGCCGATAAGACTCTTGTTGGGAAAAGGGCAAATACCCAATGACCGGGCCAGCCAATCGCCCGACCACAACACCCTGGTGATTGGCCAGTGGGAAAGCTTGAGTATAGTCAATGGATTTAAGGACGAAGGGACGGGGCTTTTGCTATATGCTGTGCCGCGAAACTCTTTAACTCCTTTAGGGTTGGACAGTGGTTACCAAAAACACCCGGCTGTCGCCCCGGTAGGAAAGGGAATTGCCTTTGCAGCTAATAGAGACGGGAATTGGAACCTCTATCTCCGGGAAAACGGTACAACCAAACAACTTACCAGCGATCTGGCCCATGAACTATACCCGGCATGGTCGCCCAACGGGGATAAACTGGCCTTCGTGTCCACCCGCAGCGGCACGGAAGAAATCTGGCTACTTGAACTTTCTTCTGACAATGTGAAACAGTTAACCGGGCTGGACAGTTAAACCTTTTTGGAAACTACCAACGGCGCCTTTTAAATACCGCTGTGGATTTCTGGAGCTGACTTATTCTGGAGGGGCCTTTGAAAACTGCAAAAGAGTTTCATGAGTGGATATAAGTCGCATTCATAGGTAACCAAATAGTGGTTCCTTTCGTCCATTATTAAAGAGGACGGAGCTCACTCTCTGAGAAACCTTAAACCTCCAGCCGGGTACTCCCGTCACGGTTCGAGGACTAACAACCAAAACCGGCGAATTCTTCTCCTATGTCTTAGAAGCGGAAGTTCCCAATCCAAACAAGAACCTTGCAGAAATCTATAGTCTTGCTTTAGATTCTTTCATGCCGCTTGATAAAGGACTAAACCACGATATGAAATTTATTGCCATAGATACGAGCACCCTGAAAGATGCAACCGGTCTAGGGGGTTAATGAATTAATAATACATTTTGGTGATATAATCCGGTGTTTGTGTCAATCGGCTATTCGTAGCCCCTTTCGGAGGCTATTATTAGAAAGGTAACGTTTATCGACATGTCACTGGTGTCATGTTTAAAAACGATACTCATTAATCCCCTAACTATACATAAAATATACATATACTGGAAGGACGGTATGTGGTATACTATTTGTAAAACTAACTTTATTATCTAGAGAGTTAAAAATTTCTTGATAAAATAGGGACAACTGACGATTTTTTTTTATGAAAATGTAAAATTCAAAGGGAGGATCAAAAATAGGTACTCCCAAAAAAGAACTTAATAAAATGATTGATGCTTTGCCGATTACCCCAAACATCTATCGCTTTAATTGACCAGCTTCGGTAAGTGGATGTCAGTCGAATACAAACCTATATAGGCAGCTTACCTGAAGAAATTTTCAAACCTATTCATAACTGTCTACTTGAGCTCTTTAAGTAATAAGATAAATAAGTATTATTACCCCGCCTGCCCAAGGCGTTTTTTTGATGCTTGCATGGTGCACCACTCCTTTTCGAGACTAGCTCTTGAAGCTATAAAAAAAGACGAAATTACTATGAGTTGAGGTGTAGAAATACTACAATTAGATTTTTAAACTTTGCTTGAAAGAATAAATTCTTGAGTGTAGCATCTGACCCCCTAATTTTGGACAATTAAGCCTTAATGCTCATGAAATCGAAGAATTTCATTACCGTTCATGCCCATGCATTTTAGCCAATTCGTCCATTCCGTCAAGGGTAAAGACTGAAGCCCTCGCTTCGCTCGCTATTGACTCCATTCCCGAATTTGGCTGTTAAGCACCTAGCAATGAACACTCTTGTATAGGGAGCAATTTCTTGAATTTTAATGCCTTTTTCAGCGGTAAAATGTTAGATAATAAAGCGATAGTATATATTTGTGAGAATTTTGCCTGCCGGAAGCCTATTAATAGTATTTCTGAATTAGAAAAGGTATTACAGTAAAAATTTGCCCCCAAAAGGTAAGTAAATTTTCTGGGGGTGATTTTTTTTGTCGAACTTACTGGAGGTAACTTACAGCAGATGTAGAATTAATCAAGAAAGATAAGAAGGGGAGAGGTTAATGGTGGTAGATAATTGGAAACAGTTTAGAATTGTTGTTAAATTGGACCCTGATAAAAAATTGTCCCGCGAAGCACTACAAGTTCTTAAAATCGCAGAAATTGATGCAATTATTATAGGTGGCACCCAAAATATTACCATGGAAAATTCCTTGAATTTATTAGAAGAAATCTTGCACTGCGGTTACAGGGGGCCAATTTTTCATGAAATATCAGAGAAGGAGGTTATATTGACGGAAGTTACAGGCTACCTGATCCCGGTAGTTTTAAATGCTGGTGAATTATTATGGTTGAGGGATGCGCATTTAAAAGCTATCACAACTTATGGACAACTGATACCCTGGACCAAAGTAACACCGGTAGGATATCTGGTTTGTAATCCTGATGCTGCTGTGGCTCACAAAACTAAATCCAGGTTCCTTGATTTAGAAGAAGCTATTTCTTATTTAATACTCGCAGAAAAAATATTTAATTTTTCAATATTTTACATAGAATACAGCGGAATATATGGTGATTTGAATTTAATATCTGAAGTGGCGGCCAAAAGAGATAATATTCACATTATTTATGGTGGAGGTATAGAGACAATTAAACAAGCTCAAGAAATTCTGGAATATGTAGATACAATAGTTATTGGAAATTTGATGTATCGAAGTCCGAAAAATCTTTTAGATATTACAGAGGCGCTGGGTAAAAAAATACAAGATAGGTGGGATGAAAATGCTGTATATAAAAAATGATTCTATCAATCCATATTTTAACCTGGTATTAGATACGTATGTATAATTTTACTTGTTCAGAGTGTATTATTTCCCTTGTTTATGAATTTAAAAAAACAGTATTAGAGTTAATCAATGCTATAAATGTTAGCATCAATTTAAATCCTCCAATAAAGAAATTCCCACCTAAACTAAAAAAAATACTGAACCAATTGAAGAACCTTATCCGTTGCCCAAGGGTTGGGTAAGTATGAAATAATGAGCAATATAAAGAAAGTATAAGATTTAAATGGCTATTCTCTAATTTTAGGTGGTCAGAGCGGTTAAGACGAGGCTGTGAAGTTACTAAAAAAATCCTGCATCAGTTCTTTTGTTTTGATATAATTGACATTGAAGGGGGAAGCGAAAAATGACTGAGAAATTACTTCAACAAATTCTTCAAAAGCTAGAAAACATGGATAACAGGCTTGAAAACCTAGAAAAAGGACAAACCCAGTTAGAAAAAGGACAAGCCCAATTAGAACAAGGACAAGCCAATATGGATACTAGACTTAAAACCATGGAAGAAAGGCAAACTAAACTAGAAGAAGGGCAGAAAGAACTAAAAGCAGACGTGAAAGAGTTGCGACGGAAGGTAGACAATATTTTTGAACAAACAGCGGGCCTGATGGAATTTAGAACTACTACTATTGATAGACTTGCTAGACAAGAAAAAATTCTTGAGAAGTTGGCTTTAAGATCTATTGAACAAGAATCTTATCTTGATGATTTAAGGAAAAAAGCTTAAGTAATGAGTGATTTCGGAAATTAATTTCAAGAATTTTTAGGAAATATACTTTAAAAAAGGCATAGTATGGTGGATATTTAAAATTACCTGCATTCCAGCCATGTCTGGCCTCGAGGTCAGAAAATCTGCGGTGACATTTACAATTGTATATACCTTTTTTATACAGTCACAGACTTTTATACCATAAGGGCTGCCGCCGGATTTGATGCAGGTACCATTACCTGATATATCAAGCTTGTTGCTATCGCCCAGGACACCTTCTTTAGCGGAGGGTCGTACACAACACTCGGCAAAAATTTGTTGGAGTAATCTTTCGGGTCTGTGTTCAATGGCAACAAACACCCGGAACCTCTAAAGGTGAAACTCCAACCATATTGCAAAGGAAATCAGGAGACGATTAAAAAAGTCAAGGTAGAAAGCAACCGTAAATGTTAATTACGCTGCAGCAAGTAATGCTCACGGACCTGTGGCATTAGCTCTTGAAGAAAATGAAAAGGCGAGAAGCCTTTTGTAATGCCCGGTACACGTGGCCCCTCGCCGTTTTTTTAAGGTCTTAAGGTAGCGTCCGTAGGTGGGATGGGCACCAGCCTGCAGCCAGCTTTGTTATGGTGTTTGCCTTTGAGGTTTCCCAGTTCCTTTAATTTTTCTTCCAAGCGTTTTCGGATTTGTTCACGCAGTGAATATGGTAATGGAGCAGTTATAAAAACTATTGAAAGAGTGGTTTTTTGAAGATGACAGGTAGGAAATTTGGGAAAAAGTTGAAAAATCAAACAAATATATCGTGGGAGGAAGTGTAACAAGTTCTATTTCATTGGTATTGGCCTTGCCTGAATCTGCTGTATATGGTAATGAGCAGGAAGGATTTATTTATTGTAAGTAAGCAGTAAAATGGAAGAGGTGTGTACAACAATAACAAATTGACTGTGTTGCTTGCTCCAACTGCTGTAAAAATACAAGCACGGGCCTTGAAAATGAAGATATAAAAAGAATTTCAAAGTACTTGGGTGTAAGTGACAAAGAGTTCATAAATAAATACCTAACGAAAAATAAAAGCGGCAGATGGGTATTAGATTCCAGGCCGTGCAAATTTTTGACAGCAAACGGCTGCTCTATTTATGAAGTTAGGCCCAGGGCCTGTAGGGAATATCCCCATACAAACAAGCCGGAGTTTACATCAAGGTTAATTATCATGATTGAAAATGCTTCTATCTGCCCTGTAGTATTTGAAATATTAGAAAAGCTGAAGAGCAAATATGCAGAGGAATTTAAAGAGTATCTATCTTTTATGCCCGATAACTGGTAAAACTAAAATATTGCTGCAGTTGTCAATAAAGCAGAATTTTTATTGCCCTCGATATTGATGTATCACCTTTTGATAATTCCAAAACCAAAAAAGAAGGTGTATCTTAAACTTACAAGGGCTACGTCGGTTATCCCCTTATTTTTGCCTATCTCGGACAAGAAGGATATGCAATCAACACCAACCTCCGTTATTGTAAGGAACTTGGAATCCGGTTGAGTGGCCCAAGGCTGGGACGTCCATCCAATACTGAACAATATGTCGAGTGACAAATGGAGAAACAGGACGCAAAAGATCGCAATGTGGTAGAAGGTAAATTCGGCGAAGGCAAAAGATTCTACAGCCTTGGCCGTATTATGGCGTGCCTGCGTATTCTTTTTTATCAAATTCTCAAGGAGCTATTTTCGGAAATTGAAGCTGTGGCTTTTTGTTAATTTCATTTAAAATCAGGGTTATTCAGTAATCCCTAATTAACACTTTTTACAGCAGATGACAAGGCTGAATAACATAATTTAACTGCTCTGGTGTTGAAAGGGGGATACTATGAAATATTACGCGCATTCTGATAGCGAAAAAAACAAAAGTGAGTGGCACTTGCTAAAACACCATTTGGAGGACACGGCAAAACTGGCTGCCGGTTTCGCCGGGAGTTTTGGGGCGGAGAAACTGGGCTACCTGGCTGGCCTTCTACACGATATCGGAAAATACTCACCTGAATTTCAAAGACGGTTAGAAGGGGATAAAAATAAGGTTGATCATTCTACAGCGGGAGCAGTAGAGGCATACGAGTACCATAAGGTTTTTGGTAAAATACTGGCTTATGTGATTGCCGGGCACCATTGCGGGCTTCCCGATTGGGGAAGCAAAGCTGATGAGTCTTCGCTGGAAGGCCGGTTGAACAAAGAATCGTTGCCCGATTACAGCGCATATAAAAGTGAGATTGGCTTACCTAAACCCGAAGAAATCGTTGTACCAGCGAAAAAGGCTTTTGTGGGTGCCGGCTTTAGTATGCAATTTTTAATAAGATTCCTTTATTCAGCCCTGGTAGACGCAGATTTCCTAGACACTGAACGGGCGCTGAATCTTGAAAAAGCATCTTTGCGTGACAACAGGGCTTCATTGGCTGAGATGTTATCTGTTTTGGATATTTTTTTGGAGAATAAGTGTTGTAGCGCACCTGATACGCTGGTTAATAAGCGCAGGGCAGAGATTCTGGCTAGTTGCAGGGAAAAGGCGGTTTCCCGCCCGGGGCTTTTTACCCTGACGGTACCGACAGGGGGAGGGAAGACTCTCTCCTCAATTGCTTTTGCCCTCAAACATGCGGTCACTCACGGTATGGACAGGATTATATATGTAATCCCATATACCAGCATAATTGAACAGAATGCAGCGGTTTTCAGGACAATATTTGGCGAAGAAAAGGTGCTGGAGCATCACAGCAATTTCACATATCCTGAAGACGATTCAAGGGAAACAGAATCAGAGTACCATACCAGGGTTACGGAAAAATTGAAAATGGCTTCCGAGAACTGGGATATGTCCATTGTGGCTACGACAAATGTCCAGTTTTTTGAGTCATTATTTGCAGCAAGAAGTTCCCGGTGCCGAAAGCTACACAACATAGCAAACAGCGTAATAATAATTGATGAAGCTCAAATGATTCCCACAGGATTTTTGAGACCGTGCATCAATGCTCTGGCTGAATTGATTGCCAACTACAACACAACAGTAGTCCTGTGCACGGCTACCCAGCCCGCTATAAACAAGTTCTTGCCGCCGGAGATAAAGCCCTTGGAGATAATCGACGATCCTGAGGGATTGTATAGGACTTTCCAAAGGGTTAGTGTAGACCACATGGGAGAACTGTCGGATGATTCGCTGGCAGAGAAACTGTTATCCCATAACCAGGTGCTTTGCATAGTAAATTCTAAAAAACATGCTCGAATCATCTTTGAAAAAATTCAGTATGAGGGAGCATTTCATTTGAGCACCCGTATGTGTCCTGCCCACAGGTCTCAAGTCTTACAAACCATAAGGGAACGCCTGAAAAAAGGAGAGAACTGCAGGGTGGTCTCCACCCAGTTGATTGAGGCCGGTGTTGACGTGGATTTCCCCGTTGTTTACCGCAGCTCCGCAGGTATTGACTCCATTGCCCAGTCGGCCGGCAGGTGTAACCGGGAAGGTCTGAGAGAAAAAGGCGAAGTGTATGTCTTCAGGCCGGAGAAGCACGGGCTGCCTGCGGGCTGGCTCAGCAGGACGGCGGTAATTGGGGACGGCATACTCAGGCGGTACCCAGACCCTCTCAGCCTGGATGCAGTCAAGGATTATTTTTCAATGCTCTATGACATCGAGGGCGAGGAATTGGATAAGGAAAGAATAATGGCGGAAATAAAAGAACAGGAGAAATTACTGAGATTTCCTTTTCGCAGGATTGCTGACAAGTTCAAACTTATTGACGAAAATACAACTGCAGTAGTGATTCCATTGGACTACGAGTGCAGGAAATTGTTGGAGGAAGCCAGGTGGAGCCAGTTTCCAGGCACATATGCCAGGAAACTGCAAAGATATTCAGTGCAAGTGTATGAACAAGAGTTTAAGGAAATGATCCGGTTCGGAATCCTTGAAGAGATTGCAGGCAGGTTTTATGTCCTGCGTGAGGATGTCTATAGAGCACACTATAGCTTGGAAATGGGGCTGCTGCCGTGTACTGATAGCATGTAGCTCCATGATACATTAATCATTTAAAAAAGGAGGGAAAATAGATATGGGTTATGGTATTCGCCTGCTGGTCTGGGGGGATTATGCTTGCTTTACCAGACCGGAAATGAAGGTGGAGAGGGTGAGTTATGATGTCATAACTCCATCTGCCGCTCGGGGAATCCTGGAGGCTATTCATTGGAAACCTGCAATCCGGTGGGTAGTGGACAGGATACACGTACTTAATGAAATACGTTTTGATAATTTGCGCCGCAATGAAGTAGGGAGCAAAATACCGGCGGGGAAAGTGAAACAAGCCATGAAAGGGAAACCTGTTGAACTCTGCCAATATGCAGCAGATGACAGACAGCAGCGTGCCACGCTTTTGTTAAGGGATGTGGCTTACATAATAGAAGCGCATTTTGAGATAACTAACAAGGCCGGTCCCGAGGACACGCCGGAGAAACACTACAACATTGCCTTGCGGCGTGCCAGACAGGGACAGTGCTACCACCAGCCCTATTTGGGATGCAGGGAATTTCCCGCTAGGTTCCGCCTGGTAGAGGACGATGAACCACTACCACATTCAGTGCACAAGGATGAAAAAGACTTGGGTTGGATGCTGTTGGACATTGATTATAACGACAACATGACACCAAGATTTTTCAGGGCAGTAATGAAAGAAGGAATAATAGAAATACCCCGGATGGAGGGAGGGGGGATAAATACGTGATCATTAATGCATTGTATCAGTATTATGAAAGACTGCTTGAGGACGAGGATTCGGGAGTAAGCAGGCCGGGATACAGTAAGGCAAAGGTTTCTTATGCAGTAGTTCTTTCTACAGATGGAGAGTTACTTAGTACCATAGATTTGAGGAATGATAAGGGAAATAAAAAGATTCTTCGGAACTTGGATGTTCCTGAACAGGTTATACGTCCCGGTACTGGTGTGAAAGCTAATTTTCTGTGCGATAACTGTACTTATGTCTTTGGAATAAAACAAAAAAACAAAAATGACGATGAAGAGAGGATTAAAGCAAAATTTGAAGCTTTTGTGAAACTTCACGAGGAGATCCTCGGTGGAGTTAATGACAAAGGGGCAACCGCTATCTTAAACTTTTTACGAAATTGGGATATAACAAAGGCGGGTAAACAACCCCAAATATCGGAAGTTATTGAAGAACTGTCGGAAGGGGGCAACTTGGTATTTAAACTGGAAGGTACAGAGGGGTATATTCATGAACGGCCAGCGGTAAAAAAAGCCTGGAAGAATTACCGTTCAAGTCAGGAATCCGGGGTTACCGGTCAATGCTTGGTTACCGGAAATAATGCATTTATAGCTCGGTTACACCAGAACATCAAAGGTGTAACAGGCGCCCAGACAAGTGGAGCCTCACTGGTTTCCTTTAATCTTGAAGCTTTTAAGTCTTACGGAAAAACCCAGAGCTATAATGCACCGGTCAGCGAAAATGTGGCATTTGGCTATACAACAGCTCTTAATTATTTGTTGAGAAATGAAAAACACAGAATACCGATAGGAGATACAACCACTGTATTTTGGGCCGAGCGTTCTACGGATGGTTTGGAGGAGGACCTGCTGGGAGCTTTGTTTTTTCCTGTAAGAGAAGGCAGTAAAAAGGAAGGGAACGAGCAAAGACAAGTCACAAGAGATCCGCAGACCGTACAGTTATTACATGATATTTTCACCAAGGTCCGTGCAGGGGAACCGGTCAGTGATGGATTGACAGGTGTTGATCGGAATGTAAACTTTTATATTCTTGGGTTGGCACCCAATGCCAGCCGTCTTTCCGTCAGGTTCTGGCATGTTGACCAATATGGAAAGTTTCTAGATAAAATTGGCCAACACTACATTGACCTGGCAATTGTCAAAAGTTTTGAAAATGAACCGGATTTCATATCAATAGGAATGATTTTAAGAGAAACGGCGCCGGCGGGCGATGCAAAAAGAATTCCGCCGCTTTTGGGCGGTGTCCTGATGCGTTCGATTCTTACAGGTATGCCTTATCCTCAGGTGCTGTACAATTCAATTCTTTCCAGAATCAGGGCAGACCAGAAGGTGAATTATGTCCGGGCGGCCATCATTAAAGCCTGCCTAGCAAGAAACCGGCGTTACTATAACAAAGGAAATGAGGTGGATATCACAATGGCATTAAATGAGCAAAACACAAATGTGGGCTACAGGTTGGGGCGATTGTTTGCCCTTCTGGAAAAGGCGCAGGAGGAAGCGAATCCTGGTTTGAATGCCACTATAAAAGACAGGTATTTTGGTGCGGCTTCCGCTTCTCCCGGTACGGTTTTTCCTATTCTACTCAGGTTAACTCAACACCATATTGCAAAAGCCGAGAATGGGCGTACCACGGACAAGCGTATTGAGGAAGTATTGGGCGGGATTGACAGTTTTCCTGCACATTTAAACTTGGAGGAACAGGGACTGTTTGTCCTTGGCTACTATCACCAGCGCCAGGCGCTGATTGCAAAAAATAAATAGAAAGAGGGATGATTTATGGCTGATGTGATTAAAAACAGGTATGAATTTGTACTTTTGTTTGACGTTGAGAACGGCAACCCTAACGGTGATCCGGATGCTGGTAACATGCCACGGATTGATGCTGAGACCGGTCTGGGGTTGGTAACAGATGTGTGCCTGAAGCGTAAAATCAGGAATTATGTTGATATTGTCAAAAACGGGGCTGACGGATATGACATTTATGTACGCGAAGGTGCAGTTTTGAATGTCCAGCACAGAAAAGCCTATAATGCTCTAAAAATTGAGCCAAATACTAAAGATAAAAAATTGCCCAAAGATGCACAGAAAGCCAAAGAGCTTACTCTGTTTATGTGTCACCATTTCTTTGACATCAGGGCTTTTGGTGCAGTTATGACTACTGAAGTCAACTGCGGTCAGGTGCGCGGCCCTGTCCAGCTTAATTTTGCCAGAAGCATAGACCCCATTGTCCAGCAGGAAGTAACCATTACCAGAATGGCAGTAACTTCAGAAAAAGACGCAGAAAAGAAAGACAGAGAAATGGGAAGAAAACATATCGTTCCCTATGCACTGTACAGGGTGGAAGGCTATATATCTGCTCACCTGGCGGAGAAAACGGGTTTTTCCAAAGATGACATTGAACTGCTTTGGGATGCCTTAATAAATATGTTTGATCATGACCGTTCCGCTGCAAGGGGTAAAATGGCTACTCGCAAACTGATTATTTTCGAGCATGGGTCGGCTTTAGGTAATGCCCCGGCTCACAAATTATTTGATCTTGTGAAAGTTTCCAGGAAAGACCCCG
This sequence comes from Clostridiales bacterium, assembly GCA_020063565.1. Lineage (GTDB taxonomy): Bacteria > Bacillota > DSM-16504 > Desulfitibacterales > JAICDB01 > JAICDB01. The sequence continues at coordinate 5,249 of JAICDB010000005.1, read as the reverse complement.
GCCATCCGGCCCGCTCATATGATGATTATGAGGTTAGTATTAACAAATCAGCATTGCCTGCGGGAGTTAGAATAATAGAAAAATGATGAATACCAAGACTTATGATGATGAAGGTTTACTTCTTTTATCAGGTATCCAGCACTATGCCTTTTGTGAAAGGCAGTGGGCCCTTATCCACATTGAAAACCAATGGGCGGAAAACGTTAGGACTGTTGAAGGCAGACACTTGCATGAGAGGGTAGATGACCCCTATTTTACCGAAATAAGGAACAATGTAAAGGTTGTACGTTCAGTTCCGCTGGTATCCAGACGGTTGGGTCTTTATGGAATGGCTGACTTAATTGAGTATCATCATACATCAGAAAGAAATCATTCCCCCGAAATCCGAATAGTTGAATACAAAAGGGGTAAACCGAAACCCGATGACAGAGATGAAGTACAGTTGTGTGCCCAGGCCATGTGTCTGGAGGAAATGCTGGGAATAAGACTGGAGTATGGTTATTTCTTCTATGGTGAGACAAGGCACAGGCACAGGGTTGATTTTAATAAAAACCTAAGGGAAAAGGTTGTACAGTTATCTGAGAGAATGCATGAATTGTTTGAAAAAGGGATAACTCCGGCAGCGGTAAAAGGAAAGAAATGCAGGAATTGTTCTCTGGCACATTTGTGCATGCCGGTGCTTGGCAAGAAAAGAAATCAAGCTACCAGTTATATAAAAAAGCTGATAATGGAAATGGAGGAAGAAACAGCGGGAGATTAATATTATGAGAAAAATGTTGAATGTTCTTTATGTAACTACCCCGGACGCTTTTTTGGCCAAAGACGGGGAAAATCTTGTTGTCAAAGTACAAGACAAGGAAATCTTTCGGACACCTATTCATTACTTAGAGGGGATAGTAACTTTTGGCTATATTGGGGCCAGTCCGGCTCTGCTTGGTTTATGTGCAGAAAGAGGTGTGTCGGTAACTTTTCTAACCGGGCATGGAAAATTTCTGGCCAGAGTTTCTGGGCCAGTAAAGGGGAATGTGTTGTTAAGGCGAAAACAGTACAGAATAGCTGATTCAGCGTCTGAATGCGCGAAACTGGCTTCCCGTTTTATTATTGGTAAGATTGCTAATTGTAGGGTTGTTTTAAGGCGTTTTATGAGTGACCATGGTGAAAAATGTAATAAAGATATTGAAATGGTAAGCAAAGAGTTGGCTAGAAATATTGTTAGGTTAAACAAGTCTTCTTCCCTGGAAGAAATAAGGGGTATAGAGGGAAGGGTGGCAAAATATTACTTTTCGGTATTTGACGAGATGATATTATATCAAAAGGAATCGTTTTTCATGAGAGAGCGAAGTCGCAGACCACCGATGGATAATATGAATGCTTTACTTTCTTTCCTATACACCTTGTTGGTAAATGAAACCAAGTCTGCTCTTGAAACTGTGGGACTAGATCCATATGTGGGATTTTTGCATCGTGACCGGCCGGGAAGGCCCGGACTGGCATTAGACCTAATGGAAGAATTTCGCCCATATTTAGCAGATAGATTGGCTATGACCCTGATAAACCGCAGACAGATCACAGGGGATGACTTTATAACAAAGGAATCAGGCGGGGTGATCATGAAAGACAGGGCAAGAAAAACTGTTCTCGAAGCTTGGCAAAAAAGAAAAAGAGATGAGATCACTCATCCCTTTTTGGACGAAAAAATACCTATCGGACTATTATTATATGCCCAAGCTTTATTGCTGTCTAGGTATTTAAGAGGAGATTTGGATGACTATCCACCTTTTATCTGGAAATAAGGGGGACAATGCCTGTGATGGTACTGATAACTTATGATGTGAATACAACAACAGAAGCAGGGAAAAAGAGATTGCGGCGGGTTGCAAAGCAATGCGTAAATTATGGACAAAGAGTCCAAAACTCTGTATTTGAGTGTCTAGTTGACCCAGCCCAATTTGCTCAATTAAGGCATAGGCTGGAAGACATAATAGACTCAGAGAAGGATAGTTTGAGGTATTACTATCTAGGGAAACATTGGAAAAACAGGGTTGAGCATGTTGGAGCAAAATCCACTTTTGATCCTGAGGGGACTTTAATTGTTTAGCTCCAAGAGTGCGAACTACATGTGTACATGTTTTTTCTGGGGTTTCGCACCACAAAATTTAAATGATCTTTGTGAAAAGGAATCTGTTTTTGTATACACTTTATCACAAAATAATCAGGGGTTCGCGAGCAAAAACATCTTAACCCTTGAAATACCCTGCTTTTTGGCAGGTGCTGTCGCACCCCATGCGGGTGCGTGGATTGAAACTTGCTCACCGCCCTGGAACCATTCATTCCAGTAGGCGTCGCACCCCATGCGGGTGCGTGGATTGAAACATAGAACCATCATACGCAGGAACAGCAAATTCTCCAGTCGCACCCCATGCGGGTGCGTGGATTGAAACACCAATTACATGGCTAATTAGCTTGGTTTTCGCTGTCGCACCCCATGCGGGTGCGTGGATTGAAACCAAAGGGCTTAGCTTGGGATGGAGCAAATCTTTGGGTCGCACCCCATGCGGGTGCGTGGATTGAAACCTCAAACCCTGGCCAGTTCTCCCCACGATGAAATGTGTCGCACCCCATGCGGGTGCGTGGATTGAAACAGGGTTCATTGGAAAGTGCAGCCGCGTTCCGTGTCGCACCCCATGCGGGTGCGTGGATTGAAACATCGAGCGGCCCGCATATTGGGCATACCCTCTCGTGTCGCACCCCATGCGGGTGCGTGGATTGAAACACCTATTGTGGCTCCTGGAGACCATTATCCGCTGTGTCGCACCCCATGCGGGTGCGTGGATTGAAACATTCAGTAAAGTAGCTGATTTATCAAAAGAAGAAAGTCGCACCCCATGCGGGTGCGTGGATTGAAACATAGCGTAGGTGAAGTCGTCTCTGGTGCTGCTGGTCGCACCCCATGCGGGTGCGTGGATTGAAACCGCTACTCAACCAAATATTATTTATTATCCCTCGGTCGCACCCCATGCGGGTGCGTGGATTGAAACAGAATAATCCTTTTTGCAGGGCAAAAACCGACGCTGTCGCACCCCATGCGGGTGCGTGGATTGAAACTACTCCAGAAGCCAACACTCCGGTTATATAATCGTCGCACCCCATGCGGGTGCGTGGATTGAAACAGTTCGTATATCTGGTCTGCGCCAGAATCAGCATGTCGCACCCCATGCGGGTGCGTGGATTGAAACCTTGGTGCCCTTGAGAATGGTATGGCAGATGCTGGTCGCACCCCATGCGGGTGCGTGGATTGAAACCTCGAGCAGAGCGCCCAAAGAACCGAGAAACAGCTGTCGCACCCCATGCCGCAATGTTGCCGGATTTGAAAGTCGCACCCCATGCGGGTGCGTGGATTGAAACGTCAGGGCCGGGCTATCGCCCGGCCAGCAGATTACGTCGCACCCCATGCGGGTGCGTGGATTGAAACATGGCCTGCTCTGTGGCAATCTCTAGTGCCGCTCTGTCGCACCCCATGCGGGTGCGTGGATTGAAACTTCGGTGAGCAGCATGTTTTCCAGCCTGGCCTGCAGTCGCACCCCATGCGGGTGCGTGGATTGAAACCTTCGTTAAACGCGAAGGCCAACTCGGTTCGGGCGTCGCACCCCATGCGGGTGCGTGGATTGAAACCTGAAGTTGAGCTACAATCTCATCACGCTGCTTTGGTCGCACCCCATGCGGGTGCGTGGATTGAAACATATTCAGCCAAAATGGCTTCAACGCTACGCATTAGTCGCACCCCATGCGGGTGCGTGGATTGAAACCTCCATGCCTTGCAGCGAATGAAGTCGGCCTCTCTCGTCGCACCCCATGCGGGTGCGTGGATTGAAACTCGATGAATGGCCTGTTGGCCAGGTGTGCTTGGTCGTCGCACCCCATGCGGGTGCGTGGATTGAAACCTGGTAAATCCGGCGTATCCTGGGCATGGCCCGCGGTCGCACCCCATGCGGGTGCGTGGATTGAAACCTCTTTATTGTTTAACAGGCTTGCTGGGTAGAGGTCGTCGCACCCCATGCGGGTGCGTGGATTGAAACTTTCTCCGATATTGCAGGAATAGCATCCTCTATTGCGTCGCACCCCATGCGGGTGCGTGGATTGAAACTCCCCGTGCTGCTTTAGCAGCTCGTAGAATTTGGTCGCACCCCATGCGGGTGCGTGGATTGAAACCGCTTTGTCCTGGCCGTATCGGATTAACTCATCTGGTCGCACCCCATGCGGGTGCGTGGATTGAAACTTATATTTGGGACGCTATCAACCCTGCAGCTATTGGTCGCACCCCATGCGGGTGCGTGGATTGAAACCATTGGCAAAACGTATGAATACAAAATTGTTCCGGTCGCACCCCATGCGGGTGCGTGGATTGAAACGTCGCTCCCCTGTTACCCCGGCCCCTCTGGGCCTCGTCGCACCCCATGCGGGTGCGTGGATTGAAACTGCTGTGTCGGCTTTAGCCTGAGCACCGGCAGGGGGTCGCACCCCATGCGGGTGCGTGGATTGAAACTCCCCTCCCTTAGGTCAGTGGGGCCGGGTTTCCCGTCGCACCCCATGCGGGTGCGTGGATTGAAACCCCTTCGGCGCTTTGGCTGCAACATATAGTCGACGTCGCACCCCATGCGGGTGCGTGGATTGAAACCAGGCTGGTACTACCAACCTGCCGGTCAACTCGGCGTCGCACCCCATGCGGGTGCGTGGATTGAAACGAAGTATGCTTTCAACGTACGAAACTTTACGAAGTCGCACCCCATGCGGGTGCGTGGATTGAAACCGTTGGTTAAGTGTCAAGTCCGACATAATATCTCCGTCGCACCCCATGCGGGTGCGTGGATTGAAACCTGTAACATCAGTAGTATTAAAAGTTACATCAAGTCGCACCCCATGCGGGTGCGTGGATTGAAACTTTCATGCGGTAGAATTCTCGGACCAGTGCTTTTTTGAGTCGCACCCCATGCGGGTGCGTGGATTGAAACAAAGAAGGCCACGGAAGGGGAAGCTAGCGGACTGAGTCGCACCCCTGTATAGCCCCCTAGGATCTTTAGAGTAAACACTTGTATATGTTAGAATTAGAATTAACAGGGGGTAAGTCTGAAATAGTTAACCAGAACTAAATATAAGTCTGAAATAGTTAACCAGAACTAAATATATTACAAGTATTGAAAAAGGGCATAACAAACAAGCCATCAGTTGATGACTTAAAAAAATTATATGAT
>JAICDB010000004.1 GCA_020063565.1 Clostridiales bacterium | reverse complement strand
GTCTCGGGTTTCCGTTTCTCTCTTACCAAACTGGCCTCTATTAACCGGCTTCAGACCTTGATCGTGGAGTACACTTCTTATATATGGCGGTGAGAAGCCGTACTTCTCGTATATTTCCTGGATACTGACCTCCTCGAAAAAGTGTAAACGATATATCAGGTCAAAGTCTTTTGCCCGTTTCATTTTAGGTCTTTCAGACAAACTCATTCTTTCTATACCATGCTTTTTGAATAACTCTTTGACTGTCCACCATTCCATATCCATCTTGTTGGCAATTTCCATCAATGTTAAGTTTTCTTCCTGGTACATAAAGATGAGCTTGTCCACTACTTCGGGAGGAATTTGATCAACTTTGCTCATATAGCTGGGCTGAGGTTTGGGCAGCTGGTCCCTGTAATACACATAGTAATTTATTCCTTGGTATTAGCCAAGGATGTTAAGGCGAATTATCTTTTAGTTGATGAGAAAAAAGCCCGACGTATCGCCAGAAACTTGGGCTTAAGGATCATGGGTACCTTAGGCGTTGTGGCGCTTGGTATAAAAAAGGGGTTATTGCCTGCTATTGACCCAATCCTCGATAGCCTGAAACAGAATGGGTTCCGCTTTATCGAAAGGGTAAGAACAAAAATTAAGGAAGAAATCGGGATATAAACTGACGGCGGAAACTTATACCAGACCCCTCACCAGCAAGGTGAGGGGGTTTTTGTTGTCTCCGCCTTGCCGTCTCAACGATTTAAGGCTTAAGAATGGTAATTATTTCTCCCAAGATCGCCCATGGCCGCTTTGAGCAAGTAATGAAAAGGTACCGTTTTTTTGCTTGATAGTTTGGAATTGCTCGGAGGTACCGGTAAACTTAGAGTTGGAAGGATTTTAGCCCAGCCATCGGGCCTTAATAGGAAGTAAGGGCCATGTCACCCGGCATTTAACCCATGGACCGGGGGTGACGATATCCATGTCAGCAAAACGTCCGGCATTTCCGATTGCAATCTTTCGGCCGCGCTTTAACTTTTTTAACCCCCTACGCCGCTCGAAAACTGCTGACATACCCATGCAACCCTGCTTATAAAGCGCGGTGAAGACGTAAAGATGGTGAGCCAGCGCTTGGGCCAAAGCGACATAGCTTTTACAATCAGGGTTTACCACCACGTAATGCCCAATGTCAAACGCGAGGCCATGCTCCGCTTTGATGAAGTGCTCCAGGGAAAAAAATAAGGACAGGTATCATTCCCTGTCCGCATCCTGTGGTTTCGTGACCAAACGGTGACCAAAACCCATTTTCACCCAATCCGGTCACCACACCCGGTCGCCGAAACCCTTGATATATAAGGCTTTACCTGGAGCTGATGGAGGGATTCGAACCCTCGACCTGCGCATTACGAGTGCGCTGCTCTACCCCTGAGCCACATCAGCAGAATATTTCATAATCTTTTCTAACTATAAATTATAATACTAAGGCAATTAATGTATATGTTATTACAGTAGAAATTATACCTCAATTGCCTTGCAAGATCAATATCTATAGTTAGATTGAGAAAGTGGTTTGTTAAATCACAGTCTGGAATTGGTATTTTATTATTATTTTTCCTGTCTCAAAATCCTTCAACTTAAATAATCCATTGCTATAAGTACTTATTATAATAACCTGACATTGATTATATATAAAAACCTGTAGTTGCTATACAACTACAGGTTTTAAAAACATTCTTTTCACTTACAATGCCTCATCAAAATCTATAAATGGTTCCTCTAGATCAGCAAGTGCATTTACTACCAACTCAACTAAACCACCATAGTGAATATTAAATTTCTCTGTTGCTTCATAGTATTCCAAGATATCCCTCATAGCCCCCTTACAGTTGGAACAAGGAGCACAAATATATTTAGGAATATCAGGTTTATCAGCAGTATCTTTAAATGCTTCCAGAACTTGCTTGAATTTCATTCTGCTGCTTACTTTATTTCTCCATTCTGGGAAGTTCATATAGTTCATAATGGCAAATCCGCTTCCACCACCACAGCAGAAGTTTCTAACACCGTTAGGTGTCATTTCTCTGAATTGGGGAGCTATCGCTTTTAGAATATCCCTTTGCGGTTTAACAATACCCATCATTCTTACAACGTTACATGGGTCATGCAATGTTACAGGAAAATCATTTTTACTTGGGTCAAGCTTAAGCTTCTTATTTACAACTAAATCCCTTAAAAGAGGCAAGAAACTTTCAACCGGAATATTGTCTTCACCTGAAACCATTCTGTTTGCACTTACTGCTGCCGCCTTATGGGCATGACCGCATTCTCCAATTACTATTCTATTTACTCCCAATCTTTTAGCAGCCTTAAACTGCTCAAGAGCAATCTTTTTAGCCTGGGCATCATCATAAAAGAGGCCATAGTTAACATTATCATAGCCAATCATATCACTGCTTAAAGTCCAATCTAAACCTGCTTCTTCAAAGATTATTGCAAAAGCAGCAGGGTTTTCAGGCCATGACATAAATTCACCGGCATTATGAGTTAAAAGGATATCTGCACCTTTTTTATCAACAGGTATTTTGATTTGCTTTCCTGTTCTGTCTTCAATTTCTTCTTCAATAAACTCTATCATGTCTAATAAAGCAGGCTTTGTGATACCAGTAGAGGAACCCGTTTTTAACTGTAGCATAGTTCCCTTTTCATGAAGAGGTTTGGGGGCAATTCCCAATTCCTGACTAAATATCTTTCTAATTTCTCGAGCTAGTAAGCCATTGTCCAACCCTAATGGACACGTTTGAGCACAACGTCTACATAAATTACATCTATAAGCAAGTTCACCCAGTCTAGCAACTGTACGCCAGTCTAAATCTATATCTGCACCGATAAACTTTTTCCAAAAACCTTCTTTTTTCTCTAAATGTTGCTTAGCAAGTCTTCTAAAAACTTCAGAACGGAAAATCGGCCTGTACAACTCATTTTTACCACTAGCTTGATAAACATGACATGCATCTGAACAAGTATTACATTTAGCACAGTATTCAAAAGAAAGTAATAGTGGCTGAATATAATTTCTGTTTGTTTCATCTGAAAATGCTTTTTCCAATCCATTTAGAAATTTCTTAACAAGATCTTCTTCTTCCTCTTTTGTTTTTGGCCTAGTTAACGTATCAATACCCACATAACCATCTAAAAGGGTACAATATTCTTCTTTCCATTCATCCTTAGGTTCTGTTAATTCCGGTTCCATTTCGGGTTTATCATAAGGAGCTGGTAAATCCATTAATTCTTCTTGTTTAAGCTTAACAAGTTGTTCGTCACTAGAATTTCCAATGTCTTGAGGTTTGATTTTTTTATTATCAAACATCCGATCTCCTCCTATCACATTATATTACTCTTATTCCTTTGACTGTTTTTCAGCAGGTTGGAAATGAGGAGCTGACCAATTTCTACTGGGTTTGAATTTTTTCGCTTCTTCAACCTTTTTCTCAATTTCACTTCCAGGTAGGTTAGGCTCATTTTCCCATAAAACTTTGTGGAAAGTGAAATATTTACCAACATAATGGCTCATTTTTGATTGAGGAATATAAGCCAATAAAATACCCAATAATATGATATGAATGGCAAGTATTCCATTCGCTTCAATAGGACTAAAAGTTAGCAGACTCTTCATAATATCTCTACCATAATTAAACCCGGGATCGGATATCCAAACTAGGATACCGGTAAATGCAACAGCAAAAATAAACAGCAAGTTGAAGTAATCTTGAGGTGTTGTATATTTTTTCATAGATTCAAGGGTCATTCTTCTAAAAAATAAACCTGCAGATCCTAATGCAACAAGAAGCGCCCCGATTACTCCTGTTAGGAATGTAGCATAATAGACTAAAGAAGCCCAGCCGTTTGAATTAACACCGGCTTCAGTAACAATTGGTAAACCAGACAATTCTGTAATCGCCCCTACAAGTAATAAGAAAGCCCATGCAAATAATATATAAATTCCTAAATGCAGTGAATAAGAAATCCACCATAACGGTCTTTGATTTTCAAATAAATTTTTAATAAACAACATCTCTTTTAACATTTCTTTAAGCTCACCAGCATGAGAAATTTCGCGAGGCTTTTTCCACCATTCTACTTCTTCCATATAAGAACCACCATATTCTCCTCGTCCTTTTCCTTCTTTAGGCACAGGATACAACTCCCACCTACCATGCATTGGCATCTTTGCAAATGTAATTGCTTTTGCTAAAGACATAAAAATAAATGCAAAGATTGATAAGTAGACAAAAATAAGTAGTAACACTTTATAAACCTCCCTTAAATTTTTGTAATGTTTTTATAAATTTAAATTATACCTAATAATTTTTTTCAAAAAAAAATTGTAATTATTTGCTATATGCCAATTTGCATGACATCTTCACATAAATTTCATAATTCTATTTTAACTTACATTGCGCTTTAATTCACTAAGATATCACTTTCTTTTATTTTTAAAAAATTTATTACAGCTATAAGAATATTTAAACTGCTTTAAAAATTTTTATAGCAAAGGCGACAACAAGCGTGCGCCAGACTCTTTTATTTTATCAAGCAAAGGACGATTTATGAATTCTTCCAAAGTAACTTCATCACTATATTCTATGTCAGTATAAAAATCTTTTTCCAGCCTCTTGTAAACTGCCTCATCATACACAAGTGCATTAACTTCAAAATTAAATTTAAAGCTTCGAATATCCATATTAGCAGTTCCTATCGAGGCAACTGTACCATCAACCAGCAGGAGTTTTGCATGTATGAAACCTCTATTATATTTATAGATTTTTACACCGGCCTCTAATAGTTCTTCAAAGTATGAATGGGAAGCCCAATAAACAATACGCTTATCAGGTTTACCCGGCACAATTATCCTCACATCTACACCGCTTAATGCAGCAGTCTTCAAAGCCATTAAGATACTGTCATCTGGTATCAAATAAGGTGAAGTAATATAAATATTCTTTTTTGCAGAAGTAATTGTTGTAAAATATGCTTGCATTATTGTTTCCCACTCTGAGTCAGGCCCACTTGCGGCTATTTGCACCATTGTATTTCCGCAGCGTTCCACCTCTGGGAAATAATTCTTTCCATGCAGCCAATCACCGCCAATAAAATGCCAGTCCTGAACAAATATATTTTGCAAAAAATATACAGAATCCCCCATTAATTTTAAGTGGGTATCTCTCCAAAATCCTATCCGAGCATTTTTCCCCAGGTATTCATCTCCAATATTTAGTCCACCTACAAACCCTACTTTTCCGTCAATTACAATAATCTTACGATGGTTACGGTAGTTGATTTTACTATTTAAAAAAGGCATAACAACAGGTAAGAAACACTTCACCTTTACTCCTGCATTTTTTAACTGGGTAATATATTTTAAACTCAATTTCCTGCTGCCAACCCCATCATATATCACCCGCACCTCTACTCCGGAACAAGCTCTCTCGACAAGTATATCTTTAATCTTGTGTCCTATTTCATCATCCTGAATAATATAATATTCCAGGTGAATATGGTTTTTGGCCTTTTTAAGCTCTTCTATTATTTCTGAAAAGGTTTCCTCACCGTTTGTAAGTACTTTTGCCGTATTGTTCTTTGTAAAGGGTGAATTAGAGCTTTTTAAAATAAGTTTTACAAGCCTATTAATAGAATGTGTTTCAGAAAAACTGAATTCATTGGATACAACATGCATCTGTTGTTCAACCAGTTCGTTTAATTGATCATTAAGAATTTCTTTATCCTTTACAAGTTTTTTCTTACGGTAATTACGACCGAAGGTAAGATAAAATATAAGCCCCAATACCGGAATAAACAATAACACTAATAGCCAGGACAAAGTGATTGAAGGATTTCGGTTTTCTAGAATAATTACTGTAGCTATAAAAATTACTGTTAGAGAAAATATTACAGTAACTAACGTTGCAATAGCATGCCATGTCCTTGATGAGTCAATTTGTGCTCGAATTTCGTTAATTAATTCCTGGTTTAAAGGAGGCTCCAAGTTAATTATCTTTTCAGGATAAAAGAAATTCTTTATAAATTCCCAAACATGAAAATTTATAAAGGCAGAAACTATTAAAATAACTAACCCGGCAAGAATCAAAAAACCTATTTTATTTCTCATAATACACCTCTAAACAAATCTGGTTTTATATAATTATAATATACCTAAAAAAATTAATGCACCTTTAAAGGTGCATTAATTTTTAGTTTTTATTTCCGCAGCTATCGCTTCTGCTTTATCCGTTTTTTCCCAAGGAAGATCTAAATCCGGCCTGCCAAAATGACCATAAGCTGCAACCTGTTTATAAATTGGTCTTCTCAAATCTAAATCCCTAATTATAGCAGCCGGTCGTAAGTCAAAGTGTTTTCTAATTAGGTCAACTATATATTCCTCAGATAGTTGACTTGTATTAAAGGTATCAACCATTATGGAAACAGGTTTTGCAACACCAATGGCATACGCTATCTGTACTTCCAAACGATCCGCCACTCCTGCTGCAACTAAATTTTTAGCAACATATCTTGCAGCATACGCTCCAGACCTATCAACCTTTGTAGGGTCTTTACCGGAGAAAGCTCCGCCGCCATGTCTTGCCATTCCACCGTATGTATCAACAATAATTTTCCTACCTGTTAGTCCTGCATCACCTTGGGGTCCTCCAATTACAAATCTTCCGGTAGGATTTATATAATATTTAGTATCCTTATCCAAAAATTCTTCAGCTATAACCTCTTTGATAACCTTTTCTTTTATGTCTTTTTCAATTGTCTCTCTATCTACGTCTTGCCTGTGTTGAGTAGAAACTACAACAGTATCCACCCTCAGAGGCTTATCACCTTCATATTCAACGGTAACTTGTGCTTTTCCATCAGGACGTAAATATGGAATGATATTCTCCTTACGAACCCGCGCCAACCTTCTTGTTAAACCATGGGCCAGGGAAATAGGAAGTGGCATCAGTTCTGGGGTCTCCTTACATGCATATCCGAACATCATACCCTGGTCTCCAGCACCTATCTCATTAAATAATTCATCTTGGCTTTCACCTTGTTTTGCCTCTAAAGCCTTATTTACTCCCATGGCTATATCGGGAGACTGCTCATCTATAGCTGTCAAGACAGCACATGTATCGCAGTCAAAACCAAATTTAGCCCTTGTGTAACCAATCTCACGTACTGTTTCCCTAACAACTTTCGGAATATCTACATAGCACTTTGTGGTTATTTCTCCTGCAACCAAAACAAGCCCGGTTGTTACAGAAGTTTCACAGGCTACTCGCGCTTCTGGATCCCTTTCCAAAATGCTATCAAGAATTGCATCTGAAACTTGATCTGCTATCTTATCCGGATGCCCCTCAGTTACAGATTCTGATGTAAAAAGTCTTCTAACCATTAATTTCAACTCCTTTAACCGCTGCACATTTGGAGTGCATAATCAAGTATCTTATTTGATATTTCAAATTTTGAAAGTAAAGGAAATTCCTTCTGGTTTCCCCTCTTATCATATATGGTAACAATATTGGTGTCGCTTCCGAAACCTGCACCTTCGCAGGTCACATCATTGGCTACAATCATATCCAAATTCTTTTTTTTGAGCTTCTCTAGAGCATTTTCTGCCAAGTTCTGGGTTTCAGCAGCAAAGCCTATTAGTATTTGATCTTTTCTTTTATTTTTTCCAAGGGATTTTAAAATATCTGGTGTTCTTTCAAGTTCAATAATCAATCCTTCTTTTTCAAGTTTCTTTATCTTTTCATTTTTAACATTCTTTGGCTTAAAGTCAGCAACTGCAGCAGCCATAATAATCATATCACTATCACAACTTTGAGAGAGGATTTCATCATGCATCTCTTGTGCAGTTTCCACTTCTATTACATTGATCCCCGGTTCTACATCTCTAATTATTGTTGTAACTAAAGTTACTTGTGCTCCACGCTTTGAAGCAGCATTTGCCAGTGCATAACCCATTTTTCCAGAACTACGGTTGCCAATATATCTAACTGGATCAATTGGCTCCCTTGTTCCTCCTGCTGAAATGAGTATTTTTCTACCCTCTAAATCCTTTTTATTATGTAAAACTTCTTCAACAAAATGAAATATTTCTAATGGCTCTGCCATTCTTCCTTTACCGCTTGTCCCACAAGCAAGATTGCCACTATTTGGACCAATGGTTTTTACTCCTGCTATTTTTAGTTTTTCCAGATTTTCCTGGACAATTGGATTCGAATACATATTTACATTCATTGCAGGAGCTATGATAATCGGACATTTGCAGGCAAGCACAAGGGTGGAAAGAAGATCATCAGCAATACCATGGGCCATTTTGGCGATAATATTGGCAGTTGCAGGAGCTATAACAACCAGGTCTGCTTTATCTGCCAGGTTAATATGCGGAACAGACTTTGGATCATAAAAAAGCTCAGTACTTACAGGATTTCCACTAAGACTTTTAAAAGTATGGGGCGTTACAAGTTCTTGAGCGGCAGCAGTCATTACTACATGCACATCGGCGCCCTTTTGCCGCAACTTACTTACAAGGTCACACACCTTATAGCAAGCAATTCCCCCCGTTACCCCCACTAATATTTGTTTACCTTGCAACAACTATTCACCTTCTTTTTAAGTGGATGTTCGAAAAGTCCGTGTTTCTCGTGCTCCTTTTCGAATACTCACTTTAAGCAAGTTTTTTGGGAGTAGGCGCTTTAAATTTTACCTTTCCTTCTCCTATCTCCAGCAATGCCTCTGTAACAGGTTTTGAGGTGTATTTTTGAGCTTTCTCTTCAGAACTAAGTATTTCATCAGTAATTTTGCGCGCCCTTTTAGCGGCAATTACCACTAAGGCATATTTATTATCAACTACTTCCAGCAACTTATCTATTGACGGTTGTTTCATTACTTTTACCCTCCCTCACTCTATACAAATTTTTTGCCTGTGCGGCCTGCATTTTTCAGCAGTAATAATTGCCTTTAATTTTTCAAGGGCAGTTTCCAGATTATCATTAACAACCACATAGTCATATTCTGAAACATAACTCAATTCATCTTGCACACAGCTCATTCTTTTATTGATAACTTCCTGAGGATCAGTACCTCGTTTTATGATTCTCCTTTTGAGTTCATCAATGGAAGGCGGAACTATAAAAATAAAGACACCTTTTGAAAAGCGTTTTTTGACCTGTAAAGCACCCTGAATATCTATTTCCAGCAAAACATCATTACCTTTACGAAGCTGCTCTTCAACCTTTTTAATGGGCGTCCCATAATAGTTATCGTATACTTTAGCCCATTCAAGAAATTCGCCTTTAGCTTTCATTTCCATAAATTCTTCTTCTGATATAAAGTAATAATTTACCCCGTCAACTTCTCCTTCTCTTTTTGGGCGCGTAGTCGCAGATACCGAGCAGTATAAATTAGGCATTTCTTTTACTAGTAATTTAGATAATGTACCCTTACCGGCTCCTGAAGGTCCTGATAAAACAATTAATAAACTGGGAGTTTTCACTTTTCTTCCTCTTCCAATTCTTCATCATCAGTTGAACCATCTTTTGACTCTAACCTGTGTGCAACAGTTTCAGGTTGTACAGCAGATAAAATTATATGCCCACTATCTGCTATAATAACTGCTCGGGTTCGCCTCCCATAAGTTGCATCCACAAGGGTTCCATTATCCCGTGCTTCTTGAATAATTCTTTTAATGGGAGCAGACTCGGGACTCACTATTGCTACTATACGATTAGACGAAACGATATTTCCAAAACCTATATTTATAAGTTTTATGCCCATAGTATAATCACCCTATTCAATGTTTTGTACTTGTTCCTTTATTTTTTCAAGTTCGCTCTTTATATTAACCACAAGATTGGAAATCTCTGTGTCACTTGATTTAGAACCAATTGTGTTAACTTCACGATGCATCTCCTGAACTAAAAAGTCAAGTTTACGTCCTATTGTTCCTTCTTTTTGGAGATTATCGGAAAATTGTTTTAGATGACTATATAGTCTTACTATTTCTTCTGTAATGTTACTTCTATCTGCCATAATAACAACTTCTGCAGCTAGACGATCTTCATCAATATCAATCTCTCCCGCCAGTTCACTAACCCTCTCTTGAAGCTTTGCTTTATATTCTTCAACAAATTGCGGGTTTCTATCTTCTATTTTTTCCACAAGCTGCTTTATCGTATTTAATCTTCCGTGCAGATCTTTAGCCAGTTCCTTACCTTCACTCTCCCTCATTTGCATAACACTGTTTAAAGCAGCAATTATAGCTTCTTCTAATGAGGGCCAAATCTGATCCAGATCTTCCTCGGGTTGTTCAACATCCATTACTTCAGGAAGAGATGCAATCTCTATTACTGTAGGAGCAAAATTTATATGTAAAGTTTCTGCCAATTCCCTCAAATTATTATAATATTCCTTGGCAAGAATTTTGTCAAGTTTCACCTTTCTGGAAGATTCATTTTCTTCTTCAACCTTGATATATATATCTATTCTTCCCCTGGCAGCTTGTTTCTTTACCACTGAACGTATTTTTTCCTCTAAAAGAGAATATTGGCGCGGTAATTTAATATTAATATCTAAAAAGCGATGGTTTACGGTTTTCATCTCTACAGACCAAATTTTACCGTTTCCGGTAGACTCACCTCTACCATAACCGGTCATGCTCTTAACCATAATTTTTCCTCCACGTCAAATAAAATAACTTACAGGCGCACTTACACCACTAAGTGCGCCTGTTTAAAGTTCTTAAAATTCTACTTTACCAATAGCCTCTTGCATTCTATCCAAGGCTTCCTGTGCCCTATCCTTGTCCACTGTCAAGGCAATTCTAAAATAGCCCTCTCCATACTTACCATAACCGTTACCGGGCGTAATTATTACACCAGCTTTTTCAAGTACCAGTTCTGCAAATTCACTTGAAGTATAACCTTTCGGAACAGGTGCCCAAATATAAAAGCTACCTTTAGGCTTTTCAAGGTTCCAACCCATTTTATTCAAGCCCTCAACAACAACGTCTCTTCTTTCGGTATAAACTTTTCTCATTTCTTCCACAGATTCATCAGGATTATTAAGCGCTTCAATCGCAGCATATTGTATAGCTTGAAAAGCACCTGAATCAAGATTTGACTTTATTCTACCTAATGCTTCTATTACATCCGGTTTTCCGGCAGCCCAGCCAATTCTCCAACCTGTCATATTAAACGGTTTGGAAAGTGAATTAAATTCAATTCCCACTTCCTTAGCACCTTCAACTTCCAGGAAACTAATAGGTCTAACCCCGTCATATGCTATTTCAGTATAAGCAGCATCATGGCAAACAACTATATCGTGCTTTTTGGCAAATTGAACAACTTTCTGGAAAAATTCCTCTGTTGCCAGCGCTCCTGTTGGATTGTTAGGGTAATTAATAAACATTAGTTTTGCTTTATCTGCAACATCAGCAGGTATACTATCTAAATCAGGTAGGTAGTCATTTTCTTCCTTAAGAGGCATAATATATGGCTCTCCACCTGCTAAAATTGTTCCAATACCATAGACCGGGTATCCTGGATCAGGAACCAGGTTTATATCTCCGGGGTTTACATAGCAGAATGAAATATGCCCTATGCCTTCCTTGGAACCTATTAAAGTCACAATTTCATCTTCAGGGTTTAAGTTAACTTCATGACGCTTTTTATAATAATTTGCTACTGCTTTTCTATATTCCAAAAGCCCTACTGATGTTGGATACCTGTGGTTTTCAGGAACATGAGCCTCTTTAACTAGCCTATCAATTATAAATTGCGGTGTAGGCTTATCAGGATCACCAATACCTAAACTTATAATATCAACACCTTGCTTCTTTTTTTCTGCTATTTTCTTTTCAATTCTTGCAAATAGGTAAGGCGGTAATTTTTTAATTCTGTCAGCTTGTTCGACCACCAAAAATACCTCCTTCATTTTAATAGGAAGTTCGAAAAGTCCTTTTTGAACTCCATTATTAATAATTTTTTAAGGTTCCTTCAAAAACCTCTTCTGCAGGCCCTGTCATATAGACATGGTTATTCTCTTCAGACCAGTGGATTTCTAGTGTGCCACCGGTTAGATGGACCTTGATCTTTCTTTTGTGTTTTTCATTTAAAACTCCTGCAACTGTTACGGCACAAGCCCCAGTGCCGCATGCCATAGTAGGTCCGGCACCTCTTTCCCAGACAAGCATTTTAACTTCATTTTCATTAAGCACTTGCACAAATTCAACATTTGTTTTTGCAGGAAAAGCTTGATGATGTTCTATTTTAGGGCCAATACCTTCTAGCTTTACTTTACTGGCATCATCAACATATATTACACAATGGGGATTTCCCATTGAAACGGCAGTAACTAAAAGTTCCTGGCCGTCAACCTTTAAAGGCTCTGAGACAACCTGGCCGGAAGGACCTTCCATGGGAATAGCCTCCCTCTCAAGGTGAGGCTCTCCCATGTCAACCTTGATCCCGGTTATCTCATCACCATCTAATATGACTTCAGGTCCCATTATGCCTGCCAGGGTCTCTACTTTTATTTTTTCCCCACACATGCCTCGAGTAAATGCATATTTAGCAACGCACCTTATGGCGTTACCACACATTTCAGGCTCACTGCCATCAGGGTTAAAAATCCTCATTTTTATATCCGCCTTGTCGCTAGGCCCTACCAGTACCAAACCATCTGCCCCAACTCCAAAGTGGCGGTGACAGAGTTTAACAGCCAATTCATTAGGATTTTTAATACTTTCTTTAAATGTATTAATAATAATAAAGTCATTGCCTAATCCATGTACCTTTGTAAACTGCATTTATTTCACCTCCTCATTTTTATCATACCCTTAAGTATACTAACTTGCGCCCTAAAGGACGTAAAAAATGAATTATTGCAAGTGCAAATGTTCTCCAGCCAGCTGCAAATATAATCATAGCCCACTGAAACATATTAAGCGGTACTGTTTTAAAGATTGGCTGTAAAAATGGTAAGTATATTACAGATAACTGCATTGTTATAGAACACAATACAGCTCCCACCAGGTATGGATTTGATAATATTCCTACTTGGAATGGTGAAAATCTTTCTGACTTACAGTCAAAAACATGGAAGAGCTGTGAAAAAACCAGGGTTGTAAATGCCATTGTTCGAGCTATTTTTAGATCCCCATCCCCAAGTATCATTGCAACTATGAATATAAATAAAGTTTGGAGACATATCTGTAAACCCCGCGAGATAATTTTTCTGCTCAGCCCATGGGAAAAAACACTTTCTCCCGGACTACGCGGTGGTCTCTCCATTATGTCCATATCGGCATTATCAACCCCCAGCGCCATGGCAGGCAAACCATCAGTAACCAGGTTTACCCAAAGAATCTGGATAGGCATCAGGGGTAAAGGAAGGCCACATAATGCTGCCAAAAACATTGTCAATACTTCTCCAACGTTACATGACAAGAGATAGCGAATAAATTTACGAATATTATCATAGATAGCCCTGCCTTCTTCAACTGCAGCAACAATTGTAGCAAAGTTATCATCTGCAAGAACCATTGCAGAAGCTTCCTTAGTTACATCTGTACCAGTTTTTCCCATTGAGACACCAATATCTGCTTCTTTTACAGCAGGAGCATCATTGACACCGTCTCCTGTCATTGCAACTACATGCCCATTTTTCTTTAACGCCTTAACTATTCTCATTTTATGTTTAGGTGATACACGAGCATAAACTACCAAATCTTCTACTCGTTTTTGTAACTCCCGGTCGTTAAGACAGTCCAATTCTTCACCACTTATAGTTTGTTCAGAAGAAGTGATAAGCCCCATTTCCCTAGCAATTGCTTCAGCAGTAAGCTTATAATCTCCAGTTATTATCACAGGCTTTATGCCTGCCTGACGGCAGGATTTAATAGCCCTAATGGCACTGGGTCTAGGGGGATCAATCATTCCAGCAAGCCCCACAAAAACTAAATCTTTTTCAGCAAGTTCCTCGCCATTTTCCGCTTGGAACTCACTTCCCAGATTCTTATAAGCAAAACCAAGCACTCTTAGTGCTCGTGATGCCATAGCTTTATTTTGCTCCACAATTTCCATTTTCTTATCTTCATTCAACGCTACTATTTGACCATTTTCATAGATGTGGGTACAAAGTGAAAGTATAACATCGGGAGCACCTTTAACATAAGAAACAAAATTATTGTCTTTGTTTTTGTACACTACAGACATCATTTTTCTATCGGAGTCAAATGGAAATTCATGCATCCATTCTTCATCCTTTTCGACAGCATCCTTCCAAATTCCTGCTTTTGCTGCAACAACAGTTAAAGCTCCCTCTGTAGGGTCACCTTCTATTTCCCAGCGACCGTTATTTTTACTGTTATTTCTAAAAAGACCTGAAATTTTTAATTTATCCTTTTTTAATATACTATTATTACATACTGCAGCAATTTTTAAAAGAAGTTTTGTTGCTTCTCCATCTTCTAAAACAACTTTCTTTTCTCCCTCTAAAAAATCTCCCTTTGGGTTATAACCCTGGCCCGTTACCTCTATAATTTTTCCGTCTCCATACAGTTTTCTTACAGTCATTTCATTTTCAGTTATTGTTCCCGTTTTATCAGAACAAATGACAGTTGCACAACCAAGTGTTTCAACTGCAGGCAATTTTCTAACTATAGCATTTCTTTTAATCATTTTTTGTACCCCTATGGCAAGAGCAACCGTTACGATTGCAGGTAAACCTTCAGGTATTGCAGCTACTGCAAGGCTCACACCTGCTAAAAACATCCTGTAAACCGGCTCACCCCTCAAGATACCTGTCACAACAACTACAGCACATATTAAAAGACAAAAAGCAACCAACCATTTGCCTAGAGCAGCCAACCTTTTCTGAAGAGGAGTTTCTGTATTCTCAACTTCTTGCATCATACCAGCTATTTGACCCATTTCAGTATCCATGCCGGTAGCTACTACTACTGCCCTAGCCCTTCCTCTGGTAACTACCGTCCCTAAATAGACCATATTACGTCTATCACCAATACCTACATGTTGTTCACTTATAACATCTACATTTTTCTTAACAGGTAAAGATTCACCTGTCAGAGCAGATTCTTCAGCTTCTAATTTTACAATTTCAATCAAGCGACAATCAGCTGGAACTTTGTCCCCGGTTTCTAAGAAAATTATATCTCCCGGGACAAGTTCTTCTGCCGGTATCTTTATTTTTTCACCTTCCCTTACAACTACAGCTTCCGGAGCTGTTAAACTTTTTAAAGCCTCCAGAGATTTTTCCGCCTTAAACTCCTGTATGAAACCCAATATAGCATTGACTACCACTATAGACATAATGGTAATTGCATCTGCATATTCACCTAAAAGACCTGAAATCATGGTGGCTGCCAGTAAAACAAGTACCATAAAATCAGTGAATTGACTTAAAAACATTTTGATTGGATTGGCCTTTTTTCTCTCCTGAATTCGATTTGGGCCAAAGTTAGTCAATCTTTTTGTCGCTTCTTTAGTACTCAATCCTTTGGCAGCATTTGTTTGCATTATGCTGAGTACTTCAGAACTCCCCATATTATGCCACTCTTTGTTATTCATTTATTAAACGCCCCCCTGCTCCAGAGTTTGTACATATCAACCTTGTTTACCATTTTATTCACGAGTATCTGAAAAAATAACCTCTGCACGGATACAATTGAAGCAGGTTGTGTAAAATGCTATACTTGGCATGATGGGAGGTATTATAAATGGCATTTGACGGTTTAACAACGGCAGCTGTTGTAAATGAGCTTACTAATAAAATAACCGGCTCCCGTATCGATAAAGTATATCAGCCCCAAAGCACTATGCTTTTATTACGATTACGACAGAAAAGGGAGAACATTTCACTGCTGATTTCTTCACACCCCGTACGATATCGCATCCACTTAACGGAGAGAAGCTTTACCAATCCCCAGTCCCCCCCTATGTTTTGCATGGTATTAAGAAAACATATTGAAGGGGGAAAGATAATTTCAGTGAACCAGCCGGGACTTGAAAGACAGGTGGTTATTGAAATTGAAAATAAGGATGAATTGGGTAGAGTCGTTAAAAAATATTTAATATGCGAAATTATGGGCAAACATTCTAATATCATACTTTTAAACAACGACAAAAGCACCATAATTGACGGTATGAAGCGCTACTCATATGCTGTAAACCAATACCGCCAGGTCTTACCGGGAGAAACTTATAAAGCACCGCCACAACAAGATAAAATTTACCCTAACGACTTAGATGAAGCCAAACTTCTAGATGAACTTTTAAGGATAAACCTTACCACACCTGTCTGGAAAGGATTGTTGCAATGTATCGAAGGTCTGGGACCTGATACTTGTAAAGAAATTGTTTACAATGCAAATTTGAGTCCCGGTATATTAATAGAAGAATGCGGGGAATATGAGTTTAATAAATTGTGGGAAGAACTTCAGAAGGTAAGAGAGTGCTTAAATACCGGTAATTATTCACCTATTTTAATCAAGGAAAAAAATGTCTATAAGGATTTCTCGCCACTGGATTTACAGCAGTATCCCAAAGAAAATAAAATTTATTATTCCAGTATCAGCAAAGCAATAGATGAGTTTTACTTACACAACGAAAATCAAGAAAAATTTAATAATCTGGTCAATAATATTAAAAAAATATTGCAGAAGGAGATAAAACGCTGCAGCAAAAAAGCTCAGTTACAAAGAGAAACAATCAACAAGGCACAAAATATGGAAAAATATAAGCTGTATGGAGAATTACTTACTGCAAACATTTATAGAATAAAAAAAGGAATGGATAAAATAGAAGTTACCAATTACTATTCTGAAGAAGGAGAAACACTGGAAATTAGTTTAAAGCCCGAACTAACCCCGGCAGAAAATGCGCAGCGATATTTTAAAAGATATAACAAAGCATCTTCAGCTGCCAAGCAAGCACAAGTACAACTTGAAAACACACTGGAGGAGCTGAATTATCTGCAAAATACACTTTTCTGGGTACAAAATGCAACAACACTGGAAGAAGTAAATGATATAAAAAAAGAATTGCTTAAAAGCGGATATATTGCTCTAAAGGAACCACAAGGGAAGAAGAAAAAATCGAAAGAAACAACAAAGAGACCACAGCCATTAAGTTACACCTCTCAAGATGGCTTTAAGATACTTGTGGGAAAAAATAATACTGTCAATGACTACTTAACATTAAAAATTGCTTCAGATAGTGATATCTGGCTTCATGCCAAGGACATGCCAGGGTCTCACGTTATCATACGGTGTGATAATCAAAAGGCGCCGGAATCAACACTACAGGAAGCAGCCATTTTGGCGGCATATTATAGTAAGGGAAAAAATTCAACAAACGTTCCAGTGGACTATACTTTAAAGAAGTATGTAAGAAAGCCAAAAGGCGCCAAACCGGGGATGGTGATTTACGACAATCACAGGACACTGTATGTAACTCCTAATCCGGGAGTGGTGGAGGATATTTTAAAGAAAAAGGTGACCAGTAGGAATGGTTAAACAACTCGGTTTTATAATAGATCTAAATAAATGTATTGGCTGCAAGGGCTGTGAAATGGCCTGCCATAATGAAAACTGCTTGGATGATATTCACTATCGAAAAATAGTTACCCTTGCAGAACATCCTAAGAACTTTTTCGGATTTCTTTCCATGGCCTGCAATCACTGCAGAAACCCTGCTTGTATTAAAGTATGTCCTAAAGGTTGCTTCAAAAAGCGCAAAGATGGAATTGTACTTCACACTAATTCAAATTGCTCCGGTTGCGAAAGTTGTATTGGAGCGTGCCCATTTCGTGTTCCTCAAATTAACCCCCAAACAGGAAAAGTGGAAAAGTGCAATTTCTGTTTTAAACGTATAGATCAAGGATTAAAACCTGCATGTGTGGAAGCTTGCATTCCAGAAGCATTATATATTACTGACCTTTCAAAGCCGCTATCGGAAAAATATCATGAAATTTTGCCAGGATTTACAATAATTCGTATAACCCGACCTTCCATAAGATTTATTTTACCCCAACCGCCGGTTTGTTTTTGGCGTCATGACAAATAAAACTAACCTAAGGGAGGAAAGATTTTGTTAGATAAGCTGATTACTGTTCAGGAATTACTGACACTTCAAGATCCGGCAAACTTTGAAATTATTGCCGGCTGGTCAGGAAGAGAAAATTCCTTTTTGGAAATTCAACCAATTATTTCCACCGGAAAAATAACCAAAGAAACACTACTGGTTATGAACTGCCATATTTCGGACTCTGAACAAATTAATTCTGAAATTTCGAGAGCTTTGAATATACCTGTTAAAGGAATTTTCTTAATAGGAACGCCAGAACCTCGAATTACCAAAGACATAATTAAAAAAGCGTCTAATAGCAAAATACCAATTATATATCTACCGCAAACACAGCAGGTCCAGGATATAATGGACAGTTCTCAGTTAATTAATCATTTAAAAAAAGCAAATTGTTTTTATGAATATAGTACATCTGTCAGCTCTCATTTGCTAAGATTAGTCAATCTTAAAGGCATATCATCCCTTATTAGACACTTGGAAGCCATTTTGGGTAATCCCTTATTAATTACTAATTCTATTTTTAAAGAAATAATATTGTCTAAATATGGTGAAAAAATATTATTTAAAAATACCAAAATACTAAAAACTATAAAGAATACTTACTATAAAAACAGAAAAATTGCGTCTAACAACACTGGCAACTTGGCAACCGCCAAAGTAAATGTTATCCTTGATGATCTCCAAGAAACCAACTGTTATGTTATGGAATTAAATAATGATAATGCAACCTACGGTTTTTTAATAATACCTGAATTAAACAATAAAGTGAATAAATTGGATATTGTACAAATTAAGCAAGCATCAACCATCATAATTTCAGAGTTAATAAAGCAGGCTGAAATAGAGGAAACAGAAAAAAAATACAAAGATAATTTTATCTATGACCTTTTACACAATAATTTTGAGTCACAACAAACATTAATAAAACAAGGAAAAATTTTAGGATGGGATTTATCTAAACCACATGAATTAGCCATTATGGAAGTTGATAACTATAAGAATACAACCGAATTTCAAAAATTATTTGATGATCTTTATTCCATCATCTCCGGAACAATATCTACAAACTTTAAAAATCCCATTATTTCGGAACAAAACGAGCAAATAATAATAATTATACCTATTTCTGCCCAAAAAACTCATAAGCAAAAAAAAGAAGATATAAGAAAACTGCTACATAACATAAAAAAAAGAATATATTCCCATATACCCGAAATCACAGTTTCCTTTGGGATAGGTAGATTTTACACCTCAATAACAAACCTTTGCCGCAGTTACCAGGAAGCAAAAACTGCACTCGAACTCGGAAAATTCATTGAGGAAACAAACAATATTACTCATTTTGAAGATCTAGGAATAATTCAACTTTTAGCAAGTATCAGCCACGAACAACTAGATGATTTTTGTGAAGATTATTTAGGTGAATTAATTTCCTTTGATGAAAAGAATGATATCTCTCTTCTGGAAACACTTTATATATATTTAAAAGAAAATGGTGATTTTAATACCACTGCAAAAAAATTGTTCATACATCCTAATACACTTCGTTATCGTATAAAAAAAATAGAGGAAATTTTAAAATTAGATCTGGAAAAATATGAAAATATTCTCAATCTCCTGATAGCATTAAAAATATTTAAGATGCGCAAACAAGGTTTCGGGGGATTTTAGATAAAGCTTACCGCTAATTCGGTAAGCTTTATCTTTATTTCTTTTGCTTATTGTAATAGTATACAATGCTTATAAAAAATCATTAGAAATATAAACAAAGGTTAAAAAGGCCAAACCTAGTATTTTGAAACATAAAAGAAAGGAGGGAGTAAATTTGTTCAAGAAAAGATGGCTTTATTTTGCTGCATTAGTTATTTTTATCACAATCTTTCTTGTGGGTTGCGGGACCACTTCCACTATTACACAACCAAGGTTTGAAAGCGGGGTAATTGATAAAGATTACCGGGGAGAGATGAATCCGGAACCACCAAAAGAATTAAAGCTTTCCAAAAGAGAACAGGAAGAAGGAATAGAAAAAATCACCATAAAATGCGGAGTAGAAATTGAAGCCCCCGGTAAAAAGCAAAATGAAACAGAAAAAAACAATATCTCAAAAGACTACATAAAAACAGGGGGGGAATCAAATGCAAAACCTAAAATTTGATTCACTTGCTTCCCTAGAAAAGCGTTTCAATGTATATCAAGTTTTCTGTAATTATTATAACAGCAAATTGTGGGATTATGCAAAATGGCCTGATGTAATTTATATACTAAATGAATATGACCCTGGTATTAAACAACCGGATTTTAAAAAAGGCTTAAACTTACTTGCAAATATTTCACCTAAAGATATTAATCAAGCTGTTTATGATTACAATTGTCTTTTTGTAGGACCCGGAAAGTTACTGGCACCTCCGTATGAATCAGCTTATCTCAATTCTGAAGGACTTGTAATGCAAGAAGAAACCTTAAAAGTACGCAAATTTTATAATAAAGCAGGATTGCAATTTTTAAAAAAAGGAATTGAGCCTGATGATCACCTTGGACTGCAACTGGATTTCATTTGTTACTTACTATCTAGGTGTGCTTGGTCCATGGCAGAAAATAAAAAAGCATCATTACAAAACTACCATGAACTTTATCGTGATTTTTTAACCAAGCACCTGCAAAAATGGATATTTAAGCATTGTGATAGTATTTTAAAAAATAGCACTACTACTGTCTGCTATGCAATGTCTCTAATTTTAAAAGGCTTTATGAAATTGGAACAAAGTTATTTAGATTCTTGTCAGGGGGGGAGTAATGTTGGATAAAAATAAAAAATTTAGTTGCTCCAGACGTTCTTTTTTGAAAGGAATTGCAGCCACAGGTGCCACTGCAGCTGTAGGAGGTTCAATATTTGATTTTAAACCGGGTAGCTTCAAGAAGGCAGAAGCTGCTACAGGTACCTCTGCCAAAGTATTTCAAAATGCTTGTCCTAGAAACTGTTATGACACCTGTGCCATACTTTCCACCGTTGAAGACGGTGTATTAAAAAAAGTAACTGGTAATCCCAAGAACACTTACACTAGGGGGAGGCTTTGCGCTAAAGGGTTCAGCTATACACGCAGGGTTTACAGCCCCGACAGAATAAAATACCCTATGCGACAAAAAGGACGTGGTTCTGGAAACTGGGAAAGAATAAGCTGGGATGAAGCATTAACTGAAATTGCAGAAAAGATACTTCAAATAAAAAAAGAATATGGCAGTACTTTGCCAATTTGTCTCAATAAGTATTCCGGAAACTTTGATATCATGCATTACGGTATAGAAGGCATGTTTTCCAGTATAGGCTATACATCTCGTGCCACAGGGACACCATGTTGGCCGGCAGGTATTGATGCTCAGACATTTGATATGGGAACCATAATCTGCAATGACCCTGAAGACATGGTAAATTCAAAATATATAATATTATGGGGGGTCAATCCTGCCTGGTGCTCGGTGCACTCCATGTATTTTGTTGAGGAAGCAAAAAGACGAGGTTGTAAAGTTGTTGCTATAGATCCAATCTTAACACAGACAGCATCAAAAGCGGACTTATATTTGCAAATTAAACCCAGCACCGATGGTGCGCTTGCCCTGGGTATGGTACGTTATATTCTGGATAATGAACTTTATGACGCAGATTGGTTAACTCAAAATTCAATAGGCTATGAACAATTTTTTGGTTATGTCAAAAATAATATTACACTGGAATGGGCCTCTGAGAAAACCGGTATACCTGAAATCGTAATTGAAAACCTAGCCCGGGAATACGCAGCAACTAAACCTGCCAACATTTGGATCGGGTACGGTATGCAGCGCCACACCAATGGGGGAGCAAATGTCAGAGCCATAGATGCATTGGCAGCTATCACGGGTAATATCGGAAAATCCGGTGGTGGAGCCCAATATGCTCATTTACAAACCTGGGGCTTCAATTACCATGCCATGCTACAAAGTCCTCCTGAAGGTAGTAAGGGAGGAAAAGATCGTGCTATTAATATGAACAATTTTGGAGCAGAAGTTCTCGGCGCCAAAAATCCGCCAATAAAAATGCTCTGGATCGCCTGTCGAAACCCCATGACCCAGGACCCCGAAACGTCTGTTATTAAAAAAGCTTTCGAAGCTATGGACATGGTGGTTACTGCCGAACAATTCATGACTCCTACAGTTGAAATGTCGGATATAGTATTACCTGTAACTACATTCTTTGAATCTCCCGGAATAAATGTGAGTTACTGGCACTGGTGGATGAACCTCAATGAACAAGCAATTAAACCTATGTATGAAGCTAAAAATGACGTGGAAATAGCTATGAAATTATCAGCCAAACTCAATGAGCTGGAACCGGGTTCCTGCACTTTCCCCACTTCCGGAGATTTAGAAGAATGGGTAGGTAAAGAATTTAATGATAATATTTATAAGCAATTTGGAATTCAGCATTGGAAAGACTTAAAGAAAGGTCCGGTAAAAGCTAAAAACAGCCGTGTTGCTTGGAAAGATGGCAAGTTTCTTACACCTTCCGGTAAATATGAATTTTGGTCGGAAGAAGCATTCAAATTCGGACATCACCCTTTACCGGTCTATGTTGAAGAAATGAAAGCAACTGATAATTACCCTCTTCGCTGTATTTCTCCGCATTGGAAGCTAAATATTCATAGTCAATTTCAAAATCTGGACTGGATGGAAGCTATTAACGACGCACCTAGTATTGAAATACATCCAAGAACTGCCGCCAGATACGGAATCAAAAATAATGATAATGTCAAAATGTATAATGATCTGGGCTACATCATATTACCGGCCAAAATTACAGAAACAGTTTCTGAAGACATTGTTGTAGTATATGAAGCCTGGTATAAAAATAGAAACTATAATGTTAATTATACAGTTAAAGCAATCCCTGCAGACATGGGAGAAAAAGCAACCGGAATGCCCGGAATTTCTTTCCATGACAATTTTGTAAATATCACAAGGGTTTAAGGAGGGCTAAAAATTGGCTAAAAGATTGAGTTTTTTAGTAAATACCGAAAAATGTATCGGTTGTCACTCTTGTGAGATGGCCTGCAAAAATTATTACCAATTAGACCCCAACATTCGCTGGCGAAAAGTTTATCCACTCCATGAAGAAACATTTACTCTTCCGGAAAGAAACTTCATGTCACTTGCATGCAATCACTGTGCTCAACCGGAATGTTTGAGGGTTTGTCCGGTTGGTGCATACACGAAACGTAAAGACGGAATAGTAATTCATGACCATAATCGCTGTATAGGTTGCCGCTTGTGTACCATGGCTTGTCCTTACCAGGTACCTCAATTCAATAAAAAGTATAAGAAAGTTGAAAAATGCAATATGTGTTTCCAAAGAATAGATAAGGGAGAAAACCCTGCTTGTGTGGATGGTTGTCCCATGGAAGCAATTACTGTAATAGATTTAAATTCATTTGATGAATTGGGGACAGTTGAAGCTTTCGCAGGTTTTCCTGACCCTAGAATAACACAGCCATCAGTTCGGTTTGTTAAGCCGCAAATTGGCTTCCAAGTAAGGAGGGACAGGTAATGGGTGAAATGACTCTTGTTTTTTTTACTGTTTTATCTCAGCTTGCGGCAGGCAGTATCGTAACATTATGGTTACTGGAGGTAAACGGAAAAAAAATTACTACTGAAACGGGAAAATTAGTTACAATTACACTCTTATTAATTACAGGCTTTAGCATTCTAATTTCTCTTTTTCACCTGGGACACCCCTTAGAAGCATACAGGGCATTAACCAATCTGGGCAACTCCTGGTTAAGCAGAGAGGTAATTCTTTTTACTTCATTAATAGTTATGCTGGCAACTTATTACTTTCAGTGGCAGGAAGGAAAAGAAAAAAATCGCAAAGTACTTGGCGGAATTACTGCCTTGGTAGCAGTTCTGGCAGTTATATCATCAGGAATGATATATGTTCTACCTGCACGCCCGGCGTGGAATAATGTTGGTACTGTGGTGTTTTTCATTTTGACAGCTGCACTTTTAGGTCCACTGTATATTGAAATGTTATTTACAATAAAGAAAAAGAGTGTTGCCAACTTACCAGTTATATTGGTTTCAATAATCGGTATATACACTATAAGCTTTATAATCTATGTTTCAGTACTCATTTCAGGTACCGGAACAGAATACCAGACAGGTATCAATATTATTACTAGCAGCACTTTTTGGGGAAGAATCATAGTTGGCTTGCTAGCTCCCTTCTCTTTACTGGTATTCAAAAGTTTAAACAAAGTACACAACTCTAAACTAATAACAACAATATTTTTGTTAGCCTTTATAGGCGAAATATTAGGAAGAACACTTTTTTACAGTTCAATAGTCGCATTACAAATTGCCGCTTTTTAATAACCCGCTAATGCGGGTTATTTTTTTCTCTACTATTTTTTCAAAAAGGAAACAATTAAACGATATAGAAATATGTTATAAAAATAATTTTTTAGTGATAATTAAAAACCCTTGCATCTGTAAGCGGGAGTAGATGGTGGTGTTTAATTTGTCTTTCAAAAAAGAAGGATATACTGTCACAAGGCATGTCTGTCCTCGCAATTGTTATGATGCCTGTGGCATGCTTGCATTTACTCGCAATGGCATATTAAAAAAAATAGACGGAGATCCTAAACACGGTTATACAAGGGGAAAATTATGTGCTAAAGGTTATAGTTACGTACAACGTGTTTATGACCCCAACAGGCTAAAATATCCCATACTGCAAAAAAAACGCGGTTCAGGACAATGGAAAAGGATAACATGGGATGAAGCACTAGACATTATTGCCAATAAAATACTGGAACTGAAATCTCGCTACGGTTCCCATCTTTCCATGGCGCTAAATAAATATTCAGGAAACTTTGGCATTCTTCACTATGCCGTAGAAGGCTTCTTTAACAGTCTAGGCCCCACTACACTAGCTGTGGGTTCTCCCTGCTGGTCAGCCGGGCTGGATGCCCACTTTTATGATTTTGGTGCTCATAAAACATCCGACCCGGAAAATATAAAAAATGCACAGTTAATCATTCTCTGGGGAATTAACCCTGCCTGGACAGCTGTCCATTCAATGCCCTTTATAAACGAGGCAAAAAAATGTGGAGCCAAAATAATTGTAATTGACCCTGTATTCACAACGACTGCTAAAAAATCAGATATATACATTCAAGTTAATCCAGGAAGTGATGGTGCCTTAGCTTTAGCAATTGCTAAGATACTATTAGAAAAGGGACTTTATGATAAAAATTTTATAGACAAGTATACTTATGGATGGGAAAAATTTAAGAGGTATCTTGAAGGATATGATGTTGAAGAAGCCGCCTCATTGTGTGGACAAAAACCGGGCCTTATTAAGGATTTAGCTGAGATGCTGGGAAGCACTAAACCGGCTTTTATTTGGACGGGATTTGGTTTACAAAGATATGTCAATGGAGGTCAAAATCTTAGAGCAATCAATGCATTAGGGGCAATTACCGGCAATATCGGTCTTCCCGGAGGAGGAGTTCATTTTGCCCATCAGGACACATGGGATTTTAATTTAAATTTTTTAAATGTTGGGCAAGATAAAAATGAAAAAGGAAAATCTACCCGTTATGTGAATATTAATAATTTCGCATCTCAATTAAAGAATATAGAAGATCCACCTGTAAAAATGCTGTGGATATCCTGTCGCAACCCGATTACACAGGATGCAGATAGCAGTAAATTGCTAGATGCTTTAAAAGACTTGGAATTAATAGTTACAGTAGAACATTATTTAACCCCCACCGCTCAATATTCTGATATTGTTCTTCCTGCAACAACTCATTTTGAAGAATTAGATGTAGTTCCAAGTTACTGGCACCACTGGATCGGAATTAATGAACAAGCCATCAAGCCATATTTTGAGAGTAAAAGTGATCTGGAAATAGCACAGCTTATTTCAAAAAAACTAAATGAACTCTCACCTGGCAGCTGTAATTTCCCTTATAAAATTAAAGCGGAAAATATTTTAGATGGTTTATTCAATGAAAAAATATATAGAATGCTTGACATTAAACACTGGTCAGAATTAAGGGAAAGTCCACAAAGAGCTGATATTCCTTTTACAGCCTGGAAAGATCGCAAATTTAAAACAGATTCAGGTAAGTATGAATTTTATTCCCATAATGCAAAAACTAATCAGTTACCTGCTCTTCCAGTCTTAAAAAAGGGAACAAATTGTGACTTGAAATATCCCTACCGTTTGCTGACACCACATTCTCAACATGGGCTTAATTCACAATTTCAAAATTTACGCTGTATACTGAAAGTTAACCCTGAACCTGTTATTTTGATCAATCCCAAAACTGCTCATAAAAAAAATATTACGGAAAATGCAACAATAAAAATATTTAATAATTATGGGGAAGTAATTGCTAAAGCAAAGATTTCTCGTGATATCCCCTCTGATATAATACTGTGCTATCAAGGGTGGTTCCCAAACATTAACTTCAATTTAAACAAACTCACTCCCGGATTATCTACTGATATGGGGGAAATTGTAACCGGTTCAAAAGGAATTGCATTTTATAATGTTTTTGTTGATATCGAAAAAATTTAACTTACAATAAAAGGCCCGAAGATTCACCTGAATCCTCGGGCTTAGTTGTCTTTTGTCTACTTCAACTGCTTTTTCATTGAAAGCTTTGCTACGGCTCTTGAGGCCCATTGCGGTTGGAAGATTTCCAATGCTGCGTTTAAAATAATTCCTACAAGCGCTGCCAGGCTTAACCCTGAAAGGGACGCATATTCAGTTAATTGAATTACTGCAGGATTATTCTTTTCACCCGCTATACTTGCTATTCCTATAATTAATATTACAAATACAACCACTGAGTTGCGCATATTTGTTAAATCAGGCTTGCTATCAACTAAAGTCTTGATCCCCACGCTGGCAATCATTCCAAAGAGGATAAAGCTTACTCCTCCTAGAACTGCAGTAGGAATGGTACTCAATAGTGCACCAAATTTACCAATTAAGCTCATTGCTATGGCGATAAGAGCAGCTCCCTGTATGATACGTGGGTTAAAATTCTTAGTGATTGCCAGAACTCCTATATTTTCTCCATAAGTTGTATTAGCAGGACCACCTAAGGCGCCTGCCAGCGCTGTGGCAATACCGTCACCTAGTAAAGTACGATTAAGACCGGGCTCGTTAAAGTAGTTTTTGTTTGTTACTCCACTCAATGAAGCGATATCACCTATATGCTCTATCATTGTTACAAGTGCAATTGGTACAATTATACTGAGTGCATCAAAGTTGAACTGCGGCATCATAAGCGTAGGTAAGCCAAACCATGCTGCTTCTTTAACCGGAGTAAAATCTACGAGTCCGAAAAATACTGCCGAAATATATCCTATAATGATTCCAAAAAGTATTGGAAGAAATTTTAGAAAGCCTCTGGCATAAATACCTGTAAAGGCAACTGCAAGCATTGTGATAATTGCTACAGTCCAGTGCTCAGATGCCATTTGAATAGCAACAGGAGCTAGAATAAGACCGATTACAATAATAATAGGGCCTGTAACTATTGGAGGGAATAATTTTTTTACCCTATCAATACCAATAACCGATACAATTAACGCCATTACTACATATACCCCACCAACTGCTATCATGGCCCCTGTGGCATAAGGTAAACCAAAAAGTTCTTTAACAGCTAAAATTCCAGGTATAAATGCAAAGGAAGAACCCAGGTATGCAGGCACCTTTTGTTTTGTTATCAAATGAAATGCCAGTGTACCGAGGCCTGCACATAATAGTGCCGTAGCAGGGTCAATGCCTGTAATTAAAGGTACCAAAACAGTTGCTCCAAACATCGCAAGCACATGTTGAAAAGAAAGCACTACATTTTTCATTTCAATACTCCCCCTCAAAAAATTTTTAGATATAAAAAAACCTTCCCGTTAGTCCGACTAACAAGAAGGCTACAAGGGGAGGAAACAGTTCCACTATTCCCACTAACCCCTTGCTAGCCTCACAGGACTGCTCACGTACTTCAATGTACGCTCCGCTGCTCAGAGCCTTCGCCGCCTTGAACTTCTCGTGTCTCTCGTGCTCCTTTTCGAACACGCACTTAAAGAGGATGTTCGAAAAGTTGCTCCTTTTCGAACACGCACTTAAAGGTACTACAAACTATTATTTTATCTCTTGAATTAACACCTCATCTGCGCCATCAGTTTCAATTAGGCGAACAGCCACTATTTCTTTTTTTGAGGTTGGGACATTTTTACCTACATAATCTGCGCGAATTGGCAATTCCTTGTGTCCCCTATCTATTAAAACCGCAAACTGAATTGCTTTAGGTCTACCTAAATCTATTAAGGCATCTAAGGCAGCACGCGCAGTTCTACCTGTATATAACACATCATCAACAAGAACAATTTTTTTATCCTCTACCTTAAAATCCACCCTTGTAGAGTTCACTACCGGTTGTTGTCCAAGGGTTGTCAGATCGTCTCTATACAGGGTAATATCTAAAATACCTGTTGGTACAATCTTGCCTTCAATTTTTTCAATGTTTTCTTTAAGACGATTAGCTAGAGGAACTCCTCTTGTTCTTATTCCAACTAAAGCTATATTTTCTACTCCTTTATTTTTTTCAATTATCTCGTGTGCTATTCTGGTTAAAGATCGCCTTATTTTGTCACTGTCCATTATCTGAGCTTTTTTTATAAGTTCCATACCAGGCACCCTCTTTATTATTAGACATTAAAAAAGCTGCTTTACCAACTGGTAAGCAGCTTATATCCTAAATTAAATTACTAAAAACCCAGGATATATTCCCCTTACCAGTTTCTCTGAACTGATTTAAAGGTTTGTTAATCATTCCTAGTTTAAACCCTTAAATCATATTTGTCAAGGAATTTTCCCCACTTTCTTTTTGAAGCAACGCGGCCACCAGACCGTAAGCTCCTGTCAACATCATATTGCCCATGGGACTGGCCCAGTAATAGTCCTTTTCACTTGTCAAATGTCTTTGCGGACCGGTAATTACTACTTTGTCAAATTTCTTCAGATCATTATACTCTGCTGTTATTGCACAGCCGTGACCTTGATCATTAAACACTTCTTCATTGTTTAGAGAACCATTTATAAATTTATTTATAAAATACTGCAATTTTTCTTTGTTTAAGAGCCTTGTATGATGCTCAAATACTCCCAAAACCTTATCCCCTTTACAAAGTATACCTACGGTATGTTGGTTCCCCACATTAACTAAGGTTACCCCTTCCTTTGACCACTCAAAAACTTTTTTATCACATAGCGCACCTCTTATGGCAGCAGAACCGGTATCCATGAAAACCACATTTTCTAACTGCTCCTTTATCGACCACATTCTCGTAAAGTATGAAGGAGGATCCATGTATAAAAGATCAGAAATATGTCCGCCTTTTTTTAGAAAGTTTTCCCAGTGCTGAAATCTGAATTTACGGTTACCTACGCCTTCAGGGCTTTCCCCATGGTCTTGCACTGCAACGGCAAACCTTGTTGGCATTTCAACTCCAAATGCTTCAAGTGCAGTTTTCAATTCATGATAACAGATATCCCCTGTTTTAACTTCAGAAACGCCCGGATTTTCAGAAACTATTTCCACTCCCAATTCTCTGACATCATCTAAGTTATCTCTGATGGTTTTAGCTGATTGTGGCGTAGCATACACCTTTAAACCTTCCTTGAGGTGTTTTTTTATTGCCTTACTTGATGCTCCCCCTCCCATCAAATAGCCACTTAAAAAAATATCTTTTTTTTGAGAAGTGAGTTCTGAAATTTGGTTATGTACCATAACTGTAGGAGAAGGTAGTATTAACTGAATACAATTCTCCACAGGTTTTCCTTCTTCATAAAGTAAAATATCCTGAGTTCCGCCTCCAATATCAATAGCTAAAATTCTTTCTCTTTGCATTGTTTTTACCTCCGAAACAAGATTCTCCCCAGCCAGGGATAGGATATTTCCACAGCATGTTTTGGACAAAGCTCCTGACAGCAATAACATCTTATACATTTTTCTGAATCTACAACAGGCTTAATTTCATCTAAAGTTATAGCTGCCGGCGGGCAGCTTTCCTTGCAAATTCCACACTTTGTACAAACTGAACTATTAAACTTGAGACTTGGTTTTAACCATTCATATATCGTTGGAAGCAACCATTTGGGAATCCTTCTACCTAAACCGTCTGTAAAATCAATCTGTTTTATTGATTTTGGAAGTTGATATGGTACTGTGCCATGATTATCTTTTGTACCCACAAAATCTATTTCTGCCATGCTTTTAACGCACAATCCCCTTTTCTGACTCTCGACAACAGTAGCTATTTTTTCAGGTTCCAAACCTATAGTAGCTGCTGCCAGGTAGTCAAGTGTAAAGGGGTTTTCAGAAATAAATATCATTCCCGTTTTTTTAGGTTTTCCTGCAGAAGGCCCTTCACCTTCCATACCCACAACCGCATCTACAATTGTTAGAGCCGGGTTAACACACAAGGCCAGATCAATTAGAAAAGAAGAAAAATGTTGTATTTCAGCTAGATTGAGATGATATTCCCCTTTAATAAGCCCCGGAATTGTACCGTAAAGATTTTTTACAGCGCAACTTATTAAAGTTAGCCCATGAGTTTTTAATTTGGGTAGATTGATAACTAAATCTGCTTCTACTATGGTTTTTAAAAGAGTAAATTTCCGAAATTGGCTTCCACCCTCAAATTTTAGCTCCACTTTCTGGGGGTTATAACTAACAATTGCTCCTGTTTTTCCGGCGACTTCCTCCATACCAGTTGTTTTATAAACCGATCTGAGGTAAGCTTTAGAATCAGGTCCACCCGGGCTATCCACTATAACTGCCTTTGCACCCGCTTTTTGAATAAGCTCAGCTACTGCTTGTACTATATGAGGATGTGTGGTAACAGCTTGTTCTGGTGATTTTCGAGTTAAGAGATTAGGTTTTAGAACCACCGTCATGCCGGGTTTTACCCATTTTTCAATACCACCAAGAAGCTGTAGTCCCTCTTTTATTCTTTCTCTGACATTTTCAATGTCGTAATTATCGCATTTTTCAATAACAACTGCGTCAGACAGAGCCAAGCCTCCTTTCATAATAACTATGCCATACTACGGAACCATAGTAAAAAAATTAAAAATGCTATATGCAGTAGCAAAAAGAAAGGAACAAAAAAAGAAAATTTTAGCTTTTGGGTTTTGTGATGAAAAAACTTCATCCCGCATAGAGCTCCAACCGGTGCCAAAAAAGCAAAGAAAAGCAGTTTTGATTCTTTTATTCTCCACTGCTGTCTTAAGGATTTTCGTTTATCAATTCCAAACAGCAAAAAAGTAGTAATATTCAATAACAAGATAAAACTACCGAAAGTATATACCCATATTTTATCCATTATCGCATCCTCATCTTTCAGCACAGAGTTATTCTCGTTTAGTTTTTAGAGTTTTCTTCTCACGCATTTCTCGAAGAAGTGCAATTTCTCTTTGATAATTGTCAATTCCTCCGGGAGTTTCCAGCACCAGTGGAAGGTTTTGCAATTTCGGGTGGTTGACAAATTTTTTAAAAGTCTCTACTCCCATGACTCCTTCCCCGAGATTTGCATGCCGATCCTTTTTGCTTCCTTTCTCATTTTTACTGTCATTAACATGAAGCGCCTTTAGCTTTTGGAGCCCAATAATTTCATCAAATTCCTTCAAAACCCTGTCCAGATCAGAATCAACATCGTATCCGGAAGCAAAAGTATGACAGGTATCAAAACACACTCCAAGTTCTTTATCACTTTCTACCAAATCGATAATTTCTTTTATTTCCTCAAAGGTACTACCCACTTCGGTACCGCTACCTGCCATTGTTTCCAACAAAATTATAGTATCTGAAGATGATTCTTGTAATACTTTTGAAAGGCCGGAAGCTATTCTTTTAATCCCATACTCAACTCCCTTTCCCACATGGCTACCCGGGTGTAACGCTATGTACTGCACCCCCAGCCTGCCCATCCTTTCCAAATCTTCTATCATGATCCTTTGGGCCAGTTCCCACATCTCATCCTTGGGACTAGCCAGGTTTAAGATATAGGGTGCATGAGCCACAACAGGGCCAAAAGTATTTCTTGCTATTGCTTCTTTATATTGTTTTACATCAATTTCCTTTATTTCCTTCGCTTTGGAGCCACGGGGGTTGCGTGTAAAAAACTGCATTGTCTCCCCACCAATTTTAAATGCCCCTTCACAGGCTTTAGCAAAACCCTTTCCTATCGACATGTGACAACCGATGTACATAAAAATCATTCCCTTCCATTTCCAATTATAACAGAAGATAAATTAAGGTAAAATGTTAACCATAAAAAAAACGCCGTATAGCGTTTTAAGAAATATTTTTATTCATCAACACCTTTAGAATCAGGATGAAGTACTTTATGGGCGCCTGTTAAATTTTCATGAAGAAATTTTTCTTTATCAGCTGCTATCCCTTGGTGAGGTCTATTTACACCACGCCAGAATTGTTTTCTTTTTATCTGCGTCTTTTCAGCCATTCTGGCAGCTTCTTCATTCCAGCGGTCTATTTTTCTTTTATCTTCTCTATTCAAAAATAATTCACCTCCTCCATTTATTATGCCCGATAAAATGTGCGAAATTCTTTTTACCCATTACTAATAGCAGGAAAATTCGATATTTTGTTGAATAATGTCATAACGGCAGGAGGATGGGAAATAAATGGCAAAAAAACATCTCTTTTTTCCAGGTCAAAAAATATTGTTAAAACCTCATTCACAACTTTATAAAGGTACATATGAAGTTACAGTGCATGAAATTACAAGAAATTCACTGCGAGTAACCATGCCTTATGATAACGGTAGAATAGTCCTTTTAGCTGTAGGAACTGAAGTTGAAATTAAAGGGGCAAATACTGTCTTTCAAAGTAAAATTGTTGACAAAGAACATTCCGAAAACAGTACCCTTACAATAGCTATACCGGAGTGTGTTAGAGAAAGTCAGCACCAAAACAATACCGGCCCCAAAATTATTGCAGTTACCAGTGGAAAAGGCGGAGTCGGAAAAACAAATTTTGTTATAAATGTTGCCATTGCACTTGCTAAAAAGGGACTTAGAACATTCATTATTGATGCAGACCTGGGAACAGCTAATGTTGATGTTTTGTTAAATATCCATCCTAAATATACCTTGCAGGACTTAGTTGAAGGCACAAAGGATAATATTCTAGATATTATAGTTGAAGGACCGGAAGGAATTCAAATAGTCCCCGGTAGTTCCGGATTCCAGTCACTAGCCGATCTTTCGGAAAATGAACTATCAAATGTTATAAAAAAGTTTGAACCGTTACAAGAATATGCCGATGTAATAATAATAGATACAGGTGCAGGTCTTTCAAGAAATGTCATTAAATTCGTCCTGGCAGCAGACGAAGTAATAGTCATTACAACTACTGAACCCCATGCCATAACGGATGCTTACGCAATAATAAAAGTACTGGATGATAAAGATAGTACCTTAAATACAAAACTTATAGTAAACAGGGTGGATTCCAAAAATGAAGCAGTGAAAATAATCAAACGAATGGAGTCAGTAGTTGAGAGGTTTTTAAATATTAAAGTTACCGGTCTCGGGTATATTTTTGAAGATCCCAATATCAGAAAAGCAGTTAAAAATTATACACCCTTTATAAAATATAGTCCGCACAGCCTGGCAGCAAAATGTATTACCGGACTTGCGGACAAGATAAACCCTTTAAATAAGCAAACTGATAACATGAGCAATAAAAGTTTTCTAGCTAAACTTAAAAAGATCTTTAGCTAGCACGGTTAAGAACGGGCATCCTCCAACATTTTCATAATTTCCTCCCTGTCGAAGGTATAGGTGCTATTGCAAAAATGGCACCTTGCCTCAACCTTTCCTTCCTTTTGTAAAATATCTAACAATTCATTCTCTCCCAGCCCTAACAAAACCTGGCTAAGTTTTCCACGGCTGCATTCACAATTGTATCTTGCAGAAATCTCAGCTAATATTTCAGGCTCATAGTCCTTCAAAATATACTTTACTATTTCAGTTGCATCCTTTCCATCTTCTATTGCCCTGGAAACAGATCCTAATTTATAAAGTGTATTACTGATTTTTTCAGCCATTTCATCTGTTGAACCAGGTAGCATTTGTATGATATATCCACCGGATGAAACAACACCTTCCGGTTTTGCCAGTATTCCTAAGGAAACAGCAGATGGTATTTGTTCTGATTCAAGGAAGTATTTTGTTAGATCTTCTGCGATTTCTCCTGAAACCAGTTGAATACTTCCGGTATAGGGTTCTCTCATTTTTAAATCCTTTATAACGTAGAGAGTCCCCTTCCCAACTGCCTTTCCAACAGGCATTTTTCCATCTTCTGCTGGTAAGTAAACCTCCGGATTGGAAATATAGCCTTTTACATTTCCTTGAGAATCTGCAACAGCTGTGATATTTCCTATCGGCCCATCCCCTACTATTTTTAAAGTAACATTTTCTTCTCCTTTTAAAGATACACCCATCATTAAGGCAGCAGTTAAAGTTCTACCCAGTGCAGCTGCCGCAGTCGGAGCACAGTTATGTATTTTACGAGCCTCTTCCACCAGGTTAGTAGTGGAAGCCGCAAACATTCTAATACATCCATCGGCTGCAATTGCGCGTACTATTGTATCTTTCATTATATAAGACCTTCTTTCTACTTGGCAATTTGCTAATTTTTAAGTAAAATGTAACTAGTTTGTTTATCATAGGGGGTATTTCTATGAGCTTCAGACGTTTTTTATTAAGCCAAATTTTATTATTTTTATCACTCTTTTTTGCAAGCACACTAGCCATAGGTACTGATTTTATCAGCAATCTCATTATGAACTTTATTACATTTTTTACTGCAAGTTTTATAATTGTTTTTCTTGTTGATAAAGAAAGTCCTGTCTATATGAATGTGCTGTCTGCAACTTTAAGTTTTAATGGAGTTACTTATATTCTATGGTATTATTCAAACCAATCACTACCTGCAACAAGTGAAATTATACTTGATTTTGCAATTGTAACCTTATTTACATTTGCCGGAGCCCGCTTGGGAATTTCTAAAAGAACTTCAAGTCGCTGATAACAGGTAACTTAATTAGTTCTAGATAGGTTATCGATAATGTTCTGAAAGTGTTGCGGCAGTGGAGCTAAAAACTCCATGTACTCATTAGAAACCGGGTGTTTAAACCCTAACGTTGCAGCATGCAAAAGCTGACCTTCTAGATTGAAGTGAGGTTTTTTAGGGCCATATTTAGGGTCTCCCACCACCGGGTGTCCCATATAGGCCATATGTACCCTGATTTGATGTGTTCTGCCCGTCTCCAACTTTACTTCCAAATATGTATAGTTATCCTTAGTAAACCTTTCCTTAACTTTATAATGAGTAATTGCTCTTTTTCCTCCTTTAGATTGAACTGCCATTTTCTTTCTATCCACTTGATGCCTTCCTATAGGTGCATCTATCATTCCCCCCGGCTCTTGAACAATCCCATGAACCAAAGTTAAATAAATTCTATTTATACTATGTTCCTTTATTTGCTCTGCAATTTTTAGATGAGCATTATCGGTCTTTGTAACAACAAGCACTCCTGAAGTATCCTTATCTATCCGGTGAACTATTCCCGGCCTTAAAAGTCCGTTTATTCCTGACAAATCCTTACAGTGATACAGTAAAGCATTAACCAGGGTACCGCTATAGTTTCCCGGCGCAGGATGCACAACCATTCCCTGGGGCTTATTTACAACTATGATTTGATCATCTTCGTATAAAATGTCCAGGGGGATATTTTCAGCTTCCACTTGGATTGGATTAGGTTTGGGTATGAAAACAGTTACTACCTCACCAGCTTTTATTTTATAGTTAGGCTTTTTCATTTTGCCATCTACAGTTATTCGGCCGTCCTTCAATAACATTTGAATTCTAGAACGGGATAAATCTTTAAGATTTTCAGATAAAAAAACATCCAAACGCTTTCCACCGGACTCCTCATCTACCAGCAATTCTTTTGTTTCCATTTAAATCACCTCTAAGGGGATAACATACTCTTAAGCAGTTTTATCATCTGGTGTTCTTAGAAGAACCCAGGAAAGAAGGATAACACCAACCACTATGGCGCTATCGGCGAAATTAAATACAGGCCAAATTCTAAAATCTAAAAAATCGATTACATAACCTAAACGAATTCTATCAATTAAGTTACCCAGAGCTCCTCCAAGCTGGAGGGCAAGGCTAAGGTGCAACAGACCAAAATTGTTCCTATGGCGTGTTTTCCAGAAGACAGTAATTATCACTGCCACAACTATTATAGTAACAATTACAAAAAATAGAGTTTGATTAGGTAGCAATCCAAAAGCAGCACCTTTATTCTGAACATATGTAATGTGGAAAATATTTTTTATGACAGGAATAGACTGATAATGTTCCATATTGCTTACTATTACATATTTAATCCACTGGTCACATACTAACACAGCCAAAGCTATAACAAAAAAATACAATATCAAGTCCTCCCCCGGATAGTTTCTTAAAAATTTTAGCACAAATTACTTACTAAAAGCAACTTTGTAACTACTTGTTGAAAACAAACATTCGAAGGGATAAGTGTATGGCACTATTTTGGGGTGCCCTAAACTAATAAAGGCCGCTTTTCAAGCAGCCTAACCCAATATCTATTTAATGCAACAACCTGTCAGCTCCTTTTTTTCCAACCAGTTTTTCCTTTGGTGGACCTTCATCATCCAGACCATAAACATCTTCATAGTGGATACCATCTGCTCCTTGAAAATATGGAATATTGTCCATTTGATCCGTAGAATTGATTTCATCAAGATCAGTATCTCCACCATAATATGCCCCCGCATTAGATTCTTCAGCATGTTCACTCCAGTTAGCAACCTTTTGCCATGTATCTTCTCCGTCGAATTGAATATCTTCCGGATTGTTATCACCATATAACGGTCTAATGACATCTTCCTCTATAGGCCTTAAATGCCTATCAAGTACCGATTCTTCCTCTTCTCTACATCTAACACATTGAGTAGATTCCGGCATAACCTGCAATCTTTCAGGGTTTATCGGCTGACCGCAAACATCACAAATACCATATGTTCCTTCTTCTATAGCTCTCAAAGCATCATCTATTTTTTGTATTTGTAACCTTGCATTATCTTCTAAAGCCAGATCCTTTCCTCTTTCAAATACTTCGCTTGCTATATCACCGGGATGATTATCATAAAGTGATAGTTCTGATATAGAACCGGATAAAGGCT
Source organism: Clostridiales bacterium (assembly GCA_020063565.1). GTDB lineage: Bacteria > Bacillota > DSM-16504 > Desulfitibacterales > JAICDB01 > JAICDB01. Next base: position 168,797 of record JAICDB010000004.1, on the reverse strand, counting down.
CCCTTAAACCACCTTGCCGAATACCTTGATTTAATTCCTGAAGCCTATTTTTCATGGAATGTAGCCTATTCTTATAATACTGTAATGTACGCTGGTCCAAAATTGACACCTCCGAAAATTATTTGATAATGTGAACTATGTCTGCTAAGCTTCGTCTTCCTGATCTTTTTATTTCCTCAGATTCTGGATAACCAACTGTAACCATTGCAACGGGACGCAAGCTAACTGGAAGTTCAAGGCATTCTTTAACTTTGCTTTCACTAAAAGCACCAACCCAGCAAGTTCCCAAGCCGTAACCTGTTGCTGCCAAAAGTATATTTTGGGTAGCTGCAGCAGTATCTTGAATACAATATAAATTTTCTCCCCGCTCACCAAACCTTTTCCTGGAAGTTTCTGGTTCTGCACATACTACTATAACAACAGGTGCGGAACTTACAAATTTCTGTTTTAGTGCGGCGTCACTTAATTTACTCTTTACATCTTCATTATAGACAACAATAAATTTCCATGGCTGCCTGTTACCTGCAGACGGTGCCTTTCGTGCAGCATCAAGTATTTTGGTTATGATAGTCTCAGGAACAGAATCTTTTTTATATTTACGAATGCTTGTTCTTTCCTCGATGGCAGTAATCACATCTTTAGTCATTAGTTTTTTACCTCCCGTTAATATGATTGTTCCCTGACCAGACGCACAATATCAGCAATAAAATCGCTAATAAGCGGTAAATTTAGTATAACAAGTTTTTGGAGGATATAGATAACAATACCACTTAAAATTGTAAAACCTACGGCCATTCCAAATCCTCTGGCTATACCTGCAAGAAAATTAACATATAAAAGACGCCAGGGGCTTTCAAGTAACTTTACATATTCTGCCAGTTTCATTTTTTCAATGGTTACCGACAGCTTTTCAATTTTTTCATGCAAGGTTTCCCGGTCGTTCATTTTTTGACCTCCATATAATTAATTGGTCAGTGCCTGCAAAGGTGCAGGTATTCTTCCTCCCCTTTTTATAAAATTAGAGCTGCTATAACCATTTACAGCCATGATAGGCGCTCTTCCTAGAAGCCCACCGAATTCCACATAATCTCCAACTTCTTTTCCAGGAACAGGTATAATTCTAACTGCGGTAGTTTTATTATTGATCATACCTATAGCTGCTTCATCAGCTATAATAGCAGAAACAGTTTCTGCGGGAGTTTCTCCGGGCACAGCTATCATGTCAAGTCCTACAGAACATACACTGGTCATAGCTTCCAGCTTTTCAATATTTAAAGAACCTGCTTCTACAGCAGATATCATTCCGGCATCTTCACTAACTGGAATAAATGCACCACTTAATCCGCCTACATAAGATGAAGCCATAGCGCCTCCCTTTTTAACTGCATCATTTAATAAGGCAAGTGCTGCAGTAGTACCGGGACAGCCGCATTTTTCAAGTCCCAATGCTTCCAAGATATCTGCGACGCTATCGCCGATAGCAGGCGTAGGAGCCAGTGAAAGATCAACGATCCCAAAAGGAACTTGAAGTAGCTTCGATGCCGTCCTTCCAACAAGTTCACCCATTCTTGTTATTTTAAATGCTGTCTTCTTAATTATTTCAGCTAGAGTACCTAAATCCTCATGGGGATGTTTTTTTATTGCATTTAAGACTACTCCCGGACCACTTACTCCAACGTTTATTACCCTTTCAGGTTCTCCTACACCATGAAAAGCACCGGCCATAAATGGATTATCTTCAGGAACATTACAAAAGACAACAAGTTTAGCACAACCTATACCATCGCCTGCTGCAGTTAAATTTGCTGTTTCTTTTACTACTTGACCCATTATTTTAACAGCATCCATGTTTATCCCGGCTTTTGTGGTAGAAACATTAACTGATGAACAGACTCTTTCTGTTTTTGCTAAACTTTTTGGAATAGAATCTAAAAATACTTTTTCACTTTCAGTACAACCTTTATGTACCAGAGCAGAAAATCCGCCAATAAAATTTACTCCCACTTCTTTTGCCGCATTGTCCATTGCTATTGCAGCTTTTATATAATCCTCTTCATTCATGGAATTCATAACTAAAGAAATAGGGGTAACTGAGATCCGTTTATTAATTATGGGTATACCATAATCATTTTCTATTTTTTCACCTATAGGCACTAAATTCTCAGCAGATTTAGTTATTTTGTCATAAATTTTTTCACAAAATTTATCAGCATTTGTGTCAGTGCAATCCCTTAAACTGATACCCATTGTTACAGTTCGAATATCTAAATTTTCTGTTGCTACCATTCTAATTGTTTCTAAAATTTCATTTTTATCATAATGAATTGGCATATTATAATACCTCCTAGATACGATGCATATAGTTAAATACTTCCTCATTTTGAGCTGCAATTTGTACTCCCAGTTCCTTTCCTACCTTGCCCAGTTTTTCAACTACAGTAGAATAGTCCGTATTAATATTTGCGATATCTACTATCATTATCATAGTAAAAAAATCCTGCATTATTGTCTGACTGATATCAAGAATATTAGCTCCTGCTTCTGCCAACACCCCCGTAACTGCAGCAATAATGCCAACCTTATCTTTTCCTACTACTGTAACAACAACCCTTGAATTTTTCATTTTCTCACCTCAATAATATTTTATAATTATAATAGTATAGCAAATCTTATCGAAATTTTAAATATAGTTTAAAAAGAAAAAAGAAAAAATCCTGCTAATGCAGGATCCTACATTTATCACCATTTTTTAAAAGTGCTGCATTTGCTTCATCAGTGTCTACATGCATTTCCAAATTATAGGTAGGTTTAACTCTAACTAACACATTATCCATAATAATACCCCTTGGACCAGGACATTGAATTCTAACATGGTCCCCATCATGTAGCCCAACTGATTCTGCATCATCAGTGTGCATGTGGATATACCTTGCTGCCAAGATAACTCCTTCTTCTAAAGTAATAGCCCCTTTTGATCCTACTACTGCTATTCCGGGTGTGCCTTATAATATTTATCAAAAAGGAGGAATACATGTTATTGAAATAATGTTTATTTGCCCTATTATTTCTTTATTAGGACTCTCTTGCCAAAAATTTTTCATAATCCTGTGCATTTAAAAGTTTGTCTTTGTTTCCAGTTATTTCAATTTTTATTAACCAGCCTTTGCCATATGGATCTTCATTAACAAGTTCCGGTGATTCCAGTACATTATCGTTAACCTCAATCACCTTCCCGGAAACCGGCATATATAAATCAGATACAGCTTTTACAGATTCTATTACACCAAAACCTTCCTCTGCATCAAATTCATCTCCGGGCAGTGGTAATTCAACAAATACAATATCCCCTAAAGACTCCTGCGCATAATCTGTTACTCCAACTATTCCTTCATTACCTTCAATTTTTATCCATTCGTGTTCTTCAGTGTATTTTAAATCATCAGGATTCATAAGATCACCCCTAAAGCAAATTATGTGCTCCTTTTCGAACACTCTCTTAAAGTTCTTTGATAACTTCCGCACATCTTGCACAAATGGTCGGGTGTTCAACATTTTGACCAACTGTAGTACTATATGTCCAGCACCTCTCACATTTCTCGCCTGCAGCATGTGTAACTTTTACAGCAACCAGACCGTCTTCCTGTTTAAAACTGTCCTCGGGAATTTCATCTGTAGCATCATGAAGAACAACTTCAGAGACGATAAATATTGTTTTTAAATTTTCTTGAACCGACGTAAGGACTTCTTGAGCTTTTTCACTTGGATAAATATCAACTCTGGCATCGAGGGAGTGTCCAATTTCTCCCTTTCGGCGTACTTCCTCCAAAGCCTTTGCTACTTCTTCCCTAATATCCAGGATTACATTCCATTTTTCTTCAAGTTCCAGATCAATATAGTCTTCATTTACCTCAGGCCATTCAGTTAACTGTACGCTAATAGGAGCATCTTTTTCTTTCGGCATGTATTTCCAAATCTCTTCAGAGGTAAATGCTAAAACAGGTGTAAGCAATCTTATCATAGCCTGGAGAATTTCATAAATTACAGTTTGAGCAGCCCTTCTTTCCTGAGCGTCAGGTTTTAAAGTATATAACCTGTCTTTGCAGACATCAAGATAGAAAGAACTCATATCTAAAACGCAGAAGTTATGAATAGAATGGTATACCAGGTGGAATTCATACTCTTCATATGCCTTTGTTACCCTCCTTATTAAATTATGCAATCTTAAAAGAGCCCACTTGTCAATTTCTTTGAGGTTATTGTAATCCACTTTATCATTTTCAGGATCAAAATCATTAAGGTTTGCCAATAGATAGCGACTGGTATTTCTGATTTTACGATAAGCTTCTGTCATTTGCTTTAAAATTTTTGAAGAAGCAGCCACATCTCTCCTGTAATCAGCTGAAGAAACCCATAACCTCAAAATATCAGCACCCATTTGTTCTATAACTTCCAAGGGGCTAACTACATTACCCAGGGACTTTGACATTTTTCTGCCATCTTCATCCACAACATAACCATGGGTTAATACCGTTTTATAGGGAGCTCTGCCTTTTACTGCCACTGCTGTGGACAGGGAAGAGTTAAACCAACCACGATGCTGGTCGCTTCCTTCCAAATACATGTCAGCAGGCCACTTTAAGTCAGGATGTGAAGCACAAACCGCTTCATGACTGGAGCCTGAATCAAACCAAACATCCATAATATCCATCTCTTTTTTAAACTTATTTCCTTTCTCACAATGAGGGCACCTGAACTCTTCAGGTAGTAGTTCTTGTGCTTCCTTTTCAAACCAGATGTTAGATCCATGCTCCGCAAATAATTCCTGGACATGCTTTATTGTTTCATCAGTTATAATTTCCTTACCGCAATCTTCACAATAAAAAATAGGTATAGGTACTCCCCATGTGCGCTGTCGTGATATACACCAGTCACCGCGGTCTGCGACCATGTTATAAATTCTTTCTTCACCCCAGGAAGGAATCCACTCAACTTTTTTAATCTCTTCCAGGGCTTCCTTTCGAAAGCCATCGATGGAAGCAAACCATTGTTCAGTTGCTCTAAATAGAATTGGATGCTTGCAGCGCCAGCAGTGAGGATACTGGTGCTTGATAAATTCAAGCTTTAAGAGATCTCCCTTTTCATCTAATTCTTTTGTAATAGCCTTATTTCCTTCGTCGGTACTTAAACCTGCAAACTGCTGTGCCTCTTCAGTAAATCTTCCTTCATCATCAAGTGGTGAAATAACCGGTAATTTATATTTTCTTCCCACTTCATAGTCTTCGATACCATGACCGGGAGCAGTGTGTACACAACCGGTACCTTGCTCAAGAGTAACATGCTCACCTAAAATTACTAAAGAATTTCTTTCTAAAAGAGGATTTTCACATACTATTCCTTCAAGTTCTTCACCTGCAAACTCCTCTAAAACTTCATATTCCTTCAGCTCAGTTTTTTCTATAAAATCTTCCACTAGCTCTTTGGCAACCACTAGCTTACCTTTTTCAGTTTGCACTAAAACATATTTAAATTCAGAATGCAATGCTATTGCAACATTTGCAGGCAAAGTCCAGGGAGTGGTTGTCCAAACAACAAAGTAAGCATCATCTTCAGAAAACTTACCTTGAGCATCCTTTACTTTAAACCTCACGTATATGGACGGTGATTTTTTTTCCATATACTCTACTTCTGCTTCCGCAAGGGCAGTTGCACAATCTGAACACCAGTAGACAGGCTTTAACCCCTTGTAAATATAACCTTTTTTAGCCATCTCACCAAATACGCCGATTTGAGCAGCTTCATATTCAGGGCTTAAAGTAAGATAAGGATTTTCCCAATCTCCTCTAACTCCAAGTCTTTTAAATTCATCTCTTTGAATGTTTACAAACTTTAATGCATAATTCTTACATTCATTTCTAAATTCTACAGTACTGTTTTTTTTCCTATCCAGACCTAAATTTTTAATCGCTTGTTGCTCAATTGGCAAACCATGAGTGTCCCAGCCAGGAACATAAGGTGCATCATATCCTGACATGGACTTGTATTTTATAATTATATCCTTAAGAATTTTATTAAGTGTTGTTCCCAGGTGAATATGGCCGTTAGCATATGGAGGTCCATCATGCAGGACGAATTTGGGTTTACCTGAGTTTTTTTCTTGTACTTTTTGATAAATGTTTTCCTTTTCCCAGAACTCAAGAATTTCGGGCTCTCTTTGGGCTAGTTTCGCCCGCATGGGAAAGTCAGTTTTAGGTAAATTAAGTGTTTCGTTATACTCCATTTTCAATCACCTCTTATACTAATTAGATATTAGTTGCCAAATAAAAAAACTCGCCCCTTAAAAAAGGGCGAGAGTTCCCGCTGTACCACCTTTATTAGCTTTCAACAATGGAAAAGTTGAAAGCCACTCGTTAAGATAACGGCCATCTGAGACCGTATCATTCTACTAACTATAAAAGCGTTCGAATGATAGCTCGTGGGTGATTTTCAACAGTTTGCAGGTATCCGGCTTCCACCACTTCCGGATTCGCTGTAACCTTTTACACTGTCTACTCTTCCCACTCATCACTTTTTAAATATTAATTTTTACATTTAAGGGTATTATAGCATAATATCCATAGGTGTCAAAAGCTATGAGGACTTTTTCTAAAAATCATGCAGGCTTACTGGCAGCCTTATTTTCTCCTCCACTCTGGATTTCAATCAATTCCAACTGTGATTGCAGTAGATGTTTAATTTCAGACTTGTATTTTTTAAAATCCTGCTGTAGCTTAATTATCTCCTCTTGTTTTTTTCTAACTTCCTCCTCTGCAGCCTGTAAAATTTCCCTGGCTTTTGTTTCTGCCTCTTTTTTTATTAATTCAGCTTCTTTTTGGGAATTGTGCTTTACTTCTTCAGCAGTTTTTTGAGCTATTATGAGCGTTTCTTTAATATTGTCTTCTAATTTTTTATATGCTTCCAGCTTTTCTTCCAGCATGGATGTCTGGTTCTTTAACTTTTGATTTTCCTGGTAGATTTTTTCATATTCCTGGAGAATTTTTTGCAAATATGAATCCACTTCATCTACATTATATCCTCTAATTGATTTTGTAAACTCTTTATTTTCAATATCAAGCGGTGTTACAGGCATGTCTTAACCCCCTACGTGTATCTCCCTAAGATAAGAGCTATTCTTCCCTTTTTTGTTTCCCCCTCGATATCAAGAACTTCTACCCTACCTTTTCTCATGACTGATATAATATCTCCATTTTTTACTCCACTGGCAGGATTAGTTACAACTTGCCAGTTAAGTTTTACAGCTTCTTTCTTAATTAAACTGCTTGCTTTGCTTCTTGATATGCCATATGCAGAACTTAATATTGCATCCAAGCGCAGAGAAGCTACAGTGGACCTGATTTTTTTGATCTTTTTTTGAGGTACTTTTACCATGCATTTCTCAATATCATGAACATCAACACCGACTTTTTTTACCTGTCTTAAATTAAATTTAATAAACTCTACAATGGACTCATCAACTACACACTGCATTATTTCTTCTTCTTCATTAATAATTATATCTCCCAATAAGTCCCTTTTAATCCCCAAGGACATAAGGGCTCCAAGTATGTCACGATGAGTTATTGTATCAAATTTAAGTTTGCCTTCAAATTGCAAATATTTTATATTAAAATCTTGTTCTGTTATTTCATTGTAATGGGGGCAAATAACAAGCTTTTTTCTTTCAGCTTCGGGATAACCACCTGAAAAGCTAAAATTTATTTCTGGAATACCCCTCAGTATTCCTTCTATTTCCTGTTGTTGGTAAGGATCTAAGAAAAAAACAACGTCTTTTGTATGACTTTTTAAAACCCTGAGCGCTTTATCCACTATCTTATCTAAAACAGCCTTTAGTTCCCTATCTGTAATGTGAGATAAAAGTTTTTCTTTAGAGTAGAAGGCCAATCACCAACTTCTCAACCATTTCTAAAATCAAAATGGCGATAAGTGGCGAAAAATCTATCATCATATGACCTGGCATTAACCTGCGGATGGGAGCTAATATTGGTTCTGTGGACTCATAAATAAACCTAATTACAGGGTTATCACCATCAACCCTTACCCAGGATAAAATTACCCTTGCGATTATTAAAAAATCCAAAACTCGAAATGCGACTTGTACAATGGCTATCAAGTTATACATTGTTTTCCCCCTTTAAACTACTTGAATTTTTGTCCCAGATTTTTTCAGGAAATTTTAGTTTATCTTTATGCCCTGGATCCAATACTTGATAATTACTAGGGGTTAATAGAAAAATATTTGAACTTACTTTTTGCATTTTCCCTTTTATGGCATAAATGGTACCACTCAAAAAGTCTAAAATTCTAATGGCTAGATCCTTATCTACTTCATCAAGGTTCACAACAACCGCAGTATTATTTTTCAAGTAATCGGCAATTTCCTGCACCTTATCAAAATTATTAGGTTTTAAAAGAACAAGCTTGCTATTTTTAGCAGTATGCAAACTAACTACATTATTTCTTTTTGATTTTGAGTTCTGGAAAAAAGCATCCTCATTTTCAAGTCTTTGATTTAGTTTGTCATCGGCTACTTCTTCTACCTCATATCCCAAAATTTTAGCAATTCCCTTCCACCATTCCCCCATAATCAACCCCCCAATCATTTACGTGGACCAAATATTGCTGTCCCAATTCTAACAATGTTGGCGCCTTCCTCAATGGCACACATATAATCATTAGTCATTCCCATAGATAAGTATTTCATTTCTACCCTGGGTATTTCCTTTTGTTGCAGTTTTTCTTTTAAATCTCTAAGTTTTGCAAAAACAGGTCGCACCTCTTCAGGATCCTCCACATATGGAGCTATAGTCATTAAACCTTTGATGTTTATATTTGGATAATTTTTAGACACTTCATGTATAAAGGATTCAGTTTCTTCAACTGCTAAACCAAATTTACTTTTTTCTTCCGCCACATTTACTTGTACCAATACATCCATTGTTTTCTTGAATTTTTCTGCCTGCTTATTTATTTCCTTGGCAAGGGAAAATCCATCTAATGAATGAATTAAGGTCACTTTATCAATAATATATTTTACTTTATTACTCTGCAAATGACCAATAAAATGCCAGTTAATGGGACTAGAAATTTGATCATATTTTTCTCTTAAATCCTGAGCTCTATTTTCACCGAAATTGTTTATACCTGCCTCATAAGCAGCCATAATACTAGGGGGACCTACAGTTTTACTCACTGCAACCAGCGTTATTTCCTGCGGATCCCTGCCGTACCTCTGCGCTGCAAGCGCAATATTTTCCCGGACCTTTTGAATGTTATATTCTATTTCTGTCATAGCATGTCTCCTCCTTGTAGCGTAAGACATTTCTAATCAGATACGGATTTTTTTTCTATAATACCTGGATTAATTACCACTAGTGAACCTTCATCTATACCTCTTACGGTTACATTTTCTCCAACTTGGAAAGTAACTTCCACCGGTTTCCAGACATAATCTTCACCGTTATAAATATAGAGGCCTTTTTTCCCGTCCTTTTTCAAAATTGCAGTAGAGGGTACTACAATACCTGAACAAGTATCAAGCACTAAATCAAATTTATACCGTCTTTCATTTAAGAACTGCTTGTCCCATTGCAGGACTTTCAGCATAATGATATTGTTTTCATTATCTATTTCGGTTATTTCTGCCTTAAATACTTCTTTATCAAAAATTTTTATTTGTAGGTTCTCATTTTTATAGTGAATTATTTTCTTAAAAATCTCATTTTGGGGTTGAATAAGTATAAGTAGAGGATGTAAATTATTAGCTATTTTTGCTACAGGACTTCCCCTGTAAACTTCGCTACCATTTTCAATAATGGTTGCATCTCCTGAAAGCTCATTTAGCTTTCTCCTTGGGAGAATTTGAAATTTTTGAGGATTTAATATGTTTTCCAAATTATCCATACTAAAGCTTATTAAACCTGCTTCAGTGGCTTTGACTTGATATGTTTTGCCATTCATTCCTTCTCCGGATTTAACAATGCCAATAACTTGTCCTTCCCGAACACGAGAGCCTGTAGCTACTTTTTGAAAAAATTTTCCCCTTGCAGGCGCTCTAATAATTTTTTCTTCTCTCAAAACCATACCTTCAACAAAAACTGTATTTTCTAAAGTACCCCCATTTACTACTTTTGTTTTCACCAGGTGAAAAATAGCTATATTATAAATTTTTAATGCTGCGAATATTAAAATTGCAGAAATAATTACTAATTTAATAAAGAACGGCTTAAATTTCTTTTTACGTTTTTTTCGCTTGAATTCTTTGATAGGCACTACCTTATCAGCTTTTGTCTCCATCATCTGTCATTTCACCCTTATTCAACGCAATTATTGCAGCCATGCGACCGGTAATGCCATTCTCTGCCCTGTAAGAAAAGAAAATATCATTATTGCAGCTAGTGCAAAGACCGCTAACAAAAACATTATCTTCCGGTACTCCTGATTGAAGAACAACCTCTTTATTGGCTTCCCAGAGATTCAAGAGATAATGCTCAGGGCGATTATTTTTTGCCAATTTATTTATATTAAAACCCGCATTTTTAAATCTTACTACAAGATTTTCATCCACTTCATAACAGCAAGGGCCAATGGAAGGGCCAATTACAACCAGACATTGAGAAGTTTTCGTTCCATAATGAGACTTCATTTTTTGTAATGTTAACCATGCTATTTTACCCACAGTACCTTTCCAACCTGCATGGGCCAGTGCAACTATTTCTTTTTCCGAATCATAAATGTAAATAGGAACACAATCGGCATAAAATGTTATTAAGATGGTATTCTTAGAGTTAGTAATCAAACCATCTGTATCGTCCAGTGCATCTTCCCATTTCCAAGCGCCTTTTCCTCGCAAACTATCATCAACTACTTGTAAATTTGTACTGTGAACCTGTTTAGCTGCCACAGCATTACTTAAATTCAAACCTTGTCTATCTAAAAACAATTTTCTATTTTCAATAACGTTTTGACAATCATCACCAGTATGAAGTCCCATATTAAGAGTATTATAGGGTTCCCGGCTCTTTCCTCCAATGCGGGTTGAAAAAGCATTGATAACTCCCTTTTCGTCTAAAGGTGCAAAGGAAATATATTTAACTCCTTTTTTCTCATGATATATATTTATATTCTTCAATTGTGTGTACTCTCCTTTTTTTAACACTATTCATTTTAAAATTATATTACCACCAATAATTTGCTGTCAAATTTGGTCATTATACTCTTTTTTATCATGCTTCGGGTCGGTAAAGTTCTGCATTTCTACCAGTATAACATCTACTCCTAATTTTACTATATTTTCCCATGGAATAACAATATCTTCTCCTCTTCCTAAAAGCCTAAAAACCTTTCCCCCAGTGCCTGGTAGAATAATTGACCTTACTCTACCCCTTTCAAGGTCTATCTCTATATCTTTTATTTCACCCATCCTTTTGCCATCTATTACATTTATAACTTCCCGCATCCTTAATTCAGAAATTTTAAGCATACTCTTGTCACCCCCAAAAGAGTCTTATAATCATATATATGCTGGAAGTTATTTACATGTGCATAAATGCTAAAATTAAAGGGATAAATTTTTATATAAGCAGAAGCGGAACTGATACCCAAAAGTACCGCCATGTGCTAAGACAAAGAACAAAAAAGCCCCTTTTCTAGGGCTCCTCTGTTGATGCTATGATATTTTTTAATTTTTCCTTTGCTGATTTTAATACTTCTACTAATTTAAATTTAACTTTTATTTCGGGGTTATTTTTAACTCCACCATCTTCCATCTGCGAGATAACCTCTTGTATTTTTTCTTCTCCTATTTTTTGAGGTTCTTCAGCTATACTGTTACTTATATCTACAAAGCATAATGGTGGAAAAAGAACACACCACCAGTTAGCACCTTTCCCTTCTCCTATAACCACTTTAAGCGCTTCATATTTACCGGCTGGTAAAACAAAATTTCCGTACCACTTGGTAGGAAAAGGGTATACTCCCAACTGAGTCTCAACTGCATGGTTTTTTCCTACCAAGTGTATTTCCTCACTTGCAATTTCTTCAATTCTTGTAAGATTACCTGTAATATACTTTCTTGCTTCATCTAAATCATTTACTGAATTAAATTCAGGTCCCAATTCAGCAATTATCCTATCCCTTACTTTTCTCTTTAAATTTTGGTCTTCCATACTGTCACTATTAGCTATGACATGAAGTCTAATTAAATTTGCATTACCAAGGGAAGTTTTGTTTTCCATTTTTCCTTGAACTAAAAAAGACACTATCAATATCAAAAGAATAACAAATAATCTTTTTTGCCAAGTGAATTTCATTTTTAATACTCCTCTTTCTTACCTCTACATGTATTTTTTCATATGTTTGAGAGCGGCTTTCTCTAACCTGGAAACCTGTGCCTGTGATATGCCAATTTCATCTGCTACTTCCATCTGTGTTTTACCTTCAAAAAAACGTAAAGCTAAAATAAGCTTTTCTCTTTCATTAAGCTTATTTAAAGCTTCTTTAACAGATATATTTTCAAGCCAATCACTATCCTGGTTTTTTTCATCGCCAATTTGATCCATTACAAATATTGGATCCCCGCCATCGTGATAGATGGGTTCAAAAAGTGAAATAGGTTCCTGAATTGCATCCAGGGCAAAAATTATTTCTTCCCTTGGAACATTTAATTCTTCAGATATCTCAGAAATAGTTGGCTCCTTTGAATTTTTGCTTACCAGATTATCTCGAACCTGCAGCGCTTTGTATGCAATATCCCTCAAGGATCTACTTACCCGAATAGGGTTATTGTCCCGCAAATATCTTCTTATCTCACCTATTATCATGGGTACTGCGTATGTAGAAAACTTAACATTTTGCCCCAGGTCAAAATTATCTATTGCTTTCATTAAACCGATACAACCAACCTGAAATAAATCATCAACGTACTCACCACGATTTGTAAATCTTTGAATCACACTTAGGACCAATCGAAGGTTTCCCTGAATCAATTTTTCTCTAGCTTCTAAATTGCCATTTTGAATATCTTTAAATAACAAGCGCATCTCCTTGTTTTTCAGTACCGGAAGTTTTGATGTGTTTACTCCACAAATTTCAACTTTATTGACCAACAAGAAAACCTCCTCATAACTGTTATGGCACTACGTTAAAATTATTGCCATCGCCAAATGCTTTTATACTGATAAAGCAAATAGTAAAATTTTTACCCCAAAAAAAAGAAGGCTTGACGCCCTCTTAATAAATTAATTTATTACTTTACTCTAACCTGTTTATTTCCTTTTTTAATCTTTTTAGTATTCTTTTTTCCAAGCGTGATATATACGATTGTGAAATTCCCAGTAAGTCAGCCACTTCCTTTTGAGTTTTTTCTACACCATCAACAAGTCCAAACCTGAATTCTACAATCCTTTTTTCACGGTTAGATAGTTTTTTCATTGCTATACGCAATAATTTTTTGTCAACATCCTCTTCTATTGCTTTATATATGATATCATTTTCAGTACCTAATACATCGGATAGCAATAACTCATTTCCATCCCAATCAATATTTAACGGCTCATCTAAAGATACTTCTACTTTAGTTTTATTATTACGCCTCAAATGCATAAGAATTTCATTTTCTATACAACGTGATGCATATGTTGCAAGTTTAATATTTTTTTCAGGGTCAAAGGTATTTACTGCTTTAATTAAACCAATTGTACCTATAGAAACCAAGTCCTCAATTCCAACACCTGTATTCTCAAATTTACGTGCTATATAGACTACTAACCGTAGATTTCTTTCAATCAAAACACTTTTAACAGCCTTATCCCCTTTGCCCAGTTTAGAAATCAGAAATTTTTCTTCATCATTAGTAAGTGGGGGCGGCAAAGCCTCACTACTTCCAATATAATGTATTTCGGGATATTGTTTGAGGTCCACTAGAAGCGTTATTATTTTTAAGTGTAGCCACCAGCGAAAACGCTGTAATTTTTTCATGAAAGCACCCCCCTTTTAATTAAGCAAATAATGCATTTTGAAGTAATTCAGGATGTAATAATGCCTTATATTGTCCCTCCGATGATAAGGTGTTGTTGTAAACCCCCACGATTACTTTCGAAATTTTTATGGGAGTTTTGTGATATACAAGAATTATTTCATCCGGCCTTATCCCCATTAGCATACCTTTTTTATTTCCTACAGAGGAAAAAGGTATAACTCTAATTCTATTTGCTAAAGGTGTATCGGCAAGCTTTTCTGTTAAAATATTGATATCAAGCTCAGTATCCTCTTCCCATCTTTGCCTAACATCAGGAGGAAAAACTTCTCCCAGTACATTGAGTTCGGTTACTATAACCGGTGTTCCTGAAATTGGGTCTTTAAGGCTGTTTCCGGTATCAACCAGTGCCTTGACTGTAAACCGCTTGGCGCCAATTCGAATTATAATGGGAATTTGCATAATGCTATTTAAAAAGTTTTTCCGTAAAACTTTGGCTCCAAACAAACCAACCAGCACTGTAGCTCCCATGGCAGCTATTAAGAATGTATATTTAATGTTAATGGTTCCAATAATTACCCCGTTCAAAGCGGTTATTACGCTTTTATTATTATTTATAAAATAGATGGATCCCAGCATAGCTCCGCCGGCTGTACAAGCAACTAAATAAAAATATCCTAAAATTTGCAGATATTTCTTCCATCTTAACGGATAAAATGCAACATAAACCATAACCATTGAAACTAATAGTTTCATAAGAAAAGTAAATGCATAATGAAGTAGAGGTAAAAATATTGCAAGTGAATATAATGCACCTATTAGTGACGCGAGTAAAAGTTGTTTCATATTACTGGTAAAACCGGTAAATTTAGCTGTTGCCCACAAAATAAGATAGTCCATTACAAAATTAATGATAAATACTACATCCAAATAAATCGTAAATTCACCCACACAAATTTAAACCCCACTATCTAATTTCATCTGCTATTTATTATACAACTTGTATTAACAAAAGTTTGTCAAGAAATGGGGAAAAAATATAATTTGGCTTGTACAATTTTTTATTTAAATTTCCAAAATAAATATGCCACAGTAGAATTGCTACCGTGGCATAAATAATTATAACTATATTTTCCTTTTTACTTTCTCCTTAAAAATGCGGGGATGTCCAAATCATCGTTATTTAAAGGCTTAATATCAAAGTCTTTGCTTTCAGGTTCCTTTTTTATATTCCGCTTTTCGTCAAATCCCGTTGCAATAACTGTCACTCGCAGTTCTTCTTCTAATTTTTCATCAATAACAGCTCCAAATATAATATTAGCGTCCGGATCAGCTGCGGCCGAAATAATTTCTGCTGCCTCATTCACTTCAAAGAGACCAAGATTTGATCCGCCTGTAATATTTAACAAAACACCTTTAGCGCCATCAATTGATGTTTCTAAGAGAGGACTGGATATTGCCATTTTAGCCGCTTCAGCAGCCCTCTTTTCTCCAGTTGCACTTCCAATACCCATCAAAGCCGATCCAGCATCTACCATTATTGTTTTAACATCAGCAAAATCAAGGTTTATTAGTCCAGGTACAGCAATTAGGTCGGATATACCCTGCACACCTTGTCTCAATACATCATCTGCAATTTTAAAGGCATCTGTAATAGATGTTTGCTTATCAGCAACCTGTAAAAGCCTGTCATTGGGGATAACTATTAAAGTATCCACCTTATTTTTTAATTCTGTAATACCACTTTCAGCTTGATTTGCCCGCTTCTTACCTTCAAATGTAAAGGGCCTTGTGACTACACCAACGGTAAGGGCTCCCAATTCTTTGGCAACTTCAGCCACCACTGGCGCCGCACCTGTGCCGGTGCCACCCCCCATTCCCGCAGTGACAAATACCATATCTGCACCATTTAAGCTTTGCTCCAGCATTTCCCTGCTTTCTTCAGCAGCCTTTTTCCCAATTTCCGGGTTAGCACCTGCCCCTAAGCCCCTTGTCAATTTTTCTCCAATTTGTATCTTTATCTCTGCTTGAGACAAGTTTAATGCTTGAGCATCGGTATTTAAACTAATAAACTCCACTCCCTGGAGATTAGCTGCTATCATACGATTAACGGCATTATTTCCACCACCGCCAACTCCAACTACTTTAATAGCTGCAAAATTGTTTAAACTTGTTTCTTCTAATTCCAGCATAATTAACCCTCCTCAATATGACCTTTTAAAAAGGATGTTCGAACACTCACTTTAAAACAGGTCTTTAAACCAAATTTTTATTTTTTCCAACCACTCTTTAACTGAAATATTACTGGTCGCGACGGCTTCTTTCGCTACTGCATGTTTTTTACCATACTTGATGAGTCCAATACATGTTGCATAAGCAGTTGAGTTTACAATATCACTTAATCCCCCTACATCATAGGGGTAACCTATCCTAACAGGCATACCCAGCTCTTCTGCGGCAAGCTGTTCAAGTCCTTGAAACAATGAACAGCCCCCTGTTAATATTACTCCGCCCGGAATTAGTCCTTTAAAACTAGATTTTTTAATTTCTTCCTTGACCAGCGACAATATTTCTTCCATTCTGGGCTGAATAATACTGGCAATTGTTTTTTGAGAAACACTCCTAGAATTTTGCCCGCCAACACTTGTTATATTTATGTAATCATCATCCGGCATTAAATCAGCCAGAACACATCCGTACTCTTTTTTTATTTTTTCAGCCTGACTTAAAGGTGTTCTTAAGCCTACTGCCAGATCGCTTGTGACATGATCTCCACCTATCGGTATCACAGAAGTATAAAATAAGCCATTGCTATCAAATAAAGCTATTCCAGTAGTCCCTCCTCCAATATCAACAACAATTGATGCTAGTTCTCTTTCAGCCGGAAACAGTACTGCCTCTGCAGAAGCCAAGGGATTTAAAACAAGTTCCTGAACATGCAGATTGGCTCTCTCAAGCGCCTTTAAAGTATTTTGTATTGCTGCAGCCGCTCCGGTGACAATATTAGTTTCAACTTCAAGTCTGGAACCTGTCATGCCTACAGGGTCAACTATCCCATCATAACCATCCACAATATATTCTCGAGGTAAAACATGAATTATCCTGCGATCTGGAGGAAGCGCTATTACCTTGGCAGCTCCCAAAACCCTTTTGGCATCTTCAACAGTTATTTCTCCGTCCTGATCAGCTACCGCCACAACCCCCCTATTAATTATAGAAGAAATATGAGTACCGGTAATACCAACCAGACATGATTCTATTTTAACTCCACTCATTTGCTCTGCAGTAGCTACAGCTTCAGAGATTGCCTTTGCAGTCCCATCCATATCCACTACTACACCTTTTCGTAGTCCGGAAGAAGGAGCTTCTCCAACACCTATAATCCTTATTCCATCTCCTTCATTATGAATTTCACCTACAATAGCTGCAACTTTACTGGTACCTATATCTAAACCAACTATTACATCGGATTTTGGCAATGTCAAGCACCCCCGGCCGACTTAAATACGCTTTGCTATTAAATAGCCCCGCTATTTGAAAATTCAACAACAACTAGAAAAAACCTCCTTTTAAGAAATAGTTTTTTCTATATTTTTCAAAAAATGCTAATTTCCATTTTTGTATTTTATTACCGGTAATCCTTCAAAACTTACGTCTATGTAGTCTATATCAGCTAATTTTTGTTCAACGGATTTACCGTTATACAAACTTTTAAAAAGCTGATATTTATGTTCAAAGTTAGATAAATCCCCAAAATGAACTTCAATTCCTTCATATGTATACATTTTAATATTATCTTCCTGCGCTAAATTAATTTCACAAAAATAATTTTGTGCCTTATCCCAGGTAGCTTCAATAACCTGCTTAGCAAGCAGGAGCTTTTCATTATCTACACTTTGACCATTAGTAATTCCATTAGGCACAATAACTCCAGTAATTAAAGGTAAGTTAAATTTGGATATTTCTTTAACTTTTTTTAAAACTATAAATTCCTCATCAATTAATACGAAACCTTCCGCGTCAGGTATAAGAGCTAGGGGGGTTCTTTCCATAATTTTTATAACAACAGAGTCAGGTAATTTGCGATAAATTTGTACATCTTTAATCATGGGATGAATTTTAAGGTTTCTGGCTGCTCTTTGTAAATCCAGATAAAACATATCACTTTTCAGGGGCAGATCTGCCAGCTCAACAATTTTTTCTTTACTCAAATTTTGATTTCCAATAACTTCAACCTTTTGTAGCAGAAAAAAATCAGATTGTAGAAAAAGATAAATTGCTAAAATAACAACAAAAATAAAAATAGTAGTTTGTATTGTAAGGGATTTTCGTGTTTGTTTCAGTTTATATGCCACCTTAAGACCTCTCCCAAACATGTGAATATGTGTATATTATAACACTTAGAAAAAGCCCGTCCAATATAATACTAAAAAAAGCAGCCTCTAATTGCTGCCATTTAAATTACTCACACGTATAATTTTCGCACCTAACTGACTATATTTTTTCTCCAAATTATCATAACCACGGTCTATATGGTAGATATTTTCTATTACGGTGGCATCTTCCGCAGCTAAACCGGCTAATACAAGTGCTGCACCGGCTCGTAAATCTGTAGCCTCCACAAATGCTCCTGTAAGTCTCTCAGTACCCGTTACTATGGCTACCCTTCCTTCAACTTTTATATCGGCTCCCATCCTCCGAAGTTCATCTACATGCTTAAAGCGATTATCAAATATGCTTTCAGATATGACACTAGTTCCCTGTGCCAGTGACATCAAAGCCATGATTTGAGGTTGCATATCAGTGGGAAAACCGGGATAAGGCAAGGTTCTAAAATCATTTGCACGTATTCTCCCTGGAACAGTTACCCGTACACAGTTATTATAATTCGAGATACTGGCTCCGCACTCACGAAGCTTAGATATGACCGGTTCCACATGCTCTACAATGATATTTTTAATTTCAACATCTCCACCTGTGATTGCGGCAGCTACCATATGGGTTCCCGCTTCAATCCTATCAGGTATTACGGTATGTTCAACAGGTGAAGATTTCAATTTTTTTACACCCTCAATTTTTATAACATCGAGACCGGCTCCTTTAACATTTGCGCCCATGGAGTTCAAAAAGTTTTGTAAATCTACAATTTCCGGTTCTCTAGCAGCATTTCGTATTATGGTTTTACCCTTTGCCATACAGGCTGCCATCATAATATTTTCAGTTGCTCCAACACTTGGAAAATCCAAGTGAATAGAATTTCCCACAAGTCCTGAACTTTTGCCTTCTATATAGCCATGGCCTTCACTGGTTTTTAATCCTAGCCTTTCCAAACCTTTAAGATGCAAATCAATTGGCCTTGAACCTATATTGCAACCACCGGGATACAATGTTTTAAAGGTACCAAATTTCGCAGCAAGCGCTCCCATAACTAGGTTTGAAGCTCTCATTTTCCTAACCAGAGAATCCGACAGTTCATAAGAGTTAACAGTAGAAGAGTCAATAATTAATGTAGTACCTTCCTTTTTAACCTTAGCCCCAACTGCTTCCAGTACTTTAATCATCACTTTGACATCCTCTAAATTGGGTACGTTATGAATAATACTTTCACCATCATTTAGTATACCGGCTGCCATAATGGGAAGGACCGCGTTTTTTGCACCGCTAACAGAAATAGAACCTTTTAATCTAGTTCCCCCCATTACAATCAATTTATCCAAAGGCATTCACCTCTTTTTAACTGAGTGTTCGAAAAGGAGCACGAGAGACACGAGAAGTTCAAGGCGGTGAAGGCTTCGAGCAGCGGAGCGTAGCAAAAAACTACGTGAGCAGCACAGAAGCCAAGCCAACGCAGAAATTCGAAGTGGATTTCGCGCGGACTTTTCGAACATCCTCTTTGAGTCAGTCTTCCCCCAGTATCTCTACTTCCAGCTCTAAAGTGATGCCAAATTTTTTATAAACCCTATTTCTCACCTCCTCGATAAGTTCTAAAACTTCCCTTGCTTTTGCTCCTCCCAGGTTGACTATGAAATTTGCATGTTTGGAAGAAACCCGGGCTGCTCCGCACCTCATTTCCTTTCCACCTGATTTTTCTATCAAATAGCCTGCAGCAAATTCAGAAGGATTTTTAAATACACTGCCTGCATTAGGATATTCCAATGGTTGCTTACCTTTTCTGGCTCTAAGATGCTCTTTCATAATATTAAGAAGTTCATCCTTATTTCCGGGCCGGAGCTGTAGTTCTACCTCTGCAACAACTTCCGAACTCTTTTTTAAAATGCTGGATCTGTAGCCAAACATCATTTCCTGATTATGATATGTCTTTTTATTGCAATCGGTGTCAATGGCAACTACTTTCGTTACCAAATTTCCGATACTGCCGCCGTGAGCTCCGGCATTCATTACTACTGCTCCCCCAAGGGTACCGGGTATACCGGCGGTAAATTCCAATCCTGCCAATGAATTATTGGCTGCAACCCGAGCCAATTTAGGCAATTTAACACCGCTTCCGGCAATTAAAGTAGTGGAATTAATAGTGACTTCCTGCAATCTTGTTGTTATTATGATAATGCCTCTAATACCGCCATCTTTAATTAAAACATTTGAACCGTTTCCCAGAACAGTTACAGGAAGTTTTTTATCCTTGGCAAAACATATGGCAGCAGTCAAATCTTCCACTTTTTCAGGAAATACTACAATATCACCCGGACCACCAATTTTCCAGGTTGTATAGGATTTAAGAGGTTCTTTAATCTTTATTTGACCCTGAAAACCTCTTTTTTCAAGTTGTAACGCTAAATTACTTAATAGATTTTCATTTAATTTTAAGCTCCCAGTTTCTGTGCAAATAGAACTCCTACTTTCCATATGTCTCCTGCCCCCAAAGTTATAATCATATCTTGACTTTGAACATTTTCGTGTAAATAATTCAGTATTGAGTTAGTGTCAGGCAGATATAATACCTTTTTGCCGGGTTTTTTTTCACGGGCTATTTGGGCAATTTTCTCTGCAGAAACCCCTGGTATTTCTTTTTCACCTGCAGAGTAGATAGATGTTATAATAACCTGATCGGCATCCTCAAATGCTTCTCCAAATTCTCTGTAAAGCTGCTTGGTTCTGCTGTAACGATGGGGCTGAAAGACCGCTATAATCCTTCCGTTATGAGTTTCGCTGGCAGCTTTTAATGTTGCCTTTATTTCCGTAGGATGATGAGCATAATCATCTATTATTTTGATACCTGATTTTTCACCTATTAATTGAAATCTTCTCTTTACACCACGGAAAGATTTCAGTATTTCAGCCATTTCTTGAAAGCTTAATCCCAGACCGTGCCCAACAGCAATTGCTGCCAAAGCATTGGATATATTATGCTTTCCAGGCACAGAAAGCTTTAACTCACCAAGATATTGCTCTTTATAAAAAACCTTTGCAGATGTCCCCCCATTATTGACAGTAACGTCTTTTGCCATGAAATCTGCCGGGTGCTCCAGCCCGTAAGTCACTACATTATTTTTAAAATCATTAACTAAAGTCTTTAGGAAAGAATCATCAACACAGAGTACAATTTTACCCTCTTGTGGAACTTTCCTGATGAATTTTTTAAAGGCATTTTGAATTTCCCGTATTGTTCCATAATTTTCCAAATGATCGTCTTCTACATTAGTTACAACAACAATAAAAGGTTCGAGGAGTAAAAAGGAGCCATCGCTTTCATCAGCTTCTGCAACCAAGTATTCGCCTTCTCCCTTTTTTGCGTTACTACCTATATCGTTAACCTCTCCACCTACAACAACTGTAGGGTCAAAGCCACCTTTTTCCAGTAGTAAAGAAATCATTGAAGTTGTAGTCGTTTTACCATGGGCACCTGCTACTGCTATTCCCTTTTGAAGTTTCATCAACCGTCCCAGCATTTCTGCTCTTTTGATGACAGGAATTCCCCTTTGGTAAGCTTCTTTCACCTCCACGTTATCCAGGGGAATAGCGGTAGAAATTACTACCCCTTCTACTCCTTCTCTAACATTATCTTTGCTATGGCCTTTATAAATTGTAGCTCCATACCTTTGAAGTCTCTTAGTAACATCCGAAGTTTTTAAATCTGATCCTGATACTTTATATCCTGATTCCAGTAAAATTTGGGCTATGGCGCTCATTCCTGCACCACCTATTCCAACAAAATGAGCCCAATTTGGTATTCCCAACTGTTACACTCCTCTCTGGTTATACTTCATCCACTATTAGTTTTCACTCAATTACAATCCCATAGTATGCTCATAGTAGTCTTGTTGTTACAAAGCTTGTCCTTAATAAGCAGAAAAGAAATTCATCATTTCTGATTTTTTCTTAAAGAGGATGTTCGAACATCCTCTTAAAGTAAGCTTTCTATTAAATTTACTATCTTCTCCCCTGCATCAGGCTTACCTAGCATTTTTGACTTAGTTTTCATTTCCTGTAGTTTATCATTATTTTTTAAAAGTTCCTTTAAAGTGCTGAGCAATTTTTGTCCGGTAAGTTGGTCATCCTTAATAATAAGTGCCGCACCGTTCCTAACAAGTGACATTGCATTTGCATGCTGGTGATTTTCTGCAGCATAAGGATATGGGATTAAAATAGCAGGTATCCCCTTTGCAGTAATTTCAGAAATAAATGTAGCCCCTGCCCTTCCAACAACAACGTTGGCACACGCCAGTGCATAATGCATTCCATGCAAATAGGGTTTTATGGTAATATTTCCTATAGCTTCATGATCTATCCCGTGATTTTTCAGTTCCCGGATAAAATCCTCATAACCTGCATTACCGGTTATATGTATAATGTGGAAATGTGTTTTGTTTGTAAAATATTTTATTACTTCCAACATTGCATCATTTAATCTTTTTGCTCCCCTGCTACCCCCGGTAACCAGGATAATAAATTTTTCTGGATCTATACCCAGTGCTCTTGCCCCTGCATCCCTTGAGGTTTCAATTATCTGCTGACGGATGGGAAGACCCGTCAGAACTACATTTTTTGCCTGCGGAAAATATTGTATTGACTCCTTAAATGTCGTACAGATAAGATCAGCTTTTTTAGAAAGCAAGCGATTTGTAAGGCCCGGCAGGGCATTTTGTTCATGCAAGACCAGTTTGACACCCTGTCTTGCTGCCAAATAGGAAATCGGCCCACAGACATAGCCGCCTGTAGCCACTATAATATCCGGACAAAATTTCCTTAAGATTTGTCTTGACTGCCAGGATCCCTTGAGGAGCTTTAACAAAACTTTTACTCCCTTAGGTGATAGTCTTCTTGGCAACCCCTCAACAGTCACCGTTGCAAAATCTATACCTTCTTTCGGTACTATACTTGCTTCAAGACCATTTGCAGTGCCAACATATAAAATTTTCGTTTCCGGATATCTCTCTTTAAGTAAAGTACCGATGGCTAAAGCTGGATAAATATGGCCACCGGTACCTCCACCACTTAAAATAACTTTCATAACTAACACCTACTTCCGGTTTAGGAACTATAGCGTGAAACATTAAGAACTAGCCCCACTCCAACCAATGTAAATACAAGGGAAGAACCACCATAGCTTATAAATGGCAGCGTAATCCCGGTAACGGGCATTGAACCTGTTACAACTCCTATATTAATTACAGCCTGTAAAGTTATCATTATGGTAATTCCGGCTGCCAGTAGGGACATAAAAGAATCGTGGGTTGAAACAGCTATTTTAAAGCCTCTCCACACAAAAAACAAAAATACCAGTAATACAAATGCTGCACCTATAAACCCCAATTCTTCACCTAACACAGCGTAGATAAAATCAGTATGTCTTTCGGGGATATAATAACATTTTTGCACTCCCCTTGCTAAACCAACCCCGAAAAGTCCTCCCGAGCCCAATGCCAACAGCGATTGGATAGTTTGAAAGCCTGCTCCGATTGGGTCTGCATAGGGATCTAAAAAGGCTGTAAATCTTCTTAACCGATAAGGTTCCAAAAGAATTGCAGCAATCACTGCACCCACACCGCTTAAAGCCAATACAAAAAGGTGGCTTCCCCTGGCACCTGCAACTGCCAATAAGAGATATGATGTGCCGGCTACAGCAACAGCCGTTCCCAGATCAGGTTGAGCTAAAATGAGTAAACATACCAAACCAATTAAAGCTAAATACGGAAACAATCCCTTTGTAAAACTTTTTAACTTATAACTGTTTACACTCAAACTTTTTGCCATATATATTACCATTGCTAATTTAATAACTTCAGAAGGCTGGAAAGAAAGGGAGCCTATTCCGATCCAGCGACTGGCACCTCCTCTGGTAGAACCAATTATTAAAACAAGTACCAGTAAAATTAACGAACCTAGCAGTATGATATTTGACATGCTTTTCAGCCATTGTAAGTCAACCTTTGAAGCTATAAACATTCCAATTAGCCCCAGTGTAGCCCAAATAAGCTGCCTTCTGACGTAATAGTAGGGATCTCCCAAATCCCTGGCAGCAGTATAGGCGCTGGAACTAAAAACCATAATAACTCCTATACTTAAAAGTACAATAACTAAAAAAAAGAAAATAAAATCAGTAGAAGATTTCTTGCTTGCCATGAACTACCCCCCTAAAGAGTTCACAACTGCTTTAAACAACTCGCCCCTTTCCTCATAGCTTTTAAACATATCCCAGCTGGCGCAAGCCGGTGAAAGCAATATAACATCTCCTGGGCAAGCCAACTCCCATGCTTTATGTACTGCTTCTTTTAAAGTTTTTACATAATAATAGTCTTTAAAACCTATCTTCTCTACAGCAACAGCTATTTTAGGAGCAGTCTCACCCAACAAAATCAGATTTTTAACACCTTTTTGTATTGCCTCTGCAAAAAGTGAAAAGTCACTCCCTTTATCCATTCCGCCTGCCAAAAGTATTATGGGTTTATCACTATAAGCTTCTAGCGCTTTTAAGGACGCTTCCGGATTTGTACCTTTAGAATCATTTACAAAGGTTACACCATTGATTTCTCTTACATACTCTAAACGATGCTCAACACCTGCAAAGGTATGCAATGTATGGGCTACTGACTCTTTGGGAAGATTTAAGACTACCCCGGCAGCTATGGCAGCCAAACAATTTTCCAGGTTATGGCTTCCCCTTAATTTAATATGTTCAACAGGGCAAATTATGTCTTTTTTAGTTCCCCAGTCCACAATAACTTGATCATCTTTAATGTAAACACCTGGAGAAGGTTCTTCCTTCTGACTAAAATACATTGCTTTGGAATTAATCTCTTTTTTCATTTCCCTTACTTGTAGGTCATCATAGTTAAGGACGGCCCAATCATCTTTCTCTTGGTTTTTAAAAATATTCATTTTACACCTTTTGTACTTGTTAAAGGTCTTATGCCGGTCAAGATGATCGGGTGTTAAGTTTAAGAACACAGCAACCTTGGGCCTGAAATTATGTATTGTTTCCAGTTGAAAGCTACTGACTTCAACAATTATTCGATGTTCGGGGGTAGAATTTTGAATTTCCCGCACCAAAGGTTTACCTATGTTACCGGCAACTATTGTAGGCATTCCGGCATCAGAAAACATTTGACCTATTAGCGAGGTAGTGGTAGTTTTGCCGTTTGTTCCTGTAACTGCCACTATTTCGCCTTGTGACATCCGATAAGCTAGTTCGATTTCACTCCAAACGTAAATACTTTTATCCCCATAGGCTTGTTGAATGGGAGGAATATCCAGTGGTACTCCGGGACTTGGAATAACAAGATTAAATTTTTCGCCTGTTACTTCAGGATATTTTCCTGCAATTACATTTATACCTTTTCCTGACATTTTTGTAATTAAGTCCTTCAGTTCTCTTTCATCTTTTTTATCGCAGATAGTAACTTGACTCCCTTTAGCTGCAAGTACTTCAGCTACTGCGACACCACTGCGCGCCATTCCTATTACTAAAACCTTTTTATCTCTCCAGTTCATAAGTCGAACCACCTTTATAATATTAATAAGACCTGAAGAATATTAATAAAATAAAAAGAAGCTTAAGAAATCAGAAAGATCCCAAGTCCGGAGATAGCAAAAATAAAAGCAATTATCCAGAAGACCAGTACAACCTCTTTTTCCTTCCAACCTTTTAATTCAAAATGATGGTGAATAGGACTCATTCGAAATATTCTCTTACCCGTTAATTTAAAGGAAATTACCTGCATAATTACTGAGAGAGTTTCAATTACATATACTCCTCCAATTATTACTAACAGCAGCTCTGTTCGGGTAAGTATTGCAAGTGTAGCCAGAGCAGCTCCCAATGCAAGTGAGCCGGTATCTCCCATAAAAATACTTGCAGGGTGGTAATTATAAAAAAGAAATCCTGCCAATCCGCCTGCTAACGCACATGAGAAAATCCCCAGGGCGGGCATATTGCTTAAATTTGTAATAAAGATATATACTAAAGCAAGAAAGAAGGTTATTCCTGCAGCAAGTCCATCTAACCCATCTGTTAAATTTACGGCATTTGTAGTCCCTACAACTACCACTATACTAAAGGGAATATAAAGCCAGTGCAAATATACTTTAGTTCCCAATAAAGGAATTATTATTGCAGTACCCCGGTCCAAAAATACTACCGCAACTACAGCTAGTATAACGCTCATTAGAATCTGCAGGCTCAATTTAGAGCGCGCCCTCAATCCCAAGGAACGTTTGAGAACTATCTTGATGTAATCATCTGCAAAACCTATTGCTCCAAAGGATATCATCATAGCAAGTACAGTAAGTATATTAAGAGAATGCGGGGCGAAAAACAAAGTAGTTAAAACTGTAGAAAATATAAACATCAGCCCACCCATGGTAGGCGTACCGGTTTTCGAAAAATGTGTTCTAGGCCCATCATTTCTGACGGTTTGCCCAAATTTCAGCCGCCGCAAAAAAGGAATTAAAATTGGCCCTAATAGCAATGTTACTACACAGGAAACAATAAAAGAAAAAAATAAGTTCACAGTTTCCTCACCCTTTTCTTAGCTCAATCTCAGGAGTATTTCTTCCATTTTCATGGAGCGCGATCCCTTGATCAAAACTATATCATCTTTTATTAGTATTTTTGATAGTATTTTTGCAGCAGCCTCTGTTTCGTCAAATTGATATACCCTTTCCTGCGGCATGCCGGTACGAATAGCTTCCCTGGCAATTTCTTGAGCCAAATTACCTACAGTTATCAGATAATCAAGTTTGTATTGTGATACTGTCTTTCCTACTTCTCGATGTCCCTCTACAGCTAGTTGACCTAGTTCCAACATATCTCCAAAAACAGCAATTTTTCGACCGTTACTCATATTACTTAAGACATTAAGAGATGCTTTTACAGAAACAGGATTGGCATTATATGAATCGTTAATGATAATACTCTTTCTAGGCCCTTCAGTAACTTCCAATCTCATGGAAGAAATTTTTACTGAATTTAACCCTTGAGCTATCTCCTGTAAGCTGAGCCCAAAATAAATACCTACTGCTGCAGCTGCCAATGAATTTAAAACATTATGCTCTCCAGGCAGAGGTAGGTGTATGTTTACTTTTTCTTCTTTAAAATGTAACTCAAAGCTTGTACTGAAATTTTCTAGTTTAATTTTTTCTGCCCGGATGGCGCTTTCCTTGCTAAAGCCATAAGTAATTATTCTTCCTGAAAAACTAGAAGCTATCCGCCTGCACCAGGTATCCTCTCCATTAACTATGGCCAGACCATTATCTGGTAAACCCTCAATTAGCTCTCCTTTTGCTTTAGCTATGTTTTCCATTGAACCCAGTAATTCATAGTGAACAGGCCCTATGTTTGTAATAATACCTACATCAGGAGAAGCTATTTCGCAGAGATATTTTATTTGCCCCAATCCCCTCATGGCCATTTCTACAACGGCAGCTTGAGTATCTTCAGCTATTTTTAATAGAGTTAGAGGTAAGCCAATCTCATTATTGTAATTACCTTCAGTCTTTATAATATTAAACTTTTGCTGAAGTACAGAGGATACCATGTCTTTAGTGGTTGTCTTACCGTTACTTCCGGTTATAGCAACCACAGGTATGCGGAACTGTTTTCTGTGACTATGAGCAATGGCGCCTAAAGCTTGTAATGTGTTTTCTACTGCAATGACAGGGTAATTTAACATTTTAAATTTTTCCTTGTGTTCTTTCTCAATTACTGCTGCACCGGCGCCTTTTTCTAAAGCAGTGTTTACAAAATTATGCCCGTCAAATTTTTCTCCTGTAAGCGCCACAAAGAGGTCTCCACTTTCAACCTTTCTACTATCTGTAGTAATACCTGTAACAAGTTTATCCTTATTACCTGAAACCAGTTCTCCATTTGTGATTTTTACAATATCAGAAATCTTTTTTTTCATAATCTCACCGCTCGGAAAGAATACTTTTCACAACTTCCTTATCATCAAAAGGCAATTTTTTTCCATTAATTTCTTGATAAGTTTCATGTCCTTTACCAGCAATAATTACTATATCATTTTTTTGTGCCATCTCTAAAGCTAATTTTATTGCTTTTTTTCTATCCACTTCAATTTTAAAGCTGTTAGTGTGTTTTTTAACACCTGGAATAATGTCTTCTATAATTGCCTCAGGATCTTCACTCCGAGGATTATCAGATGTAACGACACAAATATCGCTATTTAGAGCAGCTGCCTCACCCATTAGGGGGCGTTTTGTCCTGTCCCTATCGCCACCGCAACCAAATACTGTAATGATTCTCCTTTTAGCAAAATCTTTAGCTGTTTCTAATACATTCTTCAAGCTATCAGGTGTATGTGCATAATCTACAATTACAGTAAAATCTTGATTGCATTCTACCTTTTCAAAACGCCCGGGAACCCCTGTAATATTCTCCAGTGCTTTTTTAATAATTTCCGGTGCAATTCCTTCCTTGAAACCAACGGCAAAAGCAGCTAGAGAATTATAAACACTGAAAAGCCCGGTTAATTTAAGATTTAGAGAAATTTTTCCTCCCGGGTAAAAAGCTGTATATGATACACCTTGTGGTTTAACATCCACTTCTTGTGCTTTAAAATCGCCGCTACCATCCACTGCATATTTAAAAACCGGCACCTTGCTTGCCTCCTCAAAATGCTGGTGGTACAAATCATCGTTATTTACTAACCCATAGTTTTCTGAAGAAGAGGAAAGCATTGCAAATAATTTCTTTTTTTCATCGACGTATTCTTCCATACTTTCATGGAAGTCTAAATGATCCTGCGAAATATTTGTAAATACTGCAGACCTGAATTTACATCCCCTAACCCTGTAAAGTTGTAAGGCATGGGAGCTAACCTCCATTACAGCATAGTGGGCGCCTTTATTTACCATCTTGTGCAACAAAAACTGTAAATCAGGTGCTTCAGGAGTAGTTCTTTCTGCAGGTAGCACCTCGTTTCCTATCATATTAGAAATAGTTCCTAAAAGGCCAACAGTATAACCGGCTTCCTCCAGTATTTTTTTTATTAAATGGGTAGTAGTGGTTTTACCATTCGTGCCTGTTACACCGATAAGCTTAAGTTTACTCGATGGATTACCATAAAAACGGGCAGCCAAATCGGCCATGGCCACCCGTGTATCTGCCACTTTTATTAATGTCACATTTTGGGGCACCTCAAGGTCTTTTTCCGCTAAAATAGCTATAGCCCCATTTTTTACAGCAGAATGAACATAGAGATGCCCGTCGGTTTTAAAACCGGTAACACATACAAAGAGATCTCCTGCTGTAACATTTCTACTGTCATATTTTATTCCCTTTATATCCTTTTTCGTATCACCACAAATCTCTATAGGGTTTGCATCCTTTATTAATTCTTCCAAAAACATCTAATCTCCTCTTTCCCGGTAATGTTAAATTATTCCTTTCTGATATTATTGACCCTATTTTAATATATTATCCATTTACGGACCCAGTGTCTCGATAATTTCTTCTTCAGTAAATATTACCTTAACCTCTGAGCCAACAGGAACTTTTTCATAAGGAATAGGGCTTTGTCTAACGGCGCGACCGCTGCCCTGGGGAACCAGTTTAAGCCCCATAGCTTCTAATAGTTTTGCTGCAGCTGTAATTCTTTTTCCAGTGACATCGGGGACCTTCACTGTTTCATTTTTGTTATTACCGCTACCTAAATAGAGGATAACTCCTGATCCTTTTTTGACGTCTGCTGAAGCTTTCGGAGTCTGTTCAATAACATAATCGCCATTACCCATTAGTTGAGCTTTTAAACTGAGACTTCTAAGAGCATTTTCCGCTTTTTCCCTTGTAAGGCCGCGCAAATCAGGAACCTCCACTCTTTCAGCATCTCTTTCCTTCTTCTCTTCTTCATTATATTGAGGTGGTACACCAAGGTATTGTAACGCATCCTCCATAACCTTTTTAAAAACAGGTGCAGCTACTGTACCACCATAGTACGGATATCCTTTAGGTTCATCCACAATTACTAGTCCCACAAGCCTGGGATTATCCACCGGTGCAAGCCCAAGAAAGGAGGCTACATATTTTCCCTTTTGATAGCCACCTTTTCCGGGCTTTTGAGCAGTTCCTGTTTTTCCTCCTACCCTGTAGCCCTCAATATATGCATTTCTTCCCGTACCTTTACTTACAACCCTTTCTAAAATTGCCCTTAATTCTTTAGAAGTTTCTTCCGATATAACCTGTTTGATAGGTTCGGGTTTTATTTCTTTTACCAAATTACCTTCTTTATCTATTATTTTTTCAACAAGCTGGGGTTTCATTAAGGTACCTCCATTAGCCACCGCGGCCATGGCAGTGATAAGCTGGATAGGAGTAACTGCAATCCCCTGGCCTATTGAAATAGTTGCTACGTTTATATCCTTTAATTGCTCTCGAGGTATCAGAATTCCTTTAGCTTCCCCCGGAAGGTCTATCCCTGTCTTTTTCCCAAATCCAAAACTTTTAATATAATCATAGAAAAGTCCCTTTTTTTTCTCCTCAATTCTAAGCCCAAGTGTAACAAATACAGGGTTACACGAATTTTGAACTGCTTCAGCAAAAGTCTGACTTCCGTGAGGTCGGTAAGAACGCCAGCATTTAATCCTCTCAGGACCTACTTTTATATAGCCAGGATCATAAAACTTTTCATTTTCACCAATAACATTTTCTTCAAGTGCAGAAGAAGCAGTTACTACTTTAAAGGTTGAGCCCGGTTCATAAACATTGGATACGGCTATATTCCGCCACACCTTTGGAGAGTAATCTGCAAAATGATTGGGATTGTAAGTTGGGCGACTGGCAAGCGCTCTAATTCTTCCGGTTTGGGGCTCCATGATAATAATTGTAGCACTTTCCGGATTGGTAGGACTGTTCATCAAAGCATCAAGTTCTCTTTCGGCAATGTATTGAATAGTTTCATCTATTGTCAGTACAATACTCTTACCATCCTCCGGCGGCACATACTCATGTACTGCATTTGGAAGGGGCTTACCCTGTCCGTCAAATTCCAACATGATAGCGCCGTCTCGACCTTTCAGGGTTTCATCATACATCACTTCCAGCCCTTCAAGTCCCTGATTATCTATACCTGCGAATCCCAAGACATGGGCAGCAAGCGTATCATGAGGGTAAAACCTCTGGCTTTCTTCTGCCACAGAAATCCCCGGTAAATCCAATTCTTTAATTTTTGCCGATTTTTCAAAATCAACCTTTCTTTTTATGTATTCAAACCAGCTGCCTTTTTTTGTTATTTTAGAATAAACCTTATCAACAGGTAATTCTAAAACATCTGCCACTTTCTCTGCTATTTCCCTGGCTTTACCCGATCTTCTTATTTCAGGCGGAATAGCATATACATAATCAGCGCTAATGCTGATTGCCAATTCCGTCATATTTCTATCATAAATTGTACCTCTTTTTGCTTCTACTTTCACCCTCCTGTGCCTGTTTTCATAAGCTTTTTCTTGTAGTTCATCGCCCTTTACAAGTTGGATCCAGCCAATCCGCATTATAAAAAAGAAAAAAATTGCAGCAAACAGCAAGAAAACCTTAGTAATGCGTTTCCTCAAAAAAACATTGGAATTTACCACTATTTTTCACCCCGTTCAAAAAAAGAACATACAACTTACTCTGTAATCAACCAGCTGGATATCAGGCTTGAAATAGCGGCTACATAAGGTTGTAATTCGGAGAACTTATCTTTTTGAGACTCATTTTTCTTAACTTCTTTTTCATTTACCATCTCTTTATCTGTAAAAAGTATTTCTTGTATTTTTTCAGCCTGATCCCCCGAAAGCATTTTAAGATTTTCCACCTTTGGTTTCTGCATACCTAATTGAGTAGTGGCTATTTTTTCAATTCTATCCAGCGATTGCAGCTGTGCCTTTTCCAAAAGTAGTCTTTCATTGGCCAATTTTAATTCCTCTATTTCCTTTTTCAATTCATTAATCTTATTGATTTTTATTGCCTGAACCGCAGTCCCTGCTGTAAAACAGAGGCCCATAACAAAAAGCACCAAAACAGAGCAGATAATCTTAAGCTTTCTTACCCTGACTTTATTACTTTTCTTAGCTGTAGTAGAAGTAATCACTTCTCTGTCATTAAGATAATTATAAGGAGTTCGTTTTTTTTGTGCCACTAACAAATTATTCAACCCCTTCCTTATTTAGAACAAGGTATGGCTAGGTTTTAAATAATCTATACTTTTTCAGCAATCCGTAACTTTGCACTTCTAGCCCTTGGATTTTTTTGTAACTCTTCATTTGAAGCGGTAATAGGTTTTCTAGTTATAATTTTTAACTCTTTTTTATGGTTACACTGGCAGACCGGTAATTCTGGCGGGCAAACACATTTTGCAGCCAGTAATTTAAAAGTATTTTTTATTATCCTGTCTTCCAGGGAGTGAAAGGAAATTATGGCTATCCTGCCGCCCTGTGCAAGACAGTGAACAGCATCTTTAATAGCTTTATCCAGATCAGTTAATTCTTCATTTACCGCTATTCTCAGTGCTTGAAATGTCCTTTTTGCAGGATGGGGTCCATTTTTACGCGCTCCGGAGGGTATGGCAGATTTTATAATTTCTACTAATTGTGCCGTAGTCTTGATGGTTTCCTTTTTCCTGGCACTTA
Source organism: Clostridiales bacterium (assembly GCA_020063565.1). GTDB lineage: Bacteria > Bacillota > DSM-16504 > Desulfitibacterales > JAICDB01 > JAICDB01. The sequence continues at coordinate 135,688 of JAICDB010000004.1, read as the reverse complement.
CTATTTTTTGAGCTATTCTCTTTGCCCACCTTTCTTCGCCATATTCCCAAATTAACCTGGCTAGTTCATCTTCCGAAAACTCATTTACTAACTGTTCCGCAGTAAATCTTTGCTTTCTATCCATTCTCATATCCAAAGGGGCATCATGCATATAACTGAAACCACGGTAAGGTTTGTCCAGTTGGTGGGAAGAAACCCCTAAATCTATTAAAACTCCTTCAATAGATTTTATTCCAGTGTTTTCCAATATTTTTGAGATATTTTTAAAATTATCATTTATAAAAATAATATTTTCCAGATATTCTGCTAACTTAACCTTAGCAGCTGCTAGCGCCTCTTCATCCCTGTCTATTGCCACCAGGGTACCTCCGGGAGTTATTCTCCGGATAATTTCCAGGCTGTGCCCTGCACCTCCCACTGTACAATCCACTACTACTTGTCCAGGTTTTAAATTAAGATTTTCTATAACCTCTTCCGGCAAAACAGGGATATGATGAAAATCCAACTCCAAACACTCCTTTAAGAGGATGTTCAAAAAGTCCGCGCGAAATCCACTTCGAATTTCTGCGTTGCCTCGTCTTCTGCGCTGCTCACGTAGGTTCTTACTACGCTCCGCTGCTCGAAGCCTTCGCCGCCTTGAACTTCTCGTGTCTCTCGTGCTCCTTTTTGAACACTCAATTTTATAAACTTATATCCAGATCTTCAAGTTTTTCTGCAATATTTTCGTAATCAATTTCTGCTTTTTGACTATATTTTCTCCAATTTTCGCTGCTCCAAATTTCAATTCTAGATGCAACTCCTGTTATTACTGTTTCCTTTTCCAAACCAGCATGTTCCCTTAAGTTTTGTGGAATTAATATTCTTCCCTGTTTATCAAATTCACATTCCGTTGCACCGGAAAAGAAAAATCTTACAAATGCTCTTGCATCAGCCTTTGTAATGGGTAGTCTTTTTAGCTTTTCTTCGAGTATTTTCCATTCTTCCATGGGGTAAACAAAGAGACAATTATCCAGTCCCTTGGTCATTACAAATTTCTCTCCAAGACCTTCTCTAAATTTAGCAGGCATTATTAAGCGGCCTTTGCTATCAATTGTATGAGAATATTCCCCCATGAACATAAACATTCACCCCACAATGTGGGTAAATTCCACCACTTTCACCCACTTGACTCCACTATTTCTATATTGAAATTTTAAATTCCTGCTAAAAAGTGGTAGCTTTTTGAAAAAAATAAAAAAACAGCCCAAAAACAGGACTGTTTTCCTATAAAAATATTCCATATGGGACCTTTGTCTTGCTACCATAGGATTAATTGGTAGCATACTTTATATTAAATCATTTTCTCTTGTGCCTGTATCTTCCACTGGTGTTTGAAGGTGAAATTCCGGATAATTAATTTTTTTTAGGTCAGTAGTCAGTTTGCTAGCATATTCCGTTTTATAACGATTAAAACCTGTTACTGGAGAAATATTATTTTTTCTTCTATTAAATCCTCCGGAACTTTTTCTTATCATTTCTGGCGCTCCCTGTCAAGATCTTTTACTCCTAGTATGCGTTTTTTTCTTTAAAATTATCACTATAATCAGAGCCAAAAGTATAATTCCTGCAACTTTGGTAGAGAAAAAATTTGCAAGCTCCAAAACCCCCAGTGTTGCAAGGGTTATCAGCAATCCTGCAATTGAAATCCCCACCATCATGGCAGGAACTGCATAAAGCGGTCTGATGCCAAACAAATAAGCCAGCAAGCTTCCTGTCCAGACACCGGTACCAGGTGCAGGAATACCAACAAAAAGAGCCAATCCAACAGCGCCATACCTTTCAATTTTTGTACTTTTTTTACATGTCCTTTTAAGTATGGCTTCAATAATCCTTTTAAAAAAAGGTATTCTTTTTAAAACAGTAATTACAGGCCCTAATAGATAAAGTAAAGGAAGTACCGGCAGAAAATTTCCTAACCAGGAAAGGTAAAATGCTTTCCATGGTTCTACTCCTAAAGCTATGGCTACCGGAATAGCTGCTCTAAGTTCAGTTACCGGAACTGCTCCCAGTAATATAATACCCCATTCTGTGGGAATGCTTTTAGCTAACTCCAAAATTATTTCCTTTGCCAAAGCAATTACTCTCCCTTATCTTTTTTACCGCAAACGGGACACTCTTCATTTCTGCTGATTTCTATCTCGGAAAAATTTCCTTCCAAACCATCAAAAAATAGCATTCTGCCACTGAGGGGTTTTCCAATTCCCAATACTAACTTGATAACTTCAAGTGCCTGCAGGGAACCGATAATTCCGGGAGCTGCGCCCATCACGCCCAGTTCCCCCTTCTCAAGATCAACGTTATGAGGGAAAATGCAGCGGTAGCACGGTCCCTTTCCAGGTATTATAGTAATAAGTGTACCATCAAACCCACGAATTCCACCTTCAACCAGTGGTTTATTTAATTCTATACAAGCATCATTAAGAATGTACCTGGTTTGGAAATTATCCACTGCAGTAACTATAATATCATATTCTCCAATTATTTCTTTTGCATTATATCTATCCAACCGTAAATTATACGTTATAATTTTAACATCAGGATTTAAAGAATTCAGTTTTTCTTTTGCTGAAACTACTTTTTCCCTTCCTAAATCATCTGTTCTATGTAAGATCTGCCTTTGCAAGTTTGTTATATCTACGCTATCACTGTCAACTATCCCCAATGTGCCTATTCCAGCTGCCGCCAGGTAATAGAGGACAGGTGAACCCAGTCCCCCCGCTCCTACGACCAAAACTTTCGCATCTAAAAGCTTTTGCTGCCCGGCTTTACCAACTTCAGGTATAATAACCTGCCTGCGATATCTTTCCAAAGATGAAATATTGTTAGCCATTTTTCCGCCTCCTAAATACTATTCTCATTGCTTTATATTAATAGTGTACCAAAAAACCGCATCTTTAGGGATGCGGTTTTAAAATATAGCTATTCTTCTTTCTCATTTTCAGCTTCGTTTTTTTGAGAATCGTTATTGGAGTTTAATTGAGCTTCTGCCAATGCAATATAGGTTTGAATTGTAGTTTTTAGATTCTCATTAGGATTTAGCTCTAATGCTTTTTTAAACTGTTCAATGGCACCCTCAAAATCCCCGGACGAACTCATCAAAAATACACCGTAATTTGTAATTTTGCCCGGATTTTCAGGGTCAGTTTCTACAGCCTTTTCAAAGTTTTCTTGCGCTAAATCCATCTTACCTGCTTGAAAGGCAGCCAACGCCAGTCTATAAACGGCATCTGCATCATCCGGTGTTTTTTCCACTACTTGCTGGTAAAGCTCAGTGGATTTTTCAAACTCAGAGTTAGCCTTTTCAGTTTCATTATACTGTAAATAGAGGTATGCAAGCTGGAACCTTGCATCAGCCAGTTTTGTAATATTTTCAACATTACTGGGATCTTTTTCTAACTGTGTCTCAATATTTTCAATTATTTTTAGCTTACTTGCCGCTTGAATCTCTAATGCTTTTTGTGTAGCCTCTTTAGCTATTTCAGGCTTTTCAGTAAAGGTTGCAGCATTTGCCAAACCATGCAATGCCTCAAGATTTTCAGGCTCTTTATCCAAAACCTGTTGGTAAAGTTGGACAACCTTTTCATATTCTGCTTTTGCTTCATCTGTTTTGCCCTGTGAAGTATAGATGGATGCAAGTTGAGCTTTTGCTTTGCTTAGCGCCAGAATTGTTTCTATGTCTTGAGGATTTTTTTCCAATTCCTTTTCATATTTAGCTATTTCCTTGTTAAGCGACTTTAAAAGCTCTTCCGGACTAAGATTGCTACTATTTGCTCCCTTTGTTATTTGTGGAACAGACCAGAGAGCAAAGGAACCAACAAGACCAACTGCCAGTGTTACCACAAGTATTATCATAGGTACCTTTTGTGCCCTTTTGCGTTTTCTAATAGATCTGAGTACCATCTAATCGCCTCCTATCAATGTAGCAAAACCCACGTATAAAGCTTATTACACATTAAAAAGCTTGTCAATATTAAAATTCTGGTTCAATGAAACGAATAATACATCAGCTTTAAAAAAATAATAATAATAATTTATTTTAAGTTAAAAAGTGAGATGAAAATATGGGAATTCGAATTGAAAAGAATGAACAAGAAAACTTTAGAAAATTAGATGAAATTATTGAAAGATATAAAAACCAGGAAGGGATGCTTATCCGCATCCTTCAAAAATCTCAGGAAGTATTCGGCTACTTACCAGTAAAAGTCCAGGCTTACATTTCCGAGCAGCTCAATATTCCGATCTCTACAGTTAATGGAGTAGTTACTTTTTACTCTCTTTTTAATGAAGAGCCACAGGGAAAATACGTCATAGGCGTCTGTATGGGAACTGCCTGCTATGTAAAAGGCGCACCGGAAATTCTTGATGCGGTCAAGGATGAACTGCAAATTGAAGAAGAGGAAACTACTATGGATAGATTATTTACTCTTAAATCAACCAGATGTATCGGTGCATGCGGCTTAGCGCCCGTGATGACCATTAATGATGAAGTTTATGGAAGGCTTACGCCTGCAGATATTCCTCCAATTCTTTATCAATATATTAAAACCCATAAAAAAGCTCAGGTAACAAATGAAAATGAATAGGAGGTGAAATCTTGAATTTGCAACCTTTAAGAACAAAGGAAGATTTACAACAATTACGCGATAAAACATATGAAACAATTAGCTTACGCATAAAGGATACAAACGTTGAAAAGGAAATAAATAAATATCACATTTTAATATGCGCCGGTACCGGTTGTACTTCCTCACAGAGCCATAAAGTACGTAAAAAATTTGAAGAAGAAACACGAAAAAGAAAGCTAACAGACAAGGTCAAATTTTTTAAAACAGGATGTTTTGGCTTTTGTAAACTAGGTCCTATCATAGTAGTTCATCCTGATAAGACCTTTTATACTAAAGTAAAGCTTGAAAATGTAGATGAAATTATTGACCAGCATATTGAAAAAGGCCAGGTAGTTGAAAAACTGCTCTATAAGTCCTTAAAAACAAATGAACTTCAAAAAACTATGAATGATGTGGATTTTTTCCACGGTCAAAACCGTATAGCCCTTCGAAATTGTGGGGTCATCAACCCTGAAGATATTAACGAATACATAGCCATGGACGGCTATCAGGCCTTAGCTGAAATTTTAACTAAAAAAATAGCGCCCAAAGATATAATTGAAACAATCAAAAAATCTGGATTACGGGGACGTGGTGGCGGCGGCTTCCCAACAGGTAAAAAATGGGAAATAGCTGCTTCTTATGAAGGCGACAAAAAATTCGTGCTTTGTAACGCTGATGAGGGCGACCCCGGAGCATTTATGGATCGGTCCATTTTAGAAGGCGATCCTCACAGTGTTATAGAGGCAATGATTATAGCAGGTTACTGTATAAACGCTCATCAAGGCTATATATACGTCAGAGCCGAATATCCTATTGCTGTTGAACGTTTGGAAATTGCAATAGATCAAGCTAAAAAAGCAGGACTATTAGGCAATAATATTTTAGATTCAGCATTCAACTTTGATCTTGATATAAGACTTGGTGCAGGTGCCTTTGTCTGCGGGGAAGAGACGGCGCTTATTAAATCTGTTATGGGATTTAGAGGTGAACCAAACCCGCGACCGCCGTACCCGGCAGAAGCAGGACTTTGGGAACAACCTACTCTTAATAATAATGTTGAAACCTTTGCCAATATCCCCATTATATTGCGCAAAGGACCGGAATGGTATTCCAGTATAGGTACCGACGACAGCAAAGGTACCAAAGTATTTGCTCTGGCCGGACAAATTACTAATACGGGATTGATTGAAGTACCGATGGGCACTACATTAAGAACGATCATCTACGAAATCGGCGGGGGTATTAGTGATGGAAATGAATTAAAAGCAATTCAAACTGGAGGGCCATCGGGAGGATGTATTCCAGCTGATCTAATAGATACAGAAATAGATTTTAAATCTCTAACAGATATTGGTTCAATGATGGGGTCAGGTGGCATGATTGTAATGGACCAGTCAGACTGCATGATAGATATCTGTCGTTTTTATTTGGATTTTGCCCAGGATGAATCATGCGGTAAATGTACTCCTTGCAGAGTAGGTACAAAACGTCTCTTGGAAATCTTAAAAAACATTAGCAACGGTAATGGCGAAATGGAAGATTTAGAAACTTTGGAAAAACTATGTCACGATATCAAGGATGCATCATTATGCGGCTTGGGTCAAACCGCACCTAACCCGATTTTAAGTACATTGAAATATTTTCGCGACGAATACATTGCCCATATTAAGGAAAAAAGGTGCCCCGCCGGTGTTTGTAACGGATTACTGCAAGTAGTTATTTCTGATGAAAAATGCGTTGCATGTGGAATCTGTGCACGCGTGTGTCCCGTAAATGCAATTACAGGTGAAAATAAAAAACCTCCTTTCCATATTCATCAAGACGTTTGCATTAAATGTGGCGCTTGCATTCCCAAATGCCCGGTAGATGCAATTTATAAGAGATAAAGGTGGTGAAAAATCTTGGAAAACATTAGAGAGCAGGAAGAACATAAAATTGTTGAAGAAAAGATTACTATAACTATAGATGGAAGGGATTATAAGGTTCCCAAAGGTATATGTGTCTTAGAAGCTGCACAAATGGTAAATATTGAAATACCCAATCTTTGTTATTTAAAGGATATCAATGAGGTTGGTACTTGTAGAGTTTGTGTCGTTGAAATAGAAGGTTCTCGTACCCTTCAAGCAGCTTGTGTCTATCCGGTGAGAGAAGGATTAAATATCAGAACCAATACGGCAAGGGTTCGCAGGGCAAGAAAAACAGCTGTAAAATTACTATTGTCCGAACATCACAGGGAATGTACTACTTGTAAAAGGAACTTAAATTGCGAACTGCAAAATGTAGCTGATAATTTAGGGATCAGAAATATTCCTTTTACGGGAGAAAGAAAGGATGACATGTTTTATGACAATAATCCGGCTATTGAAAGGGATTATAACAAGTGCATTAATTGCAGGCGCTGTATGGCGATTTGTAATAAAATTCAAGAGTGCTATGTATATTCACCTCTTAACCGAGGTTTAAATACTCTTATTTCACCAGCCTTTAAAAAGGATTTAAACGAGGTTACCTGTATTACGTGCGGACAATGTGTAATAGCCTGTCCCACCGCCTCATTAACAGAAAAAGAGCATATCCAGGAGGTATGGAATGCAATCTCCGACCCGGATAAGCATGTAGTTGTACAAACAGCTCCTTCCATACAAGTAACAATGGGGGAACCATTCGGCATGCCCATAGGTTCTTTTGTAGCCGGTAAGCTTGTCGCAGCCCTCAAAAGAATAGGTTTTGATAGAGTATTTGCTACCGATGTAACTGCTGATTTAACTATTATGGAAGAAACAAGTGAATTAATTGAAAGGTTATTACATTTTCCTGAAAAATTACCATTACTTTCATCCTGCTGCCCGGGCTGGGTAAAATTTGCCGAACATTTTTACCCTGAATTTTTGCCTCATTTATCAACCACAAAATCACCACACGAAATGTGCGGTGCTTTATCCAAAACATGGTATGCCAAAAAATACGGAATCGACCCGGGAAAAATCGTAAATGTGGGAATTATGCCCTGTACAGCTAAAAAATATGAAGCAGCCCGCCCTGAAATGGAATCAGATGGTTATAGGAATGTTGATTATATCTTAACGACAAGGGAATTATCCCGTATGATTAGAGAGGTAGGACTTGATTTTCCCAATTTACCGGACGAAGAATACGATGAACCTTTTGATCAATATAGTGGAGCAGGAATGATCTTCGGCGCTACTGGCGGGCTTTTTGAAGCTGTACTCCGTACTGCCCATAAATTACTGACAGGAGAAGAAATGCCTGTTCCAGGTTATGAAGATAATCATGTGGAAAGTGGTTTGAAATTTGGTAAAGTAACATTAGCGGATAAAACACTTAGGATAGCAATTGCCCATGGTACAGGAAACGCTAAAAAAGCTTTAGAAAGATTTAAAAATGGTGAGCAAAAAATTGATTATATGGAAGTGATGGCCTGCCCCGGTGGTTGTGTAGGCGGGGGTGGTCAACCTATTTTAGGCAGCAGAGACCATAAGTATATTTCATTAGATTACCGACATAATCGTGCAGATGCCTTATTCAATATTGAAAGGGGTAAAAAAATAAGGCGTTCCCATGAAAACCCTAGAATAAAACAAATCTATGAGGAGTTTTTGGGAGAACCTCTTTCGGCCATATCTAAAAAATATTTGCATACTTCTTATATCCCAAGGGGACAACATCCATATTTAGAACAAGAGCCGCTGTACAAGGGGTATAATGAAATAAATTAGATAAAAATAAAGCTTCCTTAGTAGACAAGGAAGCTTTACCAGTATCCCCATTGGGATCTTTGAAATTTTATATAACAATCTTTACATAGTGATCTTGTTGACCAAAATTCCTGTACTTTATGCAATTTTTTTTTACGATATGGCTTGCCACATCTTTGGCAAGTTGAAATTTCAATAACATTTTCCATCCCGAACCACCCTTACTGCATTCTTATTTATTGAGAAAACGCTCTCTATTAGAATTTCCAGCAGTAAGAGATTTTATCCAACTTAAATTAAGTATTTCCTTTACTTTACGGGTAATTAAATAGTTCCAATAGCAGTCTAAGTTACAACTTAATTTTTGACTTTACAATCATTACACACTCCGTAAAATTCGAGACGGTGCCCCTCAACATCAACACCCATCTTTTCCCGTACTTCCTCTTCAAGTTTGGTTTTTAAGACAATATCAACATCCTGTACTTTCCCACATTTTGTACAAACAAAATGGTAATGATTTGAAGGATTACCATCATAGCGACTAAAAGTACTACCATAACTTAGTTCCAGTATTTCTCCCTGCTCCCGTAAAACACGCAAATTTCTGTAGACAGTACCCAGGCTAATATCAGGTAAAACCTTTCTAGCTTCCTGATAAATATAGTCAGCTGTAGGATGAGAATCTGTATTTTTTAATATTTGAAGTATTATCCTTTTTTGTTTAGTCATCCGGGTGTTCTTTTTAGTCATAAAAATTCACCTATTAGTAATTATTACTACTTTCAGTATACTATATGGCAGCACTATTGTCAATGCAGGGATATTTATAAATTCTCCTATGATTTAATTTTTACTATCATCTCTATCTCAACAGGAGCATCGATAGGAAGCTCACTTACTCCAACAGCAGCCCTTGCATGCTGCCCATTTTCTCCAAATATTTCTCCCAGTAACTCAGAAGCCCCGTTAATTACCTGAGGTTGCATTTGAAAACCCTGTCCACTATTTACATAGCCTGTAACCTTAACTATCCTCTCTATATTATCCAAAGTACCTACTTGTCCCTTAATAACACTGAGACAATTAAGCGCACAAACCTTTGCGGCTTCATATCCCTCTTGTTCCGTAAGGTCTTCTCCTACCTTACCTTTAAATTTTAGTTTTCCATTTACAAAAGGAATTTGCCCTGAAGTATAGATAAAGTCTCCAACTTTAACAGCAGGAACATATGCAGCAACAGGTTCCGGTGGTTCCGGAATCTGTAACCCCAACTCTTTAATTTTTTGTTCATAACTCAAAGTTACATTCCACCTTTCTATATTTTTAAATTTTTAGCGGATTACTCCTATTATAACCAGCAATACAAAGATACCATAAATAGCCCCTCCAAAGAGCAGGGCAAAAGGAGTCATCCTATTGCGCAGGAGGAGTTGTAAATAGATTATTGTTGCAGATAGAAGTGCAAGCACTGCGCTTATTATTGCTTTAAAGTCAAGCATCCAGGGGGTAAGCGCTATTCCTAAAGCCGGTATTAATGAACTTTGAAAAACCATAGCGCCTGTAATGTTTCCCAATGCTAATGTATCTTTTCCCTTAGAAACCCAAATTATGCTGTTAAATTTTTCCGGAAGTTCAGTTGCGATAGGTGCAATTATTAAGGCTAAAACAAAACTCGGTATCCCCAGTAATACTGATAATTGCTCTATATCATTCACAAAAATCTTAGCGCCAGCAATTATAACGGCAAGTGCAAATAATGTTTGTAATATTACCCTGTTTAGTCTGGGGTTATGGATATTTTTTCTATCGAAAAACAGGGGGTTAATATGATGCTCTTCTCCTAAAGTTTGACCATTGACTAAAGTAAAGAATACGTATATGCCATATGCAATTACAAGTCCAAGCGCTATCATTATTTTATATGTATGGACACTGAAAAATGCTGCCAGTATAGCAATTGTATATACTAAAATGAAAAAGCCAAGATCTCTTTTTATAACCTGCGGATCAACATTGAGGTTAGGATAGTTATGATGTTGCTTCTTAAAAATAATAACCGCAACACCTGTAATGAAAAATGCCAGTGTACTCAGCATAAAGGGAGCACCTAGAATAGCGCCTATTCCTATGTCATGTCCTGCCTCACCTTCTCCAAAAAGAATAGCAATAACAGGTATCATCGTTTCAGGCAGGGCCGTTCCCACCGCTGCAAGGATGCTTCCTACTGCACCCTCGGAAAGACGTAATTTTTTACCCAGCCACTCAACCCCATTCGTAAAAATTTCTGCACCTAAAAGTATTATGCCTAAACTAACAATCAATATGATTAACTCAAACATTATATTTCACCCGCTTTTTAACAATAGATATTGTGATAGCTTTAATATTTTATGAAATTTTCATTTTTATATCCGATGCTATGTATTTAATTAAGCCCCGAAAATTCTCCGGGGCTTAAAAATTAATACTCATTTGGCATATTATTTAGCTGTTTCAAAGTAAAAACAGGCCCGTCAAGACAAACGTAACAACTACCGATATTACACCTTCCACATTTTCCTATACCGCATTTCATCCTCATTTCCAAGGTTGTCACAATCTGGTCATCTGTAAAATTCATTTTGGCAAGGGATTGTAAAACAAATTTGATCATTATTGGCGGACCACAGACTACAGCAACTTTTCCTTCCGGTGAAGGATTAACCTCTTCTAAAATTTGCGGTACAAATCCTTCATTACCGGTCCAATTCTCATCACCCTTATCAACAGTTATATCAACCCTGGTATTTTCTTGCTTTGGCCAGTTATTAAATATATCGTCTTTGAAACATAAATCAGCCGGTGACCTTGAACCGTAAATTATCTGAATATGTCCAAAGTCATTTCTATTTTCAAAACAATAGTTAATTAAGGAACGTAAGGGAGCAAGTCCTATTCCACCCCCGATAAATAAGAGGTCTTTACCTTTACACATATCTATAGGAAAACCATTTCCATAAGGTCCCCTTACGGCAATTTCCTGACCCGGTTCCATTTCATGCAACGCATCTGTAAGCATACCAACTCTTTTGATTGCAAATTCAAGGTGATCTTCTCCCTGGGAAGTAACAGAAAACATTGCTTCCCCTACATCAACCAGAGAAACCATTCCCAATTGTCCAGGCATGGGAGTAAAAGGCTTGCCATTTTCAGATGTTACATGAAATGTTTTTACATCAGGGGTTTCATCTACAATTTTAGTAACCTTGCAAACTACAGGTAAAAGCGGATTAGCTGACGCTTTCAACATTTCCTGTGCCAATTCCGGTCACCTCCCTTAGTTCGGTAATAATCCTTGTAATATCTACAATTGCCGGGCATTTAGCCAGGCATCTTCCACAACCTACACATGCCGTCTTATTGTATCTTTCAGGGAAATACTGCAATTTGTGCAAGAAACGCTGCCTAAATCTTTCCTTTTTGCCAGGTCTCGGGTTATGACCGCCGGCCATCAGGGTATATTCTGAGAACATACAGGAATCCCAGCATCTGGTTTTTATACCGTGGTCTCCCCTTGTATTACTGTTGATATCAAAACAATGACATGTTGGGCAAAGATACGTACAAGTACCGCAACCAATACACTTCCTGCAAGCAGCTTCCCAGTAAGGGCTTTCAAAGTGTTCTTTTAACTTTTCAGCTAAGCCCTCTATATCTGCCTGCAACTTAAAATTACCGGCCTTTTTAAAATCAATCTCACCTTCAGTTGTTAATTGGGAAACTTTGTTCAGAAGTTCCTCACCTTTTTCCGTTTGCGCTTGTAACCCTAACTGTTCTCCGGATTTACAAGCAACAATATCGGCGCCTGAGGCAGCCCCGGGGTCTATATTCATGGATGTACAGAAACAAGTATCACAAGCTTCAGCACATAAAAGGGCTACCAGCGCTGTATTTTCCCTTTTTAACTTGTAATAAGGATCCACAAACCCCTTGGTCAAAAAGACATCATCCAGCATTTCCAGGCTTTTTAAATCACAGGGCCTAATACCAAAAATGATACGTTGTGCTGTTTTTTCTTCCAAAGCAATGACATTTGCACTCTGGCCCTTGGTTTCATATTTATATAGAGTCTCTGTTTGCGGGAAAAACAACTTTTTAGGTGGAACAAGAGAATTGCCTTCTAATGTTATCTTACTTCCTTCACTCCAAGGTATAAAATCCACAGCACCTTCATTGTCTACAGGGACAAATACTTCACAATCATTTTGCCATTTCTTGATAATCTCTGGTATTTTTTCTACATTAATAATTTTCATTCTGACACCTCCCTCTACATGAATTCTTCAGGATCTTCTTCTTTATATTTACCGAGAGGAGGCATTTCCTCCAAATTGACAGCAGCCTCATAGGGCCCAAACAGGCTGTCTATATCCTTGGCAATCTTCTTATTGAGTTTCATAATGGGAATATTCATCGGGCAAACCCTTTCACATTCCCCGCATTCTATACATCTTCCAGCAAGGTGAAGGGCCCTTGTTAAATGATAAAAGGCATTCTCAGAACTTACTACCCGTCGTTCTAACCATTTTTGTCCCTGATCAAAAATGCATTCTCTGCAGCTGCAACCCGGGCAAACATTACGACATGCAAAGCAGCGAATACACTTGTCGTATTCCTTTTGCCAGAACTGATATTTTTCATCAGGGGTCATATTTTCTATTTCTTCTATACCTTCAAAACGTTCCTTATCAGAAGCACGATCGGGTTTTTCACCTATAATTTCATCATATAAAACAGGTTCAGGGTGAGTACAATCCCTGCATCTTTCTGCAATTTCTTTTTCAGGATTAAAATTATCCTTTATACCCGGGCAATTTATGCCTATTACATAAACATTTTCCCTATTTATCTGTTGATCCTGTAGGAGTCTTACAATTGCCCTGGAGTCACACCCCTTCACAAAGAGAGCAATCTTCATTCCACTGTTTCTATAATCCAAGAGATAGGAAGCCAAATTATTTGCACAGTATTCATCCCATATCAATTTCTGGGCATCTTCCGGGTTTGTAACAAAAACAGGGGTTGAGTGGTAAGGTAAGCTACCTTTTTCCCAGCCTATGACCATTTGTACTTTTTCTTCTTCCAACAGTTTCTTTGCAAGTTCTCTCATTTGTGTTGTTAGTTCATTACTCATGGTCATCCCTCAACTTCCTATTCGGCCCCAGAGCCTTAATATCTTCTGTAAGTGAAGTAACTATTTCAGCAAATTTAGCCGCTTCAGACCCGGAAACCCAGCGTGCTTGAAAACGCTCAGGTTCAATACCCACATATTCCAATAAGCGCTGCATGACCAGGTAACGGCGCCTGGTGAAATAATTGCCACTAACATAGTGGCAGTCACCGGGATGTCAACCGGCAACCAATACTGCATCGGCTCCCCTTTGAAACGCCCGTAAAACAAACTGAGGATTAACTCTACCTGAGCATGGAACCCTTATTAAACGCACATTGGGTGGATACTGCATGCGGTTTAAACCTGCCAAATCGGCACCGGCATATGCACACCAGTGACATGTAAAGGCAACAATTTTCGGTTCCCATGCTGTATCCTTTACTGCCTCTACAGACATATTGCATCCACCTCCGCTAAGATTTGTTCGTTTGTAAATCCTTTAAGATTTATTGCTCCCGAACGACAAGCAACAGTGCAAGCACCACAACCCTGACACAGTCCTGCATTTACTTCAGATACCTGTCTTTCCCTTTGTCCACCCGGTACCCTTTCAGAGATAGTTTTCATTGCTATTGCATTGTATGGACATACAGGCTCGCACATTCCGCAACCGGAACACTTGGAAGTATCTACTTCACTAATGAGCGGGCTGGTAGTTAATTCATCCTTGGTAAATAGAGCTGCTACCTTGGAAGCTGCCGCACTTGCCTGTGCAACGGTATCAGGAATATCCTTAGGCCCCTGGCAAGCACCTGCTACAAAAACACCTGCAGTATGAGTTTCAACAGGACGTAATTTTGGATGCGCTTCCTGGAGCCAGCCATCCTTATCAAAGGCTACCCCAACTTTTTTAGCGATCTCCTCATATCCTTCCGCAGGGACCATGGCAGTAGCCAATACAACTAAATCAGCTTCAACCTGGAGGGGCTTTCCAACAAGGGTATCTTCACCTTTAACAATTAATTTATCTCCCTTTTGATAAATCTTGGAAACACGTCCCCTTAAATATAAGGCACCGTCTTCAAGTGTTTTTTCATAAAATTCATCGTATGCTTTTCCGGGGGTACGCACATCCATATAGAAGACAATCGCTTCTGAATCTGCTATCTTTTCTTTTACCTGGTGTGCATGCTTAGCCGTATACATACAGCACGCTCTGGAACAATAGGATTTTGCTTTTGCTTCATCCCTTGAACCAACACACTTGATAAATACTACTGTCTTGGGTTCTTTACCATCAGAAGGACGGACGATTTTACCTCCAGTTGGGCCGGAGGCATTGTTCATCCTTTCAAAATGTAACCCTGTGATAACGTCGGGGTATTTGCCATAACCATATTCACCGTAAACTTCTTCCCACTTAAACTGTTCAAAACCGGTTGCCATAACTATAGCACCAAATTTATCGGTGATGATTTCATCCTTTTGCTCATAATCCACCGCACCGGTAGGACAAAGCTTTTGACAAATACCGCACTTATTTTTTGTAAACTTACGGCAGTTTTCTTTGTCAATGACAGGAACATTGGGAACAGCCTGCGGGAAAGGAGTATAAATTGCCTTTCTCTTTCCTAGCCCCAGGTCAAATTCACTATCTACCTTGGAGGGACATTTTTCCTGGCACAAACCGCAACCTGTACATTTTTCTTCATCTACACATCTCGCCTTTTTGCGGATGGTAACTTCAAAGTTTCCAATATATCCATTTACCTTCTCAACTTCAGCATATGTCATTATTTCAATATTGGGGTGCTGCGCCGCAGCAACCATTTTCGGAGTGCTAATTCAAGCAGAACAGTCAAGTGTAGGGAACGTCTTGTCCAACTTGACCATATTACCTCCTATGGTAGGCTCTTTCTCAACTAAAACAACCTTATATCCTGCGTCAGCAATATCAATAGCAGTTTGCATACCTGCAATTCCTGCCCCTATCACGAGAGCCTTTTTATTGTTAGGTATTTTATTTGCAAATAATTGTTCGTTTCTTGTTACCTTGGCAACCGCTGTCCTAACAAGGTCTATTGCCTTGATGGTTGCTTCTTCTTTATTTTTAGAGTGAACCCAGGCACACTGTTCCCTAATATTGGCCATTTCCAGCATATAGGGGTTTAGACCTGCACTTTCTAAAGTTTTTTGAAAGGTAGGTTCATGCAGCCTGGGAGTACATGAAGCTACTACAACCCTATCAAGGTTATGTTCTTTGATTGCCTTTTTAATTACTTCCTGTCCGGGTTCTGAGCACATAAACTGGTAATCTGTGGCATAGGCAACATAGGGGAAACTTTTAGCTGCTTCAGCAACGCTCTTAACATCAACAACAGATGCAATATTTGAACCACAATGGCAGATAAATACACCTACACGTTTCACGCTTCTTCCCTCCTTGCACTTGGATGACGTAAAATCTCTTTCTTTTCTAAAAGCGGTACAGGGTTAACAAAGTGCTTCTCCATACCTAATTCTTTGGGTGAATAGCCCATAGCTACCCCCATTAATTCAGTAAAATAAAATATTGGCAGGTTTAAGTCCTGTCCTGATGTAACATCCTTTTGGTGCATGTCTAAGTTTAGGAAACAAAGTGGACAGGCAACTATAATGCAATCCGCTTCATTTTCCTTAGCATCCCTTAATATTGCCTCAATCATCTGTAAGCCAACAGCAGGTTTTGCAGTTGAATGTCCTGCTCCACAGCATTCCACTTTAAATGACCAGTTGACAGGCGTACCTCCCAGTGTTTGGACTAAATTGTCCATTGTTTGGGGATCCTCAGGATCATCAAAGCCCAGTTCAGGGGGCCTTACAAGCAGGCAGCCGTAATAACTTGCCACTTTAAGTCCCGATAAGGGTTTCACTACCTTCTCCTTTATCTCATCCAGTCCTACATGGTTAACCATAACATCTAACAGGGCTTTAACTTCGTTTTTAGCCGAATATTCCATTTCAATAACTTCTTCAATTGTCTTTTTCATCTCCGCAGAGTTTCTAACTTCCATCTGCGTCGCTTTCATCCTGCAGTAACAGGCAGCACATGGCACAGCCACATCAAGATCTTCCTTTTCAGCGATTGCAAGATTGCGAGCCGGTAGAGCCAGCGCTAAAAGATGATCTTTATTATGAGCTGCAGAAGCTCCACAGCAGTTCCATTCGGGAATTTCCCACAATTCCAGACCTAAATGCTTTGCTACAGCCTTAGTTGAGATATTGTATTCAATGCCTGTAGCATTTAGGGAACATCCCGGATAGTATGCATATTTCATTTAGACATTCCCCCCTTTCGCCCTAACATTTTCAAATATTTTCTTAACAGCGCCATTATCTTTGATTTTGTGAGGCAGCGGGCTTATTTTTCCTGTAAAAAATAACTTGGGGGCGCTCGTTGCATCCTGGAAGGGTTTCAATGAAAGAATGTTGTATCTTACCATCATACCCATTTCATGAACCCTACCGTATTTTTCAACTGACTGCAAAAATAAGTTTGTAAATAAATCCAAAGTTTTTTCCGGTTTGATTCCTTTCTTGTCAGCTTCTATTCTAACAGCTTCCATAATCTTAGGAATTCCCACTCCGTGCGGACACCGTGCATAACAAGTTTCACAAGCTGCACAGAGCCACACTGACTTTGCCTGCAATGCTTCTTCAAAGAGACCTACCTGCAATAAACGAATAATTTGCCTGGGAGTATAATCCATTGCAAATGCAACTGGACACCCGGCAGCACATTTACCGCACTGGTAGCAATCTGAAAGTTTTACACCGCTTTTTTCCTCAATTTTCTGCCTAAAGGACTTAGCATTTCCTAAAGCTTCATTAAGGTTATATTCCTCCACTTGTATCCTCCTCTCCGACATCCAGTCCCAAAATAGCTAATCTTAAAACTAGTTCGATACATTAAGCAATTTTCCTTCAAAAAATGCAAAAAACAAATAAGAATAAGTAAATGTAATATTTTCTATAAAAAATATAATAAGTTAATAGGGGTAATAACCAAATTAGACATAAAATATCTATTTTTAGAAATGCTTTTAATTATTTGGAAGGAGTCTTATAATATGCTACTTTTATTTTTCTGTGGTTTAGCCTGTTTTTTGGCAGGTATGCAGATAATGAAACTTGGATTCGAAAAAATTTCCCTTTCTAAGATAAAAAATATCCTCTTAAGATTTACTTCTTCTCCGGTTCGAGGAGCACTAACGGGAGCAGTAATAACTTCAATAATTCAAAGCAGCAGCGCCGTGACAGTCATAGCAATTGGATTGGTAAATGTTGGAGCTATGACTTTCCCCCAAACAATAGGTATAATACTTGGAACAAATGTAGGTACAACTGTTACAGCTCAAATAATAACACTTGATATTACAAAGTGGTCCCCTTTTTTTGTAGGAGTTGGCATTTCTTTAATTCCTTTAAAAAAATCGAAGTTACGCTTTATTGGTCAGGCTTTTTTAGGATTTGGCCTGATATTCTTAGGACTCAAATGGATGACACTGGCAGTAGAACCTTTAAAGTACCTCCCTGTTACAAAAAAATTTCTAGCATCCGGAAACAATAATCTACTCTTAACAATGTTAATAAGTACTTCTCTTACTGCATTATTTCAATCCAGTAGTACAATAATAGGCATGACATTGGCTTTAGCAGCTCAAGGGCTAATAGAATTACAGGGAGCAGTCGCGGTAGTACTGGGAAGTAATATAGGAACTTGCATAACAGCAATCTTAGCAGCAGCAGGCGGTAGCCCGGCTGCCAGAAGAGTTGCTATGGCCCATGTTTTATTAAATATGGCAGGTGCAATCATTTTTTTTCCTATTATTGAGCCATTTTCTTATCTAATTTCCCTTACCTCTTCCAATTTACCCAGACAAATTGCAAATGCTCATACCATTTACAATATTATATCTTCACTTGCCATACTCCCATTTAGTAACTGGTATGCACATGTTGTAGAATTTATTTGCAGGGAATAAATAGGCATTTATCGAAATACTATGTAAAACTCTTAAAGAAAGGAGGTATGAAATGTATGATGCAATAGTTATTGGTGCAGGCCCTGCCGGTGCAGCATGTGCCATATCGTTAGGTAAGGAAGGTAAAAAAGTCCTCTTAATTGAAAAACATTTATTGCCGAGATATAAAGCATGCGGAGGAGGTTTATCTCAAAAATCATACTCTATCTTGAAAGAAAACTTGAATATTAAACTTGAGCAAGTTCTAGAAAACGGGATAGACGAAGTAGATTTTATTTACAAGTATAAAAATAATGTTCATTTGGCCTTTGACTACATAACCATAAAAATGTGTATGAGGCAAAAGCTTGATTACCTCCTGGTACAAGAGGCTCAAAAATATGGTATCCATTTAAAAACCGCAGAAAAGGTTGTAGATCTTGACCAAGATAAAGGGCATATAATCGTTAAAACAGATAAGTCACAGTACAATGGAAAATATTTGGTAGGAGCAGATGGCGCCCATAGTATTGTTGCTTCCAAATTTTTCAATATAAACAAGAAAAGGGCAATGGCAGTTGAAGGCGAAATAAACATAACACCTGATCTAAAGGTAGATAAGAATAGAATGGAACTTCATTACGGAATTATCCCCCATGGCTATGGCTGGATATTTCCAAAGGAAAAAGTACTTTCCATTGGTATAGGATCCTTCTCACCTTCTCTGAAGGGGCTTAACAAATATTACTATAAGTTTAAAAAGGAAATTGGACTAGGGGGGCATCAAGAACTTATACTTAAAGCTCATCCTATTCCACTAATAAAAGAAAAAAATCCTGTATTACATACCGGTCATGTTCTCCTGACAGGTGATGCAGCAGGTTTAGTTGACCCATTATGCGGTGAAGGGATATATTATGCTCTTCAAACAGGTATCTGGGCAGCAAATGCCATTATAAATAATAATTTACAAGAGTATTCAGCTATGATCCAGAAGCGTATCCTACCAGAATTGAGGCAGGCTGATATTTTAGCGCGGTTAATTTATAACGCGCTTCCTGTCATAAATCGTTTGGTCAATTCGGATCCTTTAATTGCAGAAAATTTACTGGCAGTAGTATATGGTAAAGGAACATATAAAGATCTCTTCCGGTACTTAATAAATAAATACAGCATCTTTAGACAGGCTTTAAGCTAAAGTAAAAGTTAGCCTATATCTTAATTGACTTAGCAATTAAGATATAGGCTTTGCTTAAAACACTTGAAGCTTAGTATAAAATGCTTTTATTCTATCCTTGAACCGGTATCGTTGAAGAAGCCTTTGGCATCACCGCCACCTTTGGAGAATCTGTTCTAATTTTTTTGCAGGCTTCAGTAAATGCCTCTTCCAAAGTCCGGCATTTTTGAACCATCAATATTTTGGACGTCTTCCCATCTATATAATCTGATACTAAAATTGTATGAGCCTTAGCCAGCGAGCGACACCACAGAAAGGCTTTATGTACACCCATTTCAAACTCCCTCTTACGAAACTTGTCCATTAATTCTTGAGGAGTTGCGCTTTCTGCCATTGTTTTTAGAAATTTCTCCTCTCCAACTCCTTCCCGACACTCAGCTGTAAGTATTATTACTCCGCCTTTTTTCACTACTAAAGAAGCATGCGCCAAAGCTTTTTGTGCCTGGTAGACATTTAAATCCTTTGGAAATCCCCCCGGGGAAGTAATTACAATGTCCACTTCTCCAGAAACGGGCACTTCAACTATTTCACGCGCTATCCTCACTCCTTCACGGTGAGCTTTAATAAAGTCACCGGCAACAGCTTTTACAATTTCTTTATGATCATTTAAAACAACATTAACAATAAAATCAATACCTGCTATCTTTCCTACTTCATCCAAGTCTTCCCTTGCAGGATTACCCTCTACTTGACCTAAAATTGAATTTTCATCTGTCAACATTGAATGATTAGCAGTTATTAATCTTTCACTACCAAGACCAATTGCCAGCCCCTTGGCGCCACCGGTGAAACCTTCAAACTGATGCGGGTCAATCATACCTACAACAATTTTCAAATCTGCTTCTGCATAATGCTTATTTATCTCTACAGGAGTTCCCTTACTTGTCACCCCTAGATTAACTTGCAAATCAGAATCTTCAGCATTATGACTTATAATATTAACCTTATTTAAAACTTCCTTCCCCACTAATTGTTCCCACTCATCTTCTGTCGAAACTCTATGTAGCCCCGTTCCAACAATTAAAGTAATATTATCAGGTTTTACACCATTTTTTTCGAGTTTTTCTATAATTGGTGGTAAAATTGTTTTGTGTGGTACCGGCCTTGTTAGATCTGCAATTGCAATTGCAACACTTTGAATTCCCTCAAAATCTTCAAGCCTTTTACTGCCTATAGGATTTTCAATGGCCTTTCTAACTTCCTCCAGCTGATCCTTTGCAGCCGGAGCATCTTTTAAGTATAAAATTTCCGGATTAACATTAGCAGGAGGATTCCATGCAATAAACTTTTGTCCGTAAGGTATTGCAATACTCATGTGTACACCATCCTTATGAAATTATCGTCACTAAAATAAAATTATATCATTATTTTATTTTTAAGACAATTTATAAAGATGGAAAAAATATCATATCTAAAATCCTCAAAAATGGAATAAATATTTTTGCCCCAGGAAACTCTAAAAGTGATAATGAAAATAATGAAACCAACTTTTCGGGAGGTAAAAACATGCCAAAAACTGTAGTTGGAATATTTCAATCAGAAAGGGTAGCAAAGGAAGCTGTCGAAGATTTAAGAAAAGCAGGCTTTGATAGGGAAATTTCAGTACTGGCCAAAGGGCAGGAAGGCGGCCAGCAAGCAGATGCTGAACAAGCAGAAACAGGAACTGCCATGGGAATTGATGCTAATGATGCAATAGCTGGAAACGCTGAGCCTTCAGTAGCAGATGGCGCAACCACAGGCGGCGTTCTCGGAGGCCTCGCAGGATTAGCAGTAGGAGCAGGCGCTCTTGTTATTCCCGGCCTTGGACCACTTGTAGCAGCAGGTCCTATTGCCGGTCTGCTATCAGGAGCAGCTACAGGCGGAGTAGGTGGAGCATTAGTAGATTGGGGAATTCCTGCTGAAGAAGGACGCCATTATGAGGAGCAGATTAAACAAGGTAAAATAATGGTTTCTGTTAACACAGACGAACAGCATGCAAGTCAAGCACAGGAAATCCTTAAAAATCACGGCGCAGAAGAAATTAAAACCCACGACCAAAAATAATTTAAAAGAGGTAGTGCAAGGAAAAACTTTCCATGTACTACCTTTCTTATTTGAAGTTTTAATTTTATAAGATAATTCTTTCAGGTACACTATAAATATTAGCTTTCTTACCTCGCACATATCCAATAACTGTAATATTTAAATTTTCAGCAATTTCTATTGATAATGCAGTGGGAGTTGAAAGGGAAACAACTACCGGAACACCCATTGCATACGACTTTGTAAGAATTTCTGACGATATTCTTCCTGTTGTTATTAGCATATCTGCCTTTATCTCTTTATTTTGAAGTAAAATACTTCCAAATACCTTATCAACAGCATTATGTCTTCCCACATCACTTTTGATAACTTGTACTTTGTTATCCTCCACTAAAGCTGCTTTATGTATTCCCCCGGCAGTTTCACCCTTTTCATCTGTTTTTTTTGCAACTGCTTTAACAAGTGTGAAAATTGTCTCCACTTCAAATTTATTGACTACTGGAAATGGCTTAATATCCATAACATCATTAAGATGATAAAAAACCGTACCCTTACCGCAACCACTTGTAAGGTATCTTTTTCCATATGTAGCTTTAGCAATTTTTCTATAAACCTTTAATTCAATCCAAATTAAACCTTTATCTTTATCAACTAAAATTTCTTTAATATCATTGGCATTTGTAATTATTTTTTCTGCAGCTAAAAAACCCACTGCAAGCTCCTTTAAGTGAGTAGGTGTACAAAGAAGAGTGACAAATTCTTCACCATTAATATATATTGTTATTGGGTTCTCTCGGACTATTCTCAGCTCTTTTTTTGTAAAAACACCACTTTCTTTTACCTGCAATACTTTTTTTAAAATAGCCAAAATTATCACCCACTCACAATAGTTTCATTTATTTTAACATATTTTACTGACCGGTAGCTTTTTTCTTATTTTCTTTTTTTGTAGTATTTTGGGTTTTTCTACGGAAAATCTCCACTAATTAATCGAATTTACTAAAACAAATACTCCTTTGGAAAAGAAACACTATTATTTTTAAACTTATTTTTACATACAATATAATTGCCGGTGTACATTAAAAAAAGGAGGTTCTTTCATTTAATGGCCAAAATAATGTCAGAAGATCTTAAGTATGAACTGGCAAAAGAACTGGGAGTCTATGACACAGTACAGTCTGAAGGATGGGGCGCTGTTTCTTCACGAGACTGTGGTAACCTGGTTAAACTGGCCATTGCCCATGCTGAAGAAATGCTAGCAAAGGGTTATAAAATCCGTTAAATGTACACCAGGCAAAATCGGCAGCTATAATGCTGCCGATTTATATTACTTTGTTTCTCCTAAATTTTTAATTCTTCTCTCTCGTGAAACAATCTCTGTAATTTTAACACCAAAATTTTCATTCACTACAACAACTTCACCCTTAGCAATTAAAGTACCGTTAACCAGTATATCAACCGGCTCATCAGCCAGTCTTTGCAACTCGACAATAGAACCCAGATTAAGACTTAAAATTTCATTAATTGGCTTTTTAGTTTTTCCTAACAAAACTGAAACCTTAAGGGGAATATCTAGAATAAGATCAAGGTTTTTGTTGCTTGGATAATCAGTTATTTCCTCAGTAGAAGGCTGAGAAATTTGGCCTACATCTGATGGGTAAACCTTTTCCTGATGAGATTGTATAGAACCACTGCTACTTTCTACGGCGCTTACTTCTTCATCATCACCTGCAGTACCTCCTGAACCTGACATCAAGAGCTGTATTTCTTGTTTTGCAATATCTACAGGTATAACCAGCATAATGTCACTTTTTAATAGTTTTCCAATTTGCAGGTTTAAAGAAATCACAACTATATCCTCTTCATTATCTCCAATGGTATAAAAGTCGTCTTTTTCATGGTCTATTAAAGTAACAGTGGGAGGAGAAATTCCTACCTTTTTATTAAAAATGGTTGATAATGAAGTAGCTGCTGAACCTACCATTTGATTCATTGCTTCAGATACGGCGCTTAACTTAATCTCATCCAATTCGGAATTAACATTTTGACCGTCTCCCCCCATCATGAGATCGGCAATAATAGCAGCGTCAGTTTGCTTCATGATCAATAGGTTTGTACCTTCTACACCTGATGTATAGTTCACTTCAATTACTACATAGGACGCTTCAAAACTTTCATAGAGCTCTTTGAGAGTAGTAATCCATACTTTGGGTGTGTTAATCCAAACCTTTTGACCTAAAATATCTGACAAAGCTGTTGAAGCTGAGCCGGCGCTAATATTTCCTATTTCCCCTAAAGCATCCTGCTCCTCCGGTGTCAGGATCCCTTCCTTTTCAAACTTTGAATGGGACTCCAGAGAATCATTGTCTTTATCTTCTAACCCGGAGATATCATCATTTTGTGCAAGCAAAGCGTCTATTTCTTCTTGAGATAGGAAAGAATTATCCATCCTTAAGTCTCCTCCTGTAATTTTTCAGTTACTTGAACTGCAAATTTTTCTCCCACCACTCCGGGCTGAATCTTATATTTAGGATATCCTTCCACAAGTAAATCCATATCATCCTGGATATTTTTATCAAGTGTTATGACGTCCCCTTCACTTAACTGCAAAAAATCCCTTACTGTTAACTCAGTTTCTCCACACACTGCTGCAAGTGTTAACGATACCTGACTTAAACGCTTCTTAATTTTATCTTGCGTTTTGTCAGGCCCTCCGCTTTCGTGGCTGGCAAACCAAAAATGGGCAGAGAGTTTTGAAATTACACCTTCCAAAGTTATAAATGGTAGGCAGATATTTAAAATCCCCTGATTCTCACCAATATCAGATGAAAAGGTTATAATTGCAACTGTCTCATTGGGAGATATTATTTGGTTGAATTGTGGATTTGTTTCAAGTGACTCAATTTTTGGAGTAAACTTAAATACATCTCCCCAGGCATAAGCCATATTTTCAAGTATCCTTTGATTAAGTTTTCTTAATACACCAAGCTCAATATCAGTAAGCTCTCGTACTTTGCCCATTTTCTTACCGGAACCGCCAAATAAGAGATCAATTATTGGAAATGTAAAGTTATGGTTACATTCTAAAACTGCACTACCGGTTAAAGGTTGCATTTCAAAAATTGTCATCAAAGTTGTACCAGGAATGGAAACCAGAAAATCCTCATACGTTAATTGATCAACAGAAACTATATTTATGGAAACGGTAGTTCGTAAATAACCTGATAAAAAATTAGATAGCATTCTGGCAAAATTTTCATGGATCATCTGTAGAGTCCTTAGTTGATCCTTGGTAAATTTATTAGGTCTGCGGAAATCGTATTTTTTTATATCTGTTGTTGTTGGGTCCTTGCTAATATCAACTGCATTTATTTCTCCACTGTCCAGTGCATTTAAAAGTGCATCAATTTCTGACTGGGAAAGAACTTCTTTCATAAACTATCCCGCTCCTACCCATTAATTATTTAGAAGCTTTTTCAAGCGCTTGAATCACACGCTCCTGTTGGAAAGGTTTTACTACAAAATCCTTTGCGCCAGCTTGAATTGCTTCCATCACCATCATTTGCTGACCCATGGCGCTGCACATTATTATCCTGGCATCAGAATCAATTTGTTTTATTTCTTTAACGGCAGCTATACCGTCTTTTTCAGGCATTGTAATATCCATTGTTACCAAATCAGGTTTTAGTTCCTTATACAATTCCACGGCTTTGACCCCATTTTCTGCCTCACCGGCTACTTCATAACCATTTTTATTTAAAATATCTTTAATCATCATTCTCATAAAAGCAGCATCATCCACAACTAACACTCTTTTTCCCATTTTAAAGACCTCCCCTGTAATGTTTTATAAACTTACTCCAACAGAGTTAAAAATTTTACCTAATGAATCAACCTGCGGTAGCATAAAGAAATAGCCATCTATCACTACATCTTCATCATAAAACCTTGTTTCAATAATCAAAGCTTTGTCGTCAAAATATCCCCTTTCCAACAAGGCAGCGCTTAAAACAGCCCCAAGCATGTCGTGAGCAAATGCAGGAACAGATGGCTGCATATTCAAATTAGTCATTAAGCTCATGGCATTTAAAATAGAACCGGTCAAAATATTACCCACTTCTTGGAGCGCTGACTGGGCTGTTTCATCAAATTCCTTGTATGTACCCGGTAATAAGCCCATTAACCTATCCACCAGTTGAAGTGCACTTTGCTCTTTTAATATAAAAAATACATTAGAAGGAGTATCACCTGTTACCTCTAAGCTAATACAGATCACCACTTCTTCTTCATCACCAAATAATTGCACCAGTTGATTTAAGTCACTTACTGCAGCTTGAGGAACTTCCATATCAATTTTTTTTCCAATCATTTGCGAAAGAGAAGTAGCCGCATTACCTGCCCCAATATTACCAATTTCCTTCAAAACGTCCAAGTGAATTGCTTGTAATTTATCCCATTTACCCATCAAAAATTCTCCTTATTCAAGTTTTGTAAATTTCTGATATGCCTAGTTCAAAGCTACTTTTTGATAAAACCATGGAGAAATTTTGGTAAACCTTAGCTCCCTATAATTTAAAATGCTTTCAGTAGCTCCAATAAATAAAATTCCATCTGCAACAAGTGAACTCCAAAATTTCCGGTATAACCTGTTTTGTGTTTCCTTGGTGAAATAGATTGTGACATTCCTACAAATTATCAGATCATACCCATTCGGATATTCATCTCTAAGCAAATCATGTTTTTTGAAATTGACTTTTCTTTTTATTTCCGGTATCACACTCCATAATTCGTTATCTTTTTGAAAATATTTTTCTAGCCTCTCTTGGGAGACATTTTTTAGAAGTTCCTTTCTATAAGATCCCTCACGTGCAGCATATAACATTTTTTCATCTATATCAGTGGCATCAATGGTATGTGTAACACCTGGAGTGAGTTCATGAAGTATAATGGCTACAGAGTAAGGTTCGGCGCCGTTTGAGCATGCTGCGCTCCAAATTTTTAATTTCTTTTTTCGAGATAAAAGTGTGGGAAGAATTTTATTTTCCAGGGTTTCAAAGACATTTTTATTTCTAAAAAATTCCGATACATTAATAGTTAATTTATCTAAAAAAACATCTTTCTGCTTATTGTCTTTTGCCAGAACTCGATAATAATCTTCATAGGCGTCAAACCCTTGAGATTTCATCAAATGATCTATCCTGCGCTTCAACTGTCTTTCTTTGTATCCCTGCAAATCTATATTGAGCTTTTTAGATACAGCTTGCCTAAAATCATTAAAATCCACTTAATCTCCCCACCTCTAGATCTCTTTTGGGGAACTACCTACGGTACGAACAAACACTTTCTTTAAAGAACAGTCTAAAATCATTGTTCTTCCTACAGTTCCCCCGGTATCTTCTCCGGTTATTCTTATGCCTAAACTATGTAAAACTTCATGGGTCTTTTCAGTATTTCTCTCACCAATATTTAACAGCGAAGAGCCGGATTGACTCTTAAACATCTGTGCCCCACCGGCTATTTTGGCATGGAGGTTATTTCTTTTAGCGCCCATTTTTAAAACTTCCTGTAAAAGTAAAGGTATTCCTGTATCAGCATATTTTGAAGGATTAATCGCTTTAGAAAAATGTGTACTGTCAGGAAGCATGATATGTATCATTCCTCCAATACCAGACACTTTATCCAACAATACTACTCCAACACAAGAACCCAGTCCCAAAGTGACCAACTTATCTGGCGGTTTGCAAGTTTTATGCTGAGCTATCCCTATCTTATATTCCTTATCTTTTACTACTGCTTCCCCATAGTACATTTTATATTTTCCCCCGATTTATTAAAACTTTAAGAGGATATTCGAAAAGTCCTTTTCGAACACTCATTTTAACTTATTTTATTATGTTATTTTTCTATAATTTTCTACTAGATATAAAATTTTTCCTGCTTTTAAGGCCTATTTTATCGTACCAACCTCATTAACCGTCTTTCCCAGAATTCTATCCTGAACCGTAAGGGCCCTACTGTTTAAAGAATAATTCCTGGCGCTTATGATAAGATCACTTACATTCTCTATTACATCAACATTGGAGGTTTCCAAGTAGCCTTGAAGAACATCAGTCTTTTCTGCAGGGTATACCCCGGCCTGCGGAGCCGCATTATAAAGATTTTCTCCCGTTTTCACAAGATAGTCTTTATTTTGAAATGCAACTAACCTGAATTTTTGATCAGGCTTACCCTTTGTAATCCTAATAGCCCCCGCTACTCCTAAAACTCTATTGCCTTTCTTATCTACCAGGTAACCATCTCTATCCTTCTGAAAGGAGCCGCTTCTAGTATATTTAAAACCATCAGGAGTCTGGAGTACAAAAAAAGCATCTCCCTTTACAGCAAAATCCAACTTTCTTCCTGTTTCCTTAAAGTTTCCCAATGTAAAATCAGTTTTAGTTTTCCCGGGTTGTGCTCCATGGGAAATATCCCCAATAGTTTCCTCTCCATTGATGGTAAGCAATGCTTCCTTAAAGGTTGTAAAGGAAGTTTTCTGTTCTTTAAACCCGGGAGTATTTACGTTAGCTAAATTATGAGACACTGTATCTATCTTGTATTGAATTGCATTTAATCCCGTATTGGATGCATAGATTCCCCTCAGCATTTTCCTTCCTCCTCTACAGCAAAATATTTAACTTGCAATCAATAACAAAAATCCAGCTACAAAAAATCCCACTCCCATCCCGAATAATATCGGTGCATATTTTTTTCGCCAGCCGTTTATTTTTTTAAGCTTAGAATTAATTCTACTTCACCCTTCCCTCTGTTAAATTTACGAGCAATTTCAGTAACGGAGACTCCTTTCTGATATTCTTCATACATTTTTTCATATTCCTTATTGTTAATTTCACGTTTCATAGTTCTTGAAAAACTCATGCCTGGTGGAACATTGGCTAGAGTATGAGATTTAGTTTCTGCTTTTTGAAGTTTAATTTGATGCGAGATATTTTCAAGGGATTCTGCCAACAGGTCAACCTTAGCATTGAGGATTTCAAGCTTTTCATCAACTAATTTTTCCACCTTCATTGCATTATTAGTTTCCTTGTCCTTAAAGTTTGCTAATACCTCCTGATATGTTAAAAGAATTAGTATAATGCCTATCACAATAAAGAAGAATTCCATTATCCATCACGCTCCAGCTTTTTGCGTAAAGATGCCAGTGCAGATGTTTTAATTTGCGAAACTCTTGCTACACCAACATCTAAAACTTCAGCTATTTCTTTCATAGTTAATTCCTCATAATAATAAAGGGTTAAAACTAACCTTTGACGTTCATTCAACTCTGAAATTGCTTCACTAAGCAATTTTTCCCTTTCATCCCGTATAATTCTTTCTTCCGGTGATTCATCAGCAGGTGCAGAGATTGTATCTTCAACTTTGATTTCAGCAATCTCTGAAAAACCTAAAGTTTGCTCTAATGAAACATTAGAAAGAAATTTAAAGGATTCCAGAGCCTCTTCTATTGTGTTTTCATCCATGCCTAATTCGGAAGCTAGAGCATTTAAAGGTACTTCTTGTGCTGTTTCCTGTGCTAATCTGTCCATGGCATCTGTTATTTTACGTACCAGTTCCCAGCGTCCGCGTGAGACGGGGGCATCCTTTCTTAAGGCATCCATTATGGCACCTCTAATACGTAAAGATGCATAGGTTGAAAATTTTACACCCTTCGCCGGCTGATATCGTTTTATCGCTTCCATGAGACCCAGAACACCATACCCTATTAAATCCTCTCTATCCCAGTGATCCGGAAGCTTAACATCAATCCTACCGGCTATTTTCTGGACCAGCGGTAAATACTCTTGTGGGTCAATGGATTTATATTTTTCCATTAAGAATCACTCCGACGCAGATGCAGAGTTTTACGCATTTGAGAAAAAACAAATCTTATTATGATGTCCCTTTCCCTTTCTGAGATATCTTCAAATTTTATACCAGTCTTAAAACGGGATATATCAGCGATTTTTTCCTCTTCACTTCTAACTACCTGTCCTAACAATTTCATAGTAATATCAGTACAATCGATATCAATTGGGATCTCTAAAACCAGTAGCGAATGAGGGGGAAGGTCCTCCGGAAGTATAAGCTGTACCCCCCCACCACTTAAATCTATAGAAAAAGCTTTTTGAGAAGGTTTTACTTTTTCCCAGTTTTTTCTGTCAGAAATTATCTCATATTTCACTTCAAGTGCAACCTCAACCCTTACAAAATCCCTTCTTTCAATCTTTTTATATTTGTGAGGCTTCTTTAGAATATACAGTGAAAGTCCATTTTCTTCCCTTTTTCCCAGAACTTCTGAAAAGAAATTAAAACAGGAACTGCCTGAAAAAACTGTAACGTTTACAATATCACCTTTGTGAAGGTTAAGCTTATGCCTTTTATAAACAGGAACCCCTATGAGAAAAGAATCATCAAAAATGTCCTGTATTAAACTTTTATAGATTGTATCATCATCCTGTGACATTATCTCTATTTTGCTGTTGACTTTTAAAATTTCTTTCGTTTTCATATAGGAAACCCCTTACTTAAAAATGCGGAATAACTTTAAAAAGAAATTATCTGTTCCTTGAGGAGATTGCATGCTTTTTTGTATTAGATTGTGTGCCATTTGAGAAATATCCTTGGCTACTTTACTATTAGGGTGTGAAACACAGTAAGGTTTCTGCTCCTTGACAGATTTGCCCACAGTTAAATCATCACTGATGAAACCTAACCTTCTAACCTTTATCTCCAGGTATTTGCCGGCAACTGTCTCTATTTTTCGGGCAGTTTCACAGGCTTCCCGCACCGTACTTGCCTTGTTTATAACAATGTAAACTTCTGTATGTAATTGAAATTTTGATATTATTTTAATAATCCCGTAAGCATCAGTAATGGAAGTTGGCTCAGGTGTGATGACTATTACCACATCATCAGCAGCGGAAATGAAACCCAAGACATTTTTTGATACTCCTGCTCCACAGTCAATTATTAGATAATCCAACTCCCTGGAAAAATCTTTCAAGTCAGCCATGAGACGTTCTCTCTCAGAATATCCTATATTTGCCAGCTCATGAATCCCGGATCCTCCAGGAATAATTTTTATCCCTTCCGGACCATCTAAAACAATTTCCTGCAAGCTCTTTTTACCCAAAAAGACGTCATATAGTGTATACCGGGGTATAATTCCAAACATAATATCAACATTAGCCAGTCCCAAGTCCGCATCCAGAATCATTACTTTTTTACCGGCTCTGCTTAGTTCTATCGCCAGGTTTACTACAATGCTCGTTTTCCCGACTCCGCCTTTACCGCTGGCAACAGTAATTATCCTCATTTGCGACTCACCGGTTTTACCGGTTTTGTTTTGAGTTGTCATTGCCAGTTTCCTTAATTTTTCAGCCTGGTCCACCATCATCAGACCACATCCCCCAAAATCAACTCAGCCAGAAGCTCAGGACTACCTGCATCTATATCATCAGGTACACTCTGTCCATTGGTTATATATGCTATTGGTAAGCCTGTAATATAAGCAGCATTTAAAATGGAACCTAAAGCTTCGGTCTCATCTATTTTAGTAAAAATGAGCTTTGAGTAATTAAGCATTTTAAAGTCATTTAACATTCTCATCATATCCCGGTCTTTAGTTTCAGAGCTTAAGACCAGGTAGATATCAATAGGCTCAACAGCCTGCAAATATACTTTTAATTCGGATATCTGAGAAGCACTTTTTGACGGGCGCCCTGCAGTATCTATCAGGACAAGATCTTTTTTTCTGTTCTTTTCAACTGCCCTTTTAAATTCGCCCGGTGTCATTACTACATCTACCGAGACACCAATTATATCGCCATATGTTTGCAGCTGTTGAACAGCCCCAATACGATAAGTATCTATTGTTATGAGGCCAATATCAAGACCATTAAAAAGCGAGAAATGAGCTCCAAGCTTGGCAAGTGTTGTGGTTTTTCCTACACCCGGCGGCCCCACAAAGGCAAGTATATTTGATTTTTGGTTGGAACGGGTGACAGGTTTAATAAATGATGCTGCCCTTTTTAATAATTTTTCTTTAAAAGCTTCCCCTTGATAATCCTCTTCTTTAAAATCCTGTAATAACACTTCAACAATATCGGGTTGAATTTCTATATCAGTTAGCGCTTTTTTAAGTTTTTTTAAATTGTAACTCTCATCATTATTTTCATTTTCCTTTTTTGAAAGAGCTAAATCCTTTTCAGTAACCTTTTTGAGAAGTTCTTTAATCTGCCACAGCTCCTGTTTGAGCCCACCATCTTCGCTATCTTTCACTTGAGGTTTTATAGATACTTTTATACTTTCTTTTTCTTCAGTTTCATCAACTGCAGCAGTAACTTCTAACTTGCGCGGGGAAAAAAAGCCCTTTATGCCCCTCTCTCTAATTTTTTGACTGCTAACTATTACTGCATCGGGTCCCAAATCATTTCGTATTAAATCACATGCTTCCTTCATGTTCCTGGCAAGATAACGTTTAATCTTCATTAGACATCACCGTACCTATGGCTTCAACTTCTAAATCCGGAGTTAGTTCATTTATGGCAACTACTGAAAAATCAGGCATAAACCTTTCTAATAAACGGCGAAATGGAAGTCGTATACTTGAAGAACATAACACTACAGGAGGTAGCCCCATGAGAGAAAATTGTTCCCCTGCTTCTTTGAGCTGATTAAATATATGCTGGGTAACTTCAGGAGAAATAGCAGGATAACTGCCTTCAGAAGTATTTTGCAGTGAGTCTAACAACTGCTTTTCTAAAGCAGTGTCCAGGGTTACCACCGTCATTTTTCCATCTACAGAAAGCTGCTTGCTGATGTTTCTAGCCAGGGCCTGCCGGGTAGCTTCCGTGAGATAACCAATATCTTTGGAAATTAAAGCTGCATTAGAAATAGCTTCCAGGATTGCTTCAACATCCCTGATGGAGACCCTTTCAGCAAGGAGGTTTTCCATAACCCTTTGAATTTCGCCTATCGACAATACATCTGGCACCAATTCATTTACCAGAGCCTCATTATTTTCTTTGACCATATCTATTAAGTCCTTAACATCCTGCCTTGATAATAGCTCGGAAGCATGCGACTTTATAAATTCAGTTAAATGTGTAATAAGTACAGTGGCTGCATCAACTACAGTCAACCCTTCCAGCTCAACTTGCTCCTTACTTTCCTCAGTTATCCACCAGGCAGGCAGCCCAAAGGTTGGCTCCGTTGTCTTAATCCCATCTATACTTACCTCTTGATCAGTGGGATTCATTGCAAGATAGTGATCCGGCATCAACTCACCACCAGTAATATCTACCCCTCTAATTTTAAATCGATAGGAATTAGGGGATAGCTGCAAATTGTCCCTTATTCTAATAGGGCGCACAAAAATTCCCATTTCTGTAGCACACTGCCTTCTTACTGCCGCAAGACGGTCTAACAAATCTCCCCCCTGCTCTTCATCGGTAAGAGAAATGAGGTTATAACCAATTTCTATTTCAAGGGGATCAACTTGAAAGAGATTGAGCACATTTTCCGGTTCCTTTGGAGCTAGTTTCTGTTCTTCTTCCCGGACCGCAAGTTCTTTCTTTTTCTTTTCTTCTCCATAAAGTGCAAAGGCAGTATATCCTGTCCCGGCAGCTAATATCATAAAAGGTAAAAATGGTAAACCCGGAATAATTGCTAGAACTAAAAGAATTGCAGCTGCTAAAGCTATTACCTTTGGAAAAGCTCCTAACTCACCTGTTAAATCAAGTCCGAAACTTCTTCCGGAGCCTGCCCTTGTCACTAAAATACCAGTAGCTGTTGAGATTAAAAGCGCCGGTATCTGTGAAACCAAGCCATCACCCACTGTTAGGAGCGTATATGTTTCCAGCGCTGATGTAACAGGCATCCCCTTTTGCCACATTCCAATTACAAGTCCGCCAACAATATTTACCAATGCTATTACAATACCGGCTATGGCATCACCCTTAACAAATTTGCTGGCGCCATCCATTGCACCGAAAAAGTCTGCTTCCCGCTGTAACTTTTTTCTTCTTTCCTTTGCTTCTTGCTCTGTTATCAAGCCGGCATTAAGGTCAGCATCAATACTCATTTGTTTTCCAGGCATTGCATCGAGGGTAAAGCGGGCTGCAACTTCGGCTACCCTGCCGGCGCCATTTGTAATAACTACAAACTGAATAACCGTAATAATTACAAAGATTATAAATCCAACAATATAATTTCCTCCAATGACAAAGGATCCAAAAGCCTGAATCACTTTACCGGCAGTGGCATGATTAAGTATTAGACGGGTTGATGAAATATTTAAAGCTAGCCTAAAAAGTGTAAGTACAAGAAGTAACGACGGAAAAACAGACAGTTGCAGGGGTTCTGTAACAAAAAGTGTAGTTAAAAGAACTATTAAACCAAGAGAAAGACTACATGTTAGGAGTATATCAAGTATAGAAGGCTGCAGTGGAATAACAATTATGATTACTATGGCAACTACCAAAGCAGCTATTAATAAGTCACTATGACCGCTTAATCTTTTAAGGTTTAACAGCAGACTACTTCTCGGTGTGGCCACATTATTTCCCCCTCTTATCCATCTGGTAAACGGCTGCCAGTATTTCAGCAACTGCCTGGTATAACTCTACCGGAATATTTTCATCTATTTCAACAGTATCATATAAGGCACGAGCCACAGGTTTGTTTTCTATAATGGGAATATCATGTTCTTGTGCTTTTTCCTTTATCTTTTGAGCTATAAACTCTGCTCCTTTAGCAACGACTTTAGGCGCTTCCATCTCATCTTCATATTTCAGTGCAACAGCCAAGTGAGTCGGGTTGGTAACAACAACCGTAGCTTCAGGGACACTTTCCATCATCCGAACCTGAGCCATTTGGCGCTGTTTTTCCTTTATCTTGGCTTTTATTTGGGGATCTCCTTCAGTTTGTTTCATTTCTTGTTTTACTTCATATTTTGACATTTTTAAGTTCTGGCGAAATTCCCATTTTTGATATACAAAGTCCAATACGGCGATAATAAAGAAGATTAGTCCAGCTCCCAAAGAAATTTGAAAAATAAGTTTTCCTAAATATGAAGCTATCTCGGAAACACCCATATCCGGCAAGAAGAACAACCTCTGGAACCTGTTTTTTACAAGGTTAAAAACAACCAGTCCAACAATGGTAATCTTAAATAATGCTTTTCCGAACTCGACTAGCGCTTTTTTGGAAAACATTTTTTTGAATCCTTCTATTGGATTCAGATTGCTGGCCTTAGGTTTAATAGCTTCCGGAGCAAATAAAAAACCCACCTGCAAAAAATTTGCCGCCAATCCAAAGACTATTGCAACTATAAATATTGGCCCCATTAAAGTAAAAAGCGTAGTAACACTCATCCTGTATAAGCGTATTAGCTGGTCATCACTTAAGGGAACAGTTAGTTCAGCAGCAAGGATGTGTTGCATAAAGCCTATAATGTTCTGGCTAAAATACCCCCTGGTCCAATAAATAAATATAATCATAGCCATGATCACAATAGCCGCGTTCAAGTCAGAACTTTTGGCAACCTGTCCCTTTTTTCTTGTTTCTTGTCTACGGTGGGGAGTAGCTTCTTCAGTTTTTTCCTCAGATCCAGCAAAAAGCTGTAAATTTATTTTCCGAAGTCTGTCGTACTTACACTTTTCATTCATGGCGCTAGATACTCCATTATCAGGACTAGATCTTTTTCCATCTGTGAAAGAATGTTTCCGATGACTACAGCCAGTACCGGCAGGGCCAGAGTGAGGGTTATAATTCCCAGTCCGGCCTTCATGGGAAAACCAAGTATAAATACGTTAAGCTGAGGCACTGTCCGGGCCAGTAAACCAAGGGAAATATCACATATTACCAAAACAGCTATAAAAGGCGCGGCAACTCTGAAACCAAGTGCGAACATACCTACAAAGATTTTTACAATAGCTGCAACGAATGCTGTTTTAAACACTGCCCCCTGCAGTGGAATAAGCTCGTAGCTATGGGACAAGGCCATTAACAAGATGTGATGGCCGTCTATTGCCAGAAATAAAAGAATGCCAAGGATATTCATAAACTGTCCCACCAAAGTGATTCTTGACTGGTTTTGGGGATCAAAAACTGCAGCCATTGCAAATCCCATTTGAATATCCATAAATTCCCCTGCAATCCTCACTGCTGTAAAGGTTAGCATACTTACAAAACCTAAAACAAGGCCAACTAGCACTTCTTTACCCACTAAAAAAACATAAGCCACTATTTCTGTTGGAATATCTTCCATACCATGGACGGCTGGATAAATAAGTACAGCCAGGAAAAACCCCATACCTACTCGCACCAAACCGGGCATTCCTTTCATAGAGAAGAATGGCGCCGCTGACATAAAGGCTGTTATCCTGGCCAGTACCAGAAAGCCCAGCTGTAAACTCTCAAATTCAGGCACACTCTCTCCTCCTAACGAACCATATTAGCCAGATTGCCAAAAATATTTACTGCAAAGTCCGTAAGGAGATTCAGCATCCAGGAACCAAATATTAAAAGTGCTACAAAGACAGCAATTATCTTCGGAACAAAGGTCAGTGTCTGCTCTTGAATTTGAGTTGTTGCCTGCAAAACACTAATTGCAAGCCCTACCAAAAGACCCAGCCCTAAAGCAGGCGCAGCAAGTATAAGTGCAAGGCTTAGTGCATCGCGCGCTATGGAAATTACCATTTCTTGAGTCATTTTGCACAACCCCTAGTCTTTAAAACTACCGGTAGCTTTCCAGTAAAGATTTAACAACAAGGAACCATCCATCAGTCATCACAAACAGCAAAATCTTAAAGGGAAGTGAAATTATAATGGGGGGAACCATAAACATCCCCATGGACATTAAAGTGCTTGCCACCACCATATCAATTACTAAAAAGGGTATATATATTAAAAACCCCATTTGAAATGCAGTTTTAAGTTCACTGATCATAAAAGCCGGTATTAAAACATGTAGTGGCAAATTATCTTTATTATCAGGCCTTTCTGTTTCTGACATTTTTATAAAAAGCGCTAAATCCTTTTCTCTTGTTTGCTTTAACATAAAGTCTTTTAATGGAATAGCTGCTTGAGATAGCGCTGCTTCCTGGGTTATTTCACCAGCAAGATAAGGATCAATTGCTTCTGTTTTAATCTCACCATAAACAGGAGCCATTGTAAAAAAGGTTAAAAATAGCGCTAAGCCAATAAGCACCTGGTTTGGAGGAGTTTGTTGCGTTGCCAGGGCATTACGTACAAAAGACAGAACCACTACAATACGTGTAAAGGATGTCATCATAATTAAGATGGCCGGGGCCATGGCAAGCACCGTTAGTAGAGTTAATAATTTTAAAGAGTCAACAACTTCCTCGGGATTATCAGTGGGATTAACCTGTAAATCAATACTGGGCAAAGGTTCGGCAAGAGCCGGCATGGCAAATATTAAGAGTAAAAGCATAAAAAAGATAATTGCAAAAAATTGTAACCTACCATTATTCATCCATGCCGCCTCCCTTTTTGAACCTTTTAAGAAAGTCGGCAAAACCAGGTTGTTCTTCCTCCAGGTCACCTTCCTGATGGTACTCTACTTCTTTTAATAATGTTATTTCATTTTCTGTAGCGCCAATAAGCAGATAGTCATCCCCTACCTTAACAATATTTAAAGTTGCTTTTGGGGTAAGAGCAATCTGGTCTATAACTTTGAGATTTTTTCCCTGGTATCTTAAATATTTCTTGGTGAGTCCAAATTTTATTACCAGGTAGGCTAGTCCTGCTACAAGTGGTAAGAAAATTATTACCCGTAAAAATGCTTCCCAAAAACTCTGGTCCATTGATGTCACCCCTAATTCTCGGGTAAGTCCCTATCTCGCTTAAATGAGTTAATTCTTACACCATACTCTTCATTAATAACTACAACTTCTCCCGAAGCAAGCCAGTGTTTATTTAAGTAAATATCTACAGTATCCCCTGCCATCTTATTGAGCGGGATGATAGACTCTTCTTTTAATTCCAGAATCTCCCCCAAGGTAAGTTCCGTATCTCCCAATTGGACCTCTATTTCTACGTCAATATTTTTCAAAAAGCTTAAGTCCTCCTTATCCCCGGAAGTGTCAGCAGGCTTCAGGGGGCAAAACTGTGCTTTTTTGATGTTGTTTGATTTACTATTTCCTTTATCCTCATCAAGATTTAACATCTGCCTGATGTGTTGCTCCGTTAAATTGTTTAAACCCATCTAGTACCCCCCTACTGGATTATAAATTCTTCAAAATATAAACCTATTATTTTCCCTTTTGTCAGTTCATAATTAATGGCATTTAACAGCTCCTGCCTTAATTTTTCAGTATTCTGGGGACTGTTTAAATCTCTAACCTTTTTACTACGAAGGATATTTAAAACAATATCCTTTATTCTATGAATCTTTAAGTTGACTTCTTTTTCAAGATCCTTTGATACATACTCCATGGTAATGGTAGTCCTGAGATATCTTCTATAACCTGTGTCTGCAAGATTGACGGTAAAGCTTTGTAAAGTTGTTTTTCTTATGTCCTCAATGGGCACAATACCCTCTTCTTCAGCAGGCGTTTTAGCCAGAGTATTGGCCACAAAGAAATATGAAAATGCAGCTACTACAAGCGCCAGTGGCAATGCAAATATCACAATCAATAGCAAACGCCTTTTCTTTTTAGGTTTTTGCTGCTGGTTTTCCGTATTTTCCGGCGGCATCTTATTCAACTCCTTCCCCAAAATACGGATCTCTGGAATTAATAACAATTACAACACGACGGTTCCTAGCCATATTTTCTAACGAATCATTTGGAACAACAGGATGGTATTCACCATAACCTACTGCACAAAACTTTTTGGGATCCAATCCCAATTTTTCAGTTAGGTATCTTACAACAGTTACCGCCCTTGCAGTTGAAAGTTCCCAGTTACTGGGGAATTGGGCATTATGAATAGGCCGGTTATCTGTATGTCCTTCAACTGAAATAGTATAAGGAACCTCCTTAAAGAGTCCAGATAATTCCTTAAGAAGCTTGCGCGCTTCAGGTTTCAAGTAGGCCTTTCCCGAAGCAAACAAAATTTTATCCTTTATTTCAAGAGCAACGCCCCTCTCACTATAGTGCACCGTTATCTCAGCATCCAGATCATTTTCCTCTATGTACTCCTGTACTGCAATATAAATTTCTGCCAGGGGGTCTAGTCGGCTCATATCATTAAAGTGTTTGGGACTATCTACCGGCACATCAAAATCGTGTTCCTTATCTTTTTCCAAAGGTTTGTCCCCAAGATCTAAAATTCCTACACCCTGAAATGAAGCCATAAAGCGTCGAAACTTCACAATATCAATAACTGAAAAAGAATATAGCAGCACGAAAAAAACGAGCAAAAGTGTCATTAAATCAGAAAAGGTTGTCATCCACTCAGGGGAACCTTCTTCTTGTTTCCTTTTATTAAATGGCAACATCATTTTCCAGCCCTTCCTCAGCCCTAGAATTTATTTCAGGATCCATGTAGGAACGGAGCTTTTCTTCCAGTATGCGAGGGTTCATTCCTGTCTGAATTGCTGTTATACCATCCATCATCATTTTTTTAGTCAAGATCTCCTGGTCACTAAGTAATTCCAGCTTCCCAGCAACCGGTATAAAAACAAGATTGGCCATTAATGCACCATAAAAGGTAGTAATAAGAGCCAAAGCCATGGAAGGACCGAGAGCACTGGGATCATCAAGCTTTGAAAGCATCTGAATCAGCCCTATTAGAGTACCTATCATACCAAAGGCCGGGGCAAGGGTCCCCCAGGTTTTGAAAACCCCCTGACCTATTTTATGTCTAAAGGCAGTTGCTTCCATATCTGCCTGAAGAATCTCATTTATTTGCTCCGGATCCAGGGCATCAATCATTAAACGTAAGCCCTTTTGAAAAAAACGGTCATCCAGGCGCTCTATATCATCTTCCAGTCCTAAAAGTCCCTCTCTTCTTGCCTTTCTGGCTAAGTCTGTAAATACTGTAATTATCTCTTCCCTATCCAATGGTTCTGTCGAAAGCACCTTTTTTAAAGTTTTAAATACGCCAACAATCTGTTTCCACTGGTAATTGACAAGAAGTGCGGAAAAGGAACCCCCAACAGTTATTAATAGCGATGATACGCTAAAAAACAAACCTACACTGCTTCCAAGGGATATTGCAACAAAAACTAATGTCAAACCCAATACGATACCAACCGGTGTTAAAATATCCCACTTGCTCATTTATACCACCTCTTCCGCAGCTCCTGAAATTTTTAAGATACGTCCCTTATAGTGAATAACTTTTTCAATAATTTCATCTGCACTTTCCGCAACCATTACTTTTTTCCCGTTAGTTAAAGTTATCATTGTTTCCGGTACGTTTTCAATTCTTTCAATCAAATCAGCATTAATAACAATAGTACTATTATGTAATGTCTTAAGTTTAATCATCTGGAAACACCTTCTCAACAAGTAACTTAAATGAACAAAGCACAAGATTCAGCGGAAGGGAAAACCCTCCACTGAATCTCATTAGCTTATGTTTTTATCTTTTTAGATTGACCAGTTCCTGCAGCATTTCATCAGAAACCCGAATAGTTCTTGAGTTAGCCTGGAATCCCCTCTGGGTAATAATCATATCTGTAAATTCCTGGGCTAAATCAACATTTGACATTTCCAGGGAACCTGAAATAAGCGTTCCCCTGCCATCCTGCCCGGGTTGGCCTTGTTCAGGAGCTCCGGAGTTATTGCTTACCATATACATGTTTTCTCCAACTTTCTTTAAGCCTGAAGGATTGGCAAACTTGGCAAGTCCAATGGTTCCCGCAACCTGATTGTTACCATTTGCATCAACGTAGACAAGATCACCGTTAGCTGTGATATCATAGCTCTTTACTGTCTCAATATCTGAAATCTGAATTTCGCTGCCGCCTGTGTCAAGAACATACATTCCATTTGAAGAGTTGACCAGGTAACCCTCAGAGTCAAAAGAGAAAGCTCCTGCACGGGTATAAAATATTTCATTTCCCCTTCCCAGCATGAAGAAACCATCACCCTGAATCATTACATCTGTATTGTTACCTGTAGTTGATATTGCTCCTTGAGTATGAACTGTATTAATAGAACCAATCATAACACCGGTACCTATTTGAGCAGGATTGGTTCCGCCGGTGTTTGCAGAAGGGGCATTGGCTGCTTTAATTGTTTGACTTAGTGTATCCTGAAAGGTAACATTACTCTTTTTGAAACCAATTGTATTGACATTAGCAATGTTATTACCTACTACATCCATTTTAACCTGGTGAGTCTTTAATCCTGAAACTGCAGAATACAATGAACGCATCATATTTAATCGACCTCCTAAGTATTTTTTTAGAGTATGTTCGAACTCTCATATTTATTAAAGTTTCCAGTACGGCCGCCTGCCCCTGTCAATCAGCAGGCGGAAGGCTTCCTCAGGGAGGTCCGGCCTAGATAATAACCGCACTGTCAATATTGGTAAAAACATTTTCCTTCATTCTCTGGCTGTCAACAGCTGTTATAACAGTCTTGTTCTTAATACTTACTACAAGGGCCATATTATCCATAATAACCAGCGATTCTTTAGCGCCTTTAAGTTGAGCTTTGTTTACGGCACTTGCAAGTCTATCTATCTGACCAGGAGAAAAATTGATATTGTTTTGCTGCATTCTCTTTAAACAATGGCCGCTGAACTTTATTTTTTCATTTGCTAACTGTTTCTGTAAAATTTCTTTAAAATCACTTTTGGAAGCGGAATTATTTGAAGTACTACTGCTTTTGTTTTTTCCGGGTTGGACAGGTGAGACAGGATAATGCAAATTAACTTTGTTGCCCATTAGTCTCACTCCCGGCATTTTCTTCGTAAATCTCCTTGATGGAACTGATTGCTATTTCTTCTCCTCCAATTATAGCATAGGGAATAGAGTCTCTCATTCTAATGGCCTCTACCTTTCCCTCTATCCTACTTTCATCTACCTCAGCTACTGCAATTTTTCCTATTAATCCTGCTGACTGCAAAATGTTAAGGGAAGTGCTGAAACTAGTTTGTTTTTGTAAATAGTTGTTTAAAGTTTCATTCAAAGATGTAAAACCTTCTGCCATGTTCTGCATCTGTTCCAGTGAGCTAAATTGAGCCAGTTGTGCAATAAAATCCTTGTCATCCATGGGGTTAGTCGGACTTTGATTTTGAAGTTCTGCAGCCAGTATTTTAAGAAAATCATCCTTACCAAGCTGTTTTTCTACTGTTCGAAACATATTTCCGAAAGTAGCTGAAGTTGTACCGGTTACACTTGACATTTTATCCCCCCTTTTTTAGGCCAGGATATCAAGTTTCCCACAGGAAACTGATGCTGTCCTTTCTTCAACCTTATTTGTATCCATCATAATATCAGATTCGGAACTAACTGCTTTGACCGTAGATGAATAACCTCCCTTTTCGTTACCCCTGCCATCATAACCAGGGTTTTCTCCCTGACCTTGACTTCCAACATCTACCCCAAAATGTTGCAATTTTATACCCTGTTGTTCAAGGTTCTCCTTAATCTGGTGCATGCTTGAATTCAACAAGTTTGCCGTCTGTCCATTGTCCGTTATAATGCGAGCAGTAATTGTTCCTTCATGAGAGTGAAGTTGGATCTTGACCTTTCCAAGATGTTCAGGCTTTAAATGAATCTCTAAGCTTGACTGTTTGTTACCCACCATAAGCTTCATTTTTTGAACCATTTGTTCCGCAAGATTTCCAGATTCGGGCTTTAAGTGGGTTGTTTGATTTTGAGAAGTTGCCTGGCTTTTTGCCAAAGCTTCAGATTTGGCAAAGTCTGGTTTTACATTATAATTAACAAAGTCCTGCTGTGTTTGAGCCTTATTGAAATGTTTGCCTTTATCATCTGAATTTTTGCTTACTGAAAAGTCCTCAACAGTGTAGGCATTTTTTGAACTGCGAGTTTTATTAAAGCTGAGTATTGCAATTTCTCTTTTTACATCACTCGTTTCAGATTCACCTTTCATCGGCTTAATAGAATTATTAAATTTATGCCGGGACTTATCATTAATCTTTAATTTAAACCTGTCATTTTTTAACTCAGGGTTATCTTTTTGCAGCTGAGAAGCTTTCTTATTTAAGCTGGGATTATCTCCAAGCTTTTTAGCTGGTATATTTCCTGTTTTCTGTTTTCTTGTCCGACTTTTAACTCCAGGGGTGACATCGTTAATTTTAAAATCTCTTGAAATACTTGCAACTTGAACCCTTGGCTTTTCGCCTGCTGCATCCTGAACTATTTGTGCTTGAGTCTTGTGATTCAGTTCTTGCCGCCCTTTTTGTAGCAATCCAGGTTTTATATTTTGAGGTCCAGAAAATAATTTTACAATTTGATTGTTTTGTGAAAGAATAACATCAAAAACAGCTGCTTTATTGTCCGGGGAACTTTTTGCCGTTTTATCTGCCTTTTTGCTTAGACTCCCCTTTAAATTTAGTGGTTTTTTATTGCCAGAAATATTCTCAACTTCAGACCGCTGCTTTGTTGTTTTTAATAGCTGGATTATAACCTCTGAAAATTGGTTGTTTTCCATTTCAGTAGAAATTTGTTTCTTGTCTGAAGTAGCATTTTTTCCTTTGCTGCAGTTTTTTGAATTTACAACGTGAACAGGTAGCTTGACTATCTCCATCTTTCTCACCTCCTTTCTAAAGTAGATGTTCCCCGGCACTTAACCAGGTGATTAATTTGTCTTACCCTGTTAATCTTTCGTTCGACTGATATCATAATGGTTGTTCATATAACTAACAGCAAGATTAAGTGCCGGGTCGTGTCTCTCGTGCTCCTTTTCGAACACTGATTTCAAGTAGATGTTCTATTCTATATCTACTCTGCCTTACGGCAGTAAGCAGCAATTCCTGCTTCATCAAGATTTTTTTGTTCTTCCTTACCCAGTGTTTTCTGATATTCTTCCATGTATTTTTCCTTTAAACTCTCCATGATTTTTCTTTTCTTAGCAGCCTCTGCTAACTGCAGCCGATGCTTTTTGACAAGGTTTTGTGCATCACGAAGCTTTTTCCTTTGCATTTCAAT
Source organism: Clostridiales bacterium (assembly GCA_020063565.1). Taxonomy (GTDB): domain Bacteria; phylum Bacillota; class DSM-16504; order Desulfitibacterales; family JAICDB01; genus JAICDB01. The sequence continues at coordinate 91,777 of JAICDB010000004.1, read as the reverse complement.
GCGAGCATTAAGGAAACTGTGATATGTTTCATTGTGCTGCAACATAATCACATTTACAGCTCCAGGGTTAGAATTAGCAAAAGATAAAGCATTCTTCTTTTGCCCGAGTAAATCATTTAGAAACTTTTTTTCCGCCTGGACTCTACGTATGGAGCTTGCCAGCTGCTCCTTCTGTTGTTCCTCTATACTTTCTCTATATTTAAGAACATTTTCCAGATTGAACTTAAATTTTTGCATCTCACTGCACCTCAGATTTAGGGTTTACCCACTAAACGGTAGCTCGAAGAACATTCATAGTTTCCTGGAAGCTATAGCTTTCTTTTATATCCTGCTTAAGAAAGTCCTTTATTGCAGGATAAATGTCTATTGCTTGATCTACCTGAGGGTTAGAGCCCCTTTCATATGCTCCGATATTTATTAAATCTTCATTTTTATTGTAAATGGCAAGATAATTTCTCAATTTAGATGCTAGTTGTTGCTGCTCAGACGTGGTTATTTTAGGCATCAACCTGCTAATACTTTCAAGTACATCTATTGCAGGAAAGTGATTTTGAGATGCTAGTTTTCTGGATAGCACTATATGCCCATCTAAGATACCACGGACTGCATCTGCAATTGGTTCATTCATATCGTCACCGTCTACTAAAACGGTATATAGTCCTGTAATAGACCCTTTATCAGAAGTACCGGCCCTTTCCAAGAGCTTGGGCAACAACGCAAAAACAGACGGTGTATAACCTCTGGTAGTTGGCGGTTCCCCGATAGCCAGTCCAATTTCCCTCTGTGCCATCGCAAAACGAGTTACTGAGTCCATCATGAGAAGTACATTTTTCTCCTGATCGCGGAAAAACTCAGCAATTGCAGTCGCCACCAGCGCTCCCTTTACTCTTAAAAGGGCAGGTTGATCTGAAGTAGAAACAACCACTACTGAACGGGAAAGACCTTCCGGGCCGAGGTCATTCTCAATAAATTCAAGTACTTCCCTTCCCCTTTCACCAATTAAACCTATTACATTGACATCTGCAGAGCTGTTGCGGGCAATCATCCCCAAAAGGGTACTTTTTCCAACACCACTACCGGCAAAGATTCCTAACCTTTGGCCCTTTCCGCAAGTTAAGAGAGCATCTATTGCCTTTATACCTGTTTCCAGAACATCTTTGATAGCTGTCCTGCTTAAAGGATTAGGGGGATCGTTTTGGATAGGATAACTTCCACCTGTTAATTTAAGACTTTCCCCCTGGAGAACCTCACCCAGACTTCCAACTACTTTGCCTAACAATTCTTCCCCAACTCGGATTTTTTGAGATCTTCCAAGCGGGTAAACACTGCACCCAGGTGCAATTCCCCCTAATTCTCCAAATGGCATTAGAAGTGTAGAGTTTTCTTTAAATCCAACAACTTCTGCAAGAAGTCTTTTACCTCCACCCGCAACCTCTATTGAACACAACTCTCCAACAGAAGCATTTATCCCTTTAACCTCTATAGTGAGACCGACAACTCGTGTTACCTTTCCTATAAAACCAAAGAGATTAGATTTTTTAATCCTTTGACGATAGCCCTCTAAGTTTAAGGCAGTCACAAAATATCATCCTTTATTGCCAGTCCAAGCTTTTCGAGCATCGTTTGCAGGGTCCCGTCAATATATCCCTGTTCCGTCTCTACACGACAACCTGCTGGTTCCAAATTAGAATCGGCAATAATCTGAATGTTTGCGGGTGAGTCAAGTTCGGAAATAATATCCTGTTTTCTGGTTCTTAAAATTTCAAGGTGGCTGGGGTTTACATAAATAACAAATTTTTGAGATTCCCTTTTCTGCTGGCAAGCTGCCCTGGCTATATCTACAATTGTCTCAGGTACAAGGTCAAGCTGCCTGCAAACAAGTTTCTCAGCCATGTCTATAGCTAAATCTATAAGTTCTTCCTCTGTTTCGCTGTATATTTTCTTTTTAATTTCTTCCGCCTGACGCAAAACCTCACTTGCTGATTCATAGATCTTTTCTGCCTCTTTTTTTACTGACTGCCACCCATCCTGGTATCCTTTTTCATAACCTTCTTCATAAGCTTTTTGTTCTAAACTTGAAATTGTACTTTGAGTTTTCTCTAAAAGCTTATCCGCTTCCAGGCGAGCTTTTTTTAAAATTTCATCTGCTTCATGTTTAGCTTTTTTAATTAAAGTGTGATCTTCAACATTTTCTTCAAGAACTACATTGCGCGTATGTACCGCGGTTTTTTCCAGCACATCATATACCTGCTTTATGACCTTAGACGATAATGGCATCTTCGCCACCCCTTGAGATAATTATTTCGCCAGTTTCGTCCAGCCTTCTTATAATTTGAACAATTTTCTGCTGAGCTGTTTCTACTTCACGCAATCTTACAGGGCCCAAAGATTCAATGTCTTCTTTAAGCATTTCTGCAGCCCTCTTGGATAAGTTTTTGTAGATTCTTTCTGCAACTTCATCACTTGAACCCTTAATTGCATATGCGAGATCCTTGAAATCAACTTCCCGCAATACTCTCCTGATTGAATGGTCATCAAGGGAAATAATATCCTCGAAGACAAACATTCTCTTACGAATTTCCTCTGCCAGTTCCTGGTCTTGCCTCTCCAAATCTTCAAGGATACTTTTTTCCGTACCTCTATCTACCCTGTTAAGAATATCAACAAGTGTTCCCACTCCACCGGCCGAAGTAAAATCTTGACCAACAACCGAGGACAGTTTCCTTTCAAGGACAGTTTCCACCTCTTTTAAAATTTCGGGAGAAGTTCTGTCCATTGTTGCAATACGCTGCGCAATATCACTTTGCATTTCCTCAGAAAGAGAATTCAAAATAACGGCAGCTTTTTCAGGATCGAGGTAAGATAGAATTAGCGCTATTGTCTGAGGATGCTCGTTATTAATAAAATTTAACAATTGTTTCGGATCCGTTTTTCTAATGGAAGTAAATGGTCTAATTTGTGAATTTGCAGTTAATCTTTTAATTATCTCATTTGCCCTTTGAGGGCCAACTGTTTTTTCAAGAAGTTCCCTGGCATACTTAATACCACCGGTAGCTATATAGTTTTGGGCTTCATTGAGCTGTAAAAATTCTTCCATAACCGCTTTTTTTATTTCTGGATCTATAGATGAAATATTGGCAATTTCTTTACTGATTCTCTCAATATCTTCATCAGGAAATTTTTTTAATATTTTCGAAGACCTTTCCGGCCCAATGGCAATCATAAAAATTGCAACCTTTTGGAGTCCGGTCAGATTTTTCTTTGAAGCCATTCACTTCACTCCTATTCATCAGCCAGCCATGTTTTCAATATTTGAGCAGAATCCTCCGGTTTTTCTTCTACTATTTTTTGTACCTTTTCCTGCTGTATCACGTTTTTATCCTTTGGCTTTTTCTCTTGTAGTGTCTCTTCTACCTCTTGAACAGGAGTAGGTTGCTGTATTGTCGGTGAGCTTGACCCCCTGAAAATTGAACCCAGTGTACGAATAAATACTAAGGCAAGAATAAATGCCAGCATTATGCCGATTGCCTTGAAGCCCCAGTTCACCCATTGTTTTATTCTGGCTTGTTTTTGTTGTTCCAAGCTCGCTTTTTCCATTAATGCCTGGGTTTCCTGGAGTTCCTTTTTGTCAAATTCCATACTAATAACACTGATTTTATCTCCCCTTTCGGGGGTATAACCTATTGCTGCAGCAACAATCTTTTTGATACTTTCCACTTTTTCCTGGGGCAACTGGCTATCAACTGCAACTGCAGTTGATAGAGATATTAACCGTCCGGGGGCATAAATAATTTTTTCTTCCGTTTTATCTATTTCATAGTTTGTAATTGACTCGGTACGGGTTGATGAGTTTTGGTTGTTTTGTTCTTGCGTGGGGTATGTATCGATACTACCTGGTTCTTGAGAACCACCAACCGACTGTTCAGGAAAACGATCCTCTTCCCCTACAGGCGATTGTGAGTCCGAAGAAGAGATATTTTCTTCCTTACTGAGCTGCTCACTTCTTACGACACCTTCATCTCCCCACTCAATACGGGTAACTTCCTTTTGATTGAAATCCAGTTCAGCAGTTACCATTGTTACTACTTTACCGTTACCGTACATTCTTTCAAGCAAGCGCTGTATTCTTGTTTCCAGGTTCCTTTCAAAGTTTCTTTTAAGCTCCATCTGCCTTATCTGTGCAGCAGTATATCCTGCGTTAAAATCTTCAGCCAAATAGTCAGTTAAAACCCGGCTATTTGTATCAACAATGGTTACATCTTCAGGTTGTAAACTTTCTACCGAATTGGCAACTAACTCTACTATACCTCTTACCTGTTCAGGTTGAAGGGTTGCCATGGGCTTAAGCTTTACTACAATTGAAGCAGAGGCTTGTCCTTCTTCCTCTATGAAAACACTTTTTTCAGGTAAAACAAGATGTACTCTGGCTTGTTCCACTGCTTCCAACTGCATAATTGTCCGGCGCAGTTCCTCCTGCAATGCCCTCTGAAAATTGAGGCGTCTTTCAAAATCAGTGGTGCCAAGACGGCTTTCATCAAATAGTTCAAAGCCCATTCCACCCCCTGCAAAAACACCCTCACTGGCAAGTTTCAGTCTCAAATCATAAACCTTGTCTTCAGGAACCAGAATAGTTCTACCTTCATCTGAAAGGCGATAGGGTATATTCATTGCCTTAAGCTTTTCTACAACCTCTCCGGCGCTCTCAGGTTCCATATTTGAAAAAAGTGAGGCATACTGGACTCTTGTTGCCCATTGAAAAAAGAAATAAGACGCCAGGATTAATGAAACTAACATGACTATTGCAGCGGATTTTTTTGCGGTTGATATTTGTGACCATTTTTCTATGATTTTTTTAAGAAATTCGTTCATTTCTTCCACTCCAGTTTAGGCAACAAACAATTTAGTTGGCATTTTAACTTGCTTTTAAATCTGCATCCTCGAAATTTCTTGATACGCCTCAATAAGCTTATTCCTCACTTGTACGGTAAGCTGGAGAGCAAGATCCGCCTTTTCCATAGCAAGCATTACCTTATGCAGTTCCACAGGTTCACCTGCCAGGAAGCTTTCTGTAAGCTTATCTGCTTTTTGTTGTAGGGAATTGACTTCAGATAATTTTTCTTGCAGTATCTCATTAAAACTTGCAGTCTTTTTATTTTGATTGATATAATTTTCCGTTTTTTTGTTTTGGATTTTATTTGGCAAGTAAAAGCGAGTTGGGTCAAGCATGGAAGCTTTCATGTCTTACCTCCTATCCTCTACCTATACTTAAAGCTTTCATGGCAATTTGTTTGGTAGCATTTAGTACGGCTACATTTGCTTCATAAGCCCTGGAAGCAGTAATCAAATCAACCATCTCATCTGCCAGGTTAATGTTGGGCTTAGCAACGAAACCTTCTTCATTGGCATGGGGATGGTTCGGATCATAAACCATGATAGGTGGTGAATCATCAGTTACAATTTTATCGACCTCAACACCATTTCCTTGAAACTTTTCATTACTTCCCTGGAATTTTTCATTCCTCTTATGTATTTCCTGCTGCAGTTTCTCTTTAAATACCGCCACTTTACGTTTATATGGCCCGCCATCTTCAGTTTTTGTGGTATTGACATTTGCAATATTTTGAGCTGTTAAATCCATTCTCAAGCGTTCTGCAGCAAGGCCGCTAGCGCTGATATTTAAAGTGGAAAATATGTTCATGGTTTATCTCCTCCCCTCGGAAATCACATATCTTAAAATAGCTAATTTTTTATTTAGCTGGGTAATAGCAGCACTGTTGTAAATAGTGTTTTTGGCCAATTCCGTCATTTCCTTATCTATATCAACATTATTACCATCAGCTCTAGCGCTTGTTGTATTATTTCTGGTAACCTGCGGAACAAGCTCATTAATATCAATCTTATTAGTTATATGCCTGTGGTCCGTAGCTTTTAAAGTCAGTTTATCAGAATGTCCCAGCGCATTTCTTAACTGCTCTTTAAAGCTTACTTCAAAGCTTTTAAAACCGTGGGTGTTCACATTTGCTATATTATGAGCTATAGCCTTTTGTTTTGCAGACGCACCATCTAAAGCCTTTTCTAAAACCTTCATAGTACGATTGTTGAAAACTGTCACAGGAGCACCCCCAAATAATTTTCGAGGCATAACTAACCATATTATCTGTTTCCACAAAAGCTCCTTTTTTCCTGCATTTTTCGATAATTTTTAACGTAATTTGTAATATTTGCTATATAAAAAAGCTACTTAAAAAGTAGCTTCATAGCGAATATTATTTATTAATGTAAATTTTACCATATTTTTCGTAGGACATTAGTCCTGTTTTTCTTTTAGTTAGGTCCTATTTTAATCCTATATTTGCAATCAGTGTCTTTTATTTCTTCTTGGCCCACAATCCAAAACCACCCTTAGCCCTAAAAATAGCAAAAGAAAAACCCGCGCAGGTCTACCCCCACATGGGCAGTATAAGCCATATTAAAATCGTAGAGCTAAATCACACTTTGTAATTCACACCTTTAATTTCTTGAAGAGGTATAGGGATTAAATCGAAAACAGTATCTATCTCCTCAGTTTCCACTTTTACTTCACTTACCCTGTATCCTATAGCTTGTAAACCTTTTTGTAATAGAGCTACTTCCCCTTCAAGTACTTTTTTGTGTAGTTCATTATTGCATGTTATGGAAATTTTTAAGGTGTTTCCCAAATAATTTATTTTAAACCACAAGTCACCGAATGTTTGTGAAGCCATTTTTATAATCACCGTACAACTTTCCGGCCGGATCCTTTCTCCTTTAGAATTAGAAGTTAAGAGATACAAGTGATGATTATCTAAAGGCCAGCCATAGATATTATACCCACCCAGAATTGTACTTTCTGATTCATTAAGCAACCTGAAAAATTTTGTTTCCTCTTGAGAAGAAAGTTCTCCTTTAAAAAACCGGAGCATATTTTTTATCTCCTGTAGATCCTCTTTCGTATCCAGCTTTAGACCGACGCTTTTTAGCCACACAACTAGTGGAAGTATTTCCTTGGGTAAGTTATGTCTTTTAACGATAGTACTTATTTCACCTAAAATTTCTTTTGCTAGAGGCATTTTAAATTTCAAGAGCTGCTGTGCCGTTTGTTCCAGGTTTTCCTGAGGTTTGACTCCAAGCCGTGATAGCATTATTGTTTCACGTTTTATGGTTTCGCCTTCCGGAATAATTTTAAGCTTTATAAAATTATCTTTAAGCAACTCTACAAGTAACTGCAAATTTTCTCCCTTTTGTAACGGAACTTTTGTTTCTGCGTTAAGTATCGTAGTACCTATTTTAAGTAGTATTTTCTTTCCCTTTATTTGAACAACCTCAGCCTTAATAACTTGCCCTTCCCTTAAGGAAAGTTGCTGCTGAAGTTTATGTAAGCTTTGGGATGATATTTTAACGTTAACTGCTTTCATAGCTAGTCAACTTGCTCCCTGTCATATTTTTTATCAAGCTGCCACACAAATGCTATTACCTGGGCAACTGCTTCATATAGCTCAGGAGGAATTTCGGTACCTACCTCAAGGGATGCTAAAAGTCCTACCAGAGATTCGTCTCTATAGGTAGGTATATTTTCTTTTTCCGCCCTTTCAATAATATTTTCTGCCACTTTGCCCCTGCCGGAAGCCACAACAACAGGCGCACTTCCTGAATCATCGTCATATTTCAGAGCAACTGCCAGTCCAACATTCTTTTGCTGGGGAGGGTTCTGTTGTAAATTCCCCAATCGAATCAACCTCCAAGTTTATTGTTATCTTAATAAAGGCTATAGCGTAGAATTATTAGAACATTCTCCGAACTTGCTCAGGATTTCATGGGATAAAAATGGTCTTTAAGGGACTCAAGCCCTTTTTATTCAGGATAATTTTCAACAAAGTCAAGAAGATACTCCAGATACTGCCTATACATAGATAACCCTTCTTTGATACTATTGTATACTAAAGCATCATCGATCTGTTCATATTCATGAACTATAATATTTCTCTCTCCAGTTGAAGGAGCAATCTTTCTGGCGAATTCTAAGGGAAACATGCCTAGTTTAGCAGCTTCAATAAAAGAATTAAAATTGTCACATGGCGGAGGGTTTCCTGCATCAACCACCGCATGGGAATTTATATCAACTGCAGTATCTACAATAAGCTGTATCAACCTCTCTACTGTACGCCGGTGTTGAAAGTTTTCAAGGTATTCTTCCCATGTAAGCTCCTCAAATGTCGCTAATTCTTTGAGATATTCTTTTAGTTTTTTCAATTTTCTCTGCACAACCGCTTTATTGACCATTATCTGCCTCCGTCAAATCATATATTATTTTTTAAATAGATTTCATCCAACTGGTAAAACAACCTTGCATCTATATGTTGGCGTAAAGATAACGATGCAAAATCAGCAAATTCACTACGATTTTTTTGATAAATTACTTTACCCGTACGTGCAACTTGAAATTTTAAAAGTGGTGAAGCCCGGTTTAAAAGCACCAAATCTATTTTGGACGTTTCAAAAAATAAAGACAACTCTCTAATTAGCTTGCGTTTTAATTTCCCTATTTCAATACTTGCTTGAGGATAACTGCTTTTGTCTATTAAAATTGCTATATCAAAATCGCTGTCTTCTCTGGTTTCACCTGAAACTTGCGAACCAAAGAGCACAGCCAGCCTTATTTCATTATTCACACAGAAGTCTGCAAATTCTTTACTAAATAACTTGCTTGTTATGTGCTTATTATTTAAATACTGCATAAAGATCACCTTTTTTAAGTAATAGTATCATCTCTAATATTATATCATTCAAATGGCAACAAACCAAAAAATGTCATCAAAAATATTATAATAATATTTTATACTTTCCAGTTCCGCCCTCAACTCGAGGCTGAGGATACCCTTCTGCTAGTTCTGCCGCTCCCGCACGGCGATCACTCCCGAAACATCTTTTGTTGGCGAGCAAAAGCAGTCCATCCAAAACCCCCTGCTCCCTGCGTCCAGGGCTCTGACTTCTTTCTCCAATTCCTGCAGCCTGGCGTTGACTTCCCGCGCTTCCGCTTGGGTCAGGTCGTTGTCCCTGGCGCGCTCGGCCAGTTCCCGCATTTCCCTGAGCATAATAAGTTAGGTGCCTGGCACCTACGCCCTTGGAGCCTCCACCTGTATGGCGGCTCCGAAGGGCCTTCCCTCATCTTCGGCTAAGCATAGCTTTCGGACCATCAGATAGCCCTTCGCCTTCGTGGCGCACTGTCCCCCGAAAAACTCTCCGATTTTAGAAAGACTAAGTAACATTATCCATGTAAAGCTTATTCTTTAAGTGCCATTATTACTAACTCCGATCGTTCAAAACCTGTTACTTCCGCAATAATATCTAATCTTTTCTTAATATCTCGCTCAAAGCGAGGAGTCAGTAAATTAGACCCTTTTTGTACACCATCATGATTTAACAACCATAAATATCTTTTATCAGGATTTAATAAATTTTCATTCCATTCTTTATCCAGCCATTTATCCAATAGATTGTTAAGAATATTAGAATATTCTTTTCCTTTTAAAGAGTGATAAAATTGATCAGGAAGATAAATAGAGGTTCTACATATACCCTTTTTCGAATGACTAACTTCTCTCCATTCTTTTTCCCAATGTTGCCACCTGTTATTGATACTTTTTCTTTTCATACTTTTATGTATGTAGGGTTCAACTAACGCTTGAAACTTTCGAACTTCCCTAGAACGAGAAATATCTATTCTCCCTTGGGTATCAATTGAAGCATTAATAAGAAACTTTTTCTTCATTACTTTAAGAAGAAAGTCTTTTTCTTCCTCAGTAAATGACTCGGTAGATAAAATAATTCTATTCCCATTATTCTTTAAACAACCATCATCCTGAAACCATATGGCCAATCCTTCCGAGGTCAAACTTTTCTCTAACCAATCCTTAGGAATAACTTTCCTATTTTTTCTGTACCACATTGAATACATTTCATTTAGTAAGGGGGAAGTTCTAGATTGACAAAAAACTCTCGAATAAGTTTTATTCGTTCTTTTGTCATAAATATGCTCCACCTTAATACCATTTGAGTTAAATGGCAAGAACTTTGCAAAAAGATTATAGGAATGCTCTGCATAGTCTTTATCTTTTAATGCATGAATAAAAGCAAAACGAACTGCACTATGTGAACAGTTTAAATAAGCATCACCAAGCATTTTACCTGCAAAAATTGAACTAAAATTCATATAAGCACTTCCCGAACATTTGTTCTAATTTTATTATAATTCAAATCTTTATGTATGTCTACTTTAATGGAATAAAAAATACAACTAAAACATTCTAAAATACAAAAGCGACCCCAAAACTTTCTGAGGTCGCTAGTACTTTTATAATTATCTGAGCAGAGATAGTACCTGCTGTGGCATCTGATTTGCCTGCGCCAACATACTTGTTGCTGCCTGGCTGATGATGTTATTCTTGGTGAATGCCATCATTTCTTTGGCCATCGTCGCCACTGAATGTTTCCATTCAGACCAGACTATATCTTCACCCTCAGCATTACCTGTTAGGGGTCGGGTACTTCGAACACCTTACGGTGCCCTACGGACTTCATCACCGTGGCTTTTCGCTTTAGGTGGTATGCCCTAGTCGTTGAACCTTCCCCAACCTTTCGATACAGGGGCTCGGCTGCTGATTGCCCAATCCTCCCGGCTTTTTGACCGCTCACGCCCACCCTTTCGGGTCACGTTGTCGGGCGGGAGGCTCTAAGGGGTTTCCAGCAATTCACCCGATGATACTCCCAACCGTTTCCAGTTAGGACGACTGTGCTTCAGCTTTAAGCAGCTTCGGCATAATCAACGTCACGGATTCGGGATTCAGCTGCCGTTAAGTTTTCAGCGGATGTCCCCAGGTTGTTGATAGTATGTTCCAGACGGTTTTGGTAGGCACCCAACTTGGAGCGCTCGGCAGAGACCACTTCTATGGCCTTATTTATCTTGGTAATGGCTGCGTCGGCATTTGCTTGTGTACGGATGTCAATGCCCTTTGCTACATAAGCCTCTTTATCCAATACACCGTTTCCATCTGAATCTACAGCTGCGCTAGATGCTCCGGATTTATAATCGGATTGAACAACTGTAAAGGAAAACACGTCACCATCCGCTGCTGCGACACCACCTGTAGTAATTGTAACAGATCCAGAACCATCTGCTAAGGCTATTGTATAATTTGTATTTGCTGCAAGTGCAGTATCGGAGTTATCATAACTTCCTAATAAATTTCCATTTGAATCCCTTAATTCCAAAATATCTACAGTAGTCCCGTCAGATTTTGCAGTTATTGTGTAAGAACCTTTATCCAATAAATTAGTTGCGCTCATTTCAACGGCTGCAACCGTACCAGTATTACCAGCAGCTTGACTCTCATCTAAGTCTGCACCATTGGCACCAATTTCAAGAGTAGCGGAGTCTCCAGCGGCAGTAGCAGAGGCATATGAAAGAGTAATAACACTTGTTCCACTACCATCTCCAACAGTATCCAATGTAACCTCCCCTGCTGCCGCAGTCCAGTTAATTTTTGAAGCAACTACATTCCCGTCGGAATCCTTTAACTTAATATCAACATTGCTACCATTTTGAGTTACTTCTACAGTATAGGTGCCTTCTATCAAATATTGATTATCTGCCAAATCAGCACCTTGGAGATTTCCACCTGCGTTTCCAGAATTATTTGAAATGTTCCTAGCGCTAACGGAAGCCACATTCTCAGTTAACCCAAGTGTAAATGCATCCATAGCATTAATGCTCAATTCTAGATTCTGGTTTTCATTAGCACCAATTTGGAAGGTTCCTTCAAATGCTCCGCCCAATAGATTTTTTGTGTTAAACTCGGTGTTGTTGCTGATACGGCTGAGCTCGCTGGCCAGCTGATCTACTTCCTTTTGAAGTTCCTTACGGTCGGCTTCCGTGTTGGTGTCACTTGCAGACTGAACTGCTAACTCCCGCATGCGCTGGAGAATGCTGTGTGTTTCATTTAACGCACCTTCAGCAGTTTGGATCAATGAAATGCCATCCTGCGCATTCTTAGACGCCATTTCCAAACCGCGAATCTGGCCTCTCATCTTTTCGGAGATAGCTAGACCTGCAGCATCGTCACCTGCGCGGTTGATACGATACCCCGACGACAGCTTTTCCAGCGACTTGCTAGTCATGTTGTTGACACTGGTCAACTGACGGTAAGTGTTTAAAGCAGCAATGTTGTGATTAATAATCATAAAATATAACCTCCCTGTTTTTTGTTTTAGGCGACCTCCCTGTCGCCAATTTTTTATATTGATAACTCTCCCGGGGCCCCTTGGGAAAGGTTATCAGCTTGAGTATTTACACTATATTTATCGACTTTTTTCTGTAAAACTTTAGTCCTGTTTATTAATTTTTACCCACTTGCGCTTATTGTCTTCTTTTTGGAGTTACCATTGGAAGCTTTATTTTCTTTCAACATTTGAGACCAGGCATCTCTAAGTTCCCTGACCATATTCAAAACTTCTTGTGCAGATTCTTTTTCTTTTTTAAGATTTGCCTGCATTAATCGATGGTGCATGTATTCATAAAGCGCATACAAATTTTTTGCAATATCCCCTGCCTCAAAGTTTACTCCCGACATCAGTTCCAACATAATATCCTGGGAGCGAATAAGGTTGTTATTTGCTTCTTGAATATCCTTTTCTTCAATTGCCTTTATTCCTTTAGATATAAACTTAATAGCTCCTTCATAAAGCATCAATACCAGTTTTTCAGGAGTATTTGTTTGAACCTGATTCTTTTGATATACATTTAAGGCTGAATTCATTTCCTACTTCCCTCCTGATTATTCAAATTTCTAATTTATACAAATTCATCAACAACAAAACCGGAAAATTCTTTAGGATTTCTTACCAGCTTAAAAATTTTTTCAGGAAAAACCTCAGAAACCACTTTATTTTCCTCTATATTAAGTAACTGAACTTTCAACTTTTCGTCTCTAACAATTATTTGAAAACGCAAGGGCGCTTTTTCTTCTTCCAGCAGCTTGTTTAACCTACTTACAACCTCTTCAAGGCTTTTTTTATTATGTTTCTGTTCTTTTCTTCCCTTTTCTTCACTATTCTTATCAGCTGTGACTTTCGTCTTTTCAGGCTGGAAAACAATTTCCTTCTGGGTTCTTTCTTTAATTCGATCCATTACAATTGGATCTACCCCGTGAATTTTCACTACTTTTCTCACCCCCTAGAAAGGGTTACTTTCTTTTATCAAGCAGTACGCCTTCAATTGCCACATTCTTTCCTCTATAATGGGAGTGAGTTTTTCTGTTTTTCCTAGCATTTTTAAGTTTTGCAGCAATTTCATTTTTATTTTCCTGAAGCTTCTTTATGTTTTCTTCATCAAGGGCTAATGCTTTGCCGATAACTTCTTTTGTTTCCGCAAGTACAGTTTTCATCTTATCTTGTAAATCTGTTGGAAATTCTTCCAGTTCTAAGTCCAATAAATTTACCTTTTCAATAATACTCTGCTTCTCATTTATTAAGTTAAAAATGCTATCATAATTTTTATTACTTATTGCAACCTGCTGTTCTTCTGTAAGATTCAAAAACTGTTCCATTAACTTTTTCTTCTCCTGAACCAGTTTGATAAATCTATCCTGACTGTTCATCTGCTCACCTTCTTACATACCGCCAAATTGCTGGGCAAGCCACATGCTCTGGGCATTCATTTGATTTATTGCTTTTTCCATAGCAGTAAACTCTCGCCAGTACCTGTCCTCTATCTCAATCAGCCTTTCTTCCCAATCTTCAATCTCATCACTCAGATCTCGAAGCCTTTTTCCTATGTAACTGTTATCAATTAAACTGAAACTCGATTCGCTTCCCGCTTTATCGGTTAAAAGCTCCGTACCCTCTACCACAACGTCGTAAAGTCTCATTGCGATACCCTTTTCGGAATCAACTTCACTGCTGTTGGTAAATAAACTATTTATCCCTTCAGGATCATCATTGAGGGCCGCCTTAAGCTTATCTTCATCTATGTATAACTTCCCATTTTCATGCCAGTTTTGAGTAGATATCCCTATTTCATCAAGGGAGTCATATTTTCCACTTACATTTTCCACTATGCCGGCCATGGTCATCCTCATGTCACTGATAATCTCGTTTAAAATGCGGTCATTTCTCAAAAGGCCGCTCCTGGCTTTTTCTTCCCATAGTTCAATTTGTTTTTCGGACATTTCTTCCTTTTGTTCCTCAGTAAGCGGCGAGTAATCTCGGTAGCGTTTTTCCTGCAGCTTGTCGTATATTTTATCAATAGTATCGTTATATGATTCTACAAAATCTTTAATTTTGTTAAATACCGCATCCGTATCATTTGTTACATTGACATTTACCGTAATTGGACTTGCAGGATCAGCAGGTTCATCCTTTAATGTAAAATTAATTCCGTTAATTGTAAACTTATTATCGGCAAAACTAAACTGACCTCCCCCAAAATCGACTTCTGCATCTACACCGTTATACGCAATGTTTTCTTCAATATCCAATTTAAGTACCGTATCCGCACTGCTTCCTCCACTTGCATATGACAGAAAGTTGCTGGAATCACTGGTTACTTGAATCTTGCTATTTTGTCCCGTAGGAGTAGTGAGAAAAAACCTGTTTAATTTCGAATCATAGCTGGCTGTAATTCCCATGTCACGGGAATTAATCTCGTTAACCACATCATAAATATTATCTGTTGAGGTATCAAAGCTGAAATCTTCGGTTGTCTCTGCTCCATCCTTCCAGCCTTTTAAAATAAAACTTAGAGTACCGCTCAAACTGTTAAACTGGTCGGCAAGTGCAAGTGTGTTACCATCAGCATCTACCTCATCATTTAATTCCGACGCGCTTGCTTTATTTACACCCCTAGCCATTTGCTTGATATCAAGGGTATAGATTCCATCGGTGACATTACCTCCGGCACTAACCTCAACGGCATCTTCATTGGAAGAAGTAGCATTTTTGACATTAAACGTACCTTGAAGTTTGAGATCAAACACCTTATCCCTAAAGTCAAACAACGCTTTATTTATTTCCCGGTAGTCATCCTGCTTCCATTCCAGGAGTTGTTTGTCCTGCTTCAACTTATCAAGAGGAATTCTTTCCGCCTTCATTAAATCTTTGACTATGGACTCAATATCCATACCTGTGGCAAGTCCGCCTACTCTTAAATCAGCCATTTAACTCCCTCCCCTCACACCTTTTCATCCACAAGTAAACCGGCTAACTCCCACATTTGAGCTATCATATCAAGTATTTTTTCAGGAGGTATCTCCCTAATTACTTCTCCTGTTTCTTTGTTGAGTACCCTCACCATTATTTCTTTTGTCTCTTCATGGATGGAAAATTCAAAGCTGGTTTGTGTAAGAGCTAGCGATTTATTAGCTTCCTCTATCGCTTTTATAACCTGTTCTTCATTAACAGGTACAGTTTCCATATTTCCATTTTCAATTGGTTCGGGTCCTGTGAAATTTTTTTCATTATGTTGCAGCTTGTTTTGACGGCGCTGCATTGACTGTTCACGTGATACCTGCTGCATACTATCTACTGCCGAAACCTTCATCTAAACCCACCTCCTTATTTCTCTTCCCCGGGCGGTTTGAAAATATTGAAGTCAATATCTTTAACATTAATTTTTCCTGCCGTTCTGTTTTCATCTTTAACAGCTTCATAAAGCTCTTCCCGGACGATAGACATATTTATTGGCGCCGTAACTCCAAGTCTTACCTTGTTACCTTCTATTGCCACTACTGAAATTTTGATATAGTCACCGATTACTATACCTTCATCCACTTTTCTTGTAAGAATAAGCATTATTTTAACCCCCGCAGCTAGCTTTTTTAGAGGATTTTCGAACACTCATTTTAACAGTATTTTGTGAAAAGAGGGGGTATTTTATTGATAGTCCTTCTTGTTCCAGGATAACCTGCTTTCCTCTTTTTTTCTTCCAGTTGATAATTATTGGACCCACTAAATTTGTTGTAGCATCTTTAAAACCGCTTTTTGGAACTGTAACAGTGGTATATACCAGCACATCTTCTTTTTTTTCTATTTGCAGCTCATCCTGCAGTGAATCAGCCAGTTCCAAAGAATAGTCAGTTTTTATTAGAAATGGGTCTACCAGTAAAAAGGTAATTTCCGGGTCTTCAAGAGATTGGAGCCATTTAAATGCCGGATTTTCCAGTATATCAAGCAAAACAAATTTTTTCAAATGGTCAAAAGCAAAAAGCCCCTGTTTGAATTCAAGAATATTCTTTTCTTCTACCTCGATTTCTCCGAACCTTGAAGTTTTGACTTTCATTTTATCAGCCCCATATTATTTTAAAAAATCAATTAAGGTAGGTTGAATAATTTGAGCGCCTGTTGCAAGCGCCGCCTGGTAAACAGTCTGTTGCACATGAAAATCCATGGTTGCCTCGGCAAAATCAACATCTTCCAACCTGCCAAGAAGCTTGTTTAAATCCATCTGATAAGAAAATGATCTTTCCTGAGCTGTTTCCATCCTTTTGCTTTTAGCTCCGACAACTGCTCTCTCTGAAAGTACGTTATCAATTAATTTATCCATGTCGCCAATGCGAGAGTTAATTTCAGCAGTATCTCCGTTTTCCAGGTTCTTTCTTAATTCAATCATTTTCTCAAAGACTGCATTAAGATCATAGCTGCCGTTAATTCCGGTATGGAATGTCATGCTTCCCGCAGCTACATTCATTGTCACACCTGACTCAACTTCAAACTCTAATTTGTAAGTGTTTTTCAAAGCGTCTTCCGTAAAACCGGGATCAGCCGGGGGATTCGGTGTTACAAAGTCTTGATAGCCGATAAATTTAACGCTTTCTATTTTTCCATCACTGCCCTTCACTACTTCAAAGGGGGGTTCAGTGGTATGCCCTCCTCCGAAAATATACCTGCCGCCGTAATTGGTGTTTCCTATCTGAACCATTTCCTCGACAAGTTTATCCACCTCCTGGGCCAGCGCCTTCCTTGACTCATCAGGAAGTGTGTCGTTTGCGCCGTAGACTGCCAGTTCCCTTACCCTCTGCAGTACTTTGTTAGCATTATTGAGGGCGCCGTCAGTAGTATCCAGCCAGCCCATTGCATCCTGCATATTTTTGTCATATTGTTCCTGTGATTTCATAACAGTTTTAAAGGACATGATCCTGGCAACCGCAATGGGGTCATCGGAGGGCTTCGTAACCCGCTTTCCTGACGAGAGCTGGTTTTGCAGCTTATCCAGCCTGCTCAAATTGGTGTTTATATTACTCATAACTGTTTGAGTAAGCATTTTGTTAGTTACACGCATCTGAAGGCACCTACCTTATTAATCCGTTTACAATTGTACTCAAAAGCTCATCCATGACACTGATAACACGGGCATTGGCCTGGTAGGCATGCTGAAAGCGCACCATATTGGCCATTTCCTCGTCCAGAGAAACCCCGGAAAGGGATTCCCTTCTTTTTTGGAGCTGCTCAACAAGAGTTTCCTGATTTGTCACCATTCTCCCGGATTCTTCAGTAGCTACTCCCAGTTCCGCCACAAGATCCTTATAAAAGTCACTCAGTGTCGTACCGCCCGAATCGGAAACTGTAAGCGTTCCTCTCTGGGGATCGTAATCCATGAGTTGATCTTTTAACTTTGCAATCTCTAGGGCTGTTTCACCATTCCCTTTCATAAACAGAGCATCCTGACCCACTCCCACATCACCCTTCGCTGCTGCTATTTTTGAAGGGTCACTTTCTATTTCCGGGTTAACATAAATGTTTCCCGCACTGAGACCGCTTGCAAAAGGATCATTCCAGTCAACGGACGACAGGTCAATAACATTACCGTCCTGATCTTTGAAAACGAAAAAGTCGCTCCCGGTTGACCCATCCAGTGTTTTACCCTGGGAGTGAATATCATTTACGGCTTTAGCAAGTCCAACCGCCAGTGAATCAAGTTTATTTATGTAATACTGGACCGTATCGGTATCAAGGCCTTCTCCATCTTCAGCAACTTTTTGCAAGCCTGCCAGTTCACCATCTTCAAGTGTTACGCTTGTCACTTCCTTCGCGCCGCTCTGGTCAACAACAGTAATGTCGCCCAATTTAACCTCTACAGCGCCACTCGGTTCTCCGTTTAATCCCGGTATATCAGTAATTGTCACATTACCTATTTTTGCAAGCTCTTCTAAAAGATTATCCCTCTTGTCCAAGAGGTCATTGGGATTATCGTTGGATAAACTGATATTTACAATTTGATTGTTAAGTCGCGCAATCTGACTTGTAATTGAATTGATATCGGTTAACTCAATCTCTATATGATGCAAAGTATCATTTTGTATGTCCGTAAGCTGGTCACGCATATGACGTAGCATATCTGTTAGTGATACCGCAGTCTCTTTAAGAGTAGTCCTAATGGGAGAGCTTTCGGCAAATTTGGACAATTCCTGCCAGTCAGACCAGAATTGTCCCAAAAGGTCATTAAAACCTGTCTCAGAAGGCTCCATAAAAACAGTTTCAATCTGCTCTAAAGTTTCGCTGATACTTTCCCATTTTCCAAGCTTGGATGTCTCATTCCTGATCTGATAGTCAACAAAGGCATCTCGAATCCTTCTTATTTCCCCAACCTCTACACCGCTTCCCATTTGCCCTGTACCGGGTTTTAAACCTGACATGGGAATGCTGGATTCTAAATTTGCCCTTTGCCTGGTGTAGCCGGGTGTGTTGGCATTTGCGATATTGTGGGAAGTAACATTTAAAGCAGATTGCTGCGCCATCATTCCTTTTAATGCTATGTTGATACCAAAAAACAATCCTCCACTCAAATCTGCCACCCCTTACGCGCTAAACGCTTTTATCTATGATTCCACTGCTACTAGTCTTCTGCATGTTTCCTGTTTTTCCGTAAACACTCTTTTCAGGATTAAGACAGCTGAGAATACGATTTGCATATAAAAGCCCTTGTTTTAATAATACCCTGTTCAGTTCATGGGTTTCTGCCAGTTTCTCATGTTTTTCTTTAATTTCAAAAGCCAGCTTTTGCAAAGCATCTTTATCTTCACTATCTATATGGTTGAATAGCTCACTTAAGTGGTGTATCTCTTTCCCAACTTCTTGTGAATAAGCTGCTAAAATTTCACACCGTTTCTTTTCCAAAAGAGCTAATCTCCGTCCCTTTTCCTCCTGCTGAACTGTTATTTCCGAAAGCTTCTCAATGTCATCATTTTTAAGTACCTGTAGTTGCTCATCAGCCAAAGAAAGCAGTTCTGCAATTACGCTTTCCTGTCCTTGTAGTACCTGTATCAGGTCATTTACTTGCAAAGCCAATTACAACACCTCAAATTCTACTTTTTAGACAGCATCTTAGCTGCCAGCTTAGCTGCCGGAACCTGGTATGTGTTGTTTGCCAGCTTTTCTTTTATTTCAGCTATTTTTTCCGCTCTAATTTCCGGTAATTCCTCTACCTTTTTAACAAGGTCACTTATTTGCTGAGCCTGAGGAGATAACTGCAAGCTATCTTTTGTAATGATATTTTTGTCAGCTTTTTTCTCCTTTGAAACGGTGTTTTGCTGTTGTTTTTGGTAGATATTGCTTACGTTTTTCGGATAGTGTCCGTTTATTTTCATATTTACCACCCACTTAATATCCTTTTACTACATATATCGGTAATAACATTAAAAAGTTTAGAAAAAAAAGAACCTGCTTAAGCAGATTCTCTTAAAGAAAATGTTACATTTGTTACATTCACTTACAATTTACCTGCTACGCTTTATCAATTTGACTATTTCATTTCCCATTTCTGACAGAGTTACAGTTTTATCAACAACCCCCGCCTCCACAGCAGAGCGGGGCATTCCGTATACGACACATGAGTCCTTATCCTGGGCCAGCACTGTAGCTCCTAATTTCTTCAGTTCTTTTAGTCCTCTGGTACCATCGTTGCCCATTCCCGTTAAAATAACTCCCAAACAGGTACCGCCATACACCTTCGCAAGTGAAAGAAGCATTACATCCACGGACGGTTTAAATAAAGTTTTAATAGGTGAATTTTCACTTAAAGTCACTGTTACGCCGGCTCCTTTTCTTGCAAACTGCATCTGGTAGCCGGCCGGTGCAATTAATACTTTACCGGGCGCTATCATATCGCCCTCTTCCGCTTCTTTAACTTCAAGGGCTGAGAGCTCATTGAGTCGATTAGCCAAGGGACCTGTAAATCCCTTTGGCATATGTTGTACAACAACTACTCCCACCGGTAAATTATGTGGCAGCGAAGTTAGCACTGTTTGCAGGGCTGTTGGGCCACCGGTAGAAGTACCGATGGCTACCACCTCTATGGGACGTGAGACACTAATCACCTTTTCATCAGTTTTTTTCTCTAAAATTGGTGCTAAAGGAGTACACTTGCGGGTTACCTCCGCACCTGCAGCCACTTTTAGCTTATGTGGTAGTTCGCCTGCCAGGGCCTGCATATTTGCGATACCTTCAGGTTTGGCAACAAAATCAACTGCTCCCAACTCCAGAGCCTGAAGCGTCTGATGTGCTCCATCCCGGGTGTGGGCGCTGAGCATTACAACGGGAAGGGGATTACTGCACATTATATTTTTTAAAGTCTCTATGCCATCCATTTTAGGCATTTCAACATCCAGAGTAATTACATCAGGCTTTAGCTTTGAAATTTTATTAAGGGCATCTTGACCATCCCTGGCATACCCTATTACATCTATTTCAGAATCATTTTCCAGCATGGATATAATAACCCGACGCATAAATGCCGAGTCATCTACAACCAGTACTTTAATTGGCGATTCGGGCATATTCTTCTGTCCTTGCATGCTGTACCAGCCCCCGAATATCTAGAATAAGGGCAACTTTACCATCTCCCATGATAGTTGCTCCTGCAAGTCCCGGAACTTGCCCCAAGTAGTCTCCCAATGATTTAATAACTATCTCCTGTTCTCCCAAGAGTTGATCTACAATAATACCTACAGGTTTTTCCGAAATCTTAACAACTACAACAGGAAAACTTTCTCTCTTGGGAGTTTCCCTCTTAATATCCAGCAGTTCCTCAAGTGTAAAGAGTGGTAATACTTCCCCACGCACCATAACAACTTCCTGACGGTGTATATGCTTAATTTCATCTTTTTCAACATTAATTATTTCAACTACATTGGAAAGAGGGAAAGCAAACACTGATTCTTCCAGTTTAACAAGCAGTGAACGATTAATTGCCAGTGTAAGAGGTAGCTTAATTGTAAATTTAGTTCCCTTACCTACTTCAGAGTGGATATCTATTACACCGTTTATTTTTTCAATATGATTTCTTACTATATCCATTCCTACTCCACGACCTGAAACATCACTTATTTCCTTGGCAGTTGAAAATCCTGGCTTAAAGATAAGATTAATTGCTTCTTTAGGCGTCAATCTCCTGGCATTTTCCCGGTTTATCAATCCCTTTTCTATGGCTTTTGCTTTAATTTTTTCAGGATCCATACCTGCACCATCATCTTCTACTGTAATTACAATTTGATTTTCCTGGTGTGAAGCAGATAGTTTAACAAGACCCTCCGCAGGTTTGCCCAGCTTGCGCCGCTTTTCAGGAGATTCTATACCGTGGTCAATGGCATTTCTCAAGAGATGAATTAGAGGGTCTCCTATCTCTTCAATTACAGTTCTATCAAGTTCTGTTTCTCTTCCTACAACCTGGAAATTAATTTCCTTACCTGCTCTACGAGCTAAATCCCTTACCATACGTGGAAAACGGTTGAAAACCTGTTCAACAGGGAACATTCTGGCCTTCATAATTTCTTCCTGAAGTTCTCCTGTAATACGGCCAATGTGAATCGATACTTCTTCCAGTGTTTCCAAGGTGCCTTCAGTTCCAAGATGATTCTTTAAGTTCTCACCTACATCTGCCAGTCTAATACGATCTATTACCAGCTCTCCAACCAGGTTCATTAAATTTTCTAAACGCTGAACATCAACACGTACCGTTTGCGAGGTTTTTATTTTCTCAGTTTTAAGTCTTCTGACATTGTTATCATCACTTACCTCTTCTGTAGCTTCTTTATCTTCAACATCCTCTTTTTGTTCAGGTTCTTTTGTTTCCTCAAGTTTGTCTTCCTCCAAGGAAACGGGCTTTATAACTATACTTTCAATTTCAGAGACTGAATCTATAATACTTTCCACATTGGACTTGTCTTCTTGGGATACCAGTACAAGATGGAATTGATTTTCAAATTTTTCAGCTTCAATATCTTCAGCGCTGGGTACTGTTTTGATAATTTCACCTATACTTTCAAGATTGTTAAAAACTATATACGCCCTGGGACCTTTCATCATACAATCCGAGTCAAGGGTAACCCTTATGTGCCAAACAAAATAACCCTTCCTATAGGCTTCACTCACAAGACCCTTTTCCACATCGTCCAGCTGGATATGTTCATCCCCGGCTGCGTCAAATGAAACCGTTATTTCATTTTTTGCAACTGTAGTACCATCTAAAACAACTTTTAACTTAGAAATCAATTGTTCTGTTTCTGTTTTTCCTTCTTTTCCTTCAGAAGCTATTTCTTCCTTTAATACTTTAATAATATCAAGGCATTCAAGCAAGAGATCAATTATTTCAGGAGTAACCTCAACCTCACCTTGTCGTAACTTATCAAGAACATTTTCAAGGTCATGTGTCACAGAAGCCATTTTTTCAAAGCCCATTGACGCAGAAGATCCCTTTAAAGTATGGGCAGCCCTAAAAATATCATTTAAAAGATCTGAATTTTTTTTGTCATTTTCTAAATTAACTATAGCCTCATCAAGTATTTGAATTTGCTCATCTGCTTCATCAAGAAAAATATTTAGATACTGCGAAATATCAAACCCTGAGGTCATTTTTTGCCCCTCCATTCTGAAAACCTATTCTTCTTCGGTTGCGACCACCTGTTTCAATGATTCTTCCAGTTCCTTGTGTTCCTCTTCATGTAAAATCTTTTGTAAATCCAGTAAAATAATCAGACGATCCTCCAGTTTTCCAACGCCCCGCAAGTATGCAGTATTAACGCCAGAAGATATGACAGGTGGTGGAGGATCGATACTTTCAGATGCAATTCTCAATACTTCTGAAACAGAATCAACTATCATACCTACAGTTATTTCTCCCACTTCAACAACTATTATCCGGGTATCATTTGTCTCATCTCCACAAGGTAATTCAAAGCGCTTGTGAAGGTCAATTACAGGAATAACCCTGCCCCTTAAATTGATAACCCCTTCTACAAAATCAGGTGTACGCGGAACCGGAGTGATTGATTGCATGCGAATAATCTCTCTAACGATAGCAATATCTACTCCGTATGTTTCACTTCCCAGTTGGAATACCACTAATTGTTCTTCTTGCTTTTGGACGGCTTTTTCTTCTCTCATATGAATAAACCTCCTAATTTATTTTTAAGAGGATGTTCGAAAAGTTTGCTTCTTTTCGAACACGCACTTTAAAAAAACATTTTTTCTTAGCTACATAGTTCCATAAATTTCTTCAAATTCCTTTTAAAATTAACAAAAATTGCATATTTTAAGGCTGTAAATCCTTAAATATAAAGAAAAGACAACCTTTTTTGGGCTGCCTCAAAAAATTGTAAAACGGCAGCCTGGCAATCATAGCTTTATGCTTTAGACCCATGGCTTTGCGTCCCACCCTTTCGGAATGGTTTGCCCTTTCAAGCTATATTTTATAAATTAAATTCGTTTAATATTAGTAAATTCCTTCCTTGATTATCCAAAAGTCTGCAAATTTTGACAAAACAGATCAAAAAAAGTAGCCCATAATGAGCTACCTTGAAATTTACAGTTTACGCATTGCACGATAATCAAGTGAAGTGCTTCTACCGCTTCCACCATACATGATTTTGCTTTTTTTGCGCTTTCTAAGGATTTTAATAAGTAAACTTAAGAATACTAAACCAAAAATAGCCGCTGTCACTCTAAAATACCAATCCAGCCATGTCAAACCTTTAGGAACTGTACTTCCCGCAAGGAGGGGTACACTCGCTATTTCTTTATCTTCAATAATTAAACTTAAAGTACCAATTTTTCTATCTTTTTTTATAGGTGCTGCACTTTTTTTAATTTGAATTTCCCATTTAGGGAGAACGAAATTTCCCTTGTCAACAAGTAATTCAAAACTTTCAGCAGCTACCACAGGAACAATTTGACCTGCTACTCTTATTTCTGAAACTTTCTGGCCCTTTTCTACCAAAGTAACTTGTTTAAAATTGTCGAAACCATAATCTAAAAGCGCCATGGAGTCTTCATAAAAGGCCTGGGTAGTGCTTCCCAATACAACACTTAAAAATTCTTGCTCACCTTTTCTCGCAGAAGCAACCAGGCACCTTCCAGCATTAGATGTATATCCGGTCTTTACACCGGTAGCGCCTTCATATTGCCAAAGTAATTTGTTGTTATTTACCAGATGACTTTTCCAATCCATACCGTTCCATTCCTTCTTTTTGGTTTGAACGATCTCACGGAATTTTTCATTATTCATGGCTTCTCTGGCAATTATAGCAAGGTCACGTGCTGTAGTATAATGGCCTTCTTGATCGAGACCGTGGGGATTTACAAAATGACTGTTTTTAGCGCCAAGTTCCTTGGCTTTAGTATTCATCATTTTGGCAAAACCTTCTACAGAACCTCCAATATGTTCTGCAATTGCTAGGGCTGCGTCATTAGCAGAATTAACAAGCATTGCATAAAGCAGGTTTTCAAGTGTTACCTCTTCTCCAGGCCTTAACCACACTTTGGTACCATCTATCTTCTTAACATTTGAGGATACTTTTACCAGGTCCTGTAAATTCCCTTTTTCTAAGGCAACCAAAGCTGTGAGAATTTTGGTAGTACTTGCAGGCGCCCTTTTTATATCAGGGTTTTTTGTCCATAAAACCTTGCCGGTTTTCATATCCATGAGAATACCAGCTTCTCCCTCGATATCCGGTTTAGCCCACGCTGCAGGGGACAAGACTAGTAAAAATAATACTGCAACTATTACCAGTAATGTTTTTTTCTTGAGCATGATATTCCCCTTTCCGTTCCATAGTCTCTCTGTAATTATACCATTAAATGAAGTATTCTCAGTTAACAGTTTTTGCTAGTCTTTTTAGGTTGAGCCGTATAGTTTATAATTATATTCTTTTTCTGTAATTTTCTTAATATAGGGGCCTGATTTTATAGTTGTTCCCGGATAGACTACATCTGCCATTACTACTGATTCTTTATTGACCTGAATAAAACTTTTTGTTTCCGCATCCGATCCCAGTTCTCTTATTTTTACATTCCCCATTGCAGTGATGGAACCACCCCTGAAAACGCCCGGTATTCCCATTATTTCTACAGAGCCAACTGAAACTAACTGAGAATTATAACACCCTTTACCTGTAATATTGATTCCACCACTTGCTTCAAGGACACAGTTTTGCACATAGCCACAGGTTATATAAGCATCTTCTGAGCCTTCATTGAGAAGTTTTAGCAGTTTCTGGCTACTTGTATTTAGAGATCGTAGCATATACTCCAGATCTCCTATTGAATTTATTTCAAGAGGGCCTAACCCAACAGTTTTTCTTTGCCATGATTTAACAATAACTATCGTTTCTTCAAGCTTTTTGTTGAAATCTCCTTCGAATTCCAAAGAAATTTTGTTAAGTAACTTCAGGGAGGAGGTGATAAGGCTGGGGATGCCGGTAAACTTTTTCTCTAAAAGTAATTTTAAGAGCGCTCCGTCTTTAACTTCTTTACCGGATTTTTGAGTAGTCTTTTTAAATTGCTTTAAAGCAGTAACAAGCTCCAATATTTGTTCCAGCATTCCTTGCAGTTGATTTTTTATCTGGCGATAGAGGAGTGCGTTTCCGCCTGCTTTTACGGTGCATCCTACCAAACTTTTATGTACCGTAATATTTTTATCGGCAGTTAATTCACTATTTGCCGCAAAGCCTGTAACCTCAATATTTCCTTTAGCCTTTATTTTCATGCCGTCGAGAACATTACCCTTAACAATTACGTCACCATTAAACTTGATATGTCCTTCTTGCGCCGCAGCATCTCCTTCAACTAAATAGATGGGAAAAACTGATATGCGATTGTTATTCACTTCCACCCTGCCGCTAATTTCAGCAACTACCTTTGTTCCGTCCTCTACAAGTTTAGCGCCTTTACATGCTATAAGGGATATATCCTTAGCCGGTGGAGGCGCTATGCTTTTTCCATAAACATCTTGACCCGGCTTTCCCGGTTGTGAAGGAATTTTTATTGCCAGGTCATCTCCTTCTTCAACCATTGCAATAAATCGTTCAGAAATAATGCTTTGTTTTGCCTCATTTTCTACTTCCTTATTGTTTTTTTTTTAAATAATAATTCTATTCTAGCATCAACCCCCTTTTCAGGAGGGGTTCCTGTCGCAACAACAGCTTCACTGATTAAATTTTCAGCTAAATTATCCAATGCTTCTTCGTGAACTCCATAAACCACCCCCTCATTTTTAAGAAAATCGAGTAATTCTTCCTTAGAGGGACTTGGGGGCTCAATTTCTTTATATTTTTTTGTTTCTATATGTAATTCTTTTGCCGCAGGAATATCCTCAAGTATAAACTGTTTACCATTTTTCCTTTGGACAACCAATGTAGCTTTTAATCTATCATTAGAAACTTTTAACAGAAATTTTACTTCAGGAGATACTTTTTTAGGAATTATTTCAACCAGGTTTTCTTTACTTACCCGGACTTCATCCGATATTTCTTTTCCATCGACTTTAACTGTTACATTTTTGCCGGCAGAAATTAGCGGATTCTGCCACTCTTCAGCATCTGCAATAATAAGTCTCCCCTCTATAAGAGCTGCCGTACCGGGAGGAATATTAGTTTTATCTGTTAAATTCATCATAGCATCTCCTTAATGTGGTTAAATTTCCGGTATTTCTATTTTTTTCGACAAAAATCTTATAAATCCTTCCTAAAATTTTCTCCAAATAATCCACCAGTATCCTACAAAACCTAAAATTAAATTATTAATAATAAATAAACCGCAGCTACACCTCCCGTGCTACTGCGGTTTTGAGTTTATGGATTAAGAAAGACCTAACTGGCCTTAAAATTATGCTCAAGAAAAGGGGCTTCCCGTGGGAGCGGAACATCCGCCCTCAGTTGCGGTTTTAAATGAAAAACTGGTAAATATCTGTTCAATGTCGTTTGAATTGCATTCGGGGCATTCTACCTTTTCTTTTTCATTTAAAGAAACTCTGGTAGTAAATTTATGCTGGCATTTGTTGCACTTAAATTCATATGTTGGCATTCTATCACTCCCTTTAAAAAATTATTGCACTTTTCCTCCATAATATAATTGTTACTGTAGACTTCTAGATGTATTTCCCATCTCCTGCCAAAAAAAGATATTTAGTAGTATTAAACTTGATCTTATTATACTTTATGTACTTTTCGCTGTCAATGTTTAGCAATGTATTTTACCGCATTTAATGCTGCCGTCTGACCTTCACCAACTGCTTTTCCAAGTTGATAGGGAGCGCCTGTACAGTCTCCTGCCGCAAATAGCCCTTCAATATTCGTTTCTAAATTACGGTTAACCTTTAATGCCTTGCTTTCTGTTTCTACTCCGGGCACCAATTGATCCGGTGGAAGATTTGGCCTGTAGATAAAAATACCGTCTACAGATAATTCTTTACCATCCTCTAAAATAAGCTTTTCTACCATCATTCCTCCTTTTATCTCTTTCGGCTTGGCATTTATCCTTTCCACATTTTCAGATACATTTTCTAAAACTTTTTCGTGCTGCGGCAGGTAATATATTTTTGAACAAATATCTGCTAAAAATTTAAGTTCTTCTTCCCCTTCCGAGGAATAAGTAATCATTGCACAAACCTTATCATTATATAAAGGTCCGTCACAGGTTGCACAATATGAAACCCCTCTACCTATGAAATCCTTTTCACCTGTAATTTTTTTGCCACTTTCTACACCTGTTGCAACTATTACTGACTTTGCAGAGTAATTTTTTTCGCCGCATTGCAACATAAAATGTTTATCAATTTTTAATATTTTATCAACCCTCTGAGATTTAATTTCTATTTCCATATCCTCTACATGTTTTAAAAATTTTTGTCTTAAATCTTCACCTTTTATTTTAAAAAATCCTAAATAATTATCTATAGTTGGAGCCCATGATAATTTAGGACTGCAAAAATCCAATCCAAAAATAATAAAATTTTGCTTGCGAATTTTTGCATTTATAGCAGCAGACAACCCTGCAGGACCGCAACCTACTATTACCAAATCTAATAGTTCTTCAGACATATAAGCACACTCCTTTAAAAATAAAATGCTTTTTTTAAATTTTTTTGGTGATTTTTTATTATTATTTGTAAAAAAATTTGATTTTATCTTAAATATATTTTAAACTTATATAAGAAAAACTAATAATAAAATTATTTTGAAATTAATAGGAGAGATCGATATATGGACCAACATTTAATTGTTTTTAAAGCTGTTGCCGATAAAAGAAGTTTTTCCCAAGCTGCAAAAGCACTTCATATTAGCCAGCCTGCAATCAGCCTCCAAATTCAATCTTTGGAGGAACAACTGGGTACTAGACTTTTTGATAGGAATAATAAGAGGGTTATACTTACCCAGGCAGGCAAAACATTTTATAAGTATGCTACACAAATAATGGAGCTATACGATCAAGCCCAAAAAGATATTTCAGAACTGACAGGCATGGTGAAGGGCAAAATTGAAGTTGGAGCAAGCTTAACAATTGGGGAATATATTTTACCTCGAATTGCAGGAAATTTCCTCAGGGAACATGCTCAGGTAAATTTAAGCATAAATATTAAAAATACTGAAGAAATTGTACAAAAGATTTTATCTACAGGACTGGATATAGGACTTGTGGAAGGTCACGTTGAGCACTCTGACTTAATCATTGAAAAATTTATGGAAGATGAATTGGTAGTTATAGTTCCTTATGACCACCCCTGGGCCAAAAAGGACTATATTTCTGCATCTTCTTTATTGTCTCAGCCTTTTATTCATAGGGAGGAAGGTTCAGGTACAAGGCAGGTAATGGAAGATACTTTAATGGAACACGCAATCAATCCTGAAGATTTACAAGTTAGCATGGAACTGGGAAGTACGCAGGCAGTAAAGGAAGCAGTAGAAGCAGGCCTGGGAATTTCAATTATTTCCAAGTGGGCAATTAAAAAGGACCTTAAGCTAAAGACACTCGGAATGACAAGGGTCAAGGATTGTATATTTAATAGAGATTTCTATGTAGTTTATAATAAACACCACTTTAAAACTCAAGCAATGGAAACTTTCTTAAATTATCTCCAAATAGAAGATCTGCATCAGATAATTGAAGGGGAATAAAAATAGGATCTGTCCCTACTTTGGGGACAGATCCTATTTTTTATAACTGCTTAATTGCTTTTCCGACACAAACTTTGCTGCATGTTCCGCACCCTGAACAACCAGGACCGATATAAGCCGGGTCTTCGGCTTCTTCTTTAATAATCACTTTTCTCGGGCATTCCTCCATTGCTATGCATTTCTTACACTTTAGGCACAGCTTCAAATCTATAAAATAAGTTTTGCGCTGCAAATTGCCACCCCGTTTTCTACTAATATCAAAATTACGAAACTTGCTTTACTTCACTCTTTGATCCTTTCATCTCAACCAAGAAAACTTTATCACCACTGTGGGTGAGCTGGTTATTATGAGTAACTAAAATTACCTGCCTATCAAAGTAATCACTAACTTGTTTCAAAAAAGCTGCAACCCTTGAACTGTACTCCTCGGAAACATGTTTTGCCGGTTCGTCTAAAATAATAGGACCTTCTACTGTAGGTTTATAACATTGCAATAATGCCAGTCTGAGGGCTAAAGAAATAATATCTACTACTCCCCCGCCCCTTGCATCCTGAGGCCTGGTTGTAACTTGAATACCGTCAGAATATGTAGATGTAACTAAAAATTCCGCTTCAGGTCTTTTCCTTACTTCTCCCACTTGTATTTCAAACTTTAGTTCAGGACCAAATATATACTGTAATGCCTGTGTAACCATATATTCCACCTGTTGTCTAGCCTGTTCACGAGCATATGAAGAAGCTTCTTGTAATAAAACCCTTATTTCCTGCAGTGTATCCTGTTCTGTCACCACTTCTTCTAATTGACTGCTAACCTTTTTAAGTTCATCTTGCAATTGTTGTTCTTGTCCCTTACGTCTATGGTATAAGTCGCGGTAAGCAGAAATTTTTTCTTCCAGTTCTTTAAGCTTTTCCACCATTATCTCCCTCCGCTAAAATATCCCACGGAATAAGTTTTTCAACTTCATCTGTAAGTCTTTTTATTTCTTTTTCTAAGGACTCTATTTCTTCCTGAATTTTTTCTGGCTCTACTCCCTCTCCCCTAATTTCTTCAATAAGCTCTTCTTTCTGTTTTAACAAGCTTTCTTTCCTGGCATCGGCACGATAACGCAAATCCTGGGCTTTTTTAAGGCTCTCATTTAAATTATTAAGCTTCTTCTCCAGATCCACCTTAGCATTCCTCCCTATAATTTCAATTGCCGGACAATATCTTCAACCTGTGATTTTTCTAGTGTATTAAAACAAACCGGACAACGTCCCAGTGATTTTAAGGTTTTAGCATATTCCCTAAGAAGCTCCTCATACTGCTTTTCATGATTTTTATAGAATTCTTCAGCCTTTGTAAGGCTTTCATTTACCTTTGCATATTTTGAATAAATATTCTTCAAAATTACAAGCCTCGAATTCATTCTATTTAAGTCTTCCAGAATCTCCCCCGTTTTTTCGAGCCTTGGCGCAACCTTTAATACAGGTTCTAATTTCCTGTAGCTGTCCTCTATTTTTTGCAAAGATTTAAATTTTCGTTTTAAGAGGTAATATTTTTCTAGACTGTTTTGCAGAGTCAGCAATTTTCCTGAAGCAGTTCGGACCCCTTTTGTTTTTGCTAAAATAACATTTGTGTTTTTTAACAGACCATTAACAGTATCGTATCTTTCTTTAACTTTTGAAAGTTTAATTTTCTTATCTAGCAAAGCTTCAGCACTTGCCAGGCAGTTCTCTGCACTGTCAATTTCTTTGGTACCTTGCAATACCTTCTCAACCTCTGTCAATGCCAACTCGACTTGGGAAAGACGGTTTTTGTAACGATTTAACCTGCTATATTTTAAAAGGTTATTTTCTGTTTTTTGTAACTTATTTTGTGCCTGATCAATATGAGATGTCAACTCCAGTATTGCATTTATGGACCCCAATTCTTTTTCTAAATTTATATACTTTTCGTTAAGGCGTTGTAATTTTTCTATCCTTTCTTTACTTTCTTTTATGCTTTGCATTTTTGCTGTAGCAAGCTTAAGTGTCTTTTCCATATCCGGCAGGTCATCGTATTGTTTTAAAGCATCTTTTATATCTTCCTGGCGCCTTCTTAATTCCTGCTCCCTGGATTGCAATTTTATAAGGTCCCTTACTGTATCCCTCTGGGCAGCATCAATAAAGTGTACACCATTGATCCTGCCAAGGGCCTTGGCTTTTAAAGCGCCGCTGGCATCTAAAAGAAAGGGCGGCTGGAGCTGTCCTCCCAAATTTAAAATAGTGTCAGTCTCACCATCAAAATCAATCTTTCTAATACCATGGGCAGTGATTATTTCCTGGGGAACGGAATTTCCAAATCCTTCAAATATTTCTTCTTTCTTACCTTTTTTTTTCAATATATACCTGTTGGTTCCTGCAGAACGCTGCCTGGTAATGGTTGTATCATCTTCTAATGTAACTTTAACTCTACAGATACTGCTTCCTGCTCGAATAAAGTCACTCCCCCTTGGCTCGTTAAACAGCACCCAGCGCAGAGCCCTAATTATTGCTGATTTTCCCTGGTCAGATGCACCTACAAAAACATTGAAACCATCCGAAAATGGAATAACAGTTTTTTCATGGGACTGAAAATTTTCTATCTTAATTTCTTTTATCTTACTCACTACCGTCTACCTCCAATCTCTGCCGCGCGGCTGCTATCCTGGCAAGCGCTCCTTCCCTTACAGCTTTAGATACTCCTTTTTTGTCTGCCAGAGATTGAATTATTTCATCAATAACGAGATTTTGAAATTCACCTGAAGATTTTATTCCCTTAACAAATTCGGCAAGCTTCTCTTCCTGAAAGGCTGCCTGTTCTATAGCCGTCCTATCAAGTACTTCCTCACCGGGAGGAGCAGATTTTAACTGGAGATATTGATAGTTAACTCCATTAGGAGTAAATTCCAAAAGTAAGGCAGCAGGCTTTCTTTTGATCTCTGCCGGGTGGTTGCTAAGTCTTACCAGACTACCGGGGTTTAGGAAAAGCCTGCCATTTATTCTGGTAGCCTGAAACCCTAAGTGATTATGCCCACTAATGGTAACATCAGCCTCGGTATGGGTAATCTTATCTATAAGTGTATGGGGCACACCTTCCGGCAATTTTTTGTCATATAACATGCCGTGCACCAGGTGAACTGCAAAGTCACAATCCTTTTTTTGGACAAGATAATCTTCTTCAGGCGAACGTCTATCCATATCGTAATGGTAATTTCGACCGGAAAGCTGGACCTTAATTCCGTGCTGTTCAAGATATGTAGGCTCTTCATCCCTTAAAAGTCGAACCACACCGAGACGGTTTAAAAAGCCAAGCATAGTTCTATCTAACGTTAAGGGATTGTGCCCAAAAAGATCATGATTTCCGGCAATTGCATAAAGAGGTACTCCAGCTTCCGCCAAAATCGGAATAAAGCCTGAACATACAGCCAGGGCAGGACTTGGCGTATCAAAAAGGTCCCCACCATGGAGTAGTGCATGTACCCTATGCTTTTTTGCTAGCAGAATTACCTCTTTCATTTTTGCTCTTAAGGTTTCAGGAAAATTATCCTTGCGATTTTGGGGCGAAGTCCCCCTGATGTGTGTATCTGTTATATATAAAAGTCGCATAATATCACCCTGAGTTAAACTTTATGATAACTTGGCCCAAATGGTGTATCCTCTTTTTTGACCTTGCCTTGAGATTCCATTTCTTCTAAAAGAGTAAATATTTTATTAACATCTACGGGCTCTTCCAGTTTTTTCTGTATTTCATCATGATAAAGGTGAATTTGATCACCTGACAGAGGAAGATAATCCTCAAGTACTGACCAGAGTTTATCATCACCATTTCCTGCCCATTCTTGAAGCTCATCAAAGGGGTTTTGGGAATGAGGACTGGTAGTTCTGGCTGCCCTGATGCGTACTGCAATTGTTCTTCCCAGTATAGCAGAAGAAATGAAAGCAGTACCGGAGCTTAAATATGGAAGCCTGGCACCTTCCTCTGATGTTATATCGGTTTCTTCTTTAATTGTATGGATATCAGTAGAGCGCACAGTCCTAAAGACAAGTTTAGTGTTAAGCTGGGCAGTAATTGTATCATCAAGCAGCGAAGGACGTTGTGTTGCAAGTATCAAAAACACACCGTATTTTCTACCTTCCTGGGCAATCTCCTTAAAGACGCCTTTAGCAGGTGCATCAAAACCGGTGGGAGCAAAATTATGGGCTTCATCAGTAACTATAATAAAGGGCGGAAAGCCGGTCTCTCCGGTTTTTCCTGTATGTAAAGCATCCCTATAGGCCCTGCGCTTATTGTAAAGTTTTTTAGCAATAAAACCTGCAAAAACCTTCAATAACCAAATGGAACCGCGAACTACCACCAGCTTTCTCTGTTGCAGGGAATTTTCAATTTCTGAAATATCCTTTGTAAAGATACCCTCACGCTGAAGTTTATTAAGCCTCCAGGCAATACCCTTTAAAGTTGAGGCATGTCCCACCTTATCCTTATACTTTAGAAGCAGTTCCTCCAAGTACTCGTATCTTTTTTTCTCCCTAACATCAAGCTTGCTCCAGTTGTCGCTGTTTTTTAAACGCTTAATTTCCGTTTCATTATCAAAGGCATCAATTAAAGAAGAAAGTCTATTAGTAAAGGAAGCTAATGTATCTTTTTGAGGTTCAAATATGGAACGAACTGCATTATCCATTGCTTCTGAAATATTTCCACCTGATGCCTTCAATATTCCTACCAGATCATCAGGGGAAAGTTCTGTAAAATCAATTCCTACATCTTTTCCGGCCATTAAGGTTACAAAACGGGATTTAAAATCAACTACTTTATCCTCAAATCCTGAAGCAGTTTGCGAGAAATCCATTTCATAATGGGGATCAAAAACAATAGTAGGAATTTCCTTTATCATAATCTCTTCTAAAAAGACTCGTAGCCCATAAGATTTTCCAGAGCCGGAACCTCCAAAAATCCCTATATGAGGGTAACTATCCATTTCAGCATAATCAAATATAAAGGGAAAGCCATCCTGAGGCAAAATCCCCTGATCTTTTTGATAGAGAGGCGCTACATTTCTCAAATCTTCAGGCAAGGTAGAAGCAATTTCTGCAGTGCCCTGGATAACTCCCAGTACCAATCCTTCTTCTGGACGTTTTTTTAAAAACAAGTTTTCAACTTCCTCAAAAACAGGTAACCTTGCACTTACCCCTACCTTTACAGGTGATGACAGCTCTTCCAAAAGCCTTACTTTAGCAAGGTTTATTTCTTCTTCATCAATGCTGAAACCAACCTGTCTCAAACCCTGAAGAACCTTTTCGTCAACCAGTGCATTTTTTTCAGTGCTTAAGGGAACAAAACGATTAAAGGACTGGGTTTCGATAACTTCCCCTTTGGGATTGTTATGCCTGTCATCTTCAATTACCAGAATCTCGTTTATATTAAATTTTCTTTTTCTGGAAGCTATAAAAACATGTTGCTGTGTTGTATAGCCTACGACCTGCATAAGTTTTCTCTCCTTTCGCGGTATTTCCCTCTTGTTCGAACATCCTCTTTACTAGTAGTCCCTTTTGTCCCTGGTAGGCCTAAGCAACAGTTCCATTAATTCAGGGTCAAGGGAGCTTGTAAGAAGTAATTCTACCATATTTTTTGTGAGGCGAACGTCACTATCAACCACATCTATCCAAAGGGGTATACCGCGTGATTGCCTGGGAGTAATTGTATAGAGATAGTCTATTATTTGTTCTGCATACTCCCTGTGTTCCTCAAAAAAATCCCAAGCACACGCTTGAGGATTTAAAGCTAACCTGCCAAAACAGGTATAATAGCCCCTTTTCAGCACAAGGTTTTCATAAACCTGTAACCATTCTCCCGGAGAAAACAGACCAAAAAGTAGCTCCCTATCGTAACTGTTTTTACAACTTAATGGAAGTTCATCTTGCAGTATTTTTTTTATCTCAAAGGTTCCAATTTCTTCAATTACGCCAACTGCAATACAATCATTTTGAAGGGCAAGTGTTTTTAGCTCCTGCCATTTTTCCGGTGCCAGGCTGCCATATCTTAAAAATCCACCATCCATAAGTAGCACTCGAGGCCCAAACTCCTTAATTGCCTGAATTGCAACTTCAACTTCTAATGTAGCAAGTGTCTCTTCCTTAAGTTTCGAATGAGCAGCTTCAAGTGAAATTTTATTTTCTGCCGCATATTGTTCTATCTCCGTATAGCAGCTATCTGAAAGCGGTGTGAATATCCTGTTTTTTTCCAAATTACCTTGGGTGGTACTTTTGGCAAGTGCCTTGTAGAAGGTTATATTATAGGGAAAATTAGCGCCATATGTATAGATGGACCCATCTACCCCAACAAGTGGTTTATTGTTAAACAATTTTTTTACTTCAGAATCAGTGAGGCTTTTAGCAACTTTTATTTTTCCTATTTTGCTTTTTATCTTTAAAAGAAGCTGATCACGTTTCGGAATGGACCTTATTTTTTCCTTTAATTCACTGTTTAGGTTTTGAAGCTCCTGCTGCAAATTATAGACCTCCCTGTAGTCATTCTAAAATATATATTCCACACTTTTTACTGTAAACCTTCTAAAAAAGAACAAAAGAGGTGACTAATATGCCACCTCTTTTTTAAGCTGTAATAAATGATCCTACTGAGATATTTTATACAGTTAATGTTGGAACCGGGAAGATAACTCCACTTAGTAGTAACCAGGCAACTAAGAAGGTTAATGCGAGGTTAAAAGACTGACCTACAATATACAGCCATAATGGCTTGCCGCCCTGTACATAGGAAGCCATTTCTTTGAAGTTAGACTCTAATCCGATGCTAATGAATGCCATGCAGAAGAACCAACCTCTAAATCCTTTTGTCAATTTTAAAAGTTTTCCTGTTGCCTCTGATCCAATAGCAGGCTCAATAATTAATGAGAATACTATAGAAGCTGCTACGAAACCAAGGATAAACTTGGGGAATCTATGCCAGATTTCTCCGGCACCTACTGCAGGACCATCTTGATCTCTTTCTACCTTAGTGGCAAAGAAGACAGCAATTGCAAAAGCGATAATACCAATTAATACGTTTTGAATCATTTTGACCATTGCTGCGACCTGACCTGCAAGGGGCCCCATAGCTTCACCGGCAAGTACAACGGCACCTGTTGCGTCAATGGTACCACCCATCCATGCTCCACCTAACATCGGATCCATACCAATAGCGCTTAGAATAATTGGCATAGAAACCATCATAATTACTGTAAAGATAAGTGTTAAACCAATTGCAAATGTGAGGTCTTCTTTCTTAGCTCTGGAGGCTGCAGCTGCTGCAATTGCTGCGGAAACACCGCAAACTGATGTAGCAGTAGCAATTACTATTACCATTGGCTTACTTGTCATTTTTAATACTCTAGTACCAAATAGCCACATGAAGATTACAACTATGGGAGTTACAAACCAGGCAATTCCCAAACCGTAAAGACCAAATTTCAGAATGTTTGAGAATAAAATTTCCGCACCTAAGATTACCAAACCCGTTTTTATATAATACTCTGTTTTAACTGCGGGCTTTATCCACTCAGGTGTTCCGATCGTATTACTTATTAGTAGTCCAATACCTAATGCCCAAAAAGCGTATCCTAAATAGTTTTTAATTGTAGCTTGGGTTGAGAAGAAGAAAGCTATTAATGCTAGAATAAAAATTGCCGGATAAGCCCTAGCAAATTTTCCAGCATCTCCGCCCATTACCTTAACGCCAATTGTAAATAAAATTCCTGTTACTACAAGTAATAAAATTAAACCAGGAAAGATACCGTCAAATGCTTCCGCAACTGTATGCCAGCCTTTATGGGTTTTAACAGCTTTAAATGTAAAAGAGCCAGTTACTTTACTTATAATTTGAATTATAAGAATAGTAAACCCTAACCAAATAGCCCACCAGTCTTCTTTTTTAACTAAATCTGACCATTGAAATTTACTAGTGGTTACATGTTCAGACATTTAATTACACCTCCAGTTAATTTTCTTTAATTTTTTTGTTCTCCTTTACTTATCCACTTCAGAAAATACCAGCAAACTGCGCCCCAGCCTACAAACAGAGTTGAAAAGATTACTGGATGCTTTGTTCCTAAAGTTTTGTTTTCAGCTAAAAAAATTTCACCAAAGCCTTCAACATCAGTGTAGTAATAATCACCGGCCCCATACGGCTCACTACTGAGACTTCCCGGATCGATAATAATTAATAAAATGACAGAAAATATGATAATAGCAAATATTGCGACATTTATTTTTGCAAATAAACTGCAGTTAATCCAGTATCTAGGAAGTGACCTTTTTCCACATGAAGTATTGATAAGCTATCACCTCCAAAACAGGGCAAATTATATAGTTTTTAAGGCCTTTTGTTTTCACTTCTCCGCTGCTCACGTACTTTTATGTACGCTCCGCTGCTCAAAGTCTGCGCCGCCTTGAACTTCTCGTGTCTATCGTGCTCCTTTTCGAACAATCACTTAAAATTCATTTATGGAAAATATTTAGCAATAAACTTGTCTGTACTTTCACATCATTGAAAAATTAAGCGACCCAAATTTAATTTTTGCTATAGAATTTTCTTAATATAATTATAACACATTTTTATACTTAACCTTTTCTAGATTTGTTTTTATTTTCCTTTTTTATTTATTAAAAATTTCACAATCTTTATGTGGAAAGAGCTCTAATGCTTGATTTACCAGTATTTAGAATATATTTAGTTTTGTAATAATACTAATAAGCATTGTTTATATTAAATAATTCCTTAGCAAATAGTGTTTTGTAAAATCTTTCTATTAAATGTTTATTTTTTTCAATTTATTTATATGTTATTCTGTCAGTTATAAATAATTCCTTATTTGTCCATAAAAAAAGTCTCACTTTTTAGCGAGACTTTAAATTATTTTAACTTCTTATACTCTTCAGCTGCTTTTACAAAATTTCTAGCCCAATCAGGTATTGTAAGTGAGTGCATATGGTTATAACAACCTAAAACATTTTTATAAATAATCCCATCATACTCTCCTGTTATACCTGCTCCTCTTTCAACTTTAAATGCAAAGGCAGCCTGAGGGTTTAGGTTTACTATTCGTGAATTATGAAATTCATGTCCTTTAATTACAGTCCCTTGAGAAAAGAAAGGATTTGCTGCAATAACTTTCATCCTTGTATATCCATGACCCTGAGGTTTATCGGTAAATTCCACATCAAACGGCAAGATACCTACCATATCGTACTCTTTATCGTTAATTTTAATACTCCGCCCTAAATACATTAATCCTCCGCATTCAGCATAAATAGGCAGACCTGTATGGGCCAACTCCCTGATATCTTTTCTTAAAGAGTTATTTTGTTGAAGTTCTTCAGTAAAAACTTCAGGAAATCCTCCTCCTATGAAAAGACCATCTATCTCCGGTAAGCTCTTATCTTTTATGGAATCAATAAAAATTAATTCAGCTCCGTTAGCCTGCAAACTTTCCAGATTTTCAGGATAATAAAAAGAAAATACTTTATCCCTAATTACTCCTATCTTTAGGTGTGAATGATTTTTACAAGTCAGTTTTTGTGCCCCATTTACTTCCAATGGGGCGGCAGAATTTGCTATCTCCATTAATTTATCAAAATCAACACCTTCTGCGACAACTTTCCTTATTTCCTCAAGTGCAGCATGCAACCTTTCATCTTCAGAGGCAGGGATTAATCCTAGATGTCTGTCAGGAATAGCAATTTTTTCATTCTTGGGAATGACTCCGACTACAGGAATTCCACAGTATTTCTCTATGCTCTGGCGAAGCATTTTCTCATGCCTGCGCCTTGCAACTCGATTTAAGATAACACCTGCTATATTAATAGCGGGGTCAAACTTTTGAAAACCCAGCACCATTGCTGCTACACTCCTCGTCATACGACGTGTATCTACAACCAGTATAACAGGTGATTGTGTGATTTTAGCTACTTGTGCCGTACTGCCGCTCCCTTCAAGGTCAACACCGTCATAGAGCCCCATGGCGCCTTCGATAATATTAATATCAGCCTCTCTTGATCCCGTGGTAAAAGAATTATATAAAGTTTTTTCATCAAACATATAGCAATCCAAATTACGGCAATTTCTAGCTGTAACCCTGGTATGCCAGCTGGGATCAATGAAATCAGGACCTTTTTTAAATGCTTGAACTTTTAGTCCTTGCTGGGTAAGTGCACTCAAAAGCCCCAGGGTAACAGTAGTTTTACCGGAACGCCCCTGCGGTGCAGAGATAAGCAGTCTTGGAATTTTTCTTGTAGATACCATTAAAGATCACCTTTCTTGATAAGAGGAGCAAAGATAACCATCAATATTAATATTAACATTTTTAACTAAAAAGAACAGATTAAATTCAATTTTTTAGCGTAAAAATAACCCCCGACTTTATAAAAGTCGGGGATTATACAATTGAAATTATTTTTATACACAACCAGTTGGCTTGGGCAGACCAGCAACTTTACAAGCGCCTTTAGCAGGGCCAGATGGAAATAGTTCATAAATTTCTTTTAACTTAAAACCAGTAGACTTTGTAACCTTACGGATCATTGGAGCAATACCAAATTGCTGATAATAGTCCCTCAGATAGTTAATTACTTTCCAATGATCTTCAGTAAGTTCATCAATTTCTTCAGTTTTAGCTAAAGCAACAGCTACATCTTCATCCCATAAATCAGGGTCAACCATGAAACCGTCTTCATCAAGCTCAATTGTCTTACCATTAACTTCTAATGCCATTTATGACACCTCCATAGGAATTAATTATATTAAATTATAGTTCCTGTACAGTAACAGCTTCATTGGGGCAAACAGCTACACAACTTTCGCAGCCCAAGCATTCTTCTTCAGTAACACTTGCCTTACCATCAACAATTTCCAATACTTGAGCAGGGCAAGCATCTACACACTCACTGCAACCATCACACTTATCAACATCTATAGTTACTAGATACATTGTCTGACCTCCTTATAAATATATTATTACATTTTTTCCACAATATTTCATTGGGGTAAGATTTTAATAATCATCACATTCCTCTAGATAGACCAGGAGGGATTCAATTGCCATTTCTATTCCATCAGCCAAACCAGATTTATATTCATCAGACTTAAAATCCCTTATTTCAGCAACTATAGCTTCATATTCCTGCTGCCACTTTTCTACCGCTTCTTTAATTTTCATACTTACCCCGCCTTTTAGGAAAGGTGGCCGCCACTCATTAAGATATGGCGGCCAATATTTACCCGTCCCGTTCCTTTCCTACTTATCTTTTAATTTAACATAAGAAGTTCCGATATACAAGAATTCAACTATATCTTCTTTAGCTAATTCATTTACTGCTTTGTCAACTTCTCTCTTTTTTACTCCCAATTTTGTAGCAATATCTTTGTTTTTTGCTTTATCTACCGTTTTAAGGTATTCAACGACCTTCTCTTTTAATTCTTCCCTACTTAATTCTTCTGCCACTCAAATCACCACCAATTAATTAATACTTAAATTGGGTTGTGGATCTAAATGTGGGCACTGAGAAGATAAAGTCATCAATATGCTTGTCTGTAAACGGCAAACCGGCCATATCAAAGAATTTCTCCCAGCCTATTCTTTCAATCCACTCACCATATCTTTCGCCGGGACGAGCATTTTCAACCCACAGCTCGACAAGATTCCTAATAGCTTTTACAGTTGAGTCCCATCTTGGTGGTTCGTTAGGAATAAATGGTATAGCCAGTCTGGAGAATCTTGGGCCGCTTCTAGCATTACTAGTTTTTCCACCAACAAAGATTGCTACTCCATCATTGTCAGGATCCATAATTTTCAAACCAGGACAAACTGTAAAGCAGTTACCGCAGTACATACATTTTTCTTCATTAATTGTAACACTTTTCTTCTTCGGATTAGGTCTGATAGCTCCAGTAGGACAGGAAGCCACAACGTTAGGAATCTCACATGCTTTAGAAACTTCTTCGTCATTAATTTTAGGAACAGTCCTGTGAATACCCAGAATAGCAATATCCGAACAGTGGACTGCACCGCACATATTTAGACAGCAGGCCAAAGAAATTTTCAGTTTCGCAGGTAGATCGTCTTTCTTGAAATAATCATAGAGATCATCCATTACTGACTTAACTATACCGGATGCGTCAATAGCAGCACTGTGGCAGTGAATCCAGCCTTGAGTATGAATCAAGTTCTTCAAGCTGTTTCCTGTACCACCAACAGGCCAACCTTCAGCTTCAACTTCTTCAATTAATGCATCAATCTTGCTAGCGTCAGTTAGCAGGAATTCAACATTGTGTCTACTTGTAAATCTTAAGTGCCCATCACAGTACTTGTCAGCAAGATCTGCAAACCATCTTAAAGTTTCAACAGATAGTAGACGCGGTGAACCAACCCTAACAGTGTACAGTTCATCACCGTTTTCAGCAACGTGCTTCAAAACACCGGGCTTTACATGCTCATGATACTTCCACTGTCCGTAGTTGTTTTTAATAATCTCAGGTAATTGGTCTTTATAGAGCGGAGGACCAATATCAGTTTTTGCCACATTAGTCATTTTGCTGCACCTCCTCAGGCCACCAGAAAATGTATGGGTTTGCTCTTGGATACTTAACCATTCTTGCGTCAGGTTCTAAGCCAACTTCCTTCAAGAAAACTCTCATACCTTTTCTGTAAATTAATTCTCCAACTCTTTCTCTAACTTTAGCGTGCTCATCCCACCAGTCCCAAATTCTTTCCAGAAGATCCTTAAGCTCATCATATGGGCTTTCTAACTTCATAAATGGAACAATTACCCAGGATAAGAATGCAGACTGTACGATAGGCGCTTTACCACCTAGAAGAATTGTAGCGCCTTTTTCCTTACCTACTCTTAATGCCTTGGGCAGCTTGTTGATACAGTGCATACATCTTACACAATTTTCATTGTCAATATTAATTTCTTTCTTTTCTGTATCATAGCTTATACAGTCAGTAGGACAGCTAGCAAGGATTCCTTCAATGTCTTTACCGTTGTTAGCATATTCTTTAACCATATCCTGATCTACTCTGATTTCGTCTCTCCAGGTACCGATAATTGACATATCAGCCCTTGCAATTGAAGAAACACAGTCGTTAGGACAAGCTGAAATCTTAATTTTGAACTTATATGGCCACATTGGCCTGTGCAATTCATCCTGGTATTCTTGAGTCAGATGGTTACATAGATCCAGCGAATCGAAGCAAGCATGTTCACATCTTGCAGGTCCTACACAAGCGCTTGGGGTTCTCAAGTCGGAACCGGAACCGCCAAGGTCAAAGCCATTAGCGCTTAAATCATCAAAGCATGGCTGTAAATGCTCAGTAGTTGTACCTAATAGAATAGCATCTCCGGTAGCGCCATGCATATTGGTAATACCGCTACCGTGTTTTTCCCAAATATCACATAGTTTTCTGAGGGTTTCGGTGGAGTAGAACCAACCACTGGGCTGGTTTACACGCATAGTGTGAAATTCCTTTACGTTAGGAAATTCATCTCCTAAATCTGAGTATCTACCAATTACACCACCACCATAACCTCTTACACCAACAATACCGCCGTGCTTCCAGTGCACAGTCTTGTCTTCATATGACCTTTCCAGAAGATTCAAATGGTCTTCAACAGCAGGCTTCTTTTCGGCCATCTTTTCCATTTCTTTTACAAAGCTAGGATATTTTCCTTCCTTAAGCTGATCCAAAAGAGGCCTTTTCTTTTTCGCCATTTTTTTACCCACCTCCATTTTGCTATTAACAATTTATATAAAACCTTCATATTTTTTGAAGGTCTTATGCATTTTTAACTGCCAGAATCTCACTTACACACTTCTTCACTATCGCAAATGCGTTCATAAGGTACCATCATCATTGTAAAGGCTATTTCGACATATTTCAATATATTTTCAATATATATTAATTAATATAACATCATTATATACTTGGTAATTTTAGTAAAAAGCATGTGCAATAAAATTAAATTTACGTGAAATTATGCTCTTGTGTTCACATTCAATTTTTATGCTCATAAATCCTTCTTATAATTAATTGGTATTTTTTATAGCTGCTATAAGAAAACCTTTAACTGCAATTGTAAAAAATTACATATTCTACCTGC
Source organism: Clostridiales bacterium (assembly GCA_020063565.1). Classification (GTDB taxonomy): domain Bacteria; phylum Bacillota; class DSM-16504; order Desulfitibacterales; family JAICDB01; genus JAICDB01. Next base: position 48,176 of record JAICDB010000004.1, on the reverse strand, counting down.
CCGAAATCTTTTACAAACTTCGAGCAGGTATTTTTATCTACTATTCAACTTTGCCTCATGATTTCTCTTTCGAGTCATCTTTTTCAACCGGTAAACCCATTGCCTTCATGAACTTTCTAAATTCATCTTCATATTCTTCATAAGTGCGGAACTTAACAGGATAGTTCCACGGGTTTACATGTCTCTTAGCACGAGAATCATTGGGGAGGTTCCTGGTTGGACTTAGGAAGACTCCGCCCATATGCATAAGCTTACTGAATGGAAAATACATAAACAAAACACATACAAGGAACAAGTGCACGTAAAAGATCGCACCAATACCTTGTGGTACTACAGGATTAAATGTTACTAAGCCAAGTGTCAATTCCTTAACAGCAATCATGTCAACCCTGTAAACATACTTCATCAGGACACCGGAAAGTGCTATCCCGAAAATAAGAAAGAGTGGAAAATAATCTGCCGGTAAGGATACATATTTAACATGTGGAATTACAACCCTTCTTATAAAAAGGTAGGTTACAGCTACTAGAATAAATGCATCAGTTAAAAACAAACTATGCATTCCGAATCCAAAGAAACCATCAAGTGTAGTAACCAACTCTACTAAAGAAGGCACAGGCTCCATAAATAACCTTAAATGCCTAAATAAAATTATAAAGAATGACCAGTGGAAAAGAAGTCCTGCTAACCAGAGCCACTTTTCCCAAATAAAAACAAGTTTATTGCCTTCTCTGAGCTCCATTCTGGTATTTCTAAACAAGGAACGGAAACAGAGAATCTCAAGAAGCATTCTTCCGACAACACCCATTTTAGTGGATGGGTTTTCTATTTCATTGTGTTTAATCCAATCAAGAGATTTTTGCTGCCCGCAGGTTGTAGGTATTCTAAAGGGAACAGGTGATCGTCCCCATTTTACAATACGCGCTATAAAACCTACGAGGAATATACTGAAAGCCAAATACGGTATTACCACTGCAAAAAGGGCATTTAATCCTATGCTAGTCCCCAGTAGGGCAACCAATACGAGCACTATAGCAATTAACAGAGAAAATCCGATACCCATTTTCCAATCCCTCATTTCATTTGAAGTTATTGGAGTACTACGCTCTAACTTCTTCTTTTACAGATACTGCAACCTTATAAAGTATAGTCAGTATAAATGCACCTATAGCCCACACTCCTAAAGTAATTAACAGTTCAGGTAAAGTAGGTGCATATTCAGTTACTTTTTCAAAGGCATTTGGAATAAATCCGCCAATAATTAATCCTAAACCTTTTTCAAGCATCATGGAAACAAAGACTGCAATACATGCTATTAATAAGGTATTTTCCTTATTACGAGTTCCAGGGTTTATCAATAAAACCATTGCTATAACCGCCAGTACAGCAAACATCCACATAAAGGGAACCATGTTGCTGTGTCCTTCTAAACCAGCAAAAAGATACTCTAGACTGTGCATATGACTTGGTATATTACTGTAGAATGCAGTAAAGAACTCTAAGATTACAAAGAAAATGCTGATGATAGTAGCATAGGACACAATAAGCGCTAGCTTTTTAATAGCTGTTTCACCAGGATTAAATTTAGTAAACTTCTTAACTATAAGACTAAGAATAATCAACAGTGCCGGGCCGGCAGCAAATGCAGATGCCAGGAATCTAGCCGCCATAATGGAAGTTAACCAGTAATGTCTTCCGGGTAATCCTGAAATTAAAAATGCAGTTACCGTATGAATACTAACAGCCCAGGGAATAGAAACATAAACAAGTTTTTTAACCCATTTAGGCGGCGCAACTGCATTACGCTCTGCCTCCAAAACATTCCAGCCGATTAAAATATTTAAAAGGAGATAACCGTTTAGAACAATCATATCCCAGAACATAATTGAATGCGGAGTTGCATAAATCAAAACATTGAAGAGTCTCATTGGTTTACCAAGGTCAACAATGATAAATAATAAGCACATAGTTACAGCAGCAATAGCAAGGAATTCTCCAAAGACAGTGATCCTACCGAACTCTTTTACATTATGAAGGTAATACGGGAGAACCACCATAACTGCTGAGGCCGCAACCCCTACAAAAAATGTAAACTGCCCAATATAGAGCCCCCATGATACATCTCTACTCATCCCGGTAACAGCTAACCCTTTGTTGAGTTGGTAGAGATAGGAGCCAAAACCAATTCCTATTAATACTAACAGGAAAATAACCCAACTCCAATATCTTTTACTTCCGCTAAATGCCTTCTCGAGCATAGCCGTATCCTCCTCAAACTATATAGTAAACACTGGGCCTAGTACCTAAATCAGGTTTACGTTGGATAGTATAATGTTCACGCAACACTTTCCTTACCTCTGAATCAGGATCATTTAAATCCCCAAAAATCAGAGCATTATTCGGACAGGCCTCAACACATGCTGGAAGGGACCCTTTAGCTAGCCTTTCAGCACAGAAATTGCACTTCTCTACTACACCCTTTGTCCTTGTTGGATAAGTTTTATTAATCTCCTCTATAAAAGGACGTGGGTCATTAAAGTTAAAAGATCTTGCTCCATACGGACAACCTGCCATACAATAGCGACATCCTATACAACGGTGATAATCCATCATAACAATACCATCTGATTTTCTTTTAAAAGTAGCTTGCGTCGGACATACCCTCACACAAGCAGGATTATCGCAGTGATTGCAGAGCATCATAAAAGGTCTCTTTTTCAGATCTTCATCAACAAAATCATGTTTTTGACTAGGAAAAGCATGCTCATACTTTTCTTTCCAAAGCCATTTTATCTCTTCTTCTTTGTTGTCTATTTCAGGAACATTGTGGGTTTTATGACATGCTACAATACAATCATTACACTCTCCACACTTTCTCGAATCAACTACCATGGCCCACCTTTTACCATCCGAGGTTACATTTGAATGGTCTCCAGCCAGGACATTTTTCACCGGCAGAAGTCCGAGTCCCAGTGCACCTGCACCGGTTAACTTTATAAAACCCCTTCTGCTTATCTTCATGGTATATCCCCCTTTAGTCAACAATATGACAATCCCAGCAATCAGGCTCTACAGCTGCGTATTCATGGCACCGGAAGCAGTCGCTGGATTCAAGATCATAGGCCTCAGCACTCGGCTGAACACTGTTTAAATCTATTTCCTTATACTTACTTTCCAAACCGTCATCACTTAATTTAACATTACCAGGATTTTCCCCTTTAGCATGACATTTCAGGCAAGTATTCTGGAGACTTTTCTCATATTTTTCGCCATCACTTGCCACATAAATCCTATCACCTTCACGAACCACTTCAGTTCTCCAGTCGTTCAACAACTTCATGTGGTTTTCTCTCATATATTCCGCATCTTCTATACATTCTTCACCCAGTTGCTGAGCAATTTCCGCTTCAGGAGGATTGACTGCTTTTCCTAAACTCATCCAAAATGGAAAAGTCATTAAACCCAAGAATATAACTATTCCGGTAATTATTTTACCTTTGTCATACATTATTCATCATCCTCCATTCCGCCTAAAGGTTCCCCTCGCAGGTCCTCTTCCCTTTCCTTTTCACCCTTCATTACAAGGGCATTTCCTACCAGTTCATGAACTCCAGATACTTCTACTCCAGGGACCCAGTAGTGCATGAGAGGCGGGAAAGCTGCTCTATCAAGGGCACAAACACAGGAGAGAACGTTAACTCCATATTTTTCATGAACATGTTTTACTGCATTCGCCCTGGGGAAGCCTCCCCTCATTCTCATTTCCATAAATTCATCATTGTTCAATCCCGATCCGCTGCCGCAGCAGAAGGTCTTTTCCCTGATGGTGTTTTCCGGCATTTCATAGAAGTTATTGCAAACATTGTTAATTATATAGCGCGGTTCTTCAAAGAGACCCATTGCCCTTGCAGGGTTACAGGAATCATGGAATGTCACCTTCAAGTGATCATTTCTGCTCTTGTCAAGCTTTAATTTATTGTGTCTGATGAGGTCTGCAGTAAATTCAGTTATATGAACCATCTTAGTTGACTTAGCGTTTTCAAACTTGGTTCCTGTTATAGGTGATACCGGTTCTTCCAAGAAGTCGGCAGGGCCATTCATAGTATCCATGTACTGGTTAATAACCCTCCACATGTGACCGCATTCTCCACCAAGAATCCACTTAACACCCAGTCTCTCCGCCTCATGATACATCTTAGCATTAAGTTTTTTCATCATGTCATGGGATGTAAAGAGACCAAAGTTTCCACCTTCAGAAGCGTAAGTACTCAATGTGTAATCAAGGCCAAGTTCATGGAAAAGCATCAAGTATCCCATAAATGTGTAGATGCCCGGGTCCCCAAAAACGTCACCTGACGGCGCGATAAAGAGAATCTCTGCACCTTTTCTGTTAAATGTTGGCTCAATCCTGATACCGGTAATATCTTCGATATCATCACAAAGCATATCTACCGTATCATAAAAGGCATGGGGCTGAATCCCAACATGGTTACCGGTCCTATTACAGTTGTTTACAGATGCTACAACCCAGTCAATGTGACAACCTAACAGAACCAAAAGCTCTCTTGCAATAATAGTCAGTTCAGCAGTATCAATGCCGTAAGGACAGAAAACGGAACAGCGTCTACACTCTGTACACTGGAAGAAGTAATAAAACCATTCTTTCACTACATCCTCAGTAAGTTCCCTTGCTCCAACAATCTTGCCTAGAATTTTTCCTGCAGTTGTAAACTCCTTACGATAGACAGATCTGAGAAGTTCAGCCCTTAAAACAGGCATATTTTTGGGATCTCCTGAGCCAATGAAGAAATGACACTTGTCGGCACAAGCGCCACATCTCACACAGATGTCCATAAATACCCGCAAGGAACGAAATCTGTCCAGACGCTCCCTTAAACCTTCCAGTAAAATTTCCTTCCAGTTTTCAGGAAGTTTCCAGTCTTCGTCAGCCGGAGACCATTCTCTGGGATTCGGAAGACCTAATCCTTTAAGGTTATCAGGCTTAGCCCCGTAACAGAAAGTACCCGGTTTAAATTCAACAGGCGTGTCCATCCACCTGGTACGAGGAGGTTTATAATTAATTTTTAATATTTCTTCCGGTTTTGGAGTAGATGCCATTATTAACACCCTCTTCAATCAAAATTATCTTTGAACGTTTTCTTTAATTATTTAAACAATCATATTAGCCTTTTGCAGCAATTTATATGTTCTATTTTTTACTTCATTTATTCTGATCTCAGCAAGCTTTTCACGACATTCCATAAATATATCAAATGTAATAAGCGCTAATTTATCTACTCTAGATTCAAAAACTAATAATTCAGTAAGATTAATCTTGCCACCAGTAATTTCTTCTTCAAGTTCCTCCCTGACAACTTGTTTTAAGAAAAAGATAACTGCAACAGCTTGAGATGGCGAAAAATCCTGAACAGCTCTAATCCTTACAATTTTATCAAGGAAAGGGTAAAATTTTTCGTCGCCACTACCTTGCAAAATTCCATCATAGATACCCTGTATGCCCTCGCGAATATCGTGACCGACCGGATTTTCGAACTGATCTTTATTTCTTCTCAAAAATCTCGCTGTTTCTTCAGGGTAAGTTTTCAATATTAAGTCGTACCATTTTTCTAAAATAGTTTTTTTGTTTTGGGAGAGATATTTCTCTAAATTTCCTAGTGCGGTATCCATAGCAATTTCACCTCCTTAAAGCCGTATTTAGGAGCCTGAGGTTTGCACGTTCATTCACAATCTCAAACATAAAAGTGGAATTTACAAAAAAAATTTGGTAAAACTTTTGATAAAAGATATTGCAACAACATATATATAACTACATATACAATTTTAATGCCTCTATTGATATATATCAATAAATACTAAATAACAAATTTTATATAATAAATATAAATAATTTTAATATATTGTTCTTTTCTTCACTTAATAAAATATTAACTTACTTAGTAAAAATTATATTTCCTTAATGAATATTCAATTTTGCTAGTGTTAACTCCTCTAAAACTTTAATTGGTTTTTATTATCGTTGTTATAAGATTATTTAACATATTAGTTAGAATTTTTAATCAATTTTATTGTAATATATATAAGTTTTTGCTTGCAATATTATTTTTTGCAATATATTAAAAAAAAGAGCGCGATCCTTTGAGAATAGCGCTCTTTTAAATTACTCGTTTAGTATAATTTACATTTCCTGCATTTTAGCTTCAACTTTTGCCTTTGATCCTGTTTTGAAAAGAAAGTACCCTAAAGTAATTATTGCAGCAACAATTCCTACAGGATACGAGATTGCAGTATCTAATCCAAAGCCTTCAGGAGCTTGGAAAATATAAGTTATTGATACTGCTGTCATAAAGGTAGCAGGTACAGTTGCAACCCAGTGTAACCTTGCATTGTTACGCAGGTATACAGCGCCCGCCCAGAGCATGATCATCGCCAGTGTCTGGTTGGACCAGGAGAAGTAACGCCACAAGATACTGAAGTCCATTTGACTCAAGATAAAACCAACCGTAAACAACGGTATAGCGATTTTTAGTCTATTAGTAAACTCTTTTTGAGAAGAATTGAAAACTTCAGCAATTGTCAAGCGCGCACTTCTGAAGGAAGTATCTCCTGAAGTAATGGGAAGTACAATAACACCCAGAACTGCTAGAGTACCGCCAACAGCACCTAGTAGTCCGATGGATACTTTATGAACTACCAGTGCAGGGTTGCCGTTTTGAAGAACTTGATATAGCCCTTCGGTTCCATTAAAAAATGCCATGGCAGCAGCAGCCCAAATTAAAGCAATTAATGATTCTACAATCATTGCTCCGTAGAAAATTCTTCTTCCCAATTTTTCATTTTTAGTACAACGAGCCATCATAGGTGATTGTGTGCAGTGGAAACCACTAATGGCACCACATGCTATTGTAATAAACATTAAAGGCCAAATGGGAAGTCCACCGGGATGCATATTACTCAGGGTCAGTTCAGGAATACTATAACCTTTAACAAAAATTCCTCCAATAATACCCACTGCCATTAAAATCAACAATCCACCAAATACCGGATATACTCTTCCAATAACTTTGTCTATAGGAACAATGGTAGCAACAATATAGTACACAAGAATTATTCCTAACCAAACATTTTTAGTCAGAAAACCAGGTGTAAGGCTTTCCAATAAACCTGCCGGACCTGTCATAAAAACTGTTCCCACTAAAATCAACAATAATACTGAGAAAAAGTTCACAAATTTCTTCATACCGCTTCCTAAATACTTACCTACAATTGTTGGAACACTGGCACCATTGTTTCTCATGGATAGCATTCCTGCCAGATAATCGTGAACCGCACCGGCAAAAATACCTCCAATCACAATCCAAATAAATGCTACCGGTCCCCACAGGGCACCTGCTATAGCGCCGAAAATAGGACCCAAGCCTGCAATATTTAGCAGCTGAATAAGAAAGTTTTTCTTCCAGTCCATAGGTACATAGTCCACACCGTCATTCATAGTACATGCTGGAGTAGGATTGTTTTCATCTGCTCCGAATACTCGATCTACAAAAGCGCCATAAATAATATAACCTACAATAAGAACAACAACAGCAAGGATAAAAGTAATCACTATTGCGACCTCCTGTTTTTAAGATTTGCCTTTATTGTAGGTAAAGAAAAGTAAATTATAAACGGATTTTGCACGAAATGTGCTAAATGTTACATAAGAAGTACTATATATGTATTAAATACCAAGACGCATCTTCAAATCTTTGGAAAAATTTCTGCTTACCGGTACCTGGGAATTCTCCTTATCATTCATCACCAAATTAAAAGTACCTTTAAACATGGGTTGTACTTCCTTAATTTTATCCATATTTACACAGTAACTTCTATGAGTCTTGAGAAATTTAATGGGATCCAATTTTTCCAGTAATTCACCGAAACTGAAAGCGGTATTAAACTTACTGTCAAATGTTTTTATCTTCGAGGTCCTTCCTTCCGCCCAGACATATATAATATCACTTTGATCAATTGGAATTATGGTACCGTTTTTGACAGCAGATATCTTGGTTATTTTTTTGATTTCCGATCTATTTTGTTCACCTGCTTGCAGATTGGAAACCAACTTATGTAATTTAGAAGTTAGTTCCTTTTCACTTAATTCTCGCTTTTTAATCCTTTTTATTGTTTTTTCTATCCTCTCCTTATCAAAGGGCTTTAAGATATAATCCACTGCATTCACTTCAAAAGCCTTTACTGCATATTTATCATAAGCAGTTGCAAAAATTATAACGGGAGCATGCTCCAGTTCCAATAGCTTTGCAGCTACCTGAAGTCCATTTAGTTCATCATGCAGTTCTATGTCCAAAAAAACAATATCAGGCTTTTCGCTGTTAACAGCTTGTAAAGCATCATCCCAATTCCCTGCACTCCGTACAACTTCAACCCCTAATTCCTTTAATATATAAGATAATTCCTGTCGTGCAGGTGCTTCATCATCTACTACTACTGCCCTCAATTGCATCTTTCACATCTCCTTTGCGAGGGATCTTAACTGTTACTCTGGTTCCATGTGGCTCCAATATTTCAAATTGCAGTTCATACTCCGAACCATAAATGCTTTTTAATCTTTCATTAACATTTTTCAAGCCTATTCCGGTTGTACCCTTTGAACACTCGAACTTTTCATCTTCTTTCACACAGCGGATTTGTTCCTTACTAATACCAATCCCGGTATCTTCCACTATAATGACAGTATCCTTCCCCTCTTTCCTGGCCGATATGGATACCCTTCCCCCTGCCTTGAGGGGTAAAAGGCCATGTCTAACCGCATTTTCAACCAGGGGCTGTAAAGTTAAGGCAGGGAGCTTTACATCCAGCAAATTTTCTGGAATATCCTTTTCAACCGTTAACTTATCTTCAAAGCGTGCCTTTTCAATACTTAAATAAGCGTCTATATGTTTTAGCTCCTTTTGAAGGCTAACGATACCTGTGCCTGCCTCCAAATTCTGTCTGAAAAAATCCCCCAATTGTATTAAGAGCTTTCTTGCCTTTTCAGGATCAAATCTTATAAAGGAGATAATTGTGTTTATTGCATTAAATAAAAAATGAGGATTAATTTGTGCTTGCAGTGCCCTTATTTCCGCATCTGCCAGGAGTTTCGACTGTTTTTCCAGCTCAGCTATTTCCAGTTGAGTTGAAAAAAGATGGGCCAATCCTTCGGCAAATTCCTTATCAAGGTCACTAATAGCTTTTTCACTTGTGTGATAAAGCTTTAAGACACCAATAACCTTGTTTCTCCTTTTAAGTGGTATTACCACGGCTGATTTGAGCGGACAATCCTTTTTAAAACAACCGATTTCAGCGGGATTGTTTGCAATTGCAAAGTCACCGCTTTTCAGGACCTTACCTGTTAGTGAGGTAACAACTTTCTCTCCGACTTTATGATGATCTTCTCCTATTCCAACATGGGCCAGAATTTCTTGTCCATCTGTAATGGAAACTGCTTGTACATCCGTACTTTCTAAAATGATACTCGCCACTTTCCCGGCAGAATATTTATTAAGACCTTGCCTTAAGTAAGGAAGTGTTTTATCTGCTATTTTAAGCGCCCTCTGGGCTTCCTCTGCACCTTTCTTTTCTCTCTCCCTTAAAACCGTGTTAATAACCAGCACAAAAATTGCCATACCGGTTGAATTGACAACTATCATGGGTAGACCAATTACTTTAACCAGGGCCAGAGCTTCCTCAAAGGGCCTGGCCAGCAATAAAATAATAATCATTTGTAATGTTTCGGCAAAAAAGCCGGTCCAAAAAGCTACCTTGGGAGTTACTTCATGGCGAATTCCTTTTCCTACAAAACCTGCAATTAAACCTTCAACGCTTGTTGAGATCCCGCAAGCAAAAGCTGTAAATCCCCCAATATAAAATCTCTGGACACCTGCCAGTAAGCCTGCTCCAATTCCTACAACGGGACCCCCGAGAAGTCCTCCTACTGCAGGGCCTATTACCCTGGTATTTGCCAGCGCACCATAAATAGGAATCCCCAAATAAGTACCCATGATCCCAACTGCACCAAAAATCAAAATTAGTGCAATCTTTTCCCTATGAGTTGAGTTTTGTCTGATCAAGTATTGGAATACCCTGGTACGACTATATAAAAAAGCTAATGTTACTATTATGCTAAGTCTCTCTATTAAGATAATAAATAATTCCCTTATTTCCACGGTAACATTCACTGCTCCTAAAAATCATTTTTTTAAAGAGTTCAAAACTTCGGCGTAAAATCCATTTCGAATTTCAAACACTCATTTTAAATTTTGCAACATCTTCCTTAAAATTTCAGCAACCTCTTTATATTTCCCCTTTTCTATTCTGTTTTGAACCAAAGTACTTAATTGACTCTGTAATTCGGAATATAGTTCCCAGACATGTCCTGCGTTTATTTCTTTTTCTTGTGATTGCGCAACCTCAACTTTGACCACCGGTTCATGTAAGTCCACTTCATCAAGCCAGTTGGGAACTTCTCCGTCTATTGCAAGTTCTTCCTTGATCCGTTTTGCTAAATTTTTAGCAGCTTCCGGTTCCCCGTGGGTATAAAAGATTTTATCAGGTTTTTCTTTAAATCCTTTAACCCAGTTGATGATCCCCGGTAAATCAGCATGGGCTGAAAAACCTTTCACCGCAAAGATATCTGCTTCTACCTTTATTTCTTCCCCATGGATTCGTACCTTTTCCGCTCCTTCCAAAATCCTTCTTCCAAGTGTTCCCGGTGCCTGGTAGCCTACAAAAAGTACGCTGCATTCCTTTCTCCAAACATTGTGTTTCAAATGGTGCTTAATCCTTCCGGCATCACACATTCCGCTTGCAGAGATTATTATTTTTCCGCCCTTCACTTTGTTTAACGCCATGGATTCTTCAACTTCCCGCGCTATTTGCAGTCCTTTTGGAATGATGGGACATTCTCCGCTGCTGCTTCTTAATTCCCGTGCTTCTTCATCATAGTACTCAGGATACTTGCAGAAAATTTCTGTAGCAGATATGGCCAGCGGGCTGTCTATAACAATTTCCATTCCATAAAGCTTATTTTCTGTTTCCAAACGAGTAAGGTGATATAAGAGGTCTTGAGTTCTTTCCACAGCGAAGGCAGGTATTATTAAATTACCGCCTTTTTCTGCAGTCTTTTTGATAACCTCTTCAAGCTGCTCTCTTTTATTTTTGATTTCTTCTTCACCGTGAACCCTATCGCCATAGGTTGATTCCAATACGACATAGTTAGCCTTTTCTATTCTTTCAGGATCTTCAATTATAGGTTGATTAATATTTCCTAAATCGCCGGAGAAAAGGATTTTAAAAGGTTTCTCACTTCCAAGCCATATTTCTATCATAGCCGAGCCAAAAATATGCCCGGCATCCCTAAATCTGACCGTAACATCATCTGCAAGTGAAGTTTTTTCATCATATTTTACTGTTTTGAAATGTTTAAGACACTTTTGAGCTTCTTGTGCAGTATAAATGGGCTGAAGAATGGCCCTTCCCGCCCTTTTTAGCTTGCGGTTTTTTCTTTCCACTTCCATTTCCTGAATATGACCGCTATCAGGAAGCATTACCGAACATAAATCTTTAGTGGCACCGGTTGCATAAACATTTCCCTGAAAACCTTTTTTATATAATTTGGGAATTAACCCGCTGTGATCGATATGAGCATGCGTTAAAAGTAAAAAATCAATTTCAGAAGGTAGAAAGGGAAATTCCCCGTAGTTTCTTTCTTTTATCTCTTTTGATCCCTGAAACATACCGCAATCCACTAAAAATTTTGTATTTCCGGTATCCACCAGATAACAGGAACCTGTGACCGTGCCTGCTGCACCTAAAAATTTAATCTTCATACTTATCCCTCCAGCTTTAGCCTTAATTGTTTATTTCGACAAAAATCCGGAGGGTTCCTTCATTGTCAACAAATTCTCAAGGAACAGTCTCTGTATAAGGATTATTATGACAAAAAAAGCCCCTCTACATTCATCATGCAAAGGGGTTTACTTATGCGGCATTTCCCGCTGTGATATTTATTTCAATTTATGCAGTTGAATTTATTTGCACAGGAATACAAATAGCCTTATTTTTATGACTTATTGTGAGATTATCTCCCGATATTATCGGAATTAAAGTATCAGTATTAGCAGGTTATAAGTTAATCACATGGATCCTTTCCTGTTGGAAAACATCTTTAAATATTTTAACAATATGCCTGTGGCACGTAAAAAACAAAACTTGATTTGTTTTAAGAAGTTCATGTACTGCCTGGGCAGTTCTTTTAATTCTAATTTCATCAAAATTTACAAAGGTATCGTCCATAATAACAGGGAGACTTTCAGCACGCTTAGCAAACTCTTCAACCAGTGCGTACCTCATACTCATATATAACTGCTCCGCCGTTCCCCTGCTCAGTTGGGACAGTTCACAGGTCTTTCCCCTATTGTTTTCAAGGCGCAACACATGCTCACCATAGGGGGAAAATATTTTTTGATACTTACCATCCGTAATCAATTTTATATACCTGCTTGCATTTTTTAAAACTGCAGGCTGTCTTTCCCTTTCATATTTTTCTTTGGCTAAATTTATCATCTCTTTTGCCATGGCGTGTACTACCCATTTTTTTGCAGCATTTTTTAGCTTTTCTTGGTAGATATTTCGTTTAAAGAGACATTCTGCTAATTTCTCATCATTACACATACTTTCCAGACGGGTAATAATGCTTCCCTTCAACTCTCTATTCTCTGCTAACCTTTTAGCAAGCCCTCGCAATTCTCCGTGTAATTTTTCGAGCTTATCTTTTAAAATAGTAAGGTTACTTTCAGACAATATTTTTTTATATAACTTAAATTCAAATCCCTGGGAAATTGCTTTAAGATTTGCAGTATGGGTAGCGAGGTTATCTGAAAATAACTGGCGTTTTTTATAGATTTCAAAACGTTGTAGGAAAGATTCTTCATTTTCCGCCCCAGCCAGAATAAAAAGATCTCTTATTTCCTTATTTATTTTTTTTAATTTTTCTTTTTCTTTTTCCAAAGACTGCCACGCGCTTTGTTTTTTTGCAAGTAATTGTTCTTTTTTACTTACAAGTTCAGTGGTTTCGAGGAGTTTATCCTGCAAGTTTCTTACTTCAGTTGTAATCTGTTCGGCATCCTCGGGAATTTTATATTCTCTTCCGGTTAGTTCACTTACTTTACAAGCATATTTTTTTATGCTATTTTCACGACTGGCAATTTCTTTTTCCAAACTATTTTTATCCTCCAGGAGGTCTTTTCCTTTTTTTACTGCCTCAATGACATTGCCCATATTTTCCGGTAAAAGCTCATCAGGTAGTCCTCTAGCAGATAAATAATCCTGCCATTTTTGCATTAAAGAATAAGATTCTTTCTTTAAAAGCTCTATTTTTTCTTCCAGCTCTTTTATTTCCCGTTTTTTAGTAGTCAACCTCTTTTCCAAATGGCTTAATGAGTCATCTATAATGGAAATCCGGGTTTCTGTACTAATATCTTTTTCAAGCTTCCTTTTAACCTCATATATTTCTTCATCACTAAATTCTTTTTTTTGAAAGAACAACCCAGCCAATTTTCCCAGTTTTTCATCAATAGCTGCAAGCTCTTTGTTACTCTTTTCCAATTCTATTTCATTTGTATAAATAATATCTTTAATTTCAGCTAACCGTACCAGCTTTTCTTTCTTATCTTTTCTAAATTGGTTTGTAATAATTTTTTCTATAATAAGCACAGTAGCGGTTCCAAATAACACTCCACTGAAAAATGCCAGTATACCGTAGAATACATTGTTAGATAATAAGTAGATTGGTATCGAGAAAATTGTAGCAAAAAGTAGTGCAGTACTAATTTTTACTCCCTTACCAAAAAATTTAAAGTTATTCACATCACTTTCGTATTCAGAAAACTGTTTCCGCAATATCTTTAAGTTCTGCTCCAAATTTTCATTTTTAAGCTGGACAAGTTTCTTACTTTCAAATAGGTTTTCCATTCTATAAATTGTATCTTTTATTTCCTCAGGGTTACCTTTAAAAACTAAACTTTTTATTAGCTTATCCTTTTCCGCTGTCTTTTTTTGGATTTCCTCGTGCAATTCATTCTTTTCTTTTTTCAAATCATATATTGTACTTTGCAAGGTTCTTTTTTGCCAGCCTATATCTTCAAACCTTTTGCGATAATTTTCAATCTCAGCTGTAGTTTGCAAAGAAACGTCTGCCCTTTGCAGCTTCTTTTCATCCCAGGTACTACCTAAATTATGTAAAATATCTTTAAGCTTGGAACAAGTTGTCTCAAACTCTCTTTTCAACTGCTCCATGTGCTGTCTATTTTCATTAAATAAGGCAAGATTATCCTTAAGATTTTCAATATCAGTCCTATTTTCTAAAATAAAATTATCTATTGCTAGTGATTCTAGATCCCTTGCGATTTGTCTGAAGCTACTTTCTTTAACCTCAATTTCCAGTTCTACTTCTTTAAGCTGTGATTTAAGGCTTTCCAATATGCTAAGGCCATTAGGTGGAAAATTCTCGATTTTTTCTAAAGAATTGAGCTTCTCCTCATACTCCCTAATTTTTAGCCAGTGTTCCCAACCTTTTAGTAAGCTTTCATAAAATGCAATTTCTTTTTTTAGCTCCACTTGTTTTTCTTCGTCATTTTGTAATTGTTCTTCTAGTTCAGCAAGTTCTGCTTTAAGCTCATTATACTTGTGAGGTATTTCCTTTAAACTTTTGATTTTAAATTCCAATTCTTGAAGGGTGTTAGCTATCCTTTTGACTTCCCTGTCATCTTTTCTGCCTCCTTTTTTATAAATACTTTCCATTATCTTCTCAATTTCCCCATTTATAGATACTAAAGATTTGGTAGAACCCAGACCCGCACTATATATTCTACCGCTTACTTCTTCATCACAAAGTGTTTTGAAGTCTGCCAGCTCATCCAGCCCAAAACAAAAAACATTATTAAAAAGTGTCTCTGTGGGATTACCAATCATTTTAGAAAACTCTGACTCAGTTACCACTGTCCCGTTTGCCTTTTGAAAGATATACCTCCTTGCGGAAAAATCCCTTTCAATTTTTATTTCTTCTCCACGAGAATCTTCCATTATGATTATCCCGCCATGGTTACCGCCACTTAAAGGAGGGTACTTTTCCGCTCCTTTTTTACCAAAAAACATGGAACGTAGAAATGACAAGAGAGTTGTTTTTCCGGCTTCGTTATTTCCAAAAACTATGTTCAGTCCTGCTATAAAATCTAATTTTTTATTAGAAAAAATACCAAATCCATCAATAAATATGTTTTTAAGTTGCATCTAGTTCATCCTCCAACAAATACTGGAGCCCCACTTCCTCCGCTTCCTGTAACCAACTTTTAAGTTCTTCATCAGAAGGCGGACTGATGTAGCGGCCTACTTTATTGACATCCTCGTAAATTTGCAGTGCCGATTTTTTAATTTTTTCAAAAAACTCTTCTGATTGTAGTGTTTTACCTGCAACCTGCAAAAAATCGCCCACAATAGAAGCTTCCTGCAAATATTTTGCTTTATCTATGCGAAGACCTGTTTGTAAAATAAGTGACTCCACCCACACAAAACCATCTCTTTCTACTTCTTCCTGTTCCCTGAGTAACTCCAGCAATACTTTATCAAACCCTTTTTTAGTAAGTTCATAATGCAACTCTCCTCTACCTTCAAGATAAAGCCTGGCAATAACTCCTCCTTTTTGGGGACGTATTTTAGTAAATTTTTTTAGAATAGCTTCAATAAGCTCTTCTCCACTTTGCAGTTCAGTAATTGATTGTTTCAATTCAATCCAGGTAACATATTGTGTTTCTTTAAATTCATAAGAAGTATTTCCGTCCTCAACCTCTACCAGTAGAACTCCCTTGCTTCCCGTTTCCTTAATATTTCTTGCCTGTGTATTTCCCGGATAAGCTATGACCGGTTTAGCCGGATTAATTATTTCATGTTTATGGACATGTCCTAAAGCCCAATAATCGAACCCCTTTTTTAACAGTTCTTCCTTTTTACATGGAGCATAATTTTCATAATCACTTCTTCCACCTACATTTGTATGTACAACAGCTATATTATACGTATCTTGAGACGTAACTTTAAAATCACATACCAGGTTTTCCCGAACATCCCTTTTGGGGTAACTGACGCCATGAATACTTGCTACAACAGTACCATTTTTGTAAAAGGGAATCTCTTGAGGTTTTTCACAGGAAAAAAAGTGAACATTTTCCGGCCACTTGATAGTAGCCCTGTAGCCTCCGAGATGATCGTGATTACCATGGGAAACAAAAACTTTAACCCCGTTTTGCTCCAATCTCTTCATACCCTCATAAAACTTGTACTGTCCCCGGATATTGTTGTTTGCCTCATCATAGATATCACCTGCTATAACAAGGAAATCCACATCTTCCTCTATACAGAGATTAATTAGATTATCAAATGCAACAAAGGTGGCATCTCGCAATATTTTTTGAATTTTTTCCGATTCGGCACTAAAACCGTAAAAAGGGCTATCCAGGTGAAGATCGGCTGCGTGAACAAATTTAAATTTAATATCTACCACCTTCTTTGAGATACACCTTCCGATCAATTATCTCAATATAGTCACCTTTTTTGACATTTACCGGAAACTCATCCCTGTCAATATAAACTTCTTCAATCTCCCTGTTAAGTATTTTCACAAGGATTCTATCCTCTTTGATTTGTTTAACTATACCTTTAACTGTTTTTTCCATACTACCTTCTTTCCCCCTCTATCTAGATTTGATAGATATTGCCACTTCGTTTAAAACCAAAGACATTTTTAACCAAATTAAACTGTGTTATTATGAAAGTTCGACAAAAATAGCCGGTAACCTTCTTGAAGATTACCAGCCTCAAAAACATTTTACCTGTCTATATTATTATCGCATTATCCTCCAAATACTTTCGGGAAAATAGATACAACATCATCCTCTTTTAACTGAGTATTTGTTCCATCTAAATGAACTATGTGGACTCCGTTAATCAGGATTATGACATCTTCACTTACCTTATTATCTGGAAATACCTTTGCTTTGAAAGTACTGCCGTATTCCCTGCCGAGCTTATCCAGCAGCTCATACAATGTATGTGCTTCTACATCATCTCTTTCTTTAGTATTACCGGCGTACTTTCTTATAAAGGCAAAAAACTTTACTTTCATCTCTTATTTCAGCCCCAATTCTTCCAGTTTTTCCTCAGTTGGTTTGCCTTCTTCGTCCCAACCTCTTACCTGGTAATATTCTCCTAACATTTCATCCAACCTTTAAAAAGGAAAAATATCCCCCCAGCGACTGACCGATAAAGGTACCGAATATACCGCCAATAACCAGTAAACAACATCCATGGGCTTTATAATTAAACCTCCTTATGCTCTAAGCTCTCCTTAATTAAAATTTTACCATATTTCCAAAAATGTAAGTCAGACTTTGTCAAAATAAAAAATTTTTTTCATAAAATTTTTTATATTTTTAATTGACTGCGTAAATTACATATAGTATAGTAAAAATAAGTGACATTGAGTACTATTTTTTGGAAGGGAGGAGACGATTTCTTAAAACTTTTTATTATTTAAATTTTCTGGTTAAAATATGGGGGGTGTAAAACCAAATATGCGTCTAAAAGGTGAAGGTCTTTTTGTTTTGGCAATATTTGTAATTATAGTATTATGTACTTTAAATTTTATCGGAACCTCTGAAGCAGAAGCTGCATGCGGAGCAAAAGTTTCGTCCTGTAAAAGTTGCCATGAAGTGAAAAAGGAATTTCCTGTAGCAAACTCCGGAAAGTGGCACAGTGATCACGCTTTCGGTGATTTTTGCGAATTCTGTCACGGCGGTGTTGTGAAAGCCAAGGATAAATCTCAGGCACACACTGGCCTTGTAGATCCCTTCTCTGACATAGAAGGTAGCTGTAGTTCCTGCCACGTTACTGACTTAGAAGAACGAGCCGCTACATACGGTGCTACCTTAACTTCTTCTGGAGGCAGTGGATCAAATGGCGGTCCCGGTGGAGGGTCCGGTTCTTCCACAGTTGAAGTTGCAGCACCTACAATTATTCCTGCAGAAGAAGTACCTGAAAAAGACTTAATTGATTACAACAGAACTCTAGCTATGATACGCGGCGAAGAAGAACAAGCAAATCTTAGTAACGTAATTTTAATTTTACTTAACCTCGCTGCACTTTCTGCACTAATATTCTTTCTCTGGAAATATGACATTCGTTCTCTCTTCCAGTCTTTCAAAAATGTTGCTGCCCTTGAGGCCACAAATGATGACCTGGCACGATTAGCCGCCCTCGATCTACCTGATGATCAAATCAAGGCCTTAGGTAGATTAGCAGAACATCCGGAAGGTGCAAAGCTTTTGAAAAAACTTGCAACAACGGACTTTGAGGACGTGAAAAAGGCAAGCAGTCTTCCTCACGAGGCCATGGTTTTGGCCGGACTAGTGAATAAAAAGGAAGGTGAAAACTAATGTCATGGTTAATTGAAAAGCTTAGGAAACCCCGTTGGAGTCCTTATGCTGCCGGAGCGCTCCTTGGAGTTGTCGCTATTTTATCTATGCTGATTGCTGACCAACTCCTCGGGGCTTCAGGCACTTTTGAAAATCTGGCGGGAATCATTGGAGGCTGGTTCTCTTCTACAGTCTCCGACAGCATATACTGGAAGTATGTAATGCCAGCAGCAATTTCATGGCAAGTGATATTAATGGTGGGCATCTTTTTAGGAGCTTTGGCTTCTTCCCTTCTGTCAGGAACATTTAAATGGAGATTTCTTCCTGATGAAGACTGGAAATTGAACCGCGGTCCGAACATAGCTAAACGATGGGTCACGGCATTTATTGGCGGTTTAATTTTAGAATACGGTGCGGGTATAGCAGGAGGTTGCACAAGCGGCCTGGCCATATCCGGTACTTTACAGTTAGCTCCCGCTGGACTCTTATTTATCATGGGTATGTTTGCCTCAGGAATTATGACAAGTATTATCATCCACGGTAGGAGGTGGCGTGCATGAGCAGTTATCTACTTGCTCTGATTTTCGGTTTTGGTTTTGGCTGGGCACTGGATAAGTCAGGCCTCGGCCAATACGGTAAGATTGCCAATGTATTTAGATTCAAAGATATGACAGTAATAAAGTTTATGATGACTGCACTTTGTGTTGCAATGGTGGGCGTTTACGGTCTCCAAAGTTTAGGTGTTATGGAGTTAACCAAAGTAAATGAAACATATATAGTCGGAAATATACTTGGTGGTATGGTTTTCGGAGTTGGTATGGCACTGGCAGGTTTCTGACCGGGCACTTGTGTCGCAGGTGGCGGCACTGGCAGTATTGACTATCTTGTACCCGGATTTCTAGGTTTCTTAACAGGAGCTTTGCTTTTCGGATTAACCTACCAACAGGTGTATATCCCCATCAGCAGTATTGCCAGCCTTGGCAATATAACCATGGGAGAATTATTTAACGCTAACTCCTGGTTGGTAATTTCCTTTTTCGTACTGGCAAGTATTACACTGTTCTATGTACTAGAGAAAAACGACATGTAACGGAGGTGAAATTAATGCCGAAACAATCTCACTCCAAGATTCCCACACCCCAACCAGGAGAAACCTTTCATTGGAATCGCTACTTTACTCGCAGGCAGTTCATCAAGGGTAGCGCTGCCGTACTTGCTACAGCTGCAGCAGCAGCTGGCGGAATTAAAACAGGCTTTAAAGAAAATCAAGTTGCCTATGCTTCTGAAGAAACGTCCGGAAAAACCGTAGCAATTCCAACTATTTGCGAAAACTGCGTCTGGCGTTGCGGAGCCATTGCTTACGTGAAAGACGGTATACTCACCAAACTGGAAGGCAACCCCGAGCATCCGAACTCCAGGGGAAAGCTCTGCCCCAGAGGAAATGCAGGCATTAAGGTTTTGTATGACCCTGACAGGCTCCAGTTTCCTATGATCCGTGCCGGTGAGAGGGGCAGCGGGTTGTGGCGCCGGGTTTCATGGGAGGAAGCACTTGATTTTACAGCAGAAAACATGCAGAGAATAAAAGACGAACATGGTCCCGAAGCAATGATAATGAGCTCCACCCATAATCTGACACAGCCATACTTTGAAAACCTTTTAAATGCTTTCGGTACACCTAACTACGGCACCCAGCGCAGCCTGTGCTTTAACGCCATGACCATTGCTTTTACGTATACTTACGGAATAGCTCAACCAGGAGTGGATTACGATAACTGCAGGTACATCATCTATACCGGCCGAAATCTGGCGGAAGCAATATCTAACTCCGAAACACAGAAGATGATGGAGTTTGCAGCCCGGGGAGGGAAAATTGTCGTTTTAGACCCCCGCTTCACTATTACTGCATCAAAGGCTGTCGAATGGTTGCCTGTCAAGCCGGGAACAGATCTGGCATTTTTCCTGGCTGTGAACCACGTTATTGTTACTGAAGAACTATATGACAGGGACTTTATTGAAAAGCACACCGTTGGCTTTGAAAAGCTGAAAGAAGCATTGCAATCATATTCTCCCGAGTGGGCTGCCGAGCGCTGCGAAATCGATGCCGGGACAATTCGTAGAATAGCTCGAGAATTTGCCTCTTACAGGCCGGCTGCAGTTGCTCACCCTAACTGGAGAACTTCGAACTTTAGAAATTCTTTTCAAACACAACGTGCAATTGCAATCCTCAATGCCTTGATGGGCAACTGGGGTAAGCCCGGTGGTCTGACTCCGGAAGGAGAAGAAAGCGGACCGGAACTTGGTTCCTTACCACAACCACCTTACCCCAAGGTAAGAGCGCCACGTCTGGACGGCGTGCCCTGGAAATACCCCCTGGTTCCCCTAAAATACGGCGTCATTCAGGAAATTAGAGATGCGCTTCTTACAGGAAAACCTTACCAGGGTAAAGGCTGGCTGGTCTATCGTCAGAATCCGTTGATGTCGATACCTGAAAGGCGCAAAACTCTGACTGCACTAAAAAATCTCGATTTCCTGGCAGTGATAGATATACTACCCAATGATACTGCCTATTATGCAGACGTGATTTTACCTGAGTCAACCTATCTGGAACGCTGGGACCCAATTGCACCTGCCGGAAATAAGCTATTTTTAAGGCAGCCTGTGGTGGAACCGTTATATGATACAATGAGCGGACTAATGATCCTGAAAGAATTAGGAAAACGTTTAGGGCTTGAGGATTACTTCCCGTATGAAAAAGAACAGGATATCATCAAAGCACAAATTGCACCTTTTAATATTGATTTCGATGAACTTGTTAAAAAGGGATTCTATGAAGTAAAAGAAAGTGAAGATCATGAAATGCATTTTCAAACAAAAAGCGGTAAGGTAGAGATAAACTCATCCCTTTTAGAAAGCGTTGGTGAGCCAGGTGTTCCAGTATGGCAGGAACCACCTGCCCCACCGGAAGGACAATTTTACCTTTTAACAGGTAAAGTTGCCCAGCATTCTCAATTTACCACCCAAAACAATCAGTGGTTAATGGAACTGACCCCTGATAACCCGTTGTGGATTAATGCAGCTGTTGCAAAACGCTTGGGTATTAAAGATAACCAAAAGGTTGTAGTGGAAAGTAAGGTCGGTAAGGTTATCAGCAGGGCTAACGTTACTGAAGCTATTCGACCTGACTGCGTATTCCTTGCTGCCGGATTCGGTCATTTGAGCAAAGCATTAACCATAGGTTATGGCGCCGGGGTGAGTAACTCTGCCCTCCACGAGACTAATACCGATAAGCTATCTGGCTGCCAGGCACTTAGTGAAACCTTTGTAACGGTTAAACCTTTAAATAGTGAAGAAATTGCAGGGGGTGAAACCTCATGAGCAAGAGATACGGATTTGTGATGCTTGTCTACCGCTGCATTGACTGTAAGGCCTGCCAGGTAGCTTGCTGGGCGGAAAATGAAGTCCCGCTTGGTAAAACAAGAAACTGGATAACCAGGGATGGTTACAGGGGTACCTTCCCCCACTTAAGTGTAGACTATCTTCCGGGAAACTGTATGCACTGCGATAATGCTCCCTGTGTTTCCGTTTGTCCTACAGGCGCATCATCCAAAAGAGAAGACGGTATAGTAGCTGTAAATTATAAAAAGTGTATAGGCTGTAAGTACTGCATGGTTGCCTGCCCGTATGATGCCCGTTACTTCCACCCGGAAAAGGAAGTAGCCGACAAATGTACAATGTGCAAGCATCGCTTGGCTGAAGGAAAAGAACCTGCCTGCGTAACAACCTGTGTGGGAGGAGCGAGGGTTTTTGGAGATCTCAATGATCCACATTCCAGGGTTTCAAAGCTTTTGCGCAAACACCGCCACAAAGTGCTACTCCCGGAACAGGGAACTAAACCTTCCATCTATTACATTATGGAAAGGCCACAGGAAGGAGGGAACCTTGAATGAGTACCCCTGTTTCTAAACTACCAGCTACCAGACCGGAACAGGAATTAGAATATAAAAAAGTCCAAAAATACCGTTCTCTAATTGAGCTCTCAACCTGGCTTGTACCTGCCCTGTTACTTTTCTTAGGTATTATTGCCGGTTTGCACATCGTGGCTGCAGGCGAAGAAGCCCTTGGTACAAGCGATTTAGTCCCCTGGGGACTTTTGATAGCAGCCTATGTATTGCTTGCTGTTACCTGCAGCGGGCTCTGTATGATATCTTCCCTTGGACACATCTTGCATATAAGAAAAATGGAAATAGTTCTGCAAAGGGCTATTTTACTGGCAATTATAATTTTAATTGCAGGTTTTGCAACACTGGCCACGGAGCTAGGACACCCTTTGCGCCTCATATACGTACTCTTTTCGCCTAACTTCACTTCAGGTATCTGGTGGATGGGTACAATTTACGGAATTTACCTGGTGGCCTTGGTAGTAGAACTCTATATGCAACAAACGGGTAAGCACAATCTAGCCAGAATTATGTATATCATTACCTTAATACTTGCAGTAGCAGCCACAAGTAACCTGGGATCAGTTTTCGGACTTATTAATGCACGTCCTTTCTGGAACGGGCCGTACTGGTCAATATACATCTTAATAACGGCCATCATGTCCGGTTTGGCTGTAGTGACTGTTTTAGCCTGGTTAATGCAAAGAAAAGAAAGGGGCTATCGCGGTGATGCTTTTCGCTCTTCTTTAAAAACAACAAGCAAAGGTTTGGCTATTTTGCTAGTATTAACAGGTGTCCTGACCTTCTGGAAAATTACCACTTCCTTATATGGTGGTATCCCGGCAAAAGAGCTTGCAACCCTTGCATTATTGAAAGGGCCTCTGGCTGTTCCCTTCTGGCTATTTGAAATAGGCCTGGGAATAGTGGTCCCCTTGGTGCTAATAATTGCCGGTAGAAGCGAAAGATTGAATTACAATCTTTTAGCTGCTCTATCATCACTTGTAGGGATAGTATTTATGCGATATAACATGGTAATAGCAGGCCAGTTGGTGCCGGCCGGTAATCTTGATGTTCAGCAAGCGTTTGAAGGTTTTGCAAACTACCTCCCCAGCAGTAGTGAAATTCTGGTTGTAATAGGGGCAATAAGTTTTATAATTCTTGCTTACAGGATAGGTGAGTATTTTTTAAAACTTGATTAACAGGATAAAAAATTAGCAAGCTGTTTTGCTAAAATTATTTATTTAAGGAGGAACAACGGTGAAATCCAGACTAACGAGACGCAACTTTCTAAAAACAGGATTTCTACTTGCAGCTGCAGTATTATTTAAAGGTACAATAAATTTCTTAACAGGTAGTACCCAGGGCGATATCACCCGTCAGGATTTTTTTGAAAAAGAGAAACTATTTTCCGGAGCAAATATCATATTAGGCCGGCAAGGGTTGGTATGGCTGGTTAAAGATGAAAAGGGTTTTTATGCACTGGACCGCCGTTGTTCTCACCTGGGGTGCTTAGTCCAGTGGGATGAGGAACAGAAAAGGTTTATCTGTCCATGTCACCACAGCAAATATGGTCCCGACGGCCGTGTTCTGGCGGGACCCGCCTCCCACCCCATGGTTCCGGTTAAGTTGAGAGCGGACCGTAAAGGGAATTTAATTGCCGATACAACTACAGTGGTTTCTAAGGAACAGAGATTTAACTTCAACTAGTGAAAGGGGTAGGCCAGTGACCCAAAGGCGAAATCATGGACTCATAGATTTTATCCTGCATATTCATCCGCCCCGTATCAACAGTAAAGTTACAGTTTTTTGGCCCACGATGTGTATGGGGGGGCTTTCATTTTTTTTATTTTTGCTTTTGCTGCTGACAGGAATACTTTTAATGTTCTTTTATGGACCCGGCGATCCCAAAACAGCATTCAACTCTTTAACCTTAATCCAGGACATTGTTCCTTACGGCAGCTTTATCAGGTCTATTCACAAGTGGGCCGGACAGCTTATGGTATTTACCATAGTAGTACATTTAGCGAGGGTAGTATTAACCGGTTCCTACCGTCCACCTCGCGAATTTAACTGGATAATCGGGGTAATACTCCTTGTGCTAACTGTATTTTTAGACTTTACAGGCTATCTATTAATCGGGGATGCCACTGCCCGCTACGCTACGAAGGTAGCTTTTTCCCTCACTGGCCAGGTACCCCTTGCCGGCTCCCTCATGCAAATTATACTCTTTGGAGGTAACCCAACGACAGATCTTGCAGGTTTGCGTATTTACCTCTGGCACTGCGTTATTTTACCACTTGTACTAACAATATTTATGGGATGGCATTTCTACCGGGTTAGAAAGGATGGCGGGGTGAAATGGCCGTTATAAAGAAATTTATAGATCGCAAAGAATTATTGAGACGTGAACTGATTGCCGCTTTAGTAGTTACCAATACGGTTTTTCTCTTAGCAGTACTGTTACCTGTTTCATTACTCGCTGATACAACTTTTACGGAAATGGTCCCTGCACCCTGGATTTTTGCCGGCATTCAGTTGCTTTTAAAATACTTACCTCCCCTTTGGGCGGGAATTATTTTACCTTTTGGAACTGCGGCTTTTCTGATATCCTTCCCCTATTTAACTAAAATTTGGCCGGTTTTAACAAAAGCATCATTATGGGTTATTGTAACTATAATAATTATAGTAACTATAGTAGGACATTTTATAGTATTTTAAATACCTCTGAAAAGGAGTACCGGGAATATGAATCGAAAGTTTTTGATAATTGCCCTTAATTTAATATTTCTTTTAGGCCTTCTAGAAATCGTCGGTCTCCTGGAAAAACATGAGGAATGGCGCACATTTGCAGAAGAGCCGGTGAACCTCACATTACCTAACGGCCAAGTAGAACGCTGTCTAACCTGTCACCAGGGTATAGAGGAAATAAGCCCTTCCCACCCCATTGAAACATTCGGCTGCGTATCATGCCATGGCGGTAACGGTTTAGCGCTGGATAAAGAAAGGGCTCACGAGGGATTAAGAGGAGGCAGAAATCCCGCTGCCTTATCAGTAACGAATGAATCATGCGGGCAGTCAGGTTGTCATGGGGATAGTAACGGCAACCTTTATCGCAGTCCTGTAGAAACCGTTCCCCTCTCCCCCATGGCAACTAAAGCGGGGGAAATCACGGAAATTGCCTTTACCTTCCTCTGGCAAAAGGACCGTTTGAGCCGTTACTCTGTAGAAAGGATTACAGACACAAGCGGAGGTACAAAGGAATTACTGGCAAAAAGGGGCCTTGCCACTTCAGAATTACAGGAATTTGTTAGCAGTGGCAACCCGCTTCAGGAAAAATTTAAACAGAATTGTTTAGCTTCCTGCCATCTCAATACAGGCTATAGTAAAGAAAACCCTGATGAAAATTATCTGGCTGGTTGTACCGCCTGCCATACACCTTATCGAAAAGGAAGCACTTACCAGGGGGACGACCCAACAATCGACTCTTCCGAACCAGGTCATGCACCATATCACCAATTGACTACAGAGATTCCATACACTCAGTGTAACTCCTGCCACAACCAGGGAATACATTCCATTTCCAAAATGGAATTTTTACAAAGGGATGATGTCCCGGAAAGTGCAATTACTGATCCGCAGGCAGACCGTAATGAAAACTATTATATTCCCCTGGCCCAGTATTCACTGTGTGAAATTGAATTGGATTGTATTGACTGTCATACCAGAAATGAGGTTATGGGAGACGGTTTCCTGCATGGAAATAAAGCTTCTGCTCAAACCATTAAATGCTATGACTGCCATGGAACAACACAACAGGAAGCAAATTTTGAGATGATCGAAAGCCAAAAGCATGATGCCGTTTGGGCTTCCCGTTATTTTGGAGATGAATTTCCTGAACTCAAGCCTGGTGATAAAGTGGCAGTTACCGATATAAATGAACCCATGATAAACGTTCGCCGGGAAGACGGGCAGGTAGTTCTCTATTCCAAAGTAAATGGGAAAAAATATATTGTTCCTCAAGTTAAAGGCAGCAATTGTGAACAAAATCCTCAAGAACAAAATGCTGAAAGTTGTCACACATGTCATGATATCTCTGAAGGAATCAAATAACATAAAATCCATAATTCTTAGTTCTTACCCCGGGCTGAATGCCCGGATTTTTTGTATTTTCATTTCTCTGGCAAACAAAATTAAAGTTATAAGGAAAGATAAAATATCAGCAGCGGGAAAAGCAAGCCAGACCCCATTTAACTGAAAAAATAAAGGTAAAATTAAAACCAGGGGTATAAAAAACAGTATTTGCCTGGACATGGATAGTATTAAAGAAGGCACTGCCTTGCCGATAGCCTGAAACATGCTGGCACCAACTATCTGAAAACCTATTAAGGGAAAGGCAAGGACAATAATCCTTATTGCATGTTTACCGTGATTTATGAAGTTCATATCTTTATTAAATATTCCAAGAAGCACATGGGGAGATGACATTAAGATTAAAAAACCCAAAGTAGACATTATGGTTGTAATTAAGATAGATAAATCGATAGCCTCTTTTACTCTCCGGAACTGTTTAGCTCCATAATTAAAACCTACTATAGGCTGAAGTCCCTGGACTATGCCAAACATAGGCATAAATGTAAACATTAATAATCTATTTATTACTCCAAAAACCGCTATAGAAATATCTCCACCATAAAATACCAGGAGATTATTTAAAATTACTGCCATTATACTCCCTGCTACCTGTCTAAAAAAAGCAGCAGCCCCTATAGCAAAGGTTTCCTTTAAAATATCCCGGTTCAGTTTTAAATCTTTTGAATGAAACCTCATTTCGCTTTTGCCGCTCAAGAAGTAATACACCAAATAAATTGCTGTAGTAGCTTGAGCTATAACAGTGGCCAAAGCCGCTCCCGCAACTCCCATTTTTAAGCCAAAAATAAATATCGGGTCTAAAAAAATATTTAATCCTGCAGATATTAACATTGTAAACATAGCTACTTTGGCATTGCCCTCAGCTCGCACTACATTATTAGTGGCCATGGCAAAAGTAAAAAATATAGTTCCCAGGAAAATTATCCTGAGATACTCTAAGGAATATGGCAGAATATTTTCAGTAGCCCCAAAAAGCTTTAAGATCGGAAGGATAAAGATACTTCCAAAAACAGTTACCACAACGCTTATAATTACAACTAAAGAGAAGACATTTCCCATAGTCTTTTCTGCACGCTTGATGTCTCCTGAACCCATGCTTCTGGAAATTATTGATGCGCCCCCAATGCCAATAGTTTGGGCAACTGCCATTATAAGCATTTGGATAGGAAATACTATTGCAATACCACCGATAGCAAGTACTCCTAATCCTCTACCAATAAATATCGCATCTACCAAATTATAAAGGGCCTGAACTATCATTCCTACAATAGCTGGCGCTGAGAGTTTAAATAAAAGTCTGCCTATCTTTTCATTTGCAAGCATTTCGCTGTGGTTACCCATCTGAACTTCCTCCACTTTTTATAAATTAGTATGTCTGTTATATTCAATACTTTCTATTATATCTTATTTACTGAGTAATAAATAGATATTGTTCAATTTATGTTATTAAGCATCACTTCTTTTAGTAATATTTTTCTCTTCCATAATTTTTACCCCTTGACTTGTTCCAATCCTGCTGGCGCCTGCTTCTATCATTTTTAGAGCAGTTGTAATGTCTCTAATGCCACCTGATGCTTTAACTTCTGCCTTATCTCCAACAACGCTTTTCATAAGCATCACATCTTCAAGAGTAGCCCCTTTTGAGCCAAATCCCGTGGAAGTTTTAACAAAATGAGCACCTGCCTTTACAGCCAGTTCACAAGCTTTTTTCTTTTCTTCATCAGTTAAAAGGCATGTCTCTATGATTACCTTGACAAGCGCATCGCCTGCACCTTCAACAACCTCTCTTATATCCCTGAGAACTGAATCGTAATCTTCTGCTTTTAAAGCGCCAATATTAATAACCATATCAATTTCACTTGCACCATTTGCTATCGCCTCTTTTGTCTGAAACACTTTGGAAGCTGTAGTTTCAGCTCCAAGTGGAAATCCAACAACTGTACAAACTTTTACCGCAGTTTCTTTAAGATTTTCTGCTGCTAATTTTACAAAGAACGGGTTAACACAAACCGCTTTAAAATTCCACATGGCTGCTTCGGCACATAAAGTGATAATATCCTTTGAAGTTGCTTCAGGTTTTAAATTTGTATGGTCTATAAAATTTTCAATGTTTTTGAACATATTATACCTCCACTAAAAAAATATCCTAGTCATTTAAAATTTCCTGGATCAGTTCTGTTTTCCTGTTTCTGCTTGCTAAATAAGCTGCTGCTTCCACCATTTGCTGATATCTGATTTCATTTTTAAGTAAAAATTTTATTAAGGTTGCTATATCCTCTTTTTTGTTTGCCTTTAGGGAAACACCCCATTTGAGCAAATAATCTGCATTATATTCTTCCTGTCCGGGAATTATATCGTAGATAATGGTAGGTCTATTTCTTATTATTAATTCAGTTGAGGTAACCCCTCCCGGTTTTGTAACTACAATTTTTGCATCATCATAATAATCCACTACATTATCCGTATAACCAACTGCTGTTATTTTTTCATCTTGGATACTTTCTATTTCTTTCCGTAATTTTTCATTTCTACCAGTGAGCACAATAACTTTATATGGTTCTTTTACAAGCTCATTGGCTATATCCTTTAAACTTCCAATACCAAAACCTCCACCGGCAATTAATATTGTATTCTTGCTATTTTTAGTCTGCTTGTAAAAACCATTACGTACCGGCATTCCATAAAAATAAATTTTTTCTTCTTCTAACTTTTTAGGTATAAATATGTCTTCATCAGGTAAAAAGTATTTGTCTACATTTTCTTGAATCCACATGGGGTGAACTGTATAATCGGTTATTATTGAATAAAGTTTATAATTATATTTTGGTTTTAAATAGCTCATTAGCGCTGCCGCAAAGGCATGGGTACATATTATTTTTTTAGGTTTTTCCTGCTCAAGTAATTTTTTTAATTTTGTTGCAACGATTTTGCTCAAGACATTTTCAATTTCAAGATCTTTTAATAATTTTTCGCCCCTTTGGTACGAATACCTCCATAAACTCGGGGTATGTTTAATAGTATTCAAATATGTATTTTTAATTAGCTTATGAACATTTTCACTTATATATCTTAAGATATCTATTACTTTTGCTTCAGGAATCTCTTCTTTGATAGCTTCTGCAACCTTGTTATGTCCCTCACCAATACCTACCGTAAAAATTAACATAATAATCCCACCTCATTTTTTCCTTTTTTTATAATTTCTCCAAGTTCCGTTCATTTCCTTTAACTGATACTATATATTAAAAATATTAAGTACCGGTTTATTTAATAATAAAAATCAGAACAATAGCTAAAAAGATAAGCTGCAGCAAAAACTGCAGCTTATTCCAATTAGCGGACTACTCCTAATCTATCTCACATATATTATACGGTGTTTCTTGATAAACATAATAATTCAACCAGTTTGAAAACAATAGGTTAGCATGCCCCCTCCACCTTACTACAGGTTCATTTTGGGGATCATCATTTTTAAAATAGTTCTCAGGGAGTTTAATGTCTAATCCCTTTGAAAGGTCCCTTTCATATTCATTTTTTAAGGTCTCAGGATCGTATTCGGAATGTCCGGTTATAAATATTTGTTTTCCGTCTTCCGTAGCTACCAGATAAACACCTGCAACATCGGATTCGGACAAAATTTCCAGTTCAGGAACCTCTAAAATATCTTCTCTTCTCACTTCCGTATGTCTTGAATGGGGCACCCAAAATTTGTCATCAAACCCCCTTAAAAGTTTTGTCCGTCTATTATTGACGGTATGCGGAAAAACTCCGAACATTT
This sequence comes from Clostridiales bacterium, assembly GCA_020063565.1. Taxonomy (GTDB): domain Bacteria; phylum Bacillota; class DSM-16504; order Desulfitibacterales; family JAICDB01; genus JAICDB01. Next base: position 17,790 of record JAICDB010000004.1, on the reverse strand, counting down.
TCTCATCCAACTTATATTTAGGAATACCAAAATGATGGTATAATCCGGCTTGTGCTCCCCAGCAGATATGAATAGTTGAAGTTACGTTGTTTCTGGTATAGTCCATAATTTCCTTTAACTCATCCCAATATGCCACCTCTTCAAATTCCAGATGTTCAACCGGAGCACCCGTTATAATCATTCCATCAAATTTTTGATATTTTATATCGTCAAATGTTTTATAAAAGGTAAGCAAATGCTCTTGAGGGGTATTCTTGGATCTATATGTCTTAGGGTGTATAAGTTCAACTTCTACCTGGATGGGAGTATTTCCAATTAAACGCAGGAGCTGGGTTTCAGTTTCTATTTTTTTAGGCATTAAATTTAAAATGGCTATTTTAAGGGGTCGAATATCTTGATGAACGGCTCTTCTTTCAGTCATGACAAATATGTTTTCAGCTATTAGGGTTTCAGTTGCCGGAAGATTTTCAGGAATTACTACAGGCATATAAACCATCCTTTCCTAGATGTCTATCATTTAAATGAAGACTTGGATTTGCTCTAAAGAAGACTTGCCAGTTTATTGGCGTAGTCGCACTTATGCCAGAATGGTGCAAGTCTTTGACGCAGGCGGAAACCTTAGTTGAATTTAAGCTTCCACAGAATTATACTTTCTGATAGTAAAAAAGCCTTCCCCTAACAAATGGAGAAGACTTCATCATCACAGAATCCAAGCGTCTTCTTCTCATCTGCCAGAACTTAACGTTCTGCTGGAATTAGCACCTTTCAGACCTTTGTCTGAGGGTTGCCGAGGTTTCACCGGGCCAGGTCCCTCCACCTCTCTTGATGAAAAGAATTTTAAATATTAAATTTAAGAAAAATACTATCAAAACTAAATATAATTGTCAAGAATAAATTAAGCTTTTTAGGCTTTTAATTTTTACCACGATCAGGAATTATAACTTATTCTTGCCTTATATTTCCAATGAACAAATGTTCCCTTTGCGGAAAGAGTATGTTATAATAATGGAACAAATGTTCGATAATGCGAGGTGGATAAGTTGTCTAACATCATTTTACTTGCTGACATGGAATCTTTTTATGCCAGTGTTGAAGTGGCCAGAAACCCTTCACTGAGGGGAAAACCTGTCGTGGTGTGCGGTGACCCTAAACGACGGCATGGAATTGCCCTTGCTGCAAGTAAAGAAGCTAAATCCTATGGAATCAAGACAGGTATGCCTGCCTGGCAATGCAAAAAACTCTGTCCCCGTGTAATTTTTACAAAACCTCACATGAAGACATATATTGATGTTTCCCTTAAAATCACCGGTATTTTCGAGCAGTTTACAGATCGGGTCTCTCCCTACTCAATTGATGAACAATTTCTTGACATGACAGGATGCGAGAGGTTATTTGGAACACCGAGAGAAATGGCACTCCGAATTAGTAAAAAGGTTTTAAATGAAACAGGGGTTCGCTGTCGAATCGGAATTGGTGAAAACCCTCTGCAAGCGAAAATGGCTTGTGATAATTTTGCCAAAAAAAATTCTGAAGGGATATTTGAATTAAATTATAAAAATTATGCCAGGTATACATGGCCTCTCCCCATAAAAGATCTGTTCGGAGTAGGATCTCGTATGGAAAAGAACCTGCACAGGATAGGTGTCTTCACAATCGGTAATCTTGCCCGGCTGCCGAAAGAAAGTTTAAAAAAACGCTGGGGCGCCGTAGGGGAGTTACTATGGCTCAATTCCCACGGTATAGATTACTCTACAGTTAATCCCAGCTCAACAGAAACTTGCAAAGGGATAGGGCATTCCATAACTTTACCAAGGGATTACAGCAGTGAGCGGGAAATCAGGGTTGTACTTCTGGAGCTGACAGAGGAAGTCTGCCGCAGGGCAAGGACTATTGGAAAGGTAGGAAAGGTGGTAAATCTCTACTGCCGGGGGGCAAATTTTGACAACCCCACCGGTTTTTCCCGTCAAAAAAAATTAGCTAAACCTACAGCCATTACCATGGATGTATATCCTGTTGTACTGCAATTATTCAATACATATTGGGATAGAATGCCAATTCGCGCAGCGGGTATCAGCCTTTCCGGGCTGGCCAGTGATAAGCAAATACAGCTGTCTTTGTTCGATAATGAAGAGCAAAAAATAGCTTTAAGCCATGCTATGGATGAAATCAGAAATCGTTTCGGAATAACCAGTTTATTTAGAGCATCCTCCTTAACCTCCGGAGCACAACTCTTTGAACGGGCAAACAAAATCGGGGGGCATGAAGCATGAGTAGTAAAAAAATTTATGACCAGTTCACCTGCAGCCGTATGATGCTGCCGGAACATAAGGAAAGGTTAAAAAATTATCGTAAAAAGCTGCAGCAAAAAGAAAAATACCGGATGCCTCTCTTTGATGAACAGCAGTGGGAAGAATTTCAATTCATCCTGGAACACTCTCTTCATTATGATGCTAAAATTCAGCTCACAATTTTACAAGAAGAAAGTTATCTGGAAGTACAAGGGGTTGTTAAAGGGTTAGATACTGTAAAAAGAGAAATAACCATTGCTACGGAAAGCGGCTTAAGAAAGTTAAATGCAAAAGAAATTGTTAATATAGATTATGATTATAAAAAAACTCCTTAAAAAATATAAGGAGTCATATATTACTTTCCTTAAAAACAGGCAGAAAAAAGCGATGAATGACTTTTCATTCATCGCTAACAAATCCCATTTGACCTCTTGGGAAACTGACCTTCCTGTCATCTGATTTTAAGCGCTCCCTGCTTAAAACAGAGGGTGCATTCTTTTTCAACTTCAACATAATCCAATTGAGCCACTTCTTCTAGAAGGGCATCTGAAATATACAATTCATTAAGGTTCAATGTGTCATGAATAATTACGACTTTGGCTTCTTCAGCATTCTTTAAGCGCAGGCTTTCCCAGGCCTTAGTAATTGCTTGTTCATCATCAGGCATAATGATGGGAATTTTTATGCGCTGCAAAAAGTTAGTGGTTAGACCGTTTAAATACGTTTTTTCAAGGTCTATAGCATCAAAAAGTCTTTGAGTTGTAAAATCTGCCAGGCCAATTCCATTAGCATTACCATGGGAAGCCTCCGATAAACCTAAAACTACAATTCTAGTTATACTGGGCGTTTCAGGCTCAGGAATACCCTCAAGATAAAAGCGGCCAATTACGTTGGTATCCATACCTGTCCCACTGTAATTTTTACCCATTTCCTGTACAACTAACAAATCAGCTTGTTCCACAGGTAACGATGGTGCGAGACTTTTTGCCTTTTCCAATAACTTTTTATCTGTCTCTTCAAAACCGGCGGGTTTTATACCTTTAATTATGGCTGTTTCTTCATTGCCGTTTTCAACTATACCGATACCGCCGATTACCGGCGCCCGTTTTAAAACCGTGCTGCCAACTTCCTTGACAGCTTGAGCTATTTTAGCAGGCCCTAAACTGTGTACGGAAGCTGCACCTTTCGCTCTGCCCAAACCGACTGATAACATTTTCAACAGTCCGCTTTCATGGGGGCCGCGAAAAGCAGTATGTGCCTTAACCCGGTTTATAACAATTATTCCTTTGGCGGAATAGGCTTCTTCTGCACAGTAAACGGGAAAACCGCTCTCAGTATCCTGCAAGTATGCCACTTTTTCAGAAGCCTTTACAGGCATATTTACAGTATCCGGCGTAATTCCCAATCCTTGCAATACATCCAGCATTCCCGCTCCGGTGCCGCCGCCATGGCTACCCATGGCAGCAACAAGAAACGGTACACCGCCTAAGGCCCGTATCTCCTCACCCAGTAATCTTAATATTTCAGGCATATTAGTAATTCCGCGGCTACCTGCCGTAATAGCAATTTCATCTCCAGGGGAAATTTTATCTGCCACAGCCATTTCCGTTACCGCCTTTTTAACTGCCTGTTTAATATTTGTTATCTTCGGGCTTGGAAAATTTTGTTTTACCTTATAAAATTTCGGATATTCATTCATCGTAAGATAACCGCTCCTTCATCGGCCTTGTTTTTATTGCGAGTAAAATAGTGAATTCCCAAAGCAATGGCTAATATAACAAGCCCGCTCACGTCGGTTGTCAGACCAGGTTTGATCATCAACAATGCCCCTGTCAAAAATAGCAGCTGCTCAAGCCTGAGTAACTTGCGCAAAAAGTAGCGTTCCGTAGCTACAGCAAGGGCAAAAACCCCAATTAACCCGGTGACTACAGCAATGACTACCTTTACAACACTTGGGGTTTCGAAGAGAATCACCGGGTTAAAAGCAAACATAAAGGGTATAATAAATCCGGCCAGAGTCATTTTTAAAGCCGTCCATGCGGTTTTCATGGGATCGTCTCCTGCAATTCCCCCTGCGGTATAGGAAGCCAATGCTACCGGCGGGGTTACATTGGAAAGAGCACCAAACCAGAACACAAAGAAATGGGCTGCTAAAGGAATTATACCTACTTTTACCAGCGCAGGAGCAGCAACCACTGAAACAATAATATACAATGCTGTGGATGGCAGACCAAAACTTAGCACGATAGAAGTCAGCATAACTAATGCCAGTGCTACGAAAGCGGACCCACCGGAAATTTTAACAATGTTATAGGCTAATACTGAACCAATCCCTGTCATTGCTGCCACACCTACAATAATTCCCACAGAGGCACAGGCAACACCCACCTGGATTGATCCCATGGCACCCTCTTCCAGGGCCAGCAGTAGTTTTTTCAGGCCAATTCTGGTTTCCTTATTGGAATAACTGGCTACAATTGTAGAAATTATGCCGGCAAAACCTGCATAAAGGGGCGTTTTACCGGTTACCAGAGCCCAGATAACTACTATTATCGGTAAGAGCAACAAACCTCGAGATAATAATACCTTTTTCAAACTGGGAATTTCCTGAGGTTCCATTCCTTTTATACCGAGTTTTTTAGCTTCAAGGTCAACAATAATCATGATGGCGGCATAATAGAGTATTGAAGGAATGATTGCAGCTACCACAATACGTAAATAAGGTATTCCTAAAAATGAAGACATCAGAAACGCAGCAGCCCCCATAATTGGCGGCATTATCATCCCTCCTGTTGAAGCAGCTGCTTCAACAGCTCCTGCAAAATACGGCTTATACCCTATTTTTTTCATTAAAGGAATGGTAAATGATCCCGTTGTAGCCACATTTGCAGCCGGACTTCCGCTTAAAGTTCCCATCAAGGCACTGGAAATAACCGCTACATGAGCGGGGCCGCCGCGGCGCTTACCGGCCAGGGAAAGTGCAAGATCGTTAAATAAATCAGCACCTCCGCTAATGTTAAGAAAAGCACCAAAAAGGATAAAGAGAAAGATAAATGTTGCTGAAACCGTCAATGTAATACCAAATAAGCCTTCATAAGTTAGATACATCCGATAAAGTATACGAGTCCAATCTATACCGGCATGACCAAAAACACCGGGAAAATAAGGCCCGTACGCTGCATACACTAAAAAAAAGATCGAAATGGCAGGAATTAACCAGCCTACCACCCGTCTGGCAGCCTCTAAAGTCAGTATAATGGCCAGTACGGCAAATAGATAATCGCGGGTAACAGGTATTGAACCGCGATTCATGTGTAAGTCATTGTAAAAGAATACTATATAGGCTCCTACCGAAATACCGAGAATAATTAAAATAATATCCAGTTTTGATAATTTATCTTTGGGGGACTTCTTGGTTGCCGGATATAAAATAAATGTTAATACCAGCAAAAAGCTCAAGTGAATAGCATTTCTGAAAATCCCCGGTACAACACCGATACTGTTAACCCAGATTTGAAAAATAGAAAATAAAACAGCAACGGCCGCTACCGCTTTTCCTTTGGTACCGGCAAATTTTCGTTTTTTAAATTGTTGTTTTGTTTTCACCTGTTTCTGCTGTTTCATCAGTCATTGTCACTCCTTGGATTGGAAGTTTACAAAGAGGGGCAAAATTTTGCCCCTCACCCATCATTATTTCTTAACTGTTATTTCAATTCCGGGGGAATCAACTTCTCCGGTATTTCCATACCCTGCTCCTTATAATATTTATACGCCCCGGGATGTAACGGAGCCGGCAACCCGGATAATGCAGTTTCCAATTTAATGTTTTTAGCACTATCATGCACACCGTACATATAATCCAAGTTTTCAAACAAAGTTTTTGTTAGTTTATAAACTACTTCTTCGTCAGTAGTATCACTTACAGCCAACCAGTTAGGCTGTGCGATAGTCTGGATGGGTTTATCTTGACCGCTGTATGTTCCGGCCGGAATTTCATACATGTACCAGGTATCGAATACACTATTGATACCCTTTAGGTTTTCTTCAGTAAACTCAAGGACCTGAACATCAATAGGGCTCGCAAATAAATCTGCCACTGCCGCCACCGGAGGGCCTGCAGGCATAGAAGCTCCCTGAATTCGCCCGTCTTTCATTGCTGTCGCGGCCTCTGTATAACCCAGGTATTCGGGTGTAATATCACCGGTACTTAGTCCTAATCCTTCAAGGATAGTGAGTGTAGAACGTTCGGTACCACTCCCGGAAGGTCCTACGGACATACGAATGCCTTTAATATCCATAATATTTCCGGTCTTAACGGTTTCCTCAGCCAGTACGAAATGCTCTACATTAGGCCATAACATGGAAATAGAACGTAAACCTTCATATTTTTTACCTTCAAAGACTCCCTTGCCTTTCCATGCCATAGCTCCAATCAAGCCCTGCATAATTGCCAATTCAGCTTCACCTTTGCGCAAAATATCTACGTTTTCTACAGAACCTGCTGAAGATTGAGCTGATACTTTTATACCTTCACCTGCTAGCTTTTCAGTCCAGAGAGTAGCCATTCCCACACCAACCGGATAATAAGTTCCTCCAGTAGATGCAGTGGAGATTGTCAAAAATTTCCTGCCAGAGCCTTCTCCTCCACCTGAACTACAACCAACAAGAGAAACAGTTAATATCAATATTACTAATAATCCCAGTGTTTTACTTCTCCATAATTTCATTTTATATATTACTCCTTTCTCTAGAAATGTTTTTGTTTACTCATCAGATTGGAATCTCAATACCAGCTTTTCAATTCCGGTGTCCATCACCTCCCCTTACTGCTATCCATTTTTAAAACATGATGAATTTTTGCTGCTACATTGTCAAGATGTACTCTCATAGCATTTCTTGCTTCATCGCCGTCACCACGTATAATTGCATTCATAATCCTCTCGTGTTCTTTTAACACAATTTGGGGTTGCCCCGGCCTTCTCATTGAATCAGCCCTGGTTTTTGCCTGAGCATCTTTTAGTAAATCTTCAATTGTATCCATCACCCTTTCAAAAAGGTGATTACCTGAAATATGAGCAATGACTCTATGAAAAAACCTATCCTCTTCTGCCCCTAAAGCACCTTCTTGTACTGCTCGTTTCAATTCTTTGTAAGCATTTCTTAACTCTTGTTGGTTTTCTTTGTTAATCCTCACAGCTGCCAAATAAGCTGCTTCCACTTCTATTCCTTTCCGAAAATCCAGTAAATCCAGGACATTCTTACCATCCCGTTTTAGTACTTCTATAATAGGCTCATTCACCTGATGTTTATTATATTCACAAACCACTATCCCCCGACCGGGACAGATCTCCACTAACCCTGATCTCTCAAGTACAATCATCGCTTCCCGTACTGTTGCACGACTTACTCCCATTGTAGATGCAATTTCTTGTTCAGTGGGTAGTCGATCACCCGGTTTAAAGTCGTCGCCGGATAATAACTCTTTGATTTGCTCTACCACAAGCTCATATGTTCTTTTTTTCTGAATTGGTTGCATTGTACTACTCTTTTTCATTGGTCTGACCACCCGATAATAAAATATTAGCATAAATGGATTTTTGTATAAACTAATTATTGTATATTTGCATTCTGTTTTCCCTAAAAAAATCCTTCTTTTTTTAAAAAGAATTTTACTATAATTCAGGGCGGCACTTTTATAATCTATGTTTTCCAAGTCTCAAACCCGAAATAGAAATTACTTATTATAAACATAAAAAAAGCCGATCATTGGGGCAAAGCTCAATTTCCAATAACCGGTACTTTACTCTTGAAAATTTATTAAAAAAAGTTTTAAATTGTGATAACCTCACTTAAAAACTTCATCCTCAACAACATCTCCGGCAGTTATCAATTAGAATATTTTCACCTGACGGAAGCTGTACAAGAATCGAGTCAGCCTGGCCGACGTCAATGACGTGAACTTTAAGAATTCCGGTGACATCAGTTTCTTCTTTTATAGCATTCGCCTCACCCGGTACCGAATTGCTTGATTTGGAATTTCGTACATCATTTTTAATCCATATCAAAAAACGCCACAAAAAATTGCGGCATTTATGATGATTAGTCTTTATTACTAGTTTATCCGCATATTGAGAAATTCCGGTAACAGGATAAACCTGCTGCAAGCTTATTCCGGCAACTAAAAGAAGATCACATTCAGTTAACGCTCTTTCAGCTTCAAAAAAGTCAGGAGCCATCGGGTCGCCAAACAAAATTACACCCAATTGTAAAACTCCCTTACGATGAGGACATACAGAGGGATTGGTTCCTCTTTTTATAAAAATCTGCAAAATATTCTACAACGTTCTGAATATTAGCTACTCCTTTTGAAGAGCACTTCTCAAGCATCGCTAAAATTGTTACCATTTTATAAGAAGTCTGACGTCTTTTGAAACTACTTTCCATTTCTTTAATAATAGTCAATTTGATCACCCTAAATATTAATAAATCCTCTTTTCCGGTATAACTCCCCTTACCTCACCAGTAGGATCATCTATATCACCTTTATATCTCGGAATAAGATGAATATGAACATGCATTATTGTCTGTCCAGCTGCAGCACCAACATTTATTCCAACATTATAGCCATCCGGCTTATACTTTTCATCTAAATGTTACTTACATTGTTTTCACCCCTTTCATTTTTGCAAATTAAAAACCTCATCCATCAATTTTTCAATTTCCTTCTTTCTCTTTACTGTAGCATTTTTATCAACCTTAAAACTAACCTTCAGCACATCACCTTCTTTTACTTCCTCGGGTAAAAGTTCACCAGGAAATTCATATGTTTTCCCTTTGTATTCCAAAACAACAATACTACCTTCTAACCGGTCAACTATCATCTTATTCATTTAATTACCTCCATTACTTGAAACAATGTAACCATCTGCATCCTTTAGGATTCCAGTATCACCATCATTGTTCCAGATATAATCATTAGTCCAAAACAAATCACCAGGCGGGTTGTTTCTTGCATTTTTCCCGCTCCAGATTCTAACGATTGCACCAGATTTCAATACATAATCTTCCGGAAAATGATATATCTGATTTCCCTTTGCACTGATTAACGTCCATCCAGTCATGTTTACATCTTGGGGACTAGAATTTTTAATAATTACTACTTCATCTCTAAGGTTGATATCTATTATACTGATGTTTTTTGTAGCAGCCTTTGGAGTTATTGCTGATTTATTAAACTTTATTGATTCTCCATCACTTGTTGCTATAATGGTACCCTGCATATCCGTTCTATAAATCTTTACTTTGAAATTATTTAATTTCAATAATGTTTCCTCGCTTGGATGTCCGTAATCATTATCTGTACCAACAGATATTACTGCATATTTAGGGGAAACAGCCTTTAAAAATTCCGGCGTGGTAGAACTACTGCTACCGTGGTGTGCAACTTTTAAGACATCAGATTTTAAGTCAAAACCTGATTTTAACATTTCGTTTTCAGATAAGGCTTCCGCATCACCGGTGAACAGAAATGATGTATTTCCGTATGTAAGTTTGAAAACAACACTGTAGTTATTGATTTCTTCATAGTCTGCACCATTAGGTGCAACAAATAATGCCTTAACTTCGGAGTCTATATCCGGCTTAACACCTGCTTTTGCCGGGATAATTTTAACCCCCTTATCTTTTACTGCCAGTAAGAGGTCTTTATAAGTCTTAGTTGTATGAGAAACCTTCGGCAAATAAACTTTTTCCACTTCAAACATTTCAATAACAACATCCAAACCTCCGATATGGTCTTCATGGGGATGAGTACCTATAACATAGTCAAGTGTTTTTACATTCTGGTCTTTTAGATAGTTTACCAGAAGGTCCGCATCATCGTTATTACCGCCGTCAATTAAAATATTTTTACCTGATGGTGTTTGTACTAGAATTGAGTCCGCCTGACCGACATCAATGAAATGCACCTTAAGAACACTGCCGGCATCAGACTTTCTATCTTTAGTGGATGATATTGTTTTTTCTTGCTGTTTGTGAGAATTAGGGACAGGAGCAGTAGTAGAGCCACTTGAGTTAGAACTACTACAGCCAATCGCAGATAGAATAAATAAAAGCAACACTAGCAGGACAGCAAATTTTTTATAACCTGTCTTTAACATCGAACTAACTCCTTTCCCCCACATATGCTTTCGCCTAACAACTTCTCTCAATAAAAAATACACCATATGTGGTGTATTTAGCAAAAACGCATTTAAGCAAACCTGTAAACGAAGTTATCATAGGAAAATATGGCAGTCTCTATTTCCTTATGTATCAAGAGTTGGTAACTATCTTATCTTTGCCCCTAACGTAGTTTCTAATTCTTTCAAAGCAAAATTATGTGCTTCTTCATCAAAAGATGCTACCGCATCCTTGATTACTGTAACTTCATAATTTAGCATCCGGGCATCGGCAGCTGTATAAAGCACGCAGATATTGGTACATACTCCTACCAATATTAATTCAGTAACGCCTAGTTCTCGTAAAGTAGCGTCCAAGTCAGTACCAAAAAAAGCACTATATCGACGTTTGGGGATAATATAATCCTTTGGTTGTGGAGCTATATCTTTCAATATTTCTGCACCTAAAGTATTTTCTACACAATGTGCAGGAAACATTCTAAATTCAGCATCGTCTTCTCTGTGTCTGTCACAAATATATATTACCGGTATTTCTCTTTCTCGCGCTTCTTTAATAACTGCAGCAACTGCTTGCGTTACCTTTTGGCTTATTTCACCAATGTATAATATACCATCTTCTCCTACAAAATCCTCTAACATATCAATAACAAGTAAAGCTTGCTTACCCATAAATAAATCTCCTTACCCAGTTTTCTATAACATAACACAAAAGCGGCACGGTGACAATATTTGTGTCCTGACTATGGTGAGCAATAAGGATATTTTTTTAATAAATAGTCCATTACCCAACGAGGAACTAGCCCCCAGCGATACTTTTCCAAAAATTTTTTCACCCTCATTAAAAATCAATTTGCTCCCCCTTCAGCGTCCTTCAGACCTCGGCGTTGCCAGCGACGTCCTTGCCTACGAGTTGTCTTCCCGCTGGTTAGGCGACAGGGTTTCTTTCAACCCATCGGCTCAGCAAACATGCCGGGCAAACAAAAACGGCAACCCTTTAGTTGCCGTTTTTATGAAACGGGTTACCAGCCCATCATACCTCCACCCATTCCGTAACCGCTGCTTTGCGGACCGTATCCTCCCATCATTCCGTTAGATCCCATCATCATGCCGCCCATCTGGCCATTACAGTAGTCATACATTTTATTAAAGAACTCTTCATTATACTCGGGTAACTGTTCCCCTCTCTTCTCAGCAATTTTTTCTCTAATTTTCCACATTTCTTGGTTAAGCTTCTGAATTTCTTCATCCTCCGGTGTTACTGTAACTACAGGGGCATCATTATCAGCAGCAAGCATGGGAATAGCTGCTATCACTAAAATACCTACTGCCAATAAAATAACTAATTTTGCTTTCATTAGATATTCCTCCTTCTCTTGTATGTATTTTTTAATCTGTTTATATTATAAACCCCATTTTTAATAAAACTGTGGATTTAATGTGAAGAATATATGAAATATTATTTTGTACATATCGAGTAGGTAGAAGTTGGGAAAATTATCCCGACTTCTGCCTACTCGATTGATATTAGCCCTGCACTTTATAATATAGTGCCAGAGATGATACAATAAGTAATATAGTTATTCCCAAATTTAAAAAGAGATTATTTTTTTCTTTCTTCTTAGTAAAAATTTTGTTTTTGCGTAGTATTACTGCTAAAACTATGCCTGTAGCAATCATAACAGCACTTAATACATGAGATACGCTAAAGGGAGCAAAAATAACCGGATTAATTCTGGCAAACTCTACAATTCCTCGTATAACGGCATAAATTATCAAATAATGTACAAAAATTTGACCGTCATATTGAGGATTTTTTCTCTTCTGCCAGAGATAAAAGAAAAGAAAATAATCTAGAACAAATTCATAGGCCTGTGCCGGATGCACAAGGTTACCATTATATTTAATTCCCCAGGGTAAAGGTGTTGTCATTACCTTTCCAAAGACATCACAACCAACCCTTGCTATTGCCTGCGCCAGTGTCAAACCAGGGGCAAGTGCATCAGCAGTTTTCCATAAGTGCTGCCCGCTCTTTTTAAAATAAAAAATTGCGGCCAGGGCACCTCCTAATATTCCTCCGTGGATAGAAAGGCCACCCTTATTAATCATTATAATTTCAACTGGATTTGCAAGATAATATCCGGGATTATAAACAAAAACATACATTAATCGAGCTCCAAGAAACCCTCCAACCAGAGCATACAAACAACCTTCAAAAATTTTTTCTCCATCCAGTCCTTTTCTTTTTGCTTCCTTAACAGCCACATATATTCCCGCTAAACTTCCTATTGCAATCATAAGACCAAAAAAATAAATATTGAGAGGTCCAATACTAAATAAAAGTTTCATTAATTATTCCCCCTTCATTAAAACTAAAAAAGTGCCTACGGTGGGCTTGGTAGGCACCTTTCTATATAAATATGGAGGTGTTAGCATACCTATTTAATGACAGCTGTTCTTCTTTTCTATACCCTTATTATCATTTTCATTATAATGGTGGCTATTATGGTCATCTTTATGGTCACCGTGTGTTTTATGAGAATGACCACTGTGATGGCCGTGTCCGCCACAACAACCTCCGCCACGCATCATCAACATCATAAAACCAAATATAGCTATATATGGCAACCAATCATAAAGATATTCCATTGATATCTCTCCAATCCAATTTTCAGAGTTTAATACTTATATTTATTTACTTATGATAATTATAGCTTTTAATTTTAATAATTCTGTGTACAATTTTTAAAGATTTTATGAATTTTTTGGTGCATTTTCTTATGCTGCTTGTGTCATTACTTCAAGTCTGTGAATATCTGAAAGCAGCTTCTCTGGACTGTATTCTACATTTTTAGTCATCGATGCATAAAATACTCTAATCAGTTTCCCGCATAATGCAATGAGTAATTGCATCTTTTTTTAGCGGGTTTACAGGCCTTGTAGTGTGTGTACTTATGTTATCAGGAAAAGTTATGCTTTCTTGCAGTATAAAGGAAAAAGCCGGTATTTACCAACAGTAAACCCGGCCTCAAAGTTTAAACTACTTCATATCCCGCATTTGTAATTGTCTCTTTAATTTTATCCTCTGTTACTTTTTTCTGATCATAAGTTACAGCTACTTTTTTTCCTTCCAGATCGACTTCAACAGATTCTACTCCTGCCAATTTCCCCAGTTCCTTTTCCACTGTCATTTTGCAGTGGTTACAGCTCATTCCTTCTACATTCAAGCTTACATTTACCTTATCATTTCCTCCACAACAAGACATTAATAATTCCTCCTTTTGGTTTATTATTTTTTATTATGCTGGAAAACTTTTAATTTATGCCCGCTTTCCAGCGTTTTAACCTCAGCGCATTAGTAACAACTGATACTGAACTGAATGCCATTGCAGCACCTGCAATTATAGGCGAAAGTAAACCAATAGCAGCCACCGGTATTCCCAGTGAATTATAAATCAATGCCCAGAAAAGGTTTTGTTTAATGTTTCTCATGGTGGCATGACTCAAGTTTATTGCATCAGCAATGCTGTTCAAATCACCCCTTACAAGGGTGATATCTGCTGCCTCCATTGCCACATCGGTACCTGTACCTATGGCTATTCCAACATCAGCAGTTGCCAGCGCAGGTGCATCATTAATACCATCACCCACCATACCGACTATTTCACTTTTATCCTTTAATTTCTGCACTTCATTTGCCTTATCTTCCGGAAGCACTTCGGCCATTACATTGTCTATTCCAACCTGCTTAGCAATTGCCTGTGCAGTTCTTTGATTATCTCCGGTAATCATCCATACTTTCAGCCCTAATTTCTTTAGTTTTTGAATAGCCTCCCGTGAAGTTTCCTTGACTGTGTCCGCCACTGCTACTATTCCGGCAGGTTTCCCATCTATTGCAACAAGCATTGCCGTCTTACCCTGTTCTTCAAGTTTTTCCATATTATGCTGCAGTTTATCTACGGAAATACCATTATTATGCATTAATTTGCGGTTACCTATGAGTACCTTCCTGCCTTGTACAGAAACTTTGATACCATGACCTGCAATTGCTTCAAAATCTTGAGGTTCACTAAGCTCCAAGTCTCTTTCTTTAGCACCTTTAACTATTGCTTGTCCGAGGGGATGCTCCGATGCCCTCTCCGCACTGGCTGTTATCTTGAGGAGTTCCTCTTCACTATATGACTCCAGCGCTATAACATCTGTTAACTCGGGCTCACCCTTTGTAATTGTTCCAGTCTTATCCAAAACTATTGCAGTCATTTTATGGGCCTTTTCCAAATGTTCTCCACCTTTAAATAAGATACCATTTTCGGCCCCTTTACCTGTTCCTACCATGATGGATGTTGGTGTTGCAAGTCCCAGGGCGCATGGGCAGGCAATAACAAGTACTGCAGTAAAGTTAATCAGCGCCCAGCTAAATGCGTCATATCCTGCCTTTGGTTCCAGTAGGAAATACCATACTAAAAAGGTGATTACTGCTATAACAACTACTGCAGGGACAAAGTACCCGGAAATAACATCTGCAAATCTTTGGATCGGCGCTTTTGAACCCTGTGCTTCTTCCACAATTTTAATGATCTGGGCTAGTGCCGTATCCTTACCAACCTTTGTTGCTCTAAATTTAAAGGAACCTTGCTTATTAATAGTGGCGCCAATTACTTCATCACCAATTTTTTTATCGACCGGAATACTTTCACCTGTAAGCATTGACTCGTCAACTGCAGAAGTTCCTTCCACAACTATTCCGTCAACCGGGATTTTTTCACCGGGTTTAACAATGACTATATCACCAATTTCTACTTCCTCTACCGGAATCTCAACTTCTTTACCTTCCCTTACAACAACAGCAGTCCTGGCTTGAAGGTTCATTAAAGCCTTTATAGCTTCAGATGTTTTTCCTTTTGCAACTGCTTCTAAAAGTTTACCAAGTAATATTAAGGTGATTAGTACTGCTGAAGTTTCATAATAAAGCATGCCTTCCCCGAAAAATGTATTTGCAAAGCTATAAATGTAAGCAGCTGAAGTACCCATTGCTACAAGTACATCCATATTGGCACTGTTATTTTTAAGCGCCTTGTATGCACCCGTATAAAACTGCCAGCCTATTATAAACTGTACAGGTGTTGCAAGTGCAAATTGCAAGTATTTGTTACTTAGAATTTCGGAAATTTCATTGTGAACGCCAAATACTTCTAAAAACATTGCAATTACTAAAGGTAGAGATAGCAGTGTGGAAACAATAAATTTTATTTTTTGAGCCTTGATTTCTTTTTCTCTTTTCTTCTTTTCAGTATCTTCATCTATTTCCTGACTTGCTTCATAACCCAGTTTCTTTACTACCTTAATAAGCTCTGTTACGGAAGTCATTGCTGGATCAAATTCTACAGTCGCTTTTTCAGCTGCAAAATTTACTACCGCCTTAGATACACCTTCAACACTATTAAGCCCTTTTTCTATTCTATTGGCACAGGAGGCACATGTCATTCCACCCAGTTTAAGTTCTACCTTTTCTTGCTCAATTCCATAGCCCAGGTCAATTACGGCCTGTTTAAGCTCGGATATGTCTATAACACTTTCATCATATTTTACAGTAGCATTTTCTAACGCAAAATTTACATTAGCAGATTTAACACCATTCAATGAATTTAGTTTTTTCTCTACTCTGTTGGCACAGGCTGCACAACTCATGCCGGAAATAGCAAGTTTCCCCTCTCTCATTGATCTTCTCCCCCTTATTTAAAAGATCTCTCTATAACTTCCAATAGTTCTTCAACTATTGAATTATCGCCGTTTTGAATGCCCCTGGTGACACAACCCCTAACATGTCTGTCTAGAATTAATTTTTTAACCTTTTCCAGGCCTGCCTGAGCAGCGTTAATCTGGTGAATAATATCAACGCAATATCTGTCATTCTCAAGCATCCTTTTTATACCCCCGACTTGTCCTTCTATTCTACTCAACCTTTGAATAAGTTTTTCATTATTAATTTCAGCCATAAGACACAACCCCTTGTTATTTTAATATACATATGCCCTGTATGGGCATATAATATCGCAAAAAAATAATTGTGTCAACAGTTCGCATTGTAATTTTGTCGATAAATTAATTTCATTTTCTGATAGCGAAAATAGAAGCTACTATTTTCCCTCGTTCTGCACTCTTTTCATGATATAATTTAATAACCACGTAATAAATATTGCCTGAAATAATATTAATAGCAGCAAGGTATTCACCTCATTTCTGCTTGTAAGTTTAATATTCATAAGTTTTTTGAGAGTTAGTAAGTGTTATACCCTCCCCTTGTACCCCATATTTTAAGGTATTAATTGTTTTATTTCAATATACTTCACAAAAATTTCAAAAAATAACAAAGACTCTTTCACAATAAAAGTAAAATGGTACCAAACTTTCAAAAATTAGAGACAATAACGCCTGTATTCTCTTAATATTTACCGGCAGTAGTTATAGGCTAAAGAACTCTACCATTAATTGCTAAAATTGTAAATTGTGGCGCTGCAAGCAGCCAGGGTAAAAGATAGGATCTAATTCCTTATGGCAAACCCTGGCCAGCTTTATTTGATTGACTCCACAACCATAAGCCTTTGTCTCTCCCAGTACCCTTGGGCATATTTTCGAAAAACTAAAGCCGGCATATAGGTTCATCTTAGACTTAAATTCCACGACACGGAAGTACTGACGGATAAAGCTATAATCACACCAGCCAAACCAGCTGACAGAACCCAAATGAATGATTTAGTGGTTGAGGAAGAAGATGCCTTAAATGTATTTGACCGGGCCTACGTTAACTACAAAAAATTTGGTAGCTACTGCGAAAAAGGTATTCGCTTTGTCAGTAAAATTTTATATATATGTTATATGTTGTAAAATGGTAAATTTATAAATTACTACTTGACTTTTTTGGATAATTTTTATGCAACGCTAAAGGAGTGGAGATAATAGAAGCACACGCATGTATGGACCATATACATATGTGTATTTCGATACCGCCAAAATATTCAGTATCATCAATAGTTGGATATTTAAAAGGAAAGAGCGCGATAATGATATTTGAACGATTTAACAAGTTGCGACAAAACTTTAAAGGGCATAATTTTTGGGCAAGAGGCTATTATATTAGTACCGTTGGATTAGATGAGCAGATAATCAGAAATTATATAAAAAATCAAGAAGCAAAAGATTTAGCAGAAGAAAAATATGTGAATAATACTGATTATAGTAACCCTTTTTAAGGGTGCAAGTGAAAACTGCTAATAAAAAATGATATAAATAAATACAAAGTCTACGGCATAGTAAAATCTGAAAAA
>JAICDB010000018.1 GCA_020063565.1 Clostridiales bacterium | reverse complement strand
AGGAGTAATAGATCTTCCTGAAGGCGTAGAAATGGTAATGCCTGGGGATAACGTTAAGATGGATATTGAACTAATCACACCAATTGCAATTGAAGAGGGTCTGCGTTTCGCTATTCGTGAAGGTGGCCGTACAGTAGGTGCTGGTGTAGTAAGCGGTATTAACGAGTAAATAAAAATTGCTACAGGGACCAGGGCGTTTGCCTTGGCCCCTGAAACTTGTCTAGATAATTAAAAAAAGATGGGGCGATGAAGTGAAAGGTTGCCGGACTTCAAGACGGGTAATTTTCACTGAGAACTGTCCGCTAAAATCGGGCGAAGGAGGTAAAGAAATTGGCTGGAGATAAAATTAGAATTCGTTTAAAAGCTTTTGATCATAATCTTCTTGACCAATCTTCTAAAAAAATAGTGGAAACAGCTAAAAGGACAGGGGCTAACGTTTCAGGTCCAATTCCACTACCTACGAAGAAAAGTATCTATACAATATTACGTTCCCCCCATGTAAATAAGGACTCCAGGGAACAATTTGAAATGAGAACTCACAAGCGTTTAATAGATATTGTTGATCCTACTCCCAAGACTGTAGACGCATTGATGCGTTTGGACCTACCAGCCGGAGTAGACATAGAAATTAAGCTCTAGTAAATGTGGATTGGAGGTGTAACAGTTGTCTAAAGCAATCTTAGGTATTAAAAAGGGAATGACCCAGATTTTTGACGAAAATGGCCAGGTGGTTCCGGTTACAGTGCTTGAAGCGGGTCCTTGCGTAGTATTGCAGAAAAAGACTGTCGAAACTGATGGCTACAATGCAATTCAAGTTGGTTTCGTAAAACAAAAAGAAAACAGGGTGAATAAGCCGCTCAAAGGACTTTTTGAAAAAGCTGGAACAAAGCCATTCAAATACATTAGAGAGTTTCGTGTTGACAATGTTGATGACTACGAAGTAGGTCAGGAAATTAAAGTTGATCAATTTGAAAGTGGCGATATAATAGATGTTACAGCAACCTCCAAAGGTAAAGGCTTCCAGGGAGGAATTAAGCGCCACGGATTCCAAAGGGGTCCCTCTTCTCACGGTTCCAGATATCACCGCAGACCGGGTTCTTTAGGAGCCATGGGCCCAGCTAGGGTATTTAAAGGACGTAAACTGCCGGGAAGAACAGGATTTAAGAAGGTTACAGTTCAGAATCTCAATGTTGTAAAGGCTGATCCTGAAAACAACCTGTTACTAATAAAGGGTTCTGTTCCCGGGCCTAACAAATCACTTGTAAAGGTTAAAAGCGCTGTAAAATCAAACGTATAAATTAGGGAAAGGAGGCAGCTGATCATGCCCAAAGTAGCTGTATACAATACAGAGGGGAACCAAGTCGGGGATATGGATTTAAATGACGATATTTTTGCCGCAGAAATTAATGAAGCTATTATGCATGATGTGGTAGTAATGCAACTGGCAAACCGTCGTCGAGGTACTGCTTCCACAAAAAGCAGAGGAGAAGTTCGCGGTGGTGGACGCAAGCCATGGCGTCAAAAAGGTACCGGTAGAGCAAGGGTCGGTACAACACGTTCTCCTATTTGGAGAGGCGGTGCCATTACATTTGGTCCTAAACCCCGAGATTACAGTTATGCGGTTCCCAAAAAACTACGTCGTAAGGCGGTTAAATCTGCTTTGACATGCAAGGTTAACGATGGTGAATTGCTGATATTGGAAGATCTTAAATTAGATGAGCCTAAGACAAAAGAAATGGCTAGAATACTTAAGAACCTTGATGTAAATAAAAAGGCTCTGATTGTTCTGGCAGATAAGGATGAAAATGTTATAAAATCAAGCCGCAATATACCTGGAGTAACACCAATTGCTGCAAATGCATTAAATGTTTATGATATTTTAAATCATAAGAACTTGGTGATGACTAAGGATGCAGTGGCCAGGATTGAGGAGGTGCTGGCATAGTGCTCGCCCAAGATATAATTATTAAGCCCGTTATTACCGAAAAAACGATGGGCTTAATGGAAGAAAACAAGTATACTTTTATTGTTGACAAAAGGGCAAATAAAATTCAAATCAAAAAGGCAATTGAAGAGCTTTTTGATGTTGAAGTTGACAAAGTGAGAACCATGAATCTGAAAGGCAAACTGCGCCGTATGGGACGTTATCAGGGTTATACTTCCAGTAAAAAGAAAGCAATTGTTACCTTGAAAAAAGGAAGTAGGATAGAATTATTTGAAGAGCTGTAAGTAGCCAGTTAACAGAGGAGGGAAATGTAATGGCTATTAAAAAGTTTAAGCCAACTTCTCCCGGACGACGTCATATGACTGTTTCTGCTTTTGAAGAGATTACAGCCAAAGAGCCGGAAAAAAGCTTGACAGTACCCTTAAAAAGCTCCGGCGGCCGTAATGCTCAAGGTAGAATAACAGTTAGACACCGGGGTGGTGGTCATAAAAGGCTATATCGTTTGATTGATTTTAAGCGTGATAAGGACGGAATTCCTGCAAAGGTTGCAACTATAGAATATGATCCCAATAGAACTGCAAATATCGCTTTACTTAACTATGTAGACGGAGAAAAAAGATATATCCTGGCCCCAAATGGACTTAAAGTTGGGGATCAAGTTGAATCAGGCGAAGATGCAGATATTAAGGTCGGTAATGCATTGCCATTAAAAAGCATTCCTGTCGGTACAATAATTCACAACATTGAGTTAAAACCAGGAAAAGGTGGGCAAATGGTACGATCTGCAGGCGCTGCAGCTCAATTAATGGCAAAGGAAGGTAAATATGCTCATGTAAGGCTTCCTTCAGGAGAAGTTCGCCTGATATTGCAGGAATGTAAAGCTACAATTGGTATGGTAGGAAATTTGGATCAGGAGAACATTACAGTAGGTAAAGCCGGCCGCAGCCGCTGGTTAGGTAAGAGACCGCACGTTCGCGGTGTTGTAATGAACCCTGTTGATCACCCCCACGGTGGTGGTGAGGGACGTTCACCTGTTGGACGTAACCCGGTTACTCCTTGGGGTAAACCTGCATTAGGTGCTAAGACACGTAAGAAGAATAAGCCTTCTGATAAGTATATTGTTAAGAGACGTAATAAATAATTTCCTCTGAGAAAGGAGGCGCACAAAAGTTGGGTAGATCACTGAAAAAAGGACCGTATTGTGATCCGAAACTGCTAAAAAAGATTGAAGAAATGAATGATAAAGGGGAAAAGAAGGTTATTAAAACCTGGTCAAGGCGTTCCACCATTTTCCCCCAAATGGTAGGGCATACAATAGCAGTGCATGATGGACGTAGACACGTGCCTATTTATATAACTGAAGATATGGTAGGTCATAAACTAGGAGAATTTGCTCCCACACGTTTATTTAAAGGACACGGAGCTCATACTGAGCGCTCTACTGCACTTAAGTAAAGGGCTATTTTTTGAAAGGGGGTACCATAATGGAAGCTAAAGCAGTAGCAAGATATATTAGGATTTCTCCTTATAAAGTTCGCCAAGTAGTGGATTTAATACGCGGTAAAGACTGCAAAGAAGCGCTTGCAATTTTGAAATTTACTCCTAAACGGGCTTCTAAACCCGTTATGAAGATTTTAAAATCAGCTATGGCAAATGCCGAGCATAACTATGAAATGGATGAAGACAATTTATATATATCTAAAATATATGTTGATGAAGGTCCTACTTTAAAGCGTTATAAACCAAGGGCTATGGGTCGTGCGGATATGATAAGAAAAAGAACCAGCCATATAACAGTTGTGGTTGCAGAAAAGGAGGTTTGATTGGTGGGTCAGAAGGTCAATCCCAAAGGCTTGCGAATCGGTATAATTAAAGACTGGGACGCAAGATGGTATGCTGACAAAAATTATGAAGATCTTCTTCATGAAGATATCAAGATTCGTCGTTATATAAAAAATAAGCTTTACACTGCAGGTGTAGACCGTGTGGAAATTGAAAGGGCCGCCGACAGGGTTAAAGTTAGCATTTATACTGCTAAACCCGGTATTGTAATTGGACGCGGTGGTTCAGAAATTGATGAACTTCGTAAAGAAATAGAAAAAATGACCGGTAAGCAGATCAATGTTAATGTAGTTGAAATCAAAAAACCCGAGCTCAGTGCACAACTTGTTGCTGAAAACGTAGCCGGGCAACTTGAAAGAAGAGTATCCTTCCGGAGAGCTATGAAGCAAGCGGTGAGCAGAAGCATGAGAATGGGGGCCGAAGGCATCAAAATTATGTGTTCAGGCCGTTTAGGTGGTGCGGATATGGCGCGTTCTGAATGGTATAGCGAAGGTAAAGTGCCACTCCATACTTTAAGGGCCGATATTGAATACGGTTTTGCGGAAGCTGACACTACCTACGGCAAAATTGGTGTCAAGGTATGGATTTATCGCGGAGAAGTTCTTCCGGAGGCAAAAGGTCAGGCTCAGGAAGGAGGAAAATAGTCATGTTAATGCCTAAAAGGGTAAAATGGCGTAAGCAACATAGACCAAAAGTTAGTGGAAAAGCTACTAAGGGAAATAAAGTTAACTTTGGTGAATACGGTCTGCAAGCTTTAGAGCATGGCTGGATTTCCAGTCGTCAAATAGAAGCCGCCCGTATTGCCATGACAAGATATATTAAAAGAGGCGGTAAGGTTTGGATTAATATCTTCCCTGACAGACCTCTTACTGCTCATCCGGCTGAAACAAGGATGGGTAAAGGTAAAGGTTCACCTGAATACTGGGTAGCTGCTGTTAAGCCAGGTCGCGTTATGTTTGAGCTTGCCGGTGTTCCTGAAGAGGTAGCACGTGAAGCTATGCGACTTGCTTCCCATAAGTTGCCCGTAAAAACTAAATTCGTAATACATCCAGGAGTGGGTGGTGAGGCCAATGAAAGCTAGCGAACTAAGAGAACTAACGGTAGAAGAACTGGAAAGAAAAGTGAGTGAATTGAAGCAGGAATTATTTAACCTGAGATTTCAACTGGCCACAGGTCAATTGGATAATCCCACTCGCATCCGTCATGTGAAAAGGGATATAGCTCGTGCCAAAACTATAATTACTGAAAAAGGATTTAAAAAAGAAGCATAAGAATCACTCTTAAAGGTTTAAATTTAGGATTTTAAACCAGATTTGTCCTGATACAAAGGAGGGAGTCCCTTGTCAGAGCGTAATCTTCGCAAAAAGCGGGTAGGAATTGTTGTAAGCGACAAAATGGATAAAACAGCTGTAGTGCAGGTTGAAACATTTGTACAACACCCGCTTTATAAGAAAACCATAAAGCAAAGTAAAAAGTTTAAGGCACACGATGAAAACAACGAGTGTGGCATCGGCGATAAGGTCGAAATTATGGAAACCAGGCCTCTTAGTAAGGATAAAAGATGGCGAGTAGTAAATATCTTAGAGAAGGCAAAATAATACACCGCCTAGACTGGAAGGGGGTAGAATCATGATCCAAGCCCAGACAATGTTGAATGTTGGGGATAATACCGGAGCTAAAAAGTTAATGTGCATAAAAGTACCCGGTGGAACAGGTCGTCGTTATGCTTCAGTAGGAGATGTGATTATTTCTACAGTTAAAGAGGCCACACCAGGCGGCGTTGTCAAGAAAGGTGACGTAGTGAAAGCAGTAGTGGTGAGAACTGTTAAACCTATTCGTCGTAGTGACGGTTCTTATATCAGTTTTGGTGAAAATGCTGCGGTAATTATCAATGATAACGGAGATCCACGTGGTACCAGGATTTTTGGGCCAGTAGCTCGTGAACTTAGGGAAAAGAACTTTATGAGAATAATTTCCTTGGCACCAGAAGTTTTATAGGCTAACTGGTCAAGTGGAGGTGAAATAATGGCGCAATCAAAGGTGCATGTTAAAAAAGGTGAAACGGTTGTTGTTATTTCTGGTAAGGATAAAGGCAAAAAGGGAAAAGTCTTAAGTGTAAATCCTAAAGAAAATAGGGTTATTGTAGAAGGCGTAAATATTGTTAAGAGACACACACGTCCTAACCAGCAAATGCAGCAAGGCGGCATCATTGAAAAGGAAGCTCCTATTCATGCTTCCAACGTTATGTACGTTTGTGATTCCTGTAAGGAACCCAGCCGCCGTGGTAAAAAGATTTTGGATAACGGGAAGAAGGTAAAGTACTGCAAAAACTGTGGTGCAGAAATAGATTAATGTTTCTCGAAGGAAAGGGGGTAATGTAAGTGGCCAGGCTAAAGGACATGTATTTGAATGAAATAAGACCGGCTTTAATGAAAGAATTTAACTTCAAAAATATCATGGAGGTTCCGCACCTTGAGAAGGTTATAGTAAACATGGGTGTAGGGGAGGCAACCCAAAATCCTAAAGCTTTAGATGGAGCAGTTGAGGACCTAACAGTAATTACCGGCCAAAAGCCGATAATTACTAAAGCGAAAAAATCAATAGCAGCTTTTAAGTTAAGGGAAGGAATGCCAATCGGAGCAAAGGTTACTTTAAGGGGAGAGAGGATGTATGAATTTGTAGACCGTCTTATCAATGTAGCTCTTCCCCGTGTGCGTGACTTTAGAGGAGTTTCTCCAAAAGCATTTGACGGAAGGGGAAATTATACCCTTGGCTTAAAGGAACAGCTGATTTTTCCTGAAATAGATTATGATAAAATAGATAAGGTAAGAGGTATGGATATCGTATTTGTAACATCAGCGAAAAATGATGAACATGCAAGAGCTTTACTGAGAATGATGGGAATGCCATTTAGGGAACACTAATTCCAAAATTCAGGAGGGAAATTAATGGCAAAAAAAGCCTTAATTGAAAAACAACAGCGCAAACCGAAATATAGGGTTCGTGCTTATAACAGGTGTAAAATTTGTGGTAGACCTCGTGCATATATGAGGAAATTCGGTATATGCAGAATATGCTTCCGCGAACTTGCATATAAAGGTGAATTGCCCGGCATTACCAAGTCAAGTTGGTAATTTGCTAGAGATGGAAGGGGGTAGTAGTTAATGGTAATGACAGATCCTATTGCGGATTTCTTAACCCGTATTAGAAATGCCAATACTGCATTAAAAGAAACTGTTGAGATACCCGCATCCAACAGTAAAAAAGCAATTGCTCAAATCATGAAGGATGAGGGTTATATAAAGGACTTCGAATATATTGAAGACGGTAAGCAGGGAATGTTAAGGCTATATTTGAAATACACTGATGATAAGCAGAGGGTAATCAGTGGACTTAAGAGAATTAGCAAGCCCGGCTTAAGGGTATATGCGAAAAAAGATGAGATTCCAAAAGTATTAGGAGGACTTGGAACTGCAATAATCTCTACCTCAAAGGGAATTATGACAGATAAGAAAGCTCGGGAAGCACAAATAGGTGGAGAAGTAATTTGCTTTATCTGGTAGAGACTCGTGATCCATGGAGGTGATTCGGAAGTGTCCAGAGTTGGAAGAAAGCCTATTCCAATTAAAAGCGGATTGGATGTAAAGGTAGACGGTAACGTTGTAACAGTCAAAGGACCAAAGGGAGAATTAAAGAAAGAAATTCACCCTGATATAAAAGTTGAAGTACAGGACAACGAAATTGTTGTTACTCGCCCTACAGATAATAAATCCCACAGGGCTTTACACGGACTTTCCAGAGCTCTGATTAATAATATGGTTGTTGGAGTTACTGAAGGGTTCAAAAAACAACTGGAAATTAACGGTGTTGGCTACCGTGCTCAAAAACAAGGCAAAAAACTTGTTTTAAATGTCGGATATTCCCACCCGGTTGAGATGGACCCACCAGAAGGAATTGAAATTGATGTTCCTAAGCCGAACCAGATTACTGTAAGCGGTATCGATAAAGAAAAAGTTGGTCAATTTGCTGCTCAGATAAGAGCCGTAAGGGAACCGGAACCATATAAAGGTAAAGGTATCAAATACGCAGATGAAAGAATTCGCCGTAAGGAAGGTAAGGCTGGAGCCTAAATAAGTAATGTTAAGCAAGTGTGAAGGGAGTGAATGCTGTGTATAAAAAGATTGACCGTAAGAAAGTTAGAGAGAAAAAACATTTAAGAATCAGAAATAAAATTATTGGCACTCCTGAGCGTCCCCGTTTAACTGTTTTCAAAAGCAACAAAAATATCTATGCTCAGATTATCGATGATACAAAAGGACACACCCTTGTTGCAGCTTCTAGCCTTGACCCAGCCCTGAGGGGTGAATTAGAGTCAGGTAATAA
Organism: Clostridiales bacterium; assembly: GCA_020063565.1. Lineage (GTDB taxonomy): Bacteria > Bacillota > DSM-16504 > Desulfitibacterales > JAICDB01 > JAICDB01. The sequence continues at coordinate 21,394 of JAICDB010000018.1, read as the reverse complement.
TGTTGAGGCAGCTCGAAAAGTGGGAGAGCTATTAGCTAAAAATGCATTGGAAAAGGGAATTGAAAAGGTTGTCTTTGACCGTAGTGGATATATATATCACGGAAAAATTGCCGCTCTGGCAGATGGAGCCCGTGAAGGTGGTTTAAAGTTTTAAGACAAAGGAGGGAAATTAATGTATATCGACCCACGAGACCTTGAACTATCTGAAAAGGTAGTTAAAATAAGCCGGGTAGCAAAAGTTGTAAAAGGTGGACGACGTTTTAGCTTTAGTGCCCTTGTTGTAGTTGGAGATATGAATGGCCATGTGGGGGCAGGACTGGGAAAAGCCGGTGAAGTACCTGAAGCAATTAGAAAAGGTATTGAAGATGCAAAGAAAAATCTGATAGAGGTACCACTTGTTGGCACCACAATTCCTCACGAAATAATTGGAGAATTTGGTGCAGGTAGGGTTCTTTTAAAACCGGCTTCCGAAGGTACAGGTGTTATTGCAGGTGGACCTGTCCGTGCGGTACTTGAATTGGCAGGTGTAAGGGATATCCTGACTAAGAACCTGCGCTCCGATAATGCTAATAACGTAGTTTATGCTACCCTACAAGGCCTTCAAAATCTAAAGAGAGCTGAAGAAGTGGCTAAACTTCGCGGTAAGAGTGTAGAAGAATTGTTAGGCTAGGGGGTATTACAGTGGCAAAGGTAAAAATAACATTGGTAAAGAGTCCCATTGGCTGCTCTGAAACACAGAGAAAAACTGTAAAGGCATTGGGTTTAACAAAGGTTGGTTCAAGTGTAGTTCAAGAAGATTCACCTACTGTTCGTGGCAATATCCGTAAAATTGAACACCTGCTTTCTGTAGAAGAAATTGATGCATAGGAGGTGTCCGCATGAAGCTCCATGAGTTGAAAGCACCAGAGGGTGCAAAAAAGAAAAGAACTCGCAAAGGCAGAGGCATTGGAAGCGGCTTGGGAAAAACTGCTGGCAGAGGTCATAAAGGTCAAAAAGCACGTTCCGGCGGTGGAGTTCGCCCGGGATTTGAAGGCGGTCAAATGCCTTTACAGCGTAGATTACCAAAGCGCGGCTTCACTAATATCTTTAAGAAAGATATAGTTGCCGTTAATGTTTCCGCACTCAATAGATTTGAAGAAGGAACAGAAGTATCTCCGGAATTACTGGTCAAGGAAGGTCTTGTTAAGAAGACCGGTGATGGAATCAAGATACTTGGCGATGGTGAACTGAAAAAGTCTTTAACCGTTAAAGCAAATGCATTTAGCAAGTCTGCAGTCGAAAAAATTGAGGCTGCCGGTGGAAAAGCTGAGGTGGTATAATGCTTGATACCCTGAGAAGCGCCATTAAGCTACCCGATTTGCGCCAAAAAATTGTTTTTACACTGCTGATGTTTTTAGTTTTTCGCCTGGGAGCACATATTCCAGTTCCCGGAATAAATACTGAAGCAGTAAAAGATTTATTAAGTCAAGGAACGATTTTTGGCTTCTTTGATATTATTTCCGGTGGTGCCTTTAGGAAGGTAACTGTTTTTGCAATGGGTATCATGCCTTATATTAACGCTTCAATCATTATGCAGCTTTTAACAGTAGTAGTTCCTTATCTTGAAAGATTGGCAAAAGAAGGCGAAGAGGGGCGTAAGAAAATCGTTCAGTATACTCGTTACGGAACTGTAGTACTTGGTTTTATTCAGGCCAGCGGTATGGCAGTTTGGATTTCAAAACAGCCGGGCATGCTGGAAAATCCTGGTTTCTCTGGTATTGCGGTTGTTGCCATCTCACTAACTGCCGGAACTGCATTTTTGATGTGGTTAGGTGAGTTGATAACAGAGCACGGGATTGGTAACGGTATTTCCTTGATAATTTTTGCAGGTATTGTTTCCAGGGTTCCTGCCGGGGTGGTAAGAATCTTTCGTGAGGTTTCTGCAGGTGAAACCAGTATCTTTGGAGTATTATTCTTCCTAATAATTGCTTTAGCAGTTATAGGGGGAATTGTTGCAATCCAAGAAGGTCAGAGGAGAATTCCTGTTCAATATGCTAAAAGGGTTGTAGGCAGACGGGTATATGGCGGACAGAGCACCCATATTCCGCTAAAGGTTAATCAGGCTGGTGTAATCCCTGTAATCTTTGCAATGTCAATTTTAATGTTCCCAACTACAATAGCGTCCTGGTTCCCTGAAAATGGGTTTGCACAGTGGATTATGGATGTGTTTAATTTTAGATCTATACCATATATGATTATGTATGCTATGTTGATCATATTTTTTACCTATTTCTATACAGCTGTTACCTTTAACCCGCAAGACGTTGCTGAAAATATGAAAAAGCACGGTGGATTTATCCCGGGTTTAAGGCCCGGAAGGCCAACTTCCGATTATATCGATAGGGTCTTAAGTAGGGTAACACTGGCAGGAGCTATTTTCTTAGCCTTCATAGCGTTGTTACCCAATGTGGTAATGGCTACTACAGGACTGAATGTTTACTTTGGAGGAACCGGACTCTTAATTGTTGTCGGTGTAGCATTGGAAACTATGAAGCAACTTGAATCCCAGTTGTTAATGCGCCATTATCAAGGCTTCATGAAGTAACTAGGGGGGAAAAGTATGCGTTTGATTTTAATGGGACCTCCTGGAGCAGGAAAGGGTACCCAGGCAGAGAAGTTGCAAAAGGAACTTTCCATTCCCCATATTTCTACTGGAGATATGTTTAGAAAAGCAATCAAAGAAGAGACCGAATTGGGGAAAGAAGCTAAGAAATATCTTGACTCAGGTGCACTGGTACCGGATGAAATAACTGTAGGAATAGTTAAGGAAAGACTCCAGGAACCTGATTGTAATGAAGGTTTTATGCTAGATGGTTTTCCACGCACTGTTCCCCAGGCAGAAGCACTGGAAAAAACCATGGCAGATTTAGATGAGAAGCTGGATGCTGTCATCTATATCAATGTACCCAAAGAAAAGCTTATTGAACGATTAACTGGAAGAAGGGTTTGTAAAAACTGCGGAGCAACATATCATGTCCAGTTTAATCCTCCCAAAGAAGAAGGAAATTGTGATGAGTGTGGCGGAGAACTTTACCAGCGCAGCGATGATACGGTAGAAACCGTTGAAAACCGCCTTAATGTGTATTTGGAAAATACACGTCCTCTAATTGATTACTACAAGGAAAAGGGAATATTGAAGGAGATTGACGGCGACCAAGGTGTCGATAAAGTATTTGAGGATATTCAAAATTACCTTAGGAGAGACTAGGTATGATAAACATTAAATCCCAGCGTGAACTCGAGTTCATGCAAAAGGCTGGTAGAATAGTTGCTGGTGCTCACAAGGCAGTGGAGCAGGCTGTTAGACCAGGGGTTACTACAAAGGAACTTGATAAAATTGCAGAAGAATATATTATCAGTCAGGGTGCCAAACCAGCCTTTAAGGGACTTTATGGATTCCCCGCAAGTATCTGTACTTCTATTAATGAACAGGTAGTACATGGAATTCCGGGTTTAAGAAAGTTAAAAAATGGAGATATTATTAGTATTGACATTGGTGCAATAATTGACGGTTACAACGGAGATGCGGCAAGAACAATTGCAGTTGGTGAAGTTGACGATAAGGTCAAAAAGCTGTTAGAGATTGCAGAACAATCATTATATGAAGGAATTAAAAAAGCAGTGGTTGGTAACCGTTTATCGGATATTTCCAATGCAATACAAACTTTTGTAGAGAGTAACGGCTTTTCTGTTGTAAGGGATTTTGTAGGGCATGGTATTGGCAGGAAAATGCACGAAGAACCACAAGTACCTAACTTCGGTCAACCTGGAAGGGGTCCGAGGCTAAGGCATGGTATGGTGCTTGCCATTGAGCCAATGGTTAATATGGAAAGCTATGAAGTTGAAACTTTGGCTGACAGTTGGACAGTCGTAACAAAGGACGGAAAACCTTCCGCTCATTTTGAACACACTGTTGCCGTTACCGATGATGGACCACAAATTTTTACAACGTTATAAAGTCACCCTTTCACAAAGTTGCACTCTCTATTTAGGAGCGTGTTCGACCCGGCACTTAACCCGACATTTACTTAAAGGTTAATCATTACTAAACATTACCGTTTGAAAATATTGAGTTAACCAATAAGATGACATAAGGTTAAGTGACGGGCGCGCGGACTTTTCGAACAACCTTTTCAGGGGAGTGTTCGAAAAGGAGCACGAGAGACACAAGAAGTTCAAGGCGGTGAAGGTTTCGAGCAGCGGAGCGTAGTCAAAACCTACGTGAGCAGCTTAAGACAACCAAGCCAACGCAGAAATTCGCAGTGGATTTCGCGCGGACTTTTCGAACAACCTTTTAAGGGAAATCGTTTTCGGAGGTGGAAAGGGTTGCAGTCTGACGTTCAAGTGGGACAGGTGGTAATTTCCAAAGCAGGTCGAGATAAAGGTCAAGCAATGATTGTCTGTGAAATATTAGATTCAAATTATATCTTTGTAGTAAATGGAGACAATCGTTCTTTAGAAAAACCTAAAAGAAAGAATATCAGACACGTTCAAAAAACCAATAAAATTTCCAAAGTGTTGGAAGAAAAATTTAATTCTGGGGAAAAACCGACTGATGCTCAAATAAGAGAAGAAATTAAAAGGCTTGTACCGGTTCAGAATACCCAAACTGGGGAGCATAAGGGGGGTAAACAAGTTTAATGGGCAAAGAGGATGTAATCGAAGTTGAAGGTACTGTATTGGAACCACTGCCTAATGCCATGTTTAAAGTTGAACTAGAAAATGGACACAAAGTATTAGCACATGTTTCCGGTAAAATTAGAATGAACTTTATACGAATCTTACCGGGAGACAAAGTCAAGGTTGAATTAACTCCCTATGACTTGACCCGGGGAAGAATTACGTATCGCTATAAATAGGACTTTTCGAACAACCTACTGAGGAGGGGTTACAGTGAAAGTCAAACCTTCTGTAAAGCCTATATGCGAGAAATGCAAAGTCATTAAGCGTAAAGGAAAGGTAATGGTTATTTGTGAAAACCCTAAACACAAGCAAAAACAGGGTTAAAACAATACATTAACAAAAATATAACACTGATCTAACAGTAAAAAAAGGTATCGTTATTATTAGAACTTAAGAGACTTTTCATTACAATTAAAATTTTAATTTTTAAAGGAAAACCGTGGAGGTGAATTAGTTGGCTAGGATTGCAGGTGTTGACCTACCTAGAGATAAAAGGGTAGAAGTTGCTTTGACATATATTTATGGTATAGGACGTTCAAGAGCAAAACAGATTGTAGATGAACTTGGAATAGATCCTCAAACAAGGGTGAAGGATTTAACAGAAGCTGAAGCAACTAAGCTCCGTGAAACAATAGACAAAAATTATACTGTTGAAGGTGACTTAAGGCGTGAAGTTTCACTAAATATTAAACGTCTTATGGAAATTGGATGTTACCGTGGTTTAAGACACCGCCGTGGTTTGCCTGTCAGAGGTCAGCGTACTAAAACCAATGCCCGTACTCGCAAAGGTGTTAAGAAAACTGTTGGCGTAAAACGCAAGTAAGAAAGGGGGATAACTTTCAATGGCTCGAAGAGGTGCACGTGCACGTACTAAGAAAAGAGACAGAAAAAATGTTGAAAGTGGTGTAGCCCACATTAAATCGACTTTTAATAATACTATTGTTACAATTACTGATAAACAGGGTAATACCATTTCCTGGGCTAGTTCGGGTGGCCAAGGATTTAAAGGTTCCAGAAAGAGTACTCCTTTTGCCGCACAGATGGCTGCAGAAGCTGCTGCTAAAGCAGCGATGGAACATGGTATGAAGGAAGTTGAAGTAAACGTAAAGGGACCAGGAGCCGGAAGGGAAGCTGCAATTCGTTCTCTGCAGGCTGCCGGATTAGAAGTAAATACAATAAAAGACGTTACTCCAATTCCGCATAACGGCTGCAGGCCACCAAAACGCAGAAGGGTTTAGGAGGTGTTTAGATCATGGCTAGATATAAAGAGTCGGTATGCAGATTATGCCGCCGCGAAGGTCAGAAATTGTTTTTAAAGGGCGACCGTTGCTATTCAGATAAATGCGCTATTGACCGCAGGCAGTATGCACCCGGCCAGCACGGTCAGGGCAGGAAAAAACTATCGGAATACGGATTACAGTTAAGGGAAAAGCAAAAAGCACGCCGTTATTATGGTGTTTTAGAAAGACAGTTTAGGAATTATTTTGCGAAAGCTGACAGGCAAAAGGGAATTACCGGTGAAAACTTGCTTGTTCTTCTGGAAAGAAGGTTAGATAATGTTGTTTACCGTCTAGGACTTGCAAGCTCAAGACCGGAAGCTCGTCAGCTTGTACGTCATGGTCATTTTACTGTTAATGGACAAAAGGTTAATATCCCTTCATACCAGGTTAGGATTGGAGATGAAATAGAAGTTAAAGAAAAGTCAAAGGGGTCTCCGAAATTTAAGGAAATAGCTGAAGCTGCAGCTCATAAAAACCCTCCCGCTTGGTTGGAATTGGATGCTGAAAACTTAAAGGGCAGAGTTATTGCAATGCCTACCAGGGAAGATATTGATGTTAATATAGAAGAACATCTCATTGTTGAGCTGTACTCCAAGTAATTAAGTAAATCAGACCCTGCTATGTCCAGGTTGTGAGAAGGAGGGTACTATGTTAGAAATAGAAAAACCTAATATTGAAATAGTTGAGAAAAGTAAAGATAACACTTATGGTAAGTTTATGGTGGAGCCGTTGGAAAGAGGTTATGGGATTACATTGGGAAATGCTTTGCGTAGAATACTACTGTCTTCTTTACCCGGAGCTGCAATAACTTCTGTAAAAATTGAAGGCGTACTCCATGAGTTTTCATCTATTCCTGGTGTTGTAGAAGATACAACAGATATAATCCTCAATTTAAAATCTCTTTCCCTAAAGCTTTTTTGCGATGAGCCCAAAACTATCCGAATTGAGGCTGAAGGAGAAGGTCTTGTTACTGCGGCAGATATTATTGCAGACAGTGACGTTCAAATCCTCAATCCGGATCATGTCATCGCCAATCTGGACACCAATGGTAAGCTAGAAATGGAAATGGTTGTAGAAAAGGGCAGGGGATACGTACCAGCAGAAAAGAATAAGAAAGAAGAAAATGTTATTGGGATAATCCCTGTAGATGCATTATTTTCACCTGTTTTGAAGGTGAATTATGCTGTGGAAGATACCAGGGTTGGGCAGGTTACTGATTATGACCGCTTAACCCTAGAAGTGTGGACTGACGGAAGTATTACGCCAGATGAGGCACTAAGTTCTTCTGCAAAGATATTAGATGACCATCTCAAACTATTTATAGGACTAACTGAGGAAATAAGTGATGAAGTAACTATGGTAGAAAAAGAAGAAGAAGAAAAAGATAAAGTCCTTGAAATGACTATAGAAGAACTGGATCTTTCTGTTCGTTCCTACAACTGTCTTAAGAGAGCAGGTATTAATACAGTAGATGAACTAATAAACCGTACAGAAGAAGACATGATGAAGGTCAGAAATCTAGGAAGAAAGTCCCTAGAAGAAGTAAAACACAAACTTGCGGAATTAGGGCTTTCATTAAAAGAGTCGGATGAATAGAATGGGAGATGAGCGATACTTGGGCTAAAAAGGAGGGAAACAGGAATGGCCAAAGCAAAATTGGGTCGCAGAGCAGATCATCGCAAAGCTATGTTGAGAAATATTGTTACTTCTCTTTTGCGAAATGAAAGAATAGAAACTACTGAACCAAAGGCGAAACTGTTAAGAGCAGAAGTTGATAAGATGATTACTCTTGCCAAGCGGGGAGACTTGCATGCACGCAGGCAAGTTCTCACCTTTATTAAGGATAAAGAAGTTGTAGCTAAATTATTTGATGAATTAGCTCCCAAGTATGAAGAACGCCAGGGAGGGTATACAAGAATCATTAAAAAGGGTCCTCGCCGGGGAGACGCAGCCCCAATGGTGCTAGTAGAACTAGTATAAGGACAATATCTTTACCAGCTTAAAAAGTCGGTTTTCACCGGCTTTTTCTTATAGAGTAAGCCAAGGGGACGGTTCTTCTGGCCCGCTTCTGACTCATTCATATGAGTCGAAAGAACCGTCCCGCTGACTCACTTCAAAAAGATAAACTTGCTCCAAGGGACCCTGTAAGTGCCGCTAGATGCTTAAAAGTGAATTCTAAGGAAGTAGTTCGTTCTCTGCTAAAGTTTACATAATATTGGAAATTTGGTGTTGGTTATGATTGTTTTTGATAAAGTTAGCTTTACGTATGGTGAGAACTTAATTTTAAAGGAAATATCACTTAAAATCTCACCTGGAGAGCTTGTGGCAATTGTTGGCCCTAACGGCTCCGGAAAATCAACACTCGTTAAACACATTAACGGTCTCTTATTACCCACTGATGGCGAGGTAACAATTGATGGTCTCAATACAAAAACAAAGGAACACTTATGGGAAATTCGAAGTCGCGTGGGAATTGTTTTTCAAAATCCGGAAAACAACCTGGTGGCAAGTACAGTGGAAGAAGATGTTGCTTTTGGGCCGGAGAATTTAGGTTACCCACCTGAAAAAATTGTAGCTTCCGTAAAAAAAGCATTACAGGCAGTAGGTATGGAACAATTCTCTAAAAGGCCCATCCAGATGTTATCTGGAGGTCAAAAGCAAAAGGTAGCACTGGCAGGGGCATTGGCACTGGGAAGTAAATATCTTATACTAGATGAAGCTACTTCCATGCTAGACCCACAGGGGCAGCAGGAGTTATTATCTGTTATACTAAAATTAAACAAGGAAAAACTGCTTTCTGTAATTATGGTAACCCATAACATAGAAGAGGCAGCATTAGCTTCAAGGATAATAGGCATTTCCGAAGGCAGGATAGCATTTGACGGTACACCCAGGGAAATATTTTCAAACAGTGACTTACTTGAAGAAATAGAATCTGAGCTGCCGGAAGTTACAAAACTGGGATATAGGTTGGAGTCACGGGGGTTAAATCTGAAAAACCCGGTATTATCGGAAGACGAGTTGGTGAAAAGGCTATGTTGCTCCATTTAGAAAATGTTTCTTATAGCTATAAACAAGGGACTTATCAAGTGAAAGCACTTAAAGATATTAATTTGAAAATTTACAGAAGCGAGTTCATTGGAGTTATGGGAGCCACCGGTTCAGGAAAATCTACTTTGATGCAGGTTTTAAATGGAATTTTACCTATCCAGGAGGGGAAAATCTATTTTGAAAATCAGGAAATTAAAAACAAGGATTTAAAGAAGTTAAGAAGAAAAATAGGACTCTTATTTCAATTTTCAGAGCACCAGCTCTTTGCTGAAACAGTGGAAAAAGATGTAGCATTTGGACCTCAAAACCAGGGAATTGCGGGTGCAGAATTATGTAAACTAGTACAAGAATCCCTGGAGGCTGTTGGACTATCATATCTTAAGTATAAAGACCGTTCGCCCTTTTCTTTAAGTGGTGGTGAACAGAGAAGGGTAGCATTGGCTGGAGTTCTTGCCTTAAATCCTCAAATACTAATTTTGGATGAACCAACTGTAGGGCTGGATTCACAGGGAAAAAAAGAACTTTTGAGTTTATTAAAGGAAATGCATCAAAAAGGAATTACTGTGATAATGGTATCTCATAAAATAGATGAGCTTATAAAACTTGCAACAAGATTATTAGTTCTTAAAGAGGGTAAAATTGTACTGGATGGACCTGTTGCTGAGGTTATGAAGCAAAAGGAAAGTTTACATAAAATGGGCTTGGAACTACCCCTAGGGCAGAAAATTTTAAAAATGCTCAAGGAGAAAAACGAAAATGTGCGGGATGATTTTTATTTAATGCAAGATGTTGAAAAAGAGATAGTTCGTTGTGCCAGGAGTGGTATCTTGTGTTCGAAGGATTGATTATAGGTTTATATATACCAGGTAGTTCCCATCTTCATAAGCTGGACCCCAGGACAAAATTAATTGGACTTATTCTTTTCATAATCTTATTATTTTTACAAACAAACTATTTAATTATAGCTTTAAATACAGTATTTTTAGGACTTCTCTTGATAATGGCAAAGGTTCCATTGAAAAGTTTTCTTAAAGGTTTAAAGCCCATACTGTTTTTTGCTAGTTTAACATTACTAATCCATCTTTTTTTCACACCTGGATCAACCCTCTTAAGCTTTGGCAAAATAACCATAACAAGTGAAGGAGCTTATAGAGGTGGATTAATGGCGACTAGATTGGTACTTTTAATCGGATACTCAACCATCTTAACATTAACAACTTCTCCTATCCAACTTACCTACGGTCTTGAAAAAATCTTAAACCCTTTAAGTAAAGCGGGAATACCTGTGACACAGTTTGCAATGATGGTAAGTATTGCTTTAAGGTTTCTTCCCACACTTGCGTTGGAAGCGGATAAATTAATTAAGGCGCAGGTTTCAAGGGGTGCACAGCTTAATGAGGGTAGCCTTATCAAAAGAGGCTATTCACTTGTTCCTATCATTGTACCTTTATTTGTCAGTACCTTTAGAAGAGCCGAGGAACTGGCAGTAGCTATGGAGACAAGGTGTTACGGTGGGGGGGAGAGAACAAGGATGTATGAGTTATCCTTCAAGAGGGTTGATTATATGGCATTTGGCGTGATGGTGGTGTATCTGGCAATGTTTTTTGCCCTGCAGTGTAATTTGCTGATATAGTATAGATAGCTATGACCCAGAGGGATGATTAGTATGCGCAATCTCAAGGTTACAATTGCATATGACGGTACAAATTTTAACGGCTGGCAGGTTCAAACCAAGCAGCGCCATGTGCGCACTGTACAGGCTACTGTCCAAAACGCTGTAAAGAAAATTTTTAAGGAAGAGTCTCAGATTACTGCAGCCGGGAGAACGGATGCAGGAGTTCATGCCAGAGGCCAGGTGATTAATTTTTACACGAAATCTTCTATTCCTGCCGATAGGGTTCCCTTAGCTTTAAATAGTGTTTTGCCACAAGACATAGTTGCTTTCAATTGCGAAGAGGTCGACGAAGCTTTTCATGCGCGCTACAGCGCTTATAAGAAATGGTACCGCTATGTTATTTATAATGACATGTTTCCGGATGTCTTCTCCAGGGATTATGCACATTTTGTTCGCTCTAAATTAGATTTAGAGACTATAAGAGCTGCCGCAAGTAAATTTAAAGGTACCCATGATTTCAGATCTTTTTGTGCTTCAGGTACTTCGGTACAAGATTTTGTCCGAACGGTTAAATCATGTAGGATATCTAAAAAAGGAAAATATCTTTTCATAGATGTAGCTGGAGATGGTTTCTTATATAATATGGTAAGAATTATTGCGGGTACCCTTTTAGAGGTAGGAAAAGGCAAGATAGCTCCTGAGGAGATTACAGAAATTATAGAAGCGAGGGAGCGCGAAAAAGCCGGCCCCACGGCGCCTGCTAAAGGATTGTATCTAATGAAAGTCTTTTATTGACATCCATTTTATAATTTAATACAATACATATGTATGAAATTGTCCACTAATCTAACCATGAGCCCCGGTTAGTTAAGTGATAATCTCAGCAGAGTATACGTGGTAAGGAGGGAAAAAAGTGCGTACTACTTATATGGCAAAGCCAAATGAGGTTAATAGAAAATGGTATATTGTAGATGCCGAAGGGAAGACCCTCGGTCGTCTGGCTACTTCAATTGCAACAATTTTAAAAGGAAAACATAAGCCTGAATATACACCTCATGTTGATACAGGAGATTACGTAATAGTAGTTAATTGCGAAAAAGTTTGTTTAACAGGTAAAAAGCTGGACAATAAAATGTACTATCGCCACACAGGTTATCCTGGTGGCTTAAAGTCTATGGACTATAGAACATTATTGGAGAAAAAGCCTGAAATGGCAATCTTTAAGGCCGTTAAGGGAATGCTGCCCCATAATAAACTTGGCCGTAAGATGATTAAAAAGTTAAAGGTATATAAGGGAAGCGAACATCCACACGCTGCTCAAAAACCTGAACCATTGGAAGTTAATGCATAAATCAGTTATTATAACGCATAATGAGGAAGGGAGGACGAATATTTTGGCACAGGTGCAGTTTTATGGAACTGGAAGAAGGAAAAAGTCTGTAGCTAGAGTTTATCTAACTCCAGGTGATGGAAAAATTACTATTAATGATCGTGATATAGATGATTATATAAATACAGAAACCCTTAAAAATGTTATCCGCGAGCCCTTTGAGGTAACTGAAAGTACAGGAAAATTTGATGTGATGGCTAAGGTTAAGGGAGGCGGAACTTCCGGACAGGCAGGAGCAATTCGTATGGGAATTGCACGTGCGCTCGTTGAGGCTGATGAAAATTTAAGACCTCAACTTAAAAAAGCAGGTCTCTTAACTCGTGATCCACGCATGAAGGAAAGAAGAAAATACGGCTTGAAGAAAGCGCGTAAAGCACCGCAATTCTCCAAGAGATAGAATGTCAAAGACGCCAAGAGAGGCGTCTTTTTTTACCTATCAGAAAGTATAAGTCCGGGGAGGCATAAATTCAACTAAGGCTTGCGCCTGCGTTAAAAACTTGGCGCAAACCAAGTTTTCATTTATCTAAAGGAGGGAATAAAATGATTACAAAAGCTATTATCGGGGGAACCGGGGTATATGACCTGGGGGAAAAAACTGAGGAAAAAAATATTACAACCAACTATGGTGAAGCAAAGGTTTACATTAAGGAAATCGCCGGACAAAAAATAGCCTTTTTGCCACGACATGGCGCTCAACATTCCGTACCTCCGCACCGTATAAATTTCAGAGCTAATATTTCCGCTTTACAAAAGCTGGGAGTTAAAGAGATACTGGCAACTGCTGCAGTAGGCTCAATGAACATGGATTTTCCACCTGGAAGCCTTGTTCTATTGGATCAATTTATTGATTTCACGAAAGCAAGGCCTTTGACCTTTTATGAAGGAGAAGAGGGTGTAATACATACTGACATGAGAAAACCTTACTGTGGGAGGTTGCAAAAAATACTCCTGCAAAAGGCAGCCACAAAAAAGCTTGAGTTAAAGCAAAAAGGAGTTTATGTGTGCGTAGAGGGACCTAGATTTGAAACGGAAGCAGAGATAAAGTTTTATCGCCATATCGGTGGAGATCTAGTAGGTATGACGAATGTACCGGAAGTTGTCCTGGCAAGGGAACTGCAAATGTGTTATGCAGCAGTGGGTATAGTTGTAAACTGGTGTAACGGGGTAGTTCCTGAGGATATATCCCATGATGAAATAATTACTATAATGAAGGAGGCTAAAGAAAAAATTTCCTCACTGTTTATCAAGGTCTTCACTGAGCATAATGAAAATGGCGCCTTCGAATGTAATTGTCAAAATTGTTTAATTGAGCTCTAATGGGCGATAAGACATTGACTCAAGCCTTATGCCAAGTAGATGATATTATAAATGGTACTAATACAGTTCCCCTATGCATAAATTTAGAAAGAAAAATGGGCAGGGGGTTTTATTATGGGAATAAGGGGTTTTTATGCTTTTCGAATCAGATACAGGTTCCTGGCAGCAGTACTTTTATTTGTAGTGGTTTGCTTTACAGGATACTGGCATATTGCTAACCTGATAGAAAAAAGAACAGTTGAAGCAATGTCCTGGGTTGTAGCAAATAAAGTGATTGCAATTGATCCGGGACATGGGGGATATGATTGTGGCGCCATAGGGCCTGGAGGAACAAAGGAAAAAGATATTACACTTGCTGTTTCCAAAAAGTTAGCAAATCAGCTTAGCCAGGCAGGCGCCCTGGTAATTCTTACAAGGGATATGGATATGGACTTTTTAACACCGGGGCCCGGAACCAAGAAAAAGAGGGATTTGGATAATAGGCTGAAAATAATTCGGGAAAATAATGCTGAAATTTATATCAATATTCAAGCAAATTCCTTTGGGACCCGTTGGACCGGGGCACAAACTTTCTATAACCCCAAATCTGAAAAAAATAAATTGCTTGCAGAATGTATCCAGGAAGAACTAAAAAAGGTTTCCAATACTGATAGAGAGATCAAACCTGATTCCAGCACATATATGTTAAAGACCATTGACATACCTGCTGCTTTAGTTGAGGTAGGGTTTATTTCTAATGTATTTGAGGAAAAAAAATTAAATAACCCGAAGTATCAAGAAGAGCTTGCATGGGGGATGTATACCGGTATTATAAAATTTTTACTGGACCATTAACCCCCTTTTGCTGGCTCTTTTTTTGGGGTAAACTAAACATAAAAGGAAATTAGCAGGTGATGGAAATGACAGAAATTTATCTTGATAATAGCGCCACTACTAAGCCTTTAAAGACAGTTGTAGAGGAAATGCAGAAAGCTTTAGAGTATGTATATGCTAATCCTTCTTCACTTCATGGAATGGGTGTGGAAGCGGAAAAGATATTAAGGCAGGCGCGGGACAGGGTAGCAAAGGCTTTAAATGTATCCTCCAGGGAAATATTTTTTACTTCAGGAGGGACTGAAGCTAATAATTGGGCCATTATTGGGGGCGCTTTTCAGAATAAGGGCAAAGGTAAGCACCTCATAACTTCTGAAATTGAGCATGCTTCAGTTTTAGCAGCTTTTAAGAAACTTGAGGAAGAGGGATTTAATGTATCATACATTCCGGTGGATGAAGAGGGAGTCATTAAGCTGGACAAACTACAGGAAGAGCTAACGAAAGAAACAATACTGGTAAGTATTATGCATGTTAATAATGAGGTAGGCTCAATGCAACCAATAAGTGAAATAAGTAAAATACTAGAAAAGTATGATAGGAAGCCACTCTTTCATGTGGATGCCGTCCAGAGCTTTGGGAAACTTCCACTTTCGCCACAGGAAATGGGTATAGATTTGCTGACAGTCAGCGGACATAAAATTCACGGTCCTAAAGGTGTAGGAGCGTTATTCATACGAAAAGGTGTTAACATAAAACCTCTCCTGGTTGGGGGCGAGCAGGAGGCTAACTTGCGGGCCGGAACAGAAAATGTGCCAGGTATAGTGGGAATGGGCAGAGCTGCGGAAGAAGCTGAAAGATCATTTGCAGAAAATGTGGAACACCTTACAAAAATAAGGGATACTTTTCTTGAAAAAATAAAGCAAATAGAAGGGGTTCATATTAACGGCTCCCCTGAAAAAGGAGCCCCGCATATTGTAAATATTTACTTTGAGGGAATAGAAAAGAGCGAAGTACTTATCCACATCCTTGAATCATATGGTGTTTATGTCTCCAGCG
Organism: Clostridiales bacterium; assembly: GCA_020063565.1. Lineage (GTDB taxonomy): Bacteria > Bacillota > DSM-16504 > Desulfitibacterales > JAICDB01 > JAICDB01. The sequence continues at coordinate 6,150 of JAICDB010000018.1, read as the reverse complement.
GTTCAGCATGTCATTCCCGCAGGCCGGAAGCCAGTCATGTCTTGAAAGCAATGGGCCTGGCTGATAAAAGGGTAAATGGTTCCATAAGAATAAGTTTTTCAAAACTTAATGAAGAAAAGGAAATTGCAGAAGCTGTTAGAATAATAAAAGAGTCAGTAGAGGAAATGAGAAGTTACTAGGAGGTTAAAATATGCAGGAAAAATGGATACTGGTGCGGATGGGAGAGATTAGTCTTAAAGGTAAAAACCGTTACATTTTTGAAGATATTCTTATTAAAAATATTAAGGATTCTCTGGCGGATTTAGAAGATAGAGAGATAGAAAAAGCATATGGCAGAATATATATAGAAGCTAAGGATGACTTTAAAGAGGTGTCTGAGAGGCTGAAGAATGTATTTGGTATAGTTTCCTTTAGTCTTGCAGTAAAAACAGACTTAAATATGGAAGCTATCGAAAAAAGCGTACTGCGGGTGATGGCAGAATTGGACGCATCAACCTTTAAAGTTGACTGCCGCAGGCCTAATAAAAAATTTCCGGTAAAATCCCCTGACATCAGTCGTCAGGTTGGAGGGTACATCTTAAAAAACCTTTCCGGCTGGAAAGTGGACATACATAATCCTCAACATTTATTAGAAATAGAGGTTCGAGATGAGGGAGCTTATATTTATACCGGCAGTGTTCCCGGACCAGGTGGTCTACCTGTTAGGTCAACAGGAAAGGGTATTTTGCTTCTTTCCGGAGGAATAGACAGTCCTGTAGCAGGCTACCTAGGAATGAAACGCGGCGTTGAGCTGATTGGACTTCACTTTCACAGCTTTCCATTTACAAGCCAGCGTTCCAAAGAAAAAGTAATAGACTTGAGTAAAGAGCTCTCAAAATATTGTGGTACATTTAAACTCTATGTAAACCATTTTACAGAGATCCAAAAGGAAATTAGAAAAAAGTGTCCGGAAAAGTTCTATGTAACAATAATGCGGCGTATGATGTTTAGAATAGCACATCGAATAGCCCAAAAAGAAGGAGCTCTGGCAATTTTCACAGGGGAGAACCTGGGACAGGTGGCAAGTCAAACTCTGGAAAGCATGCGGGCAATTAATGAGGTGACCGATTATCCCGTTCTTCGCCCCCTCATAACAATGGATAAACAAGAAATAATAAGGATGGCGGAAAAAATAAATACATATGAAATTTCAATTAGGCCTTATGAGGATTGCTGTACGCTTTTCTTGCCTAAATACCCGGCCACCAAGCCCAATGTGGAAAGCGTAAGGCAGTCTGAGGAGGAACTCGATATAGAAAGGTTAATAGAAGAATCTCTGGAAAAAACTGAAGTACTCCAGGTAAAAGGAGTGTGAAAAGCAAATGAAGGTGCATTTGATGAAAACAACCATGGGCTGGTCTGCTGCCTGTTTTTCTACAGAAGGACTCCTCTTATTAACTTTACCCTGTGAAAGTTTGGAAGCAGCAATGGCTGAAGCATGGGAAAACTTTAATCAGCTTATGGTGTGCGGTGAGGTTTTTTCATCCCGCTTACAAGCGAAGGATAGAGCTTCACAAGCATATAGGTTGTATTGCTCTTTGGTGGATTATTTTGAACATGGCAAGGACGACTTTGATGTCCCAATAGATTGGAGTATCACCAGTGACTTTGCCAGGAATGTTTACCAGGTAGTAGCTTCCATTCCTTACGGTGAAGTGCGTACATATAGCTGGGTAGCTGAGCAGCTAGGCAAGCCAAAGGCTGCTCGTGCCGTAGGCCAAGCATTAAAAAGAAATCCTTATCCACTGGTTATCCCCTGCCACAGGGTAATTGCAGCAAATGGTTTAGGTGGTTTTGGCGGGGGGCTAAAGATGAAGAAAAAATTACTCAGCCATGAGGGGTATAAGTTTACGGGGATAGAGACGGGGTAAGTATAACTATACCAAAACTTAAACTAAATCAGGAGGTGAATTATATGGGTGAAATTGTCTTTGCGGGATTTGTCCCCCATCCTCCTCTTATAGTTAAGGAAATAGGGGGAAGAGAAATTGAAAAGGTTAAGAAGACGGTCAATGCCATTGAAGAGTGGGCGGAAAGTCTGGCCTCTCAAGAACCGGATGTGCTCATTTTTATCACTCCTCATGCAACAGTTTTCCAGGATGCCATTGGTATCAATATGGAGCCGGAACTAAAGGGTTCATTTGCTTCCTTTGGAGCTCCCGGGGTAAAATTTCATAAAAAGAATGATCTTTCCCTGGCCAGCGCAATCAGGAATAAAGCCCTGCAAAAAGATATAACAATTGCATCAATTGATAGTGATTTAGCAAGAGAATACAGAATTGAGACGGCTCTGGATCACGGGACAATGGTCCCCCTCTATTATATTGAGAAAAAGGGAGTTGATTTCCCGCTCGTAGTTATTTCCATGGGATTCTTAACATTTAAGGAGCTTTATTCCTTTGGAATAGCTCTTAAGGATGCTGTTCAAGAAAGTGATTTAAAGGTGGGGATAGTTGCAAGCGGGGATTTATCCCACAGGTTAACTCCGGATGCGCCTGCAGGTTACGATGAAAAGGGAAAGGAATTTGATGAAAAAATAGCTGCTTATCTTAAAAACAATTCATTCCTGGATATTTTAGAGCTAGACAATGGCCTTATAGAAAGGGCCGGAGAATGTGGCTTGAGGCCGCTGATTATGCTTTTAGGTGCATTAGACGGTTGCAATGTCCGGACTTCTGTACTTTCCTATGAAGGTCCCTTTGGAGTTGGCTACCTTGTTGCCAGATTTGATATAACGGGTGAAGCAGCATCCCTTTTTGAAAAATACCTGCAGGATAGAAAAAACAAGATTCAAAAAATACGAGAAAGCGAATCCTTACCGGTGCAAATTGCAAGAAAAAGCCTTGAAAAGTATTTAAGGGAAGGAAAATATCTCGAGGCTCCTGAGGATTTACCCGAGGAACTTCGAGAAAGGGCCGGTGCTTTTGTATCAATTAAAAAGGAAGGAAGCCTGAGGGGTTGTATCGGAACGATCCAGGCCACCCAGCCCAACGTTTGTGAGGAAATAATTCACAATGCCGTTAGTGCCGGTGTGAGGGATCCGAGATTTAATCCTGTAGAGCCGGAAGAACTTTCGGAACTGGAATTTTCAGTTGACATCTTAATGCCGGCTGAACCGATTGATTCGATGGCAGAGTTAGATCCTAAAAGGTACGGTGTGATAGTTAGAAAAGGCGGTAGATCGGGACTTCTTTTGCCGGACCTTGAAGGAATAGATACAGCAGAGGAACAGGTAAATATAGCGCTTAAAAAAGCAGGAATCAGCCCCCATGAAGATTATAGAATGGAAAGATTTCTCGTTAAACGTTATCGCTAGGAGGATTCGATAGATGCAGAGAGCACAGCGCTGGGATTATAAAAAGGATGATGTAGTGGAATGTTATCTCTGCCCCCATCACTGTACCATCAGGGAAGGGAGAGCCGGGCGCTGCCGGGTGAGGGTAAACAATTCGGGAACTCTTTATAGTGAAAATTATGGCAGGATAACGGCAATAAACGTAGATCCCATAGAAAAAAAACCGCTCTATCACTTTTATCCGGGGAGTTCCTTACTTTCCCTGGGGACCTTTGGCTGTAATTTTCATTGCAGCTTCTGTCAGAACTGGCAGATAGCCCATGGAGAACCTGTTGCCAAGGAGATGACACCACAGGAAGTTGTGGAATTGGCTGTGAGAGCCCAAAAAAGGGATGGCTCTATCGGAATTGCATATACCTACTCGGAACCCTTGATGTGGTTTGAATTCGTTAAGGATGTAGCACCCAGAGTGAAAGAAAAAGGGCAGGAAAATATCCTGGTTACCAATGGCTTTATTGAAGATGGGCCCTTAAACGAGCTTTTACCATATATTTCTGCGCTTAATATAGATGTCAAAGGATTCACATCAGAGTTTTATAGAAAGACAGTAAAAGGTGACTACAAACCTGTTTTAAGAACTGCAGAAATCTCTAAAAAAAGCGGCTGCCATGTGGAAATTACAACCCTTCTGATTCCAGGCTTAAATGATAGCAGTGAAGAGATAGAAGATCTTACTAGCTGGGTTGCATACTCTCTGGGAAAAGATACACCTCTCCATTTTTCACGATATTTTCCAAATTATAAAATGGACCTGGAACCTACCCCTCTTGAAACCATGGAAAGGGCGCGAGAAATTGCTTTACAAAAGCTGGACTATGTTTATTTGGGGAATGTACCGGGAACCAGGTGGAGTAATACTTACTGCCCTGGATGCGGAAAGATTCTAATTGAAAGGCATTTCTACAGTACCAGGGTGTATGTTGATAAAGATGCGAAATGTAAAGAATGCGGTAAAGAAGTTAACATAATAATGTAAGTTTGCCAGGTAGGAGAGTGATTTTATGGAGTTAAAGCAAATTGCGCTGCAAACCCTTAAAAATTGTATGGCTGTAAAGGAAGGGGAGGAAGTTGTTGTAGTAGTTGATAGCCCCTTAAAAAAAATAGGTGAGAATTTTCTTGAGGCAGCAAAGGAATTAAAATCGGAAGCAGTATTGGTGGAATTTATGCCCAGGGAAAACAACGGGGAAGAGCCACCTCCTGCCGTTGCCGGGGCCATGAAAAACGGTGATGTTCTCATGCTTATTACTTCCAGGTCCCTTTCCCATACCAAAGCAAGGCATGCAGCATGTAAAGCAGGTGCCAGGGTAGCTTCCATGCCCATGGTTACGGAAGACATGATAAAAAGAACCCTTGCACTGGATTATGCCGAGATGAAGGAAACATGTGACAGGTATGCTGATTTTTTGACAGGAGCTAATGAAGTTCACCTGACTACCCCTGCAGGAACTGACCTGACATTCTCAATTGCAGGTAGGGAGGGGCAGTCTGACAGCGGTATATTGCATAATAAGGGTGATTTCGGGAACCTTCCGGCAGGTGAAGCGTTTATAGCGCCTGTGGAAGGAAGTGCAAAGGGTACTATAGTGATAGATGGTTCAATGGCTGGGGTAGGGCTTGTGGATGAGCCTATAAAAATTAAGGTTAAAAATGGTCTTGCTATTGAAATAACCGGCGGAGAAAGCGCTAAAAAGTTAAGTGCAATAGTGGAAAAATACGGTGAAAAGGCCAGAAATATTGCTGAGCTTGGAATAGGTGTCAACCCTCAGGCTAAACTAACAGGTTTTACCCTGGAAGATGAAAAAATAGCAGGAAGCTGCCATATAGCTCTGGGAGATAACAGCACCTTTGGAGGAAATGTTTCAGTTGACAGTCACCTGGACGGTGTAATTTTAAAGCCAACTCTCGTTATAGATGGGAAAAAGCTAATAGATTCAGGGAAGCTGAGTTTATCAAAGTAAAGGGTAGCTTGCAGAGCTACCCTTTTTACGTTACATTATAACATTTTTTTCTTGATTAGTACCAGTGCAGCAAATGAGGAGAATATAAAAGAAATTATCAAAGTGTAAACAAATCCGAAGGGTGAGTTTTGAAAGGGTAACGCAACATTCATACCAAAAAAGCTGGCTACCATGGTCGGCAGTTCCAAAATGATCGTTACGGCAGCTAAAAATTTCATGACTATATTTAAATTGTTGGAGATTACAGAAGCGAAAGCATCCATCGTTCCGCTGAGAATGTTGGTATAGATATTGGCCATTTCAATTGCTTGCTGGTTTTCTACTATTACATCCTCCAATAAATCTTCATCTTCACTGAATTTTTCCAGACTATTGCTTTTCAAAAGCTTTTCCATGACTATTTGGTTTGATTTCAAGGAAGTAGTAAAATAGACAAGACTTTTTTCGAGATTTAAAAGTCCGATCAACTCTTTGTTTTTCATTGATTTATGGAGTTCCCATTCAATTTCTTCAGATTTTTTATTTATCTCACGCAGGTATTTTAAATACAGGGTGGCGGTTTTATACAGTATTAAAAACAAAAATCGTGTTTTTTTAAAGGTTGCCATCCCCTTTACCTTACCATCGTAAAAATCCTGCAGTAATTTAATATCTTCCAGGCAAACAGTAACAATATGGTTGGCAGTTATTATTATTCCGAGGGGTAATTTCGTTGTTTTTTCGCCCACTTTTCTTAATATCTTCTCATATCTTCACCGGTAAAACCTTGATTTTACAGGAATTTTTCAAAGTAGCTTT
>JAICDB010000003.1 GCA_020063565.1 Clostridiales bacterium | reverse complement strand
TTATACCAATAAAAGGGATGTTTTCGTTTATTTTATTATAAATGACAAGGCTAAAAGCTAATTATTTCAAAGGTTTAGTTCAAATGCGAAAGTTGAATTACTATCCTTTTTCTTTGGCAATTCCTAATAGCTATTAGGAATTGCCAATATTTAAATTGTTATTATATGGATAATGAGAAGTTGATTTCACCTGACGTCCCGAGTATTGCCGACGCGTCACGCCCACATCCATCTATTCTAAGTGTTGGTAATTTATGTTAGACGATGGGTGCCGTCCCCTGATTCAGAGGAGGTCAAGGATGTCCGGCCCTTACAAGACATTTTAAATTTCCGTGAACTTTTCAACACATTCAATTCCTTCAAACTCTTCTTCGTCCTATTTAACATCAAATGTACCTTTATACACTTTCCCGTATATATCACTATAAGATAATTCAACTGTCAATAATAAATACTCTTTAGTATCACCTTTAATGGGAAATTAAATGTGAATACCTTCGGGAATATATGGTGAATAATAACTACCATTTCCACCATTATTGCGAATCTGATTAATCTCATTCCTAATCTCACATAAAGCTCCATATACCTTGTTATCTTGAACATTAAGTCTGGAATAGCTACATACGTACAATATTTTCTCACTTTCTTTTTTCTTGACTGTAATATTTATATTTAGTGCTAGTCCAGTTCCTTAATTATAAATATCAAAGTCTATCTCTTCACGATTGTTTTCTTGAGAATTATTCCATACTCCAAAATCAGTTGCAACAAGATAATGTCTAACTGCTTGGTGTTTTTGCTCTAGCGTAGATTTTAATACAGCATAAGTCAGAATTACCATCAAAGTAGTTACAAAGGTATATATCAATTGTGTGATGACATTAATCTGGGTTAACTTTGTACCATCTTTTGTTGCAATTGTTATCAAACCAATTCCAATGAATATTATAGCTAAACTCCAAACTATAATATGTTTATTTAATCTCACCTTCTAACCTCTCCTTGTAAAAATTCGCGCTGGATGCGCGAAAAATGTCGGCACCTTTCCCCAAATATATTGTTGCCAAACTAATTTATAACCAATTTAAAGATGTTTTCCGAACGTAAGTTTCCTAAAATTTACTTATCTACAAAACATACGTTTATAGACAAACGTCTTTTTACCGTACCAACAAATCTTATTTGTAAAAATTCTTTACTAATTCATCTAGTCATCCAACTTCCAGTTATAGACATTAGTCGAAAAATCGGACTCACTAAAATGTCACCACAAATAGATCCGACGCGCAGTTCTCCCGCACCGTTTTCACATTTTACATTCTTTCTACATCTAATATTACAGATACCTGCAATTCGACATTATTTGTCAAAAAATAACCTCCAAAAATAAATATTGGAGATTCATTAATTATCATTTTTTAAACAACACTAATAAGATTCTTTATTGTTCCTGCTTTCATCTGTAAAAGATAACTTTGAAAGGCTTTAGTCTCTGATATTTTATCTTTTAAATTTTGGGTTGTATAAGTTAGAGCTGTTTTTTGCTTGTTATCTCCTTTTTCAATAAAAATTAAATAGTCTTCCGACATTTCATATTTTATTAGACCTTTTACCTTTAGAAATTCCAGAATACATAAAATTGCTGTTTCTTCTTGATTTAATAAACTTGCAATCTTTATTAGATCAATATATCCCTTATATTTATTTATCACTGTCTTGATAATTCTTAAAGAATCATTAATAATTTCATTTAAAGATTTCGGTTCATATTGATTAAATGACAGGACTAACTTTTTAGGATTAGCCAAAGATACTATTTCTCTTAAAATCTCACTTGAAGCAGGCACTGACAGGAGAATTAACTCTTCACAGCTAGTAACCTCACTTCTATCAACTGTGTTAATGTCCTCTATCCTTTTTATCCCTTCATAAAAGAATGTACCGTTTTTATATCTATCAACTAATTGTCGTAAACTATAATTTCTGGCATCAATAATACTCCCGGCAAACCCCGAGGCTTCTTCGGCTCCAACAGCTATTAAATGTTCTAAAGTTAGTTTGATGTTGTTATTTGCACGGTAATTATCTCTTCCTATTGAGTAAACTACATTAACTTTCCTCCCGCTCAAATCTTTGTTTTCTTCATTCCATTTGACAGCAACAATCCTACTATTCTCAGTGCCTAAAACCATCTGATGATGCTTTTCTTTAATAACCCTGTCAGAAAAAATCTCAACATTTTCACTGTAAAACAAAGGTTTGCTAAAACCCTCACCATAAGGAGCCAACTTCCTTATATTTTTATACAGGGCTTCAGTAACTTCTTCCAATTCAAGGTTAATATCAATATTAATTATTTCTTTTTCATCCTCAGTAATACTATCTTCCGCAATCCATTCCATTTCTTTAATAAAATCATTTAGTTTATCTTTATTTAATGAAAGCCCTGCAGCCTGGCTGTGTCCACCAAAGTTTGTTAAAAAATTAGAGCACTTTTTTATAAGTTCGTATATATTTACATTTTCGGTTGACCGTGCAGAACCTGTTATAGTTTCTTTATCCTCTTTTAAAGACAACATGATAACCGGCCTCTTATATAACTCACAGATCTTCCCCGCTGCTATTCCAAGAACACCCTGGTGCCAGTCAGATTTATATAAAACTAGAATTTTTTTATCTTTCTTCTCTTTTTCGACTAATTCAACAGCTTCATTTATTATGTTCTCCTGTATTACCTTTCTCTGCGTATTTAAAAAATTAATTTCTGTAACCAACTTTGATGCTTTGTTTGTATCCTTAGATAACAGTAGTTCTACAGGTTTTACAGCGCTATCCAACCTCCCGGCGGCATTCAACCTGGGAGCTACCTGAAAAGCTATTTCTTCTTCAGTTTCAACTTTAGTTTTCCTTTCAATTATTTTATATAGCTCTTTAAGTCCTGGCCTGGTAGGGTAAAGAAGCTTATTTATCCCTTTCTTAAACAAGTATCTATTTTCTCCGTGAAGTGGAACAACGTCAGCAATAATCGATAATGACACAAGGTCTAGATACTCTTCTATAACCTCTCCCCTACCCCACTCTTCCAATAATGCTTTTGCCAAATAATATGCCATACCGCACCCGCTTAAATTATATGCAGGATGGTTCTCCGATAGTAACTTGGGATTTAAAATGACATCTGCCGGCGGCAATTCATCAGGTATTGTATGGTGGTCAGTTATAATAACATCTATTCCCAATTCTTTTGCTAAAGAGATTTCTTCTACATTAGATATTCCGCAATCACATGTAACTATCAGGTTAACACCTTTTTCTTTCACCTTTTTTATGACTTCACTATTCATGCCGTAACCTTCTTTAAAACGGTCCGGAACATGATATGTAACATTACCGGTAAACCTTTTGAAACAGTCGACTAACAGTGCTGTTGAAGTTATTCCATCACAATCATAATCTCCATACACCAGTATGTTTTCATTATTTTTAATAGCAAAATTTAGTCTTTCAACAGCTTTTTTAATATCAGGGAATTCTTCTATTGATGTAGGTTGATATGCTGCAGTATCTAAAAACTCTTTTGCCTTATCCAAATCTGTTATTCCCCTGTTATATAAAATAGAGGCAATTATTTTATTTCCGTTAACTGCCTCTATTAATTCATTCGGTATTTTTTCTATCTTAGGTAAGTTTAACTCAATGTTGCTCATCCCCGGTCCCCCATTAAATAACTATTTCTTCAATATCATCCCAGTCAATCTCATCGATTATCTCTTCATCATCAGATTTAAATAAGTTAATTCTTTCATTGTTGCATAAAAAATTAAACTCACAATACTTACAATGTTTTTTGTATAAGGACTTATCAAAATCATTCATAAAGTCATAATTATTGATAGTATCTATTGTATTTTTTATTACTTCTTCAAATCTTTTATGTTTTTCTTCCGTATAATCTATAACTACGGGAGAATCAATGTAATTGGGCTGCAGGTAAATCATTTTAATATCTTCTGCATTGACCTTTCTATCTACTGCCAGTTCTGATTTTTCCTTCAGCAGGTAAAGGTAAACTATTGTCTGAAAGCTCTGCTCTAATTTATCTCTTTTCAATCTTTTGCCGGCTGTTTTCCAGTCCCAGACCTGCAGTTCTCCTTTTGTATCTACTATAAGGTCATATTTGGCCTGAAGCCTGATAGGATCTTCTATCATTCTTAACTGGTACTCCGGCAAATAGGTATGTTCTTTTTTTATTACAAAATATTCTTTTAGCTTATTTATCCATTCATATATTTCCGGCTCTTCTTCTTTAAATCTTTCAAAGTCGGTAGAAATGCCTTGAAAATATCTTTCAGCAAGGAGGTGAAATTTCTTACCCTTTTCGAATACCTCAGCAAAATGCCTGATCACTGGAGAACTGTTCTTCCATCTGATGCCGTCTATATATTTAAGTTTAAATTTTAGCGGGCATTTTTTAAAAGTACTTAATGACATCTGGCTGAATATAATATTTTCTATGTTATTTATCCCCGTCAAACTCCTTCCTCCTCCGGCTTATGTAATTTGCAAGCTCAATAAAATATTGAGAGCATTTTTCTTCATTCCATTTCCCGATATTATCTTCATGAGACATTAAAAATAAGTATTCCTTAGCTCGGGTAATCGCAACGTATAAAAGCCTTGCTTTTTCACTGATATTTTCTTTACGGGATCTCAATATAGGGCTTTCAGTTATTTCATCATTTAAAAGTTGCTCCAGTTCAGCTTTTACAATAGCTCCCGGGTTGCTGTAGTCATCCTTAAGATAATAATTTTCCCCTAAAAACTTATCACTTAAAGTAACCGGGAAATAATTATGTGTCAAGCCCAAAAGAAATACACAGTCCCACTCTAACCCCTTACTTTTATGATAAGTGGAAATGGTAATTTTTCCTTCCACAGGCTCATACCCTTTCATTTCGTAAACTATTTTGGCAAAATAGTTAAATTTACTGTTTTTAGAATCTAAAAGCTCATTTGCCAGGTCGTTAAATGTCCATTTGGGGTTAGTTATAAATAAGTGTTTGACATCAGCTGCAACCTTTTGGGCCACGGCCTTTTCTTCAGTATCAAAATTCAATATATCAGCCATATATAAAATAAGCCTGTCAACTGCAGTATGAGGAAAATCAAGAAGCTTTTTTAAAATAGCACATTTTTGTAGGAACTCATCCCAGGTTGTTGTGTTTCTGATTTCATTCGGTATTTCTTTTATATCAATAATTCCCCCGCGAGGGTATAAGATTTTTTCAAGATTATATTCCTTTAAAAAATTAAATAAGGATTCTTTGTTATCATATTCTCCCGGCATTAAAACTTTTTCAAATAACTCCACAAATTTATAGTTGTTGTAAGGTTCTGCAAGGTATTCGATTACTTTTCCCAGTATTTTTGTCGTGTGTACAATGTCTTTAGAACTGTCAGACAGCTCATCATAGTCAATTCCTTTACTCTCCAGTTCATCAGCTATATTGCTTAACATTTCACCCGAAGGAACAAGGGCAGCAATAGTCTTATCAGGATTTTTTACTATAAACTTTTGTGCAAGGGTTAAGAACGTGCTAATTTCATCTTTTTGAGATTTGAATTTATAAGCTCTGATATTATAATTGTCACTTTTCGGGTTCTCGGGTTTTTCTCCCGGCTTTACCGTTTCTATTTTCTGGTCTTCCAGAGAAAACTTGCATTCCGGGAGGGGATGGTGATTTCTTACCCAGTCAACAAAATAATTTGCCAGGTCTATTATCTCCCTTGTACTTCTCCCGGCCGTAAGCATTCTTTCAACTTTATCTGCAGTATTGTTATAAAAGTCCCTGAATAATTTGGGATCAGAATTTGTAAAAGTGGACATTATAGACTGGTTTGAATCACCGACTTTAATCAAGTTGCCGGTATTTTTAGAAAGTAGAAACAGAATTTTTTGCTGGATGATGTTGCTGTCCTGTGCCTCATCTTCAAGAATATAGGTGTATTTCTTTTGAAATTTTGTCCTTAAGTCTTCATCATTTTTTAGAGACAGGTAAGCCAAAACAAGCAGGTCATCATAATCAAGCAAGCCGTTAAGTTTTAAATACCTGTCATACATTGAATATATATCTGAAGCTAATTTTATCAGGCGTTTATTATCAAGGTTTTTAGTCATATCGTTTAAATCCTGGGGAGTAAGCTCTCTGTTTTTTATTTCACCAATAATTGCAGACATTGTTTTGCAGAGTATTTTTTGTACACTTTTGTATGCATTGGATATGTTATCCTGGTTTATTTTATTTTCGTTTAAAAAATATTTTAATGCTCTTCTATTCTTTTCCTTCCATTCATCTATACATCTATCAATAAGTGAGATCTGGGTAACTGGATCTATTATCTCAAATTCTTCAGAAACATTAACCAGATCCGGTTTTTCTTTAACTATTTTCATTGCAAGGCTGTGTATAGTCATTACTTCATAATCTTTGTTGGATATGATCCCCTCTTCTTCCAACAGTTTTGAAAGCCTGGCTTTAAAGTTATTAACCGCGCTGTTCATATATGTTAGAATCAATACTTTACCTGGTTTATGCCACTCATTTTTTATTATTTTTGCAGTCAAGTGGGTTGCAATAAAAGTCTTTCCTGCTCCCGGTACCGAGGGGATTGCCATATATCCGCTTTTATATTCCATAATGTTTTTTTGTTCTTCTCTATAGTCCACTGTTAAGCCCTCTCCCCGTTTACAGTATTTAAAAAGACCTCGGACAAATATCCTTCCTGTTCATATCCACTTGCCGAGTACCTGCTGTCGAATAAATAAACCTTTTCTTTACATTTCTTAAGTGTACATTGAACAAGAGTAGCAAGTTTCTTTTTCTGGTTTTCAGATTCAATCTCTTCAGTATATATTTCATTCTTATGCCAGGTTTTTGTAATTACGTAAGGGTTCTCCGTATCTTTAATGTTTCTGGGCATCCACATTTCACTGCTCAAGTCTGTCCAAATTTGTACTTTTACACTTTTGCCAGAGGCAAGAAAAGCCATTGGAGTGGCCAGAATAACATTATTTCCTGAAAATTTTTCTTCAATATCAAATATTGATTCGGCTGCCTTTACACCATCTTTAATAACCTGGACAAACTCCAGGTTTGGATTATTTATTGTCTTAAAATATGACATTACTTTTATAAAGCTTTCTGCAGAATCAATTAGTTGTTTGCATATTTGAAGGTTTTCGTTTGCAGCGGGTATATTGATGAGAAGCTCAAGATATACACGTCTAAAGAATTCATCTATTGTAGCGGGAGTCTCACTTTTATATTGCTCAAGCCAGTTTTTCAACTGCTGGTATTTTTCCAGATAATCATAGCCGATTCTTTCTATTACCCTTACATCTTTTAAATCAACCAGTTCCGTTTTTCCTTTTCTACTTCTGAATACTCTGCTTGTGAGAAGTGAAGCACGTACTAGATCCAGATCCAGTATTAACGCCAGGGCTATTCTTACATCATCTTTATTTAATATTATATCTGAGAAATCATGGGCCAGGCATGAAAGAACTATTAGTGCATGAACAAATTGGTTATCTATCATTCTTTTTTTTCTGCCAAAATTAACTGCATTATAACCCCTTTGTTCAAGTTCATTATTAAGTACATATTCTAATGATACGTCTATAAATGGTGAAATTACTGCAATATCTTTTGGTTCCATTCCTTGCTCTATTAGCTGGCAGACTTTACTTACTGTTTTTTCAATCATATCGCTGCGAAGTTCTGTTATAACTTCCACTTCAACTGATTGGCCGCAATCATATTTCTCATTTTCTTCATACAGTATATTTTTTTCTAATATATCTCCAAGATTAAATATTACTTTTTTCGAGGTATAGCATCCTTCAATGTTAACTTCCCGGTATTTACCAAGAAGGTTATCCCTTATGTATTGAGGATTGGCGCCATAAATGGTTCCATATCCACCTTCAGGATTATATAGTAAAAGACTTGTGTCTGTATTCGGCAGTAGAGTTTTAATAAAATCAACCTGCGAGGGAACGATCTCCTCAACGTTATCTACAATTAAATGTTTAATGTTTCTTGTTAAGTAATAATTGTATTCTTCATTATTTAATAAATAGTTATTGTATAAATAAACGCTTAAAGCATAATCTAAAACGCCCTCCTCCAAACATCTTTTTACGTAAAAACCTATAATTGTATTCATGTCCTGAAAAATCATTTTCTTTACTAAATCTTTATATTCCAGTGAATTATATAATCTTTCACCTATTTCATCGAATGGTATATCTGATACGGCTGCCTTTAAAAGGTTTGAGTTTAAATCCATAGCTACACGTTCGGAAGGTGAATTAAGGCCTGCAAGCAAATCCCTTTTTTCTCTGTAATGCTCCATAAGCTTGTGCATAAGGCACTGGGAAGACTCAAATGTCATAAACACGGGATTTATTACTTTCTGATTTACTTCTTTACAGTTTTCTAAAATCAACGGCCAGTATTTGTTTACTTGATTTTGGATAAACCCAAAATATGAAGTTATATTTAAAGCACCGGAGCCTTTTAATATAAGCTTTGAGCGCCATTCAAATGCTTGGATCCTGTTAAGCAGTAATACTAAGATGTTTTCACTTTTTATCTTTTCTTTTTCTATCATATATTTGTATCTTTCGATAGCACTGGTAGTTTTCCCGCTTCCGGATACTCCTTTTACCATTATGTAATTGCCATCAAACTCGAATTTTTTTATTCTAGTTTGAACATCACTTAATTTTATTTTAATCTCCTCCGTTTTGTGAAAAGTCAACCAGTGTGGCTATGAAAAAGTGTATCACCCTGGTGCCTGAAACAGGTATTTAATTTCCACCTGAATCAGTGAAATCGATAGCAATCGTTATAGAATCTGATTTTTAAGCCTCAAATAGTTGTCATTTTTTGAAAAGTGAAGAGATTTAAGATTATATGAGGTCTAAAAAAACAACTGACTAAAAAATGCTAAGATGCGCTTGATTTTAGGCAACAGCAAACTAGACCTTTTTCAAAAAAGGTTTTTTAGCAACCCGTTATCTTTGATTATGAACAAATTTCAATATTCATCGTTTCTTCAGGTAGCAAAAGCACAATAAATTCGCTTAAAAGTTACAAACCAGCGTGAATATCGACTAAAGCCCAGCTTATACCTTCTCGCATGATAAATTAATCTAGATGCTAAGGTTATCAGGTTTTGAATAACAGTACGAATTCGCCTTCGTTGAACTTTTTTCTTAAGGGGTGCATCAGGCTTTTTAATACTCTCCTGGCCAATCAAGCGCAAAATGTTGTAGGCCATAATGCCCAAATGCAAGATTAAATTATTTGTCGTAAATTTTCCTGACGGTAATCTCTCTAAGTCCATATCAGTCTTAATTTCACTGTGAAACTGCTCGCTGGTTCCGTGCTCGTGGTACAGCTCAATAACTTTATAGGCCGGATCCGGCAGGGAAGTCCAGTAAGTTTCTACTTCAATTTCAGGAATTAAATTCTATAATGAGAAACGTATACATTCAAGCATACGGTACATGGCACCCGATGATTTTTACCGAAAGCACTTATTGGAGAGAGTCATTACCAGGGAAGTCACAGTATAATTTTCCGTCGTTCATTGCTAACTACTTCACAGCCAAATTCAGGAATGGAGTCAAGGACGAGCATAGAGAGGGCAACAGCCTTCACCCTTGACGGAATGGACGAATTTGGCTAAAATGCCCGAGCAATGAACGACAACGAAATTCTATGAATACATGAGGATTTAAGGCTTATTGTCCAAAATTAGGGGGTCAGCCCGGTTTCGACATCTCCAAACCCCTACCTTCTTACTGGACTTTTGAAAGATTCATCAAAGACTTGAATCATGATTTACTAGCTGACATTATGAAAAATCAAGTTAATACCTTAAAGGAATTAGGGTTTATTGATAGTTCATTTGTATCGTTAGATTAAACTCCTGTCCATGCTAATACCAAATTAAACAATACCAAGTCTTTTGCTAAAAATAGATTTAGTAAATCAAATCCTCCTAAATCTGATAAGGATTGTAAATTAGGTGTTCATACTGCCAGCAATGCCCATAACAACAAAAAGTATGAATTTTACTGGGGATATAAAAATCATGTTCTTACCGATGCTGTTTCTGGTTTGCCTATAGCTGAAATTACTACTACTGCTGATGTTGCAGATTCATCTGTAGCTATTGATATTCTTAGTAAAACCAATGAATGGTTTTCTTTAGAGGAAACTTATTTCATTGCTGATAAAGGCTACGATACAAAGGCTATTCATAACTATATCCACCATGAGCTTAATGGCCATGCTTTTATACCCCTGAATACTAGAAATTCTAAAGAACATGACACCCTACCAGATGGACGTGTTCTGTGCGAGGCTGGATTAGCAATGCATAAAGATGGCAAGCAATATCTTAAAAATCGAACCAAGCAAAAGTATTCATGTCCTTTCAAGAACTCAAAAGATGATAGTTTATGTCCCTGTAAGCATCCTAATTACTTTAATGGCAAGAAATATCGCGGTTGTACTAAGTACATAACTATTACTGATGATTATCGCTCTTCCATTAACCGAGAATCTATCTTTTTTAAGCAAATTTATACTCTAAGAACTGAATCGGAAAGATACAACTCTCGCTGGAAAAACCTTAATTTGGAAAAGGCATCTGCTAGAAACATGGCTTCAATAACTAACCTAAATACTATAGGACATATTTGCTTGTTAACTCTTGCAATTGCAGCTATCAAGGACAATCAAGCCTATAAATCTAAATCTCCCGTAGGTTTCAAAGCAGCCCCTAGTTATAAAAGATTACCTTTTTAAAAAATACTGGCTTACCTTGGGGTTCGTATGCCCTTTTTTAGGTCCTGATCTGCATAATTTTTAATTTTATTTAATTTTTTTTTATTAAATCTTGTAAGCAACCAGTATTTCCTTTCTTACCTTAAAGAATTACCCAATTATGCTCATCTCTCGTTATTTTTTACTTAGTACAAATCTTAGTGGTATAAAAATATCATATTTGCTATAATATGCCAATAATTATTTCTGTACTATATTAAAAATAACATATTCAAAATAAAATTAAGCACCTCTTCTAATTCATTTCATTCGCTGATAATTTTATCCGTGTAATTAGAATTTTTCTATATTTCTTTTTCATTTTTTTAATATTTAAAACATTGATATTGTTAGTCTTTTTAATACTGCTTTTCTTTTAACAGAAAATGTCAGTTGTCGAAGATCCTCTGCCAAAGCAGTCGCTTTATCCAGAAGAGTGTAAAAATATAACTTCTTTCGTAAGCAGAAATCGATACGTTAAACTATCAAATTTATTGCTTTTTCTTTAATTAATTTCTGAGCTTCATCTAGACTGCCTTCAGATAATTTTAAAAGAGGTTCAATAATATAGTTATCTACGTCTTTTGAATTCTTAACGGATACAAGCGGTAAATAAAAACCTGATGCCACCCCGTTTTCAATATAAGGGTCATTCCATACGCACTCACTTCTTATAACTGAATCACTATATAAATTCGATGAAAAGTAAGTGATTTTTTCACAATACTTTCTAAACCCGCCCAGAACAAACCACGCTGCATTACAATCCTTAATCTTTTCATTAAGTTTTATTCTAGAGCAGCAAATCATAGGCTCTTCAAAATTTAGTTCATGAAAGTCCCAATCATATGTAATAGTTATTCCTAAAACCTCGTCATAACTTTTTTTCTTTTTGGTAAAATATCTGAAAAGATACTTAGGCATCCATGCCCCTGGATTATTTAAAGATGCTGAACTATCCTTATAGACAGTTGTAGAATTTGTTGGATGATACCACTTTTTTACTTTAAAACTTTCCTCAACAGTTTTTATCAGCTCGGCACTTTCAGAATATACTTTTTTCATAAACTCTATACACTCAGCGATATCTTGACCAGTAACAATCATTTAACCTCCTCCTTATGCTCTTCCCACATGATATTTTTTGCATCATGTTTAATATTTGGCTTATTATAATTCCACCAATCAATCATCCAAAAGATTTTATTCTGCTTAAAAATTTCTTTTCTCTGCAGTTTATAATTTTTAAAACCTCTATAGTAAAATAACCGCTTTTTTTCTAGCAAACTTTTTAAATCATCAAGAAGCAAATATTCTACGTTTTTTTTATCATTCAATTTATTCAGTATTTCTAAAACCGTTTCATACCCGTTTTGCCAGTTGTTCCAATAAAATTTAGATCTGCAACAATCTTCATTAAACCCCTTATTTTTTAATTTTTGTATAGATTCTTCAATATCTTCCATTGGAAAATTAGCGTTAGCAGTTATATACAAGTTAAACCATTCATAATCAGAAGAAATATTAAATTCTTTTTTTATTAACTCTTTATTTCTTAATAGAAGAAATTGATCAGCAAGTTGATCTCCTGTAAATTCTAAATTAGGATCTTTAATATCTATATTTGATTTCCCGGCATAAAGTTTACATTCTACCATTATCACTGTAATTACTTCTTCTCTATTCAAAACTAAAACAATGTCTGGTTCCCTATTTTGAAAAAATTTAGGCCAGAAATATATTTTAAAATCTGTTATTTTATTAATTGCAATTTTTTCATTTGATACATTTATTGAGCGCTTCAAAAAAGGGATTAAAAGTTTCTCTGGTTTCAGGTATTTTATTGTTCCAAAAAAATCTGAGGTTAAAATGTCTTCAGAATTTAAAACACTAGGACTTTGTGGATTTAACTTTCCATTGATTTCAGCAATAGTCATATAGTATAACTCCTTAAATATGGATTTACTAAAGTTCTTTAAGAATTACGTCCTCAAGGTGGACAAAGTTAATACCTTCCTTACTTCTTTTCACTGCATCTCTAACAATTTTGCTTCTATTTTCGGCGCCGTCCTTGGATTTTTAAAAACGGAAACATTATCCCCGTCTTTTTTCACCACCACCCCAGCACTTCCGTCAGGCAGTAAAAACAGCTTTTAACCTTGCTGTAGTCGTCATATGCGTCCACAAATACCCCTGTTCTTTTTAGTTTCGACAATAGCGTCCCTAAATAGCTTGGGGTTGTTAACCTCATAAACGGTTTACCCAGCAATAGAATGCGCTTTAACAGCATGTTCCGCTACATAAAAGCGTCCACTATCTTTTCGGCTTCTTCCCGCGTTAAGCCATCGTCCTCCATCTATTCTTCTATTAGCATTTCTCGAACTTCCTCCGCTGTTGTCATTGGCTTTTTGGTCATTAACTTTCTCTCCTTTCTTTTACAGGTCTGTTTCAAGTGCAATTCCCTATTTTTGCAGCTTCTAAAATTATTTTTTTATTCATTTCAAACCACTTTTTTGTCTGAAAATAAAAAAAACTCCCAATTTCCTCTGTCATTAATAACATATACTCTAAAAGTATCATTACTTCCTTTGGTGAATATGTCGAATTTGGTCGAATGCTCACAGCTTATTTTCCACAGATCAGTTCATCCTTTTTCCTCTTTTTAAATACCATTTTGTTTTTTCAATTTCTCCAATAAGCTCATAATATTCTGCAAGAATAAAACAAGCTTTAGAACAATAAGGGTCAAAGTCTAAAGCCTGTTCAGCATATTTTTTTGCTTTTTTCCATTGATTAAGATTTTTAGCATAGAGTAAAGCCAGTTGAATTAGCACCTGAGTATTGCTATTTTCAATGTTATAAGCAGTTTCAAGAACATTGGCAGCCATTTGAAATTCATTTGACTTTTTGTAAATTGATGCCATTTTTAATAACATTCAATCTTAATACTTTCCCAACCGTCATCTAACAGTTCTACAGCTTTTTTATAATTACTGAGAGCTGCTTCGTACTCTCCCGCGTCATGATGAATATCACCTTTTAATTTATAATTCAGACCCCGCTGCGGATTTTCTATAATTGCGTTGTTCAGCATTTTTAAGGCATAATCCCTTTTTCCTTCATCTCGATAAAGTGCAGCAAGATTAAAATAAATAAATTCATCTTTTGGGTTAACCTTTAATCCTTCCACGTAAGCAGCAATTGCTTTCTTCCACAGTCCCCTTTCAGCAAAAAATACACCTAAGTTTAAAAAAGCGTCATTGCATCCGGGTTGAAAACTCGCCTGGGTTCTTAAACAGTATTCAGCTTTTTCAATATCACCCCACGCATTATAAGCCCATCCAAGTTGTTCCCAGAGATAAACATTTTCACCTTTGAATAACTGTGGTGCATATTCTTTAACTCGATTCAAATACTTTAAAGCCTTTCCTAAGTCCTTTGATTTATACGGCTGTTCTATAGTGACATTTTTAAGTACCTTTCTTACCCAATCTAATTTTTGCTTACAAATCACCTCCATGGGAATAGGCACATTCAGCCCCAATCTTGCTTTTGGTATTCTTTCTAATACCCATTGGCGTTTTTCTCTACCTGCCTTGTTTTCTCTAAATTGAAGTATCAGCCAGTAGCCGGAGCGGAAAAAGTATGATTTCTGCGTGTAAATTCGTCTAAATCCCTTTTTAAAAACCTCCAATTCCGCCCACGGTTTTAATTTCTGTTTAACATCCGGAATAATTCCCATATAAAACAATTTATGCAGCTCATAATATGGACTTTTTGTTTTTCCTTCATCCAGCATATCTAAATACAGTATTAAATCCTTTTTAAGCTTTTCCGTTTCTTTTAAAGCTTTAAGACTTTCACTTTTTGGTACAATCGGTCCTATCTCTAAAAGTTCTTTAACAAAGTCTCTCCTTTCCTTTCCGTTGGGAAACCAAACATATAAATTAGACATTAAAAAACCCCCTTTTATCCGCAACTATATAATATATATACACGAGCGATTTTTAACTGGTTACGGTACAAATAGGGGGTAGTCTTAAATATTTTCATCTATTTAACAGGCAGTTTTAGTAAACAGTCTTCAGACTTCAATTCAATGGTATTATTTTGCTTTGCACATTAACTAGACTTAATTTCTTTTTAGTTGGGACGTCGTTACGAAACTCCAGTTAGATAACATTTCTTATACATCCTGTTTTTTTACAATGAAATCGAATAATGCGAAACCTAAAATTAAGGAATAAAAATGCCAACTCCATTGTCAGTATCCTTAAAATAATAAAACTCTATAAGTTGTCCATAAAAGACACTACCAACAATGAAAAATATCGAGTATAAGATATTTGCGAAAAACAATGCACTAATATAATCTAAAGCTCGAATTATAAAATTTCTTTTAAAGTAGCCCATATTATTAAAATGGCCCACAACTACTACATGTTCATTTCCTGTGATAACCATTTCTTTTCAAACAGTCCACCTTACTCCCACGCCAGCCTGTCCACACTATCCTGAAGGTCTCTTCTCGTTGGCCGCGTATACTTCTCATCTCTTAATAACGTCTATCAAATAGACTTTCTCTGTAGAATATGAAAACCCTTCAAAATTAACTAAATTATTCCATCCCTATCGCATAAGTTTTATAATATATATCCATACCATCAAAAATTTTAGGAGATAAAAATGGAAAATACACAAAAATTTATTAATAAACTCGGTTTTAAGATAAATAAAAAATTTGGAAGTGTATCATAAAAGGGGATTCCATTCTAAAAAATTTTATCTTTGTTGATAATTACTGTACAGTTAAGAGCCATCTTCTATATGGTATAGATTTTGAAGAATCAACAATTGGGGAACCAGCCATGGATATTGGGCAAATTTGCGCTTCCATTCTTGATACCGACCCCATGTTCACCCGGGAAAAGGTATTGTTATGTGAAAAAAAGGATACCCCAAGGCCTCCAAAATGGTAAGCAGTAAAAAGTAAGGTTGCAAGAATTAATCCGGCTAGAGGATTAGTGGTTGTAAAAACAGTTATACTAAAAAATATTAATATCGCCAGTTTAGCCAGCGGATGAATGCAATGGACAGCTGATGATCCCGGCACATATTTTATTCCGGGCAGTTCCTGCTCTAAATTCGTCATTGAATAAATACTGCTGGTGTTTTTCATTAAAGGCATCTCCCTTATTTACATTTTCATTTTTAGGGTGGGAGGTATTCACTGCGCCCCAATTTTAGTAAAAGTGCCTTTGCCCTATCGGGAGGAGCATCAAACATTAACTTTCCTTTATCCAGGAAAAGAATTCTGTCGCAATATTTAAATGCTTTCTCCGGATTATGGCAGGAAATAATAGCAGATTTTTTCGTTCCACAATAACCTCTAAGCTTTTTAAAGAGTAACTTAACATTTTCCAAATCCTGTCCTGCAAGGGGTTCATCTAAAAGGAGTATATCCGGCTTACAGGCAAGAACGGAAACCATGGTTAGTCGTTTTTTTTCACCCATGCTTAAGGTTTGGGGTATTTTTTCTTTATACGGTAAAAGTCCAAACTCACACAACAATTTTTCTAGTTCAGCAACTGAATAATCATCTTTCCTGAGAATACTGCAGGCCAGCAGCGCTTCTTTCATAACGCTAGTTTCAAAAATGTGGTGATTAGGGTTCTGGAAAATGAGACCCTTTCCACCACCATTATCACCCATGACAGCAGCAATTTCTCCCGGATAAAGATCAAAGCTTATATCTGAAAGCACCTTATCTTCGCCTCTTGTTACACTTAAATTATTTACAGAGAGTAAAGGCTTTTCACAATAAATATTATTTGTCTTGAAATATAAATTTTCTTCCTGCTTTTTTTCCAGCCCTTGTAACAGTTGAAACTAAAACCCACAGGGGAATACCCTCATAGGTCACTTTATTACCTTTTTTGTCTGTTAACTCATATTTTTGACCGGGATGCGGGGTGTCAGGACAGGTTGCGGCACTTTCAAACGTGGAGCGATCGATTTCTGCCTCTTCAATACCGCTCAGCTTTAGTTTCCATTCAGACACAGCCGGAACAATCTTTATTTGGGCCACACTTTTTACCCAGAAATGCCCATCTGTTAAGGGGGTATTATCCCCTATAAAAACTATTCTGGGTAAACCTTCACTTAATTTTTCATCTGAGGATAGGGTCGCCAGGATAACTTGTAATGTATCGATACGCAAAGGTTCTCCATTTTCAGTGTAGGTCATAATTTTTCCGCTTGCCTGGTCATAAGATAAAGTCATGGGGTAATTCCTCCGGCAAGCTCGAGTACTTCTGCTAGCGACGGACCGCTAAACTCAGCAGGTCCCATAATAGTTCCCGTGGATTTTTTTAACACTTTTTTTAAAAATTTATTATTGACATAATTTAAACCAACAACCAAACCCAAAAATGTACCCAATTACGGCTAATTAAACAAAATGACACATTGTTACCGAGTAGTAATTTTTTTATAATTCTAGAATAAATTTCTTGAGCTGCCTTTGATAAAATTACCTTTAAAAAAGTGAATACTCAAGCTGGTTACAGAAATCGGTTGCTAACTCCTTTATACGTGATTTTTTAAGAAGAGTTAGGCAAAATAAAAAGGTTGTAAATATACATGAATATTCACAACCTTGCATAAAACGCATTCGAGCAAACCTGTAAGCCGAGTTCTGTCGTGAATGGTCATCTATCTTGGCTTACTGTTGCCAGTAAGCTCATGCGACCTTACCCGGGAACGGAGCGGGCCACTCCATCTGTTCCCCTATACGGTCTTGCTCCAGGTGGGGTTTACCGAGCCAGCCAAGTCACCAAGGCTGCTGGTGAGCTCTTACCTCACCTTTCCACCCTTACCCGGCACTTAGCTTACCACGCAAGGTTGTAATAGTAAGTTATTACTACTTAATAATTAAGAAAGTTAAACTTACTATTTACGTTTTGAATGGTAAGCTAAGTGCCGGGCGGTTTGTTTCTGTGGCACTTTCCTTAGAGTCACCTCCACTGGACGTTATCCAGCACCCTGCCCTACGGAGCTCGGACTTTCCTCATGCCATAAGGCACGCGACCATCCGGTTTGCTCAAATGCAATATTCTTTTTTTAAGTGCACAAATAATTATAACATATTTACTTAAACAATGCAAATTCACTTATATAAATTTTGCACCAACCATATATACTGAAGTATATATGTATTATACTAATTTTGTATCCTGTGCTGCTCCAAAACATTTTGCATTCGGATAAAAGAAATGAACGGTAAGTGGCGTGCCTGGTAGGATTCGAACCCACGACACCCGGATCCGAAGTCCGGTGCTCTGTCCAGCTGAGCTACAGGCACAAACTTTGCTCATAATAATATTATAACGTCTTTTTGAAAACAATCAAGTCGTCAGCCTCAGGTTATCTCCTTCCTCTACCCTAAATTCCCGGCCTTTTAATGTTCCTCCAAGAAATTCTACAACAATCTGCGAATTTCTGACAGGGGCAACAAATTTCCATGGTCTGAGATATTTTACCACCTTGACAACCTGCCAGTTTTTATCTAAAAAAATTGCATCAATAGGAAACTTCATAAAGCAGGTGTGGATACTGTTGCAAGGAGTTATTATAAGACATTCGCCCCGCAACATTTCATTTTTCCCCATTAAGCCTTTTAGTCTGCTCAAAAAATTATCTGCAAATTCCACCTTTGAGGCAAGGACCGTATTACTAGTGTAGTTTATCAATTTCATATATAATCACCCGTATCAATAAAATAAGATTAATTTGCAAAAAGTTGTGTAAAAATTTTAATTATCGCCGGCCCGAGCAGAACAATGAAGATACAAGGAAAGATAAAGAATACCATGGGGAACAGCATTTTAATGGGAGCTTTCATTGCTTCCTCCTCTGCCCTTTGCCGTCTCTTCCTGCGCATTTGTTCCGATTGAATTCTAAGAATCTGTGTCATGCTTACACCGAGACCATCCGCCTGGAGGACAGCACTAATAAAATTTGACAGTTCTTCGGCTTCGGTGCGTTTAACAAGATCTTTCAGCGCTTCCCTGCGAGACTTACCCATCTTAATTTCATGTAAAACTTTTCTAAATTCATCGGATAAAATACCCTTTGCCTTAACTGTAACCTTTGCCAGGGCAGCATCAAAACCGAGACCGGCTTCCATGCTTACCGTTAAGAGATCGATGATATTGGGCAGCTCACGAGCAATTTGTTTTTGCCTTTTTTGTGATTTTATTTTTAAAAATACTACAGGTAGTTTAAATCCGGCAAAACCTGCTAAAATCAATATTAATACAATTTTAGTTTCCATTCCCCGAAGCCAAATAATCACTCCAGAAATTATGGAGAAAAAAATTGCAGCAGCATATTGCAGCGCCATGAATTCATGGGCCTTTAAATTTAATGGATTTCCGGCCAGAGCAAGCTTATTTCTTAAAGTTTGTCTTTGTGTTTTCGGCATTAGCCGGGATAAATATTGAGAAAGTTTATCCAAAAATGGCTCTAAAACCCTTTCTTTTAAGGGCTTACTGAGTTCATCATTATCTTCTTGTTTCTCATCCCGGGAAAGTAAATTTAAGCGTTCCGTAATTTTACGGCGGTTGCTTGTTACTATTTGCCATAAACAAACCAGTAAAATTAAAGTAGTTGCAAAGACAAGAAAAAATAATAAAAATTTCATGTCTTTCACCCTTACACTTCTATTTGAATTACTTTGCGGATTAAAATAAATCCTATGATTTGCGAGATAACACCTGCAACTACCAGCATTATCCCTATATTATGTGTAAATAAGGTCATGATATAGTCAGCATTTATTACAAAAAGAACGACTCCCAATACGGAAGGCATGCTCCCGATAACTATCCCTGATATTCTTCCCTGAGCTGTAAGGGTCTTTATTTCAGCTTTGATCCTCAGTCTTTCCCTGATTGTTTCGGAAATTTTATCCAGAACCTCGGCAAGGTTTCCTCCAACCTGTCTTTGAATAAGTATCGCCGTAATCACCAAATCCAAGTCTTCACTTCCTATTCTTTCACTCATGGCCAGCATTGCTTTTTGAGTAGGGGTACCTAAACTTATTTCTCGCAGTGTTTTTTTAAACTCACCTGCAATTGGGTCAGGCATTTCTTTGCTTATTGTTTCCATTGCTTGCAAAAAACTAAAACCTGCTCGCATTGAATTTGCCATGACGGTTAAGGCATCTCCAATTTGATTTTCCAATCTTTTTACTCTCTTTTTTATCCTAGCGTTTAAAAGAATGCGAGGTAATAAAAATCCTAAGATTGCAAAAGGTATTGTCTTTAAAATGTCTTGACTGGCAAGAAACATAATAACCCCTGATGCTAAACCGGCTAAGATATTTAATGTTAAAAATTCCTCTCCTTTTAAAGGTATCCCTGCCTTAATGAGGTCCTTTTCAAATTTTTTTGCAGCTCCCCTTGTCTCAAATACTTTACTTGCCCAGGTCAGTAGTTCCTTCCAGCTGATCTTAATTCTCTCATTCTTTTCATTTTGTCTGACAAATTGCTGCATTCTCCAGTTTAAATATCTTCTTTCTATGGTTAGTAAGTGATGGATAATAAGAATAATGGTTAAGCATGTAGCAGCTGCAAGAACAGCTATAATTATCGCCAGCAAATCTTTAACCCCCTAATCCAAAGCTCTTAAAAGGCTGAAAAATATCATCGGATAGACTGATTCCGGATCCTTTAAGCTTGTCTAAAAATTTAGGTCTGATCCCGGTAGCCATGTGGGTACCTTTTACCCTGCCCTGATTATCAAAACCTTCACTGTTATAGAGAAAAATATCCTGCAAGACCGGGGTGTCACCTTCAAGGCCCTGCACCTCTGTAATATGAGTAACTTTTCTCGTACCGTCCTTAAATCTTGAAGTTTGTACTATCAGATCAATTGCTGAAACTATTTGCTCCCTAATGGCTCGAATGGGTAGTTCCATCCCCGCCATCAAAACCATGGTTTCCAGCCTGGAGAGCATATCTCTCGGGGAATTCGCGTGTCCCGTTGTGAGGGAACCGTCATGACCCGTATTCATTGCCTGCAACATATCCAATGCCTCACCGCCCCTTACCTCTCCAACTACAATTCTGTTAGGCCTCATTCGCAGGGAGTTTTTAACAAGATCCCGCATGGTAATTTCACCTTTTCCTTCAATGTTCGCCGGCCTTGTCTCCAGTGTTAAAACATGGGGCTGGGGTAACTGGAGTTCAGCAGCATCTTCAATTGTAATGATTCTTTCTTCTTTCGGTATATAAGCTGAAAGACAGTTCAGGAAAGTAGTTTTACCTGAGCCTGTTCCTCCTGAAACAACTATATTTATTTTGGCACGCACGCAGGCCTCCAAAAACCTTGCCATTTCCGGGGTAAGTGTGCCAAAACGAATTAAATCCGAAATTTTAAAGGGATCTTTAGAAAATTTCCTGATGGTGAGAGCAGGTCCGTTTAAGGACACAGGAGGTATAACCGCATTGACCCTCGATCCGTCGGGAAGCCTGGCATCAACCATCGGCATACTTTCATCTATTCGCCTGCCAAGGGGAGAAACAATTTTTTCAATAATCTGCAGGACATGTTCATCATCTCTAAACTTAATCTGAGTAATTTCAAGTCTGCCGTTCCTTTCCACATAAACTTGCGAAGGACCGTTAACCATAATCTCAGTAACTGTTGGATCATCAATGAGGCGGGTAATGGGCCCGTATCCGATAACCTCATCTATAATTTCCCTTACTATCCGGTGCTTTTCACTCCGCGGAATATAACTTCCCTCTTGCTCCAGAAGTTCCATCGTAATCCTCTTAACTTCACCGGAAGCATTATCTCCTTCCATTTCTTTAGGGTCTAATTTTTCTATTTCCTCAATAACTTTTTGGTGTAACTTAATTTTCAATTCCACATAGGGGTCCGGGCCGGTTTGCTCCAGAAAACTTTTTTTCCTTTCTACGGTACCTTTCTTAACATCCTGCTGCTCAAGTCTTTGTAAAAGGGACATCCAATCACCCCTTTAGCGGTGTAATATTTTTTTCAGGAAACCTTTCTTCTCCTGGCCTTTTTTACCTTTTTTAATTACTGTCCAGGATAATTGTTCAACCCCCTGGGATATTCTGGCAGTGGGATTTGATAGGACGAATGGAATACCTTTGTTTACGGAATTTAATACCACTTTATCTTCTACAGGTAGCTGATGGGAAACCGTTGCACCCACAGTCCTCTCAACGTCTTCTATCCTTAAGCCGCCCTCTTTGCTAACCTTATTAAATATAAGCTGCACTTTTTCTCTGTATTGTAATGATTCCAAAACCTCAAGCGCTATTTTGGCATTTTTTACAGTCAATAAATCAAGGCATTTAACCAATAAAATTTGATTGGCAAGATCAAGGGTTGTAAGGTTTATTTCATTAAAGGTTGCAGATGTATCTACAACTATATAATCATAGGACTGTTTTAAAATTTTCAAAATCTTTTCTACGTGTTGGGAATTAACTAACTCGGCATACTCAGGGCGAAGGGGTGCAGCCAGCAAATCAACTCCTGATCTGGTATGCTTAACGGTATAACTTTCAACAAGCTCCAGGTCCATCTCTCCCGTTTCCTGTACAAGATGTGAAATGGTTTGCTTCGGCATAATATTTAACAGAGCAGCCAGGTCTCCAAACTGCAGATCCAAATCCACCAGTATTATCTTTTTATGGGTCATATTATAAAGACTTACTGCCAGGTTGGCTGCCAGGATAGTTTTGCCTACGCCGCCTTTCGTACTGAAAAGTGTTACAATCTGAGGTTCTCCCCTTCCCACCTGTTCAACAGCGCCTTTATTTTTCTTTCTATGTTCCAGTCTATAGACTTTTTTGATGGCACCTATCAACTCTTCCTCAGAAAAGGGCTTTGTAATATAGTCCCTGGCGCCTGCAAGCATTGCCTTTTTCATGTACTCTATTTCTCCCTGGACAGTCATCATTATTACTGCAGAATCGGGGTAGCGAACCGTAATCCTTTCAGTTACCTCCAAGCCATTTATATCCGGCATATTGATGTCCATTAAGACAATATCCGGTTTCTTCTTTTTAACCATCTTCAGCGCGTCTTCACCATTTGCAGCTTCTCCTACCACAGATAGTTCACCGTCAAGTGAGAGCAGTTTTTTGACGCTTTCCCTCGTTTCAGCAATATCGTCCACTATGAGGATTTTAATAGGCATCTTTTCACCTTCTTTCCAGCAAGTCTTGTAAACGTACGGGAGCGAAATCTTTAATCTCATCGTCTACAGGTGAACGCAATAGCATCCTGATGGTTCCCCGTTCAGAAGCCAATGCCAGGCGCGGTGCATCTTCCGGATTGACAGCCAGAGTAACGGTACTGATCTCATTTCCCTTACCATTGGAACTTCTTTTCATACGCGAACCTACGGCCAGAATTTCCAGGTTTTGTAGTAAAAAACCGTTCTTTGTAATCCCTTGTTCCGAATCATCTGCTTTCTTTTCCTCTAAATCCAAGGTGACAATTATGTCCACCCTGTCTCCAGGTAAAACCATGTTAGCTACTGCCGAAACCTCATTTACAGCAACTGCTATGGCCCTTTTTCCTTCCGGGACGGTATATGCCAGCCCGTCTTCCCCTCTTTCTCCGGCTATATGACTTTTTAAGAGAGTCTCTCCGGCAACCAGGGGAACCTTGATAATTTTTCCCTCAACCTGCACAATATCTATCACCGAGTTATGATGAGCATACTCCACCGGAACTTTTTTTTCTGTAAACATCTCCCTGGCAATTTTAGTGTCTGGCGGGATATCTTTAACGGCAGCAAATACATTTACATATTCTGTTGTATCAAAACTTTCTTCCAAATTCTGCAGGTAGTAGTATACGGAACCTGCTGTTAATAAACTAAGAATGATTGCAAAAGCAAGTAACTTTTTACTTATCATGGCTTTGTCGCCCCTTCTAGCCTCATTGTGATAATTTAACAGCCCTTAAGCCATAATTTCCGGCAGTTTCACTGGTTTCCCCCGGAACTATAGTTTCAATAAAATATCCTTTAACATTACTTTCATTACCTTGACCGGCCACTTCTTTAATTAAAAATGCGGCAAAACCCTTTACTCTGACTTCCTTAATATGATTTTTGTTTCCAAGTGGCTCATATACAGGTACCGTTACCAGGCGGGGACAATCACGCCTGAAATTATCAGGTGTACAGGGAGAGTGGTTTTCTTGAGATATCCTGTAATTTACACCCTGCATGGTAGGCCCGGACATGTTCCCGCTCTCAGTTTCAAGAATATCCCCTATTGCAACCCATTCCTGATAACCGTATTTGATGTTGTCCCTGTAGCGATTAGCGCCTTTCCCTCCAAGGGCAAGTGCCCCAAAATTTCCTGCTCCAAAGGCGGGAGGTGCACCTACTTTCAAATCATAAAGCTTTCCAAATTCCAGTTCCTGTTCCTGTATTCCAAAGGGAACAATTCCTTTAACCTTCCCCACTGTCCCTACTCCTGCAACAGCCTTAGCATTTACTTTGGTACCAGTAAAACCTAAAATTTTTGCAAAATTAAAAGGTACTGTTCGTTCTGCCAGAACAGTTATCGTATTGTTAGTAGAGTCAGTTGTAATTTTTAATTCTTTACTTTTTGCACCATTCAATAAAGCATACTCTTCTGCTTTTTTTTCTGCCTCTAAAAAGTCTTGAGGAATTTCCTGCGCCCCGGCAAGGGCAGCTGAATCAACTATATTACTTAAGGCATATTTTTCTAGATATACCCCTCCCAAATCAAGCGCCAGTGCAGAAAAACCCGCCAAAGCAGCCATTAATAGAGCTAAGATGACTGCTACAGCGCCTTTTTGATCATCCAGCAAGGAATGTTTTTTCATTTTATTCCACCCTCATAGTTGTACTGCCCTTGACCTGAAATGCTTCTCCGAGGAGTTGGGAAAAAACGGGTGTATAAATTTCCAGCGGGTATGTTGCTTCCACTTCCAGGGGATTTCCTCTTGCTGCCGTTGTAATGTTTACTGTAATTAAATCAGGATTAAGGCCAAATGCACTTTCCTTTACCCTTTGTTCTATTGAATCAACATCTCCTCCGACAGCACCAAGCCGTGCCCCTTCTCTGGTGGCACTGGTCAGTGTAAGATGTGCATGATAAATTCTTCCGAATTCTATAATTCCAAAAATGAGCATAATCAAAATAGGAAGTACCAGCGCCATTTCCACGAGTGCCTGACCCTTTTGTCTTCTAAAAAACCGGAGCATAATATCACCCCATTAAAAACACAATCAGCGTGCCTGCAGTTATTGCAATTCCGTAGGGAAATGAATAGTCACCATCAATGGCAGCGGCGCCATAATTACCGTTTTTATAGGCAGGTAAAACAGTAAAGAATGCCTTTAACCTTGAGAGGGTCTGCTTCCACTGGCGCCTGTAAGTTATGAATGCAGCTGCTATTACGCCACCAACAATAAATGTTGCCAGTGCTGCCTGAAAGGTAAACTCCGCTCCCTTTAACGCCCCGATAACCATGAGCAGCTTCACATCTCCGGCGCCCATTCCGCCTAAAAAATAAGGAAGAATCATAACAGCTAGTCCGGTTGCGGCTCCCATAAGGGAAATCTTCAACCCGGAAATTCCTTCTATCATTAAAGCCAAAATTAGGGCAGCTACAAATGCGGGAAATATAAATTTGTTATAAATCTTACCTTCCCTGATATCCGTATAAAGGCACAGACCTAAAAGAATAAGTAATATTATATCAGCCAAAATATTCAACATTTCAAACACCTGCCTAAAAATGGACCCTACCTTAAAAGTAGGGTCTTTTAACTATTCTGTAATTTATCCAATACCTGCTTCAGTGAGCATGTCCATAAAATTTTGGTAGAGTTCAAATACGCTTTGTCCGAAGAGAAATAAGGTTGAAACCTGTCCATTTTCATCTAGTAAGAAATCACTATAGAGCAACATACCGAGATTCCATTAATTATGAATCACTGAGGCACTTTACCTGCCCCCACTCCTAATTTATCACTAATCTCTTGGAAGATAGTTGTTAGACTACCCCCCATAGTAACAAGAATGGCAACTACTCCTACAGCTAATAATCCCAAAATCAACCCGTACTCGGTTAATCCTTGTCCTTCTTCTTCAGTCCAGAGCTTCTTAAGTAAAGTTAACATTCAAATACCTCCTTCAATCTTTGTTGGTTATATTGTAACCCCTAAAAGAAAAGACGGGAATCGGTCAAGATTCCCGTCTTTAGATCGATATTAGTCCTAAATTTAAAGGACCGGAGACCTAGATGACCTTTTTCTTTATAGCCCAAAGCGCTACCTGGGTACGGTCCCTAAGTCCTAGTTTTCGTAAAATATTTGTGATGTGATTTTTTACAGTTTTTTCACTTATGTAAAGCTTGTCTGCTATCTCCTTATTCGTCAACCCTTCCGCAATATGTTCAATTACTTCCATTTCTCTTATTGTTAAGGGATGATCCTTTTCTTTTTTCTTAGCTTCCATCAAATCATTGAATTGATTGAGTATTTTATCTGCTACTCGCGGGTGAATAAATGACTGGCCTTTGACAACATTTCTCACAGCATCTATTAATTTTTCAGGTTCTACATCCTTTAAAAAGTATCCTTTTGCTCCGGCCTGCAGTACTTGCATGATTTTGTCCTCTTCATCGCAGACTGTAAGTGCAATAACTTTAGTCTGGGGGTTCTTTTTCATAATCTCATTGCATGCCTTAACTCCATCAAATTCAGGCATATTGATATCCAGAAGTACAACGTGCGGACTGTGCTTTTCAACCATTTCTACAGCTTCCAAACCGTTATAGGCAACCCCAACAACTTCAATGTCAGCTTCCAGGTCAATTATCTTTCTAAGTCCTTCCAGGATTAATGGATGGTCATCTGCCAGTATGACTTTTATAAGATCCATAATATCACTCCCTGTCAATAGGAATGCTCACAGCTACCCGTGTTCCTTTACCAACTCGTGAGGTAATTTTTAGCTCTCCTCCCAAAAGATCAGCCCATTCATGCATTCCCTTGAGACCAAACTGCTGATCGGAAAGTTCCGCTTCAGTATCAAAACCGCATCCATCATCCTTGACAATTGCATTTAAACTCAAAGGAGCAAGTTCTAAAATTACTGACACATTCCTTGCTTTAGAATGTTTACGAACATTATTTAACGCTTCTTGAACTACTCTAAAAAGTGCCACTTCAAGTCCTGGAGTATACCTTTGCTCGTTACCGCTTGCCTTAAATTCCGTAGCAATTCCGGTACTTTCCTCAAACTTGCTTAAAAATCTTTTTACAGCTGCTACCAGTCCCAGGTCATCAAGATCCATGGGGCGCAAGTCAAAGAGTATTTTTCGTATATCTTCAAGAGTGTTTCGTGCGAATTCCTTAAGTTCTTTAAGTTCATCTTCCAAATCTTGAGGTTTTGCCTTAAAAAGTTTCTGACAAAATTCAGTCCTTAAGACTATATTGGCAAGCTGCTGTGCAGGCCCGTCATGAAGCCCCCGGGCTATACGCCTTCTTTCCTCCTCTTGCGCTCTAATTACTGCAAGTCCCCAATCCTGCCTGCGCTGGAGCTTGTCCAGCTGGTTCCAAATATTATCCAAGTTATTTGAAAGGTAGGTCAAGGCAACACCTACCTGGGCAACCAGCCTTTCTGCCTTTTCAACTGTTTCTCTCATATTTTTATAACTGCGCTCAAGCTCAGTACGTTTTTCTTTATATTGCTCTTCCTCTTTCCGTAAAATTACAACCTTTGACTGTATTTCAAAAGCCTTTTCATAGGCTTTTCTAATATCTTCTTCACTGTACTGACTAAAATTTCCACTGACATGAGCCAGGTAATTTCTAGCTTTCCTTTCTTGCATCTCCCAGTAATCAACTTGTTCAATAATTTTCAAAGTCTCTTTTTTTATTTTCTGCAATTCCTGCTCAACTCGGTCACATTCCCTGCGGGCGCTTTCGGCAATATCAAATATCTGCTCCTTACTTTTTTCTATTTCAGAAATTGTTGCTCTTAATATTTCATCAAGCATTTTGGGATCAAACATCAGCTGTCACTCACTTCTTGCTTGTTTGTTGATACTATTCTCCTTTATACAATATTCTATCACAATTTTCACATTTGACCAAGCTCTCACCTTTTCTTACCTGATCCTGTAATGAGATTGATAGTTCCATATGACACCCGCTGCATCTATTTCCTTCCATTCTAGCAATTACAGTATTCCCAAATCGTTCGAACATCTTTTTATATTTCTCGATAAGTTTGGAATCAATTTCTGCTTTTAAAGCTTTATGCTTTTCTGCCAGTTGATTTAACTTTTCCTGGCATTCCTCTTTATAGCTTTGAAAATTAGCAAGTGCAGCAGCATATTGCATTTTTTTATCTTCCACTTCTTCCTGAAGTTTATTTATCTTTTCCTGTAAATCCTCCTGCAAGATTGATAACTCAAGATACTCATCCGCACTCCTGCTTTTGTCTTCAGCCAATTTCGCCAGTTTTTCCTGTAATCTTCCCAACTCCTTGGGGTTTAAAATATTGCCCCCATACAATCTTTCTTTTAATTTACCTTCCTTTTCTTCCATCTCCATCTCTTCCTGATAGCATTTTCTTGCTTTTTTGCCTGTTTCTTTTACCTGTTGATTTAACTTTTTTATTTCTTCATCTGCATTTTCAATCTCCGCTTTTAATGATTTTATCTCTGCAAGTAACGGTGAGTTTTTATACTCCTCTTTTACCTCTTCGTACATTATTCTTATTTTCTGCAGATTCCACAATTTTTGTAGACTCATATTTAAACCCCTTTCCATTTTTATATAAGAAAAAAATAGGCTCTCTAAAAAAGCCTATTTCTATAAATACAGAAATGGTTCAGTTTTTGTTTTAGACAGGATAATTTCCACCTTTTCACCTGCAGCATTTAACTCTCCAGCAAGGTACTTTTGTAAATAAGATAAAACCGGGACTTCAGTAGCCCAGTGGCCTGCATCTATTAGAGCCAGACCAATATCCTTTGCCAGTTGCGCTTCATGATAAGATATTTCTCCGGTAATAAAGACTTGAGCGCCTTTTTTATGGGCCGTACTTATCAGCGAACCACCTGAACCGCCGCAGACTGCTATCCGTTTAACCTTATCCTCCAAGTTACCCACTATCTTTAAAAAAGAAATCTCTAATTGTTGCTTCAGTAACTGCACAAATTCTGCAAGTACGGTTTCCTGTTCCAGCCAGCCTATTCTACCCAAACCCTGACTAACTCCATTTTGAACTACCGGATATAAATCATATGCCACTTCCTCATAGGGATGTGCCTCCACCATAGCATGCAATACTCTACTTAATATGTTTTCAGGAACTATTGTTTCCATCCTATCCTCTTTTACTTCCGAAAGCTTAGCCTGCTCACCAATATAGGGGTTGGTTCCTTCCCCCGGTTTAAATGTTCCTATCCCGGGTGTTCTAAAGGTACAATGGGAATAATTGCCTATAAAACCCGCTCCTGCATCTCCCAGGGCATCTCTTACCTTTTGAGTGTGGTCTTCAGGTACAAAAACCACAAGCTTGTAAAGCTTCTCCTCTGCCGTTTTTTGAAGAACCTCTACCTGTGAAAGCCCAATTTTTGCAGCAAGTACATCACTCACACCATTTATTGCAACATCTAAATTGGTATGGGCACAATATACAGCAATATCATGCTTTAAAAGCGTGGCCAGCATTCTGTTTTGAGGATTATCAAGCCGTAAATTTTTAAGCGGCTTAAAAATCACCGGGTGATGAGACAATATTAAATCAACATTTTTTTTCACAGCCTCATCAACAACCTGCGGTGTAACATCCAGAGTAACGAGCACTTTATCTATATCTTTACTAAAACTGCCTACTAGAAGACCCACATTATCCCAGTCCTGGGCCAAATCTTCCGGAGCCAACTTTTTTAAAATTTGTATTACCTGGGAACATCTAATAGACATGAAATCACCTTTTCTAAAAAGTATACTTTTTCCTCAAAATACTGTTTCTTTTCCTGAGCACCTACTTTACAACTTCTATCTAAACTATCAATAATCTGCTTATAATGACATATTTTTTCTTCTAAATATCCTGCAAGGAGTGGATGCCTTTTACTAAAGAGGATTGGTCCTATCTCCAGCATTATGTCGTCAAATTCGGAAGAATCCCCTGGTTGTACCACCAAGACCTCATAATACCTGTTGTCTTCCAATACCAGTTCTTCATCTACTAAACGAAAACCATGGGATTGCAAATAAGACCTTACAAGATGAGCATCACTCATAGGCTGTAAGATAATTTTCTTTAAACTTTTAGCAACTTCCAGCGATTCAGCAAGTATGGAGTTGATAGTAGCTCCTCCCATACCCGCAATTACTGCAGCAGCTGCTTCTCCTGGCATTATAGGTTTCAAACCATCCCCACGTCTCAACTCAACTTTTCCTTGCAGTCCGTATTTTGCTACAGTATTTTTTGCAGCCTCCAGGGGACCTGGATTGAGTTCAACTGCAATTACACGGGGAACTATTGAATTCTTTATCAAATAAACCGGAAGGTAAGCATGATCCGTCCCTATATCAGCAACAACCTTTCCTGCAGGCAATAAATTTGCCATTTTTTCAATTCTTTTGGTAAACAAAATAGTCCCCCCTTTTTTTAAACTCTACTATAATATTTTTATTCAAAAGACGTGAAAATTCCTGCATTTTAGAAAAAAAATATTGTTTCTAGTATTTACCATTACCCAAGAAAATATTAGTAAATTTTGTATATTGACAGTTTATTTAGAAAAATTTTTATATACCATTTCCTTATTATTGACTTTTAAAAATAGCTAGTTTATAATGTGCATATGCCCAAAACTTTTTTTTCCGAAAGGAGTGAGTCCACTTGAAAATTGCAATTTCAGCTATGGGAAATAGTTTAGATGCAGAGGTAAATCAACGATTTGGCAGAACCCGCTGGTTAATAATTTTTGAAACAGAAAACGGCGAGTATGAAGCAATTGATAATTCCGATAATTACAATGCTCCTCAGGGAGCCGGGATCAAAACCGCTGATACCGTAGCAAAAAAAGGTTGCAAGGCAGTTATCACCGGTCATCTTGGCCCAAAAGCCTTTACCGTTTTAAACAGAGCAGGTATCAAAGGTTATAACTGTCAGTCCGGAACCGTACAAGAGGCTATCGAAAAGTATAAAAATGGTCAGTTAACTGAAATCTCAAGCCCTGACGTCAAGGGTCACTGGTAAAAAATAAGAAATTTGCAAGGAGGATAAAATCATGTCAGCAAAAAGAATAGCAATTCCATCACAAGTTCCCGGCGGCTTAGAAGCTATGAGATCCGGTCAT
Source organism: Clostridiales bacterium (assembly GCA_020063565.1). Classification (GTDB taxonomy): domain Bacteria; phylum Bacillota; class DSM-16504; order Desulfitibacterales; family JAICDB01; genus JAICDB01. The sequence goes on along the minus strand of JAICDB010000003.1, from coordinate 130,950 downwards.
TTCGGTCACTGTGATCTTTTTACAATTGTAGATATTGAAAATAATGAAATAAAAAAGATATGGACACTACAAAATGTTGAACATCACCAGGGCGGTTGTCTGGTACCTGTTAACTTACTACATGAAAACAATGTTGACACAATCATTGTTGGCGGAATGGGGTTGCGACCATTAATGGGCTTTAGGAATGTAGGTATTGAAGTACTCCTAGGTGAAGGAGAAATTGTAAAAGACTCAGTGAACGCTTACCTTGAAGGTAAACTCCTTCCCATGGGTGATGAACATGTCTGTGGCGGTCACTGAAAAACCTATCATCTCCATTGCAAGTGGCAAGGGCGGCACTGGTAAGACAACATTTGCCGTTAACCTTGCCTCTACACTTTCTGAGAACGTCCAGTATGTAGATTTGGATGTTGAAGCTCCAAACGGTCACCTATTTTTAAAGCCTTATGTCGATAAAGAAACAGAAGCTAAAGTTCCCATTCCGGTAATCAATGATAAAAAATGCACTCTGTGTGGAAAATGCCAGGAAGCATGTCAGTTTAATGCATTGCTTATCTTAGAAAATAGCAGCATGCACTTTCCGGAATTATGTCACGGCTGCGGCGCATGTTTACTGGCCTGTCCGGTAGGTGCTATTGATGAAGATTATCGTCCTATTGGTAAAATTCAGGAAGGAAATTCAGGAAAAATAAAATTTTTATCCGGAATATTAAATGAGGGTGAAGCAAAATCACCACCATTAATTGCGCAGGTCAAAAATAAAATAAGTTCTGACCTGACAACCATCTTAGATTGTTCTCCGGGAAGTTCATGTCCTGCAATTGAAGCCATTGAAGGTAGCAATTACGTGGTCATGGTGACTGAACCGACTCCCTTTGGATTGCATGACTTACGTTTAGCTGTAGAGATGGTCCGGGTCTTAAAGATACCTTTTGGTGTAGTAATTAATAAAGCAGGCCTGGGTGACGGTAAAGTGTATCAATACTGCAAAGAGGAAAATATCCCTATATTGCTTGAAATACCATTTCAAAAAAATATTGCAGCAGAATGCAGCAGAGGAAATTTAATTGTAGAGAAAATTCCAGGAATGAAAAAAAGGTTTTTGGAATGTTACAATAAAATTATGCGGCAGTTTAGGTGGGGGCGATAAGAATGAAACAACTTGCCATTGTTAGCGGTAAGGGAGGAACCGGTAAAACAACAGTAAGTGCAGCTTTGTCATTGCTTTCCTTTAATAAAGTAATTGTTGATTGTGATGTAGATGCCTCAAACCTGCATCTTATTTTAAATCCCGAGATCCAAATGTGGACAGATTTTTATAGTGGAAAAAAAGCAAAGATAAACCCTAATGTATGCATAAAGTGCGGTAAATGCCTGGAAGAGTGTCGTTTCAATGCTATTTCTGATTGTTATGAGATAAAAAAAGTAAAATGTACTGGATGCGGTGCATGTAAAATTGTTTGCCCTGAGGATGCAATATCACTGCAGTCAAATAAAGCCGGAAAATGGTATATGTCCAATACCTTATGGGGCACTATGCTCCATGCTGAACTTGGAATTGCAGAAGATAATTCAGGTAAACTGGTTTCCTGTATCCGCCAAAAGGCTGAAAGTGTTGCCCAAAAGGAAGGTAATGATCTAATTATTATTGATGGCCCTCCAGGAATTGGTTGCCCGGTAATAGCTTCAATAACAGGAGTCGATTTGGTTTTAATTGTTACAGAACCTACACAATCAGGATTGCATGACGCTCTAAGGGTTCATAAAGTCGCTCAAGGATTTAATATCCCCTCTTCATTATGTATAAATAAATTTGATTTAAATCCGGAGATGAGTGAAATCATACAGAAGGAATGTAAATACAAGGAAATTGAATATGTAGGTGAAATACCTTTCAAAAATGAAGTTGTAGATGCCCTGGTTAGCGGCGGCAAAGAATTTTTAGATAAGTTGCCGGCGGAGGTTGTCAATGCGTTAAATAATATCTGGAAAAGAGTTGAAGTGAAGTTAAGTTATAATTAAAAAACCTCGTCCTTATGACGAGGTTTTTTGGTGGGCGGTACAAGGCTCGAACTTGTGACCCCCTGCTTGTAAGGCAGGTGCTCTCCCAACTGAGCTAACCGCCCTTAATCGAAGTTCGATGTGTGATGTTCCTCGAACTTCTCATATCGCAAATGGTGACCCGTAGGGGATTCGAACCCCTGTTACCGGCGTGAAAGGCCGGTGTCTTAGACCCCTTGACCAACGGGCCAAAATAGATGTCGGATGTCTGAAGTCAGAGGTCTGAAAATAAGCTTAAATCTCTAGCTTCAAGCCACATTCCTTTACTCAGATCCGACTTCTGACATCTAACCTCCGACTTCTGTTTTGGTGGGCCCACCAGGATTTGAACCTGGGACCGACCGGTTATGAGCCGGTGGCTCTACCAGACTGAGCTATGGGCCCAAACAAATGGCTCCCCGGGCTGGATTCGAACCAGCAACCCTTCGGTTAACAGCCGAATGCTCTACCGTTGAGCTACCGAGGAACAACTCCCAGCGACAAGCTATATTTTATAACAAATTTGTGCTCATGTCAACACTAAATTTACAATGTAAATTATTCCAGAAAATCCTTGAGCTTTTTACTTCTACTTGGATGGCGCAACTTGCGAAGAGCTTTGGCTTCTATCTGCCTTATTCTTTCTCTGGTAACTCCAAATTCCTGGCCTACCTCCTCCAGTGTTCTGGAGCGGCCATCATCTAATCCAAACCTCAATCTCAGAACTTTTTCTTCCCTGGGAGTCAATGTGTCTAAAACACCTTCCAATTGTTCCTTGAGCAGCATAAACGATGCCGCTTCAGCAGGCGCAGGTGCATCCTCATCTTCAATAAAATCACCCAAGTGACTATCTTCTTCTTCACCTATAGGAGTTTCAAGGGAAACCGGCTCCTGGGCAATTTTCATTATCTCCCTTACCCTTTCTTCCGGAATATCCATTTCCTTAGCAATTTCTTCCGGACTAGGTTCTCTGCCCAGTTCCTGCAGTAACTGCCTGGAAACCCTAATAAGCTTATTGATAGTTTCTACCATATGAACAGGTATTCTAATTGTTCTTGCCTGATCTGCAATGGCTCTGGTTATAGCCTGGCGTATCCACCATGTAGCATAGGTACTAAACTTATAACCCTTTCTATAATCAAACTTTTCTACAGCTTTAATTAAACCAAGATTGCCTTCCTGTATAAGGTCAAGGAATAGCATACCCCGACCTACATAACGTTTAGCGATACTTACTACTAAACGAAGATTTGCTTCCGCAAGTTTTCTTTTTGCCCAAATATCTCCTTTTTCTATTCTTTTAGCCAGTTCAACTTCTTCTTCTGCAGTGAGTAGAGGAACCCTTCCAATTTCTTTTAGGTACATTCTAACAGGATCATCTATTCCCACTCCCTCTGGAATGGATATGTCCAGATCCATTTCCTCTTCAGTATCCTTTTTATCTTTTTCTTCTGCTTCAGGAATAACTTCAATTCCCATTGAATTTAGGTTATCATATATTTCATCAATTTGATCAGGGTTGAGTTCTATGCCTTCCAGAGCATCTATAATTTCTTTATAGGTAAGCATTCCTTTTTTCTTACCCTGTTCAATCAATTCTTTAACTTTTTTCTTTATTTCCTGCCTAGCCTTTTTTCCGTTATCCTGCACCTTTTATCCCCCCTTCCACCGAGAGACATATGCTTTACCTCGATTATTTGTTTTTAAAGGTTTTTTCTTTTAGATATTGTATATTCTTCTGCAACTCATTGAGCTGGCGAATTAATGTGGTAACAGCCACGCTATCATTTTTTTGCTCAGCTTCAGATAATTCCTTTAGTAATTCTTGTTCTTGTCTTTGCAAGTAATTAAGTTTAACATTTTTTATACATTCTTCAATAGAAATTGGAAAGTTTTCTTCCATTGCCAGAATACTACTTATAAAGAACGCCATTTTTTCATCCTGTTGTTTAAGCTTATTAAATAACATTGCCGGGGCTATACCATGAGTAGTCTTTTCTAGTTCTTCATTAACAAATTGCAATATTTTTCTAATTTGCTCGTTAAAAGGGCTAAAACCAATTTCTTCTTTTACTCTAATAAAAACTTTTTCATTTTCTAACATATTTTTCAGTAATATTTTCTCAGATTGCGTAAGCCTTGAACCTATTGATTTTAAAGTCTCTTTTGTATTATGCCTTATATTTTCTTTTTTATCCTGTTTAGTACCAAATTTTTGCAATTTCCTGGTCTTAGAAAGCTCTTCCAGTAAGGCATTCTCTGAAATCTGAAGCCTTAAGGCAATCTTCTGGATAAAATGCTGCCTTTCTACTGCATTTTCAATAACTGCCAAATCATTTATTATAAACTCCAATGCTTTAGCTTTACCTTCAGGATCAAAGATATTATATTTTTGCAAAGCAACTTTTAACTTGTAATCAATAAGACTTAAAGTATTTTCTTGTAGCGCTTTTAAAAACCCTTCCTTTCCTTCCTTTCGTAAAAAATCATCGGGATCATTTCCCTCAGGTAATGATAAAATTTTTACCCTGCAGCCAGCTTTTTGTAAAATATTCATTCCCCTTAAGGTTGCTGCCATACCGGCAGCATCTCCATCATACGCAATAACAACTTCTTCACAATTTCTTTTTAAAAGTGTGGCGTGTTCTTCAGTAAATGAAGTTCCCAGAGATGCTACAGCATTTGTAAAGCCAAACTGGTGGCAGGCTATAACATCCATATATCCTTCCACAATTAAAGCCTGGTTTTTCTTTCTAATTTCACCTGCTACCCAATTGAAACCATATAAGATTTTACTTTTTTGAAAAATTTCTGTTTCAGGACTATTAAGATATTTGGGCCCTTTTCCTTCAGAAAGCTGCCTGCCGCCAAAACCTACTATTTTCCCCCTTCTATCATAGATAGGAAAAATTACACGGTGGCGAAATCTATCATAAAGTCTACCTTTATCGTTTTTAGATATCAGACCTGACCTGAGAATGAGTTCTTCACTAAAACCTTTTTTTCTAAGAAAGTTTAACAAACCCTGCCATAAATTAGGTGCATACCCCAGGCCAAATTTTTGTGCTGTTTTTTTATCTATTCCTCTTTTTTTTAAATATTCACGTGCTTCGGCTGCACTCTCATGTTCCCACAGAAGATAATTGTAAAGTCTTTGAGCTATCTCATTTACATGGTAAATATCCTTATTCTTGGAATGCCTTTTATTTGTATTCGTGATTGATAGCTGAATTCCTGCCCTTTTTGCAAGAGTTTCAACTGTTTCCTGAAAAGTATATTTTTCTACCTTCATTAAAAATGTAATAACGTCGCCCCCTGTGCCGCAGCCAAAACAGTAAAAAAGTTTTTTTTCAGGAGATACGTTAAATGAAGGCGTTTTTTCAGAATGAAAGGGACAGAGTCCCATAAAGTTTTTGCCCCGTTTTTCCAACCTAACATATTCTGAAATAACTTCTATTATATCAGTACTTTCAAGGATCTCCTCAATAGTTTTATCAGGGATATAGCTACTCATTTACTGATCACCTAAAAAAGATCTTAATGAGTTATTTCGCCACCTTTCTCATAATTCCTGCAAATTGCAAAACATAATTATCATTCGATTTAATCTCGTATTTTCCTGCTTGATTTTAAATGTTATATAAATATTATTAACCGGAAAAAATAATGACAAGATTTAACGGGAGGAATGTTAATGTCTAAGATACTTGCAGTTAGGCGGTAGCGTTCTATATTCATTATGGATTGGAGTTTTGTTACCACTGATAGTTCAGCCACTTAGAAAAAATAATCAGTAGTTAAAAAAAGAAAAGGGTCACTACCCTCTTCGCCGGTCAGGCTATTTAGGTATTGACCAGATACCTAACAGGAGTAGTGACCCTTTCATCTATATTGTGTCCATATTAATAGAATTTATACATTAAAATAATTATAATTTTAATTTTTTTCAGTCCACTGTATTTTGGTGTAAAGCAAAACCACTTGGAACAAATAATTTTTGATATGTTGCAATTGCATACCTGTCTGTCATCCCTGCTATATAATCTATTACCAATCTTTCAGGATCTCCAACCTGCTTTTTTTCCATTGCAGGAATCTCCTGGGGGTTTTTAGTATAATATAAGAACAGTTCCTGCAACATTCTGATTGCTTTTTTTTCCTCGGTTTTTGCCCTGGATCCTATATAAACATTTTCAAAAAGGAATGAACGCAGCATATCAGTTACCTTTTGAACTTTATCGCTCATTTTAATATACGGTTTTCCCCTGCTGTTTTCAATTATATCCGTAACCATTGTATTTATCCTATCGCGGTGCGGTTTTCCCAATATTTTGATATATTCAGACAGGTCTTCTTCAACAATTATACCTGCCCGCAGGGCATCATCGATGTCATGATTTATATATGCTATTCTATCAGCAATTTTTACAATACAGCCTTCCAGAGTTGAGGGGTCTTTGTCACCGGTATGATTAAGAATACCGTCTCTTACTTCCCATGTTAAGTTTAATCCTTTACCCTGCTCCAATTCATCTACAACACGTAAGCTTTGTTGATTATGCTTGAACCCCTCAGAATAGATACTATCCAGGGCCTCCTCGCCGGCATGCCCAAAGGGAGTATGCCCCAGGTCGTGACCCAGGGCAATAGCTTCGGTTAAATCTTCATTAAGTCTCAAGGCACGTGCAATTGTCCGTGCTATTTGTGAAACTTCCAATGTATGTGTAAGCCTTGTTCGAAAGTGATCTCCTTCCGGTGATATGAAAACTTGAGTTTTATGCTTTAAACGCCGAAACGCTTTACTGTGAATAATCCTGTCCCTATCCCTCTGGTACTCAGTTCGTATAGAACAAGGTTCTTCAGGCTTAAGCCTCCCTCTGGTGTTTACAGACAGTGTAGCATAGGGTGACAGTGTTTCCTTTTCAATTTGTTCGGTTTCCTGGCGTATAGACATCTTTAACCCCCCGGCCAGGTCTTATTTAAGGGCAGCTTGTGCTGCAGCAAGTCTAGCTATTGGCACCCTATACGGGGAACAGCTGACAAAGTCCAAGCCGATAGAATGACAGAATTCAATAGAGTCCGGGTCGCCACCATGCTCACCACAAATTCCTACCAGCAAGTCTTCCCTGGTGGACCTTCCCTTGGCAACGGCCATTTCCATGAGTCTGCCAACTCCTGCCCTATCTAATGTGATAAATGGGTTGCTGTTAAGAATTTGCTTATCTATATATTCCTGTAAAAATTTTCCTTCAGCATCATCCCTGCTGAAACCCAAGGTAGTTTGAGTTAGATCGTTTGTACCAAAGGAGAAGAAATCCGCTTCACTGGCAATTTCGCCTGCAGTAGCGCATGCCCTTGGTACCTCTATCATGGTACCAATTGTATAGTTGAAATCTGTGCCGGTTTCCTTCTTGATTTCATTTGCTATTTCTATCACCAATTCCCTTAGCTGTGCTAATTCCTTAACATGCATCACTAAAGGAATTTCAATTTCCGGTCTAACTTTATATCCTTCCTGAACTAGTTGAGAAACTGCCTGGAATATGGCTCTGGCCTGCATAGCATAAATTTCCGGGAAAGTAATACCCAGACGACAGCCACGATGCCCAAGCATTGGATTGCTTTCAGAAAGCGCTTTTACCTGTTTTAGCAGCTTTTCTTTTTCTCTAATTTCCTCCTGGGGAGCTCCGGTATACTTCATAGAAGTAATTTCAATAATCAATTCTTCAACATTGGGTAAAAATTCGTGCAACGGAGGATCCAAAAGCCTGATGGTAACAGGATAGCCTTCCATCACTTTCAAAATTTCGTAAAAGTCTTCCTGCTGCATTGGCAGAAGTTTTTCCAGGTATTGTTTACGTTCCTCTTCATTTTCGGAAAGGATCATTTTTTGCACAATCGGCAACCTGTCTGTTGCCATAAACATGTGTTCGGTACGACACAGCCCGATTCCTTTTGCACCAAATTCCCTGGCTTTTTTAGCATCTGCAGGCGTATCCGCATTCGCCCTTACACCCAGTGGCCGGAAGTTATCAGCCCAGCTTAGCAGGGTTTTAAATTCATCACTTAATTCGGGGGCTATTAAAGGTACTTCTCCTAAAATAACATCACCTGTACTGCCGTTAATTGTTATTGTATCTCCCTTTTTAACAACTGTTTCACCTACTGAAAATTGCTGTGCACTAAAGTCTATTTTTATCTGGTCGCAACCTGAAACACAGGGTTTACCCATTCCCCTTGCTACTACAGCTGCGTGACTTGTCATACCGCCACGAGAAGTAAGTACTCCCCGTGAGGCAACAATACCGTGGATGTCATCGGGAGTTGTTTCCATCCTTACTAAAATAACTTTGTTACCTTCATCAGCCATTCTTTCCGCTTCATTGGGATCAAAAACAACCTTACCCGAAGCAGCACCGGGTGAAGCAGGCAATCCCTTGGCAACTACATCTAATTCTGCATCAGGGTCTAACATGGGATGTAACAGTTGGTCAATTGAGTAGGGGTCTATTCTTAAAATTGCTTCTTCCTGGGTAATTATGCCCTCATTGGCCATATCTACGGCAATCTTAATGGCGGCTGCAGCTGTTCTTTTACCGGTTCTGGTTTGTAGGAGATATAGTTTTTCCCTTTCTATGGTAAATTCAATATCCTGCATATCCTGGTAATGTGCTTCCAAAGTAGCACAAATATCATTCAGCTGCTCATAAATTTTAGGCATGTCATCCGCCAATTTCTTTATAGGCTGCGGGGTTCTGATGCCGGCAACAACATCTTCACCCTGAGCATTAATTAAATATTCACCATAAACGCCCCTTGTACCGGTAGACGGGTTGCGGGTGAATGCAACACCTGTACCGCTATCATTACCCATATTTCCAAATACCATTGCCTGGATATTTACAGCAGTTCCCATATCATCAGGAATTTTATTTATGCGGCGGTAAACTCGCGCCCTTTGATTATTCCAGGAGTCAAATACTGCTCGTACAGCCATTGTTAACTGTTCTACAGGTTCTTGAGGAAATTCCTTTCTGGTTTCTCTTTTAACAAGCTGTTTATATTCTTCAATTAATTTCTCCAACATATCAGGAGTCAGCTGATAATCCAATTCTATCTCGTTCTTTTCTTTAATATCTTCTAAAATTCTTTCAAAACGAGCATTTTCTATTCCAAGAACAACATCTGAAAACATTGCTATAAACCGGCGATAGCAGTCCAGTGCAAAACGCCTATCATTGGTATTTAAAGCCAGTCCTTCTACCGTATTGTCATTAAGCCCGAGATTTAAGATGGTATCCATCATTCCCGGCATTGATATTGCAGCGCCAGATCTTACAGAAACAAGTAACGGGTTTTCTTTACTGCCAAAATCTTTTTTTGTCTTTTCCTGGAGCCAGGAGAGTTTTTCTTGAATTTGTTCCTCTAAGTTTTCAGGAAAGTTTCCGTCATTTTTAAAGTAAGCATTACAAGCTTCAGTTGTGATTGTAATTCCAGGAGGTACTGGTAAACCTATTCGTGTCATCTCAGCCAGGTTAGCCCCTTTGCCACCAAGTAGGGACTTCATACTTTTTTCTCCTTCATTAAAGCTATAAACATATTTTTTAGTCATAACTCTCCCCCTTAAAGAATATTTCCATTATTTTACTTGCAGTTTCTTCAACTGCCTTGTTGGTCACGTCTACAACTGGACAACCTAAACGACTCATTATTTCCCTTGAATACTCCAGTTCCTGTAAAATTCTTTCCATATTAGCATAATTGGCTTTGGAAGTTAATCCCAGGCTCTTTAAACGTTGTTGTCTAATTTGAAACAGTAAATCAGGATCAATTGTCAAACCTACTGTCTTTTTCCCAACCCGAAAAAGTTCATCAGGAGGAGCAACCTCTGGCACCAGAGGTACATTGGCTGTCTTGATCCTTTTATGTGCCAAATACATACTGACGGGAGTTTTTGAAGTCCTTGAAACACCTATCAGGACTATATCTGCAAAAATTAAACCCCTCGGATCTTTGCCGTCATCATACTTTACTGCAAATTCAATTGCTTCTACTTTTCGAAAATACTGCTCATCCAACTTCCTTAAAAGTCCCGGCTCCATTTTAGGGGGAACGGAAACAATCCCTTCTACCGCAGAAAGCATTGGCCCTATAATATCTACTGCCGGAATACCTTTTTCAGAAGTAACTTCTCGTAACTTTTCCTTTAATTCAGACAAAACCAGTGTATAAGCAATTACTGCATCATGTTCTGCAGCTTCCTCCACAATATCTTCTATTTGTTCTGTATCATTAACATAAGGAAAGCGCTTAATTTCCATATTACCTGAATTAAATTGACTTGCAACTGCCCTTGCAACCATTTCTGCTGTTTCGCCTAAAGAGTCAGAAATCACATAAATAACTGGTGAATTAGTCGTAATTTTATTCCCCTCCTTCATAATTTTTCACCGAGTTCAAGAAATACCCCGGTTATATTTGTCTTTGTTATTCTTCCTACTACTTCTAAGGATTCCTCACCATCTTCATTAACAAAAACCTTAACTACAGGTAAGGCATCTATCTCATGTTCAACCATTTTTTTTGCAGCCGTTAAAACTGTATCCTCTCCTGTCACAGTTATGATATTTGGCATTCTGGTCATTACCACGCTGACAGGGGTTTTATTTAAGTCAATTCTGCCCAGGCAGGTCTTGAGCAGATCTTTTCTCGAAACTACACCTGCTAAAATTCCACCTTCCTTAACTACTATTAATGTCCCCACATCTTCTATAAACATTGTTACAATTGCATCATAAATTGAAATATTTTCAGTTACAACAACAGGCACAGATTTAATATCCTTCACACGTAATTTTTTAAAGGTTTCCGCCAGCAATGTACTCTGACTTGTATCCTCTTTATAATAGTATCCTACCCGTGGCCTTGCTTCCAAGATGCCGGACATGGTCAGTATCGCTAGGTCAGGTCTGAGGGTTGCCCTGGTCAAGCCCAGTTGATCAGCTATCTGCTCACCTGTTATGGGGCCTGAGCTTTTTACGATGTCAACAATCTTTTTTTGTCTATCACTCAGTTGGATTTGCTTCACCACCTTTAATTTATATGAATCCACAAAATGTGACATACTATTTTTTATATGTTATATTATATACTTCATATTTATGATTTTTCCTTCCTAAAAATTAAACTTAGAAAAAATTTTACAAAAAAATTCGGATAGCACTACTAGTACTATCCGAACATTACATCCATTAAGAGACAATTTGGGAGAGGTCTGCTATTCTTCCCATATAATCTGAGATGCTTTTTAGAAGCGCCAACCTGTTGTTTTTGACATTTTCATCATCTACCATAACCATTACACCATTAAAAAAGTCATCTATAGGTTCACGCAGCCCACTAATTATTACCAGAGCATCAAAATAGTCTCCCTTTTGGAGCATTGGAGCTGTCTCCTGCTGAACAAGTAAAAACTGTTCCCAAAGCTTCTTCTCAACCTCTTCTTTTAGATAGTTTTCATCCACATTATCCGTAGTAGCTTTTTTAGCAAGGTTTCCCGCCCTGGTAAAGGCAATTAAAAGTGCCTCGAATTCTTCTTTTTCCTTAAAAGCAGTTAAAGCATGCGCTCTCCTAAATACATCCGCACCATTTTCCCAGCCAGAGGCCAGGACGGCATTTACCACATCATACTTGATTCCCTCTTCTTCCATAATATTAGCAAGTCTCTGTTGGAAGAAAGAACCTACTTCCTGTATTACCTCTTCTTCTGTAAGCTCAAGTTGCAACTTCTGCCTGTAATTATTATATGCCCGGCTGATTAAGTCCTGTAAGGAAAGATCCAATTCTTTTTCTTTTATCATGTAACATATGCCTTGTGCTTGTCTACGGAGAGCGTACGGGTCCTGGGAACCAGTAGGTTGTATACCAACTGCAAAGCAACCGACAATTGTATCTATTTTATCGGCAATTGCAACTACAGTTCCAACTGTGCTTTCCGGTATATCGTCTCCGGAGAAACGCGGCATGTAGTGTTCTCTGATGCCTTTGCAAACTTCTTCAGGTTCACCATCATGCCTTGCGTAATACTCACCCATAATCCCCTGGAGTTCAGTAAATTCATAGACCATGGATGTTACCAGATCCGCCTTTGCCAGGTAGGCACATCTCAATGAATTTTCTTTAGCCTGCGGGGAAAGCTTGAGCTCTTCACTCAAATATTCACTTAAAGATTTTATCCTTTCCACCTTATCATAAACTGTACCCAATTTTTCCTGGAAGACCACATTTTTTAACTTCTCTACCCTGTGAGAAAGGGGGATTTTGGTATCCTCCTCATAAAAGAATTTAGCATCGGCAAGCCTTGCCTCCAAAACTTTTTCATTACCGGCAGTTACTATGTCAATATGATCTTCAGTTCCATTTCTGACTGTTATAAATTTGGCCAGCAAACCATCTGCTCCGTCCCATACCGGAAAATAACGCTGGTGTTCTTTCATAGGTGTAATCAAGGCTTCCTGGGGAAGCTCCAAAAAATTTTCGGCAAAATTACCGCAAAGTGCAGTAGGATACTCCAGAAGATAAGTTACTTCTTCCAAAAGTTCGCGGTCTTCTTTAACTTTTCCGCCTTGACTTTGGGCAAGTTCTATAATTTGCTGCCAGATCATTTCCCGTCTTTCAGACTGATCTACAATTACATAGTGCTCTTTTAACTTTTCGAAATACTGTTCCGGTTTGTTTATTGTAATTTTTCCGCTGCTTAAGAAACGGTGTCCATAGGTTTCATTACCTGCAACCACTTCTTCAATTTGGACAGGTACCGTATCTTCTCCATATAAAGCCAGAAGCCATCTAATCGGCCTGGCGAAACGCATTTGGCAATCGCCCCAGCGCATAGGCTTTGGAAAGGAGAGGGAAAATATAACTTCTTTTAAAATTTCAGGTAAAACTTCGGAAGTATTTTTTCCTTCCTTCCTGACCTGTGCAAAAACATATTCCCCATTTTGTGTTTCCTTAACCACCAAATCTTCAATATTTACTCCCTTACCCCTGGCAAAGCCAATTGCTGCCTTTGTGGGATTGCCATCTTCATCAAAAGCCACATTTTTTGAAGGGCCCTTTGCCTCTTCAACCAAATCCTCCTGGCGTGCCTGCAGTTCCGTAACATATAGTGTAAGTCTTCGTGGAGTACCATAGGATTCAATATTCTGATATTGTAAGCGATTTTTATCAAAGATTTCTTTTGTTTTGTTTTGCAATTGTTCCAGAGCACCTGGCATAAATCTTGCGGGTACCTCTTCCAGACCTATTTCAAAAAGAAGATCTTTGTGCATTGTTACGCCTCCTTCACATCGGCCGGGTCTTTAGGAGCAGTTTTGCTTTCTCCGGCTTCCAGTTGTTGTCCTTCTTCCTGCTGCTGATCGTCATATGCAGGCGGTTTCACCGTTATACTCTTTTCCGGTAACGGTTTGAGACCCATTTCAGACCGTTTTTTGGGGTCTTTAATTAGAGGATAACCAAGACGTTCCCTCTGCTTAACCCAGGCATTGGCACATAACTTTGCAAGTTCCCTTACCCTGTGAATGTAATGGGTTCTTTCAGTAACACTGATTGCACCCCTTGCATCCAGAAGGTTAAATGTATGGGAACATTTCAATGTATAGTCATAGGCAGGCGCTACCAGGTCTTTTCTAATGGCATTATGGCATTCTTCTTCATATTCATTAAACCATTTAAAAAGTTTATCGGTATCAGCTGCTAAAAAATTATAATAAGAATGATCTACTTCATTCTGGCGGTATAAATCACCGTAGGTAATGTCTCCAATCCAGTTAATATCAAAAACACTGTCCTTTTGTTGAATAAACATTGCTATTCTTTCAATACCGTAGGTAAGTTCCGCACTTACCGGCTTACAGTCAATTCCCCCGCATTGCTGGAAATATGTGAACTGGGTAATTTCCATACCATCAAGCCAAACTTCCCAACCGAGCCCCCATGCTCCAAGGGTGGGAGACTCCCAGTTATCTTCCACAAAACGGATATCATGTTTTAACGGGTCAATTCCCAAAGCCCTCAAACTATCTAAATACAGTTCCTGTACATCAGGCGGAGAAGGCTTTAAGAGCACCTGGTACTGAAAGTAATGCTGCAGTCTGTTAGGGTTTTCTCCATATCTTCCATCTGTGGGGCGTCTTGAAGGTTCCACATATGCCGTGTTCCAGGGTTCGGGCCCCAGGGCGCGCAAAAATGTGGCAGGCTGCATTGTACCGGCTCCCTTTTCCACATCATACGGTTGTACTATGATACAGTTTTTTTCCGCCCAGTATTTGTTTAATTCGAGAATTATTGTTTGAAAGTCCATAATTAACTTACCTCCTTACAGGTGTTTATTTTGTTAATTTGTAGGATATAAAGAAGTGTTCGAAAGGGAGTACGACTTTTGAACATCCTCTTAAAGTTTATTTTCAATTACGGACTTGATGAACTCCCGTGAGTGCAGTTTCTTTTGGAGCAGATACAGTAAGTAATCATCCATTATATGATCCATTTCTTGAAAGTTCTTTTTTGACGGCTTAACCCTGTCAATTCTATTCCAGTCCATCTTATCCAACAGTTCCAGTATTTTTAGACTGCCCGTGCTAATACGTTTAGCCAGAGAATCAAGGTTACGACACGAGGAACACAATACCCCCCCTTGTCCGGAACTAAACCAAAATTTATCTCCAAAGCCGCCACAATTTATACATTTATCTGTTTGGGGACGGTAGCCCAAAATTCTTAAAAAGCGAATCTCAAAAATTTTTACAGCTACACGAGGATCAATCACATTTAAAAGATGGAGTGTTCCAACAAGCAATACAAAGGTTTGATAACTCGCCTCTTCTTCAGGTACTAGCGAATCCAGCAACTCCAATATATAACTGGTATAAGCCATGAGACTAAAATCTTTTCTTAAATTAACAAAACTCTCTATTATATCTGCACCTGTAACTGTATATAAGCTTTTTCCTTTAAAGAGAACCAAACTGTTATGTGTAAATGGCAGAAGAGTTCCCCGTAATTTACTTTTAGCCCTCTTGATACCCTTTGCAATGCAGCTTATTTTTCCCATTTTCATACTGTAAAGCGTTATTATTTTGTCAGCTTCGCTAAAATCACGTTGCTTTAGAACAATAGCTTCAGTTTTTATTAAGGCCACCAGGTTTCACTCCGTTACATCAAATAGGACATTAGCAGACTGGCTACTGTAGAATAAATTAATAAACCGGTGATATCAATTGATGTTGAGATAAATGGAGCAGAAGCAACGGCAGGATCAATTCCAACCTTTTTAAATATTAAGGGAACCAGTGTTCCCATGGTGGCTGCCGTAGTCATATTCCCCAGGAGCGCCAGACCAACAACTACTCCCAGCATAATATTTTGCTGCCACAAGTAAGCTACAATGGCCACAATTATACCGCAGATAAGTCCTATTAATACACCTGTTAATGTCTCTCTTCCCACCACAAGCAGTATTTCTTTAACATCAATCTGTCCTGTAGCCAGGCCTCTAACGGTCAGTGTTGACGATTGAGTCCCCACATTGCCGCCCATGCCTGTCAAGAGAGGTATAAAAAATGCCAGTGCAACGACAGTACTTAACTCTTCTTCCAAACCTTTGATGACCTGACCTGCCAAAAGCCCTCCCAGAAGGGTTATAAATAACCAGGGTAATCTTGAACGCAGGGAACTAATTATTCTATTAAAAAGGCCCTCATCTTCTATTAATTCACTGCTTGTACCTCCTAAAAGATAAAAGTCCTCTGTAGCTTCCTCATGAATAACATCAATAATGTCGTCAACCGTAATAATTCCAAGGAGGCAGTTATTATCGTCCACAACGGGTACTGCCAAAAAATCATACTTGGAAACTACATTAGCAACCTCTTCCTGGTCCATACCAACATGAACGGAAATCACATTTTCCTTCATAATATCCTCAACACGTGTAGAAGGATCAGCAACTATCAATTCCCTCAGAGAAAGTACGCCAACAAGATGGTTTTTTTCATTTACAACATAAACATAGTAAACAGTTTCAGCATCCGGCGCTATTTCTCTCAAGACTTCAATTGCCCTGGCGGCAGTTAAGCTTTTTAATATTGCAACATACTCAGTGGTCATGATACCGCCGGCAGTATCTTCCTTGTAGGCAAGTAGTTCTTTTACATCATTGGCGTCCTCTATTTCCATGCTGGTGAGGAGTTTATCCTTTAAGGGAACAGGAATTTCAGCAATTAAGTCTGCAGCATCATCAGATGACATTTCATCAAATATATGCCTGATGCGTTCTGCACCTAACTTCTCCAGGAGAAGAACCATTATATCTGAATCTAAATTAATAAGTACCTCAGCAGCGGTTTCCCCATCCAAAAGGGAAAAAATTATAGCTTTATATTCATCTTCAATATCTATGATAATTTCAGCTATATCTGCAGGTTGCAGTTCTTGCAATCTGCCTTTTACTTCATCTTGTTTGCCTTGAGATAATAAATTCTGAATTTCATTAAGTTCAACATCAGGATACATCTAAACCGCCACCCCCTTTGTGCCACTCTATACATCACAACATATTACAGATCAATCTTCATATCCAAAATCACGTAAAAATTTTTCCTTCTTGCGCCAGTTTTGCTTCACTTTTACTCTCAGGTCCAAATAGATTTTGCTTCCAAGGAGCCTTTCCATGTCCTTTCTGGCTGCCTGACCAATCTTTTTAAGCATACTCCCGCCCTTACCTATAATAATGCCTTTCTGGGAATTTCTTTCAGTATAGATACTTGCAAATATTTTTAATAACTCAGCCTCTGTCTCTAAATAATCAACTGATACAGCAATTGAATGAGGCACTTCTTCCCGAGTAAAATGCAAAATTTTTTCTCTAATTAGCTCGGATATAAGCTGTTTTTCAGGTTGATCAGTTACCATATCATCGGGATAATACTTTGGCCCTAAGGGCATTACTTCTATAATGCTGTGTAGAAGCGCTTCTACCTTTGTCCCTTCAAGTGCTGAAATAGGCACAATGTCGCAAAAGTTATAACGCTCTTTCCAGGCAGCTATTTCTTCCAGAACTACTTCCTGAGGAAATTTATCTATCTTGTTAATTCCTAAAAAAACAGGGGTTTTAATCTCTTGAAGGGTATTAATTATATGCTTATCACCGGGGCCATACCCGGATCCTGCCTCTACCATATAGAGGATGGCATCAACTTCTTTTAAAGTTTTGTGGACTACCCCTACCATATATTCCCCTAATTTGTGTTTAGGCACGTGTAAACCAGGGGTATCCAAAAAAACAAGTTGTGCCTCTTCAGTTGTATATATTCCCGTTATTTTATTTCTGGTAGTCTGAGGTTTATCAGACATTATTGCTATTTTTTGACCTATAACATTATTTAAAAAAGTGGATTTTCCAACATTAGGTCTGCCAATTATAGCAACAAAACCAGATTTAAATTCCCTTTGAGACATTTTCCAGTCACCTCTACTCTATTTTTATAGGATACATTCACAGATCATTTGGAGCTAACTGTTTAATTGTTTTCTGGAAAAACTTCCCGGCAAAAGCTGGACTGCTTTTTTTATCTCCACATCCCCATTAAGGTTGGACATTATTACCTCCATATCGGGATTAAATTCTATAAAAACCTGACGGCAGGATCCACAAGGTTTACAAACCTCATCAGTATCAGCCACTACAGCAATTGCCGTAAAGCGTCTGTATCCCTCGGAGACTGCCTTAAAAATTGCAGTTCTTTCAGCACAGTTGGACAAGCCATATACAGCATTTTCCACATTACAGCCTGTAAAAATCTTACCTTCCTCAGTTAAAAGTGCTGCTCCAACTGCAAAATTAGAATAAGGTGAATAAGAATTTTCTCTGGCTTCCTTTGCTTTTTTAATTAGTAATTTTTCATCCATTATTTTTTCTCCTTATATGCAGGTAGAGTAATTTGTTCTTGAGGAGTTATTTCTACTTTGATACCAAATTCCTGTAACTCACCTTTAATAAGCTTTAGACTGCTTTTGAGAACTTCAGGATCACCTACAGCTTGAATAACTATGGGGTCCACAGCAATTGGCTGCTGGTTAACTAAAATTATCGGACCCGCACAGCGAATGGAGGATGTAGCGGTTAAGCGGTGCCCTCCCACAGCTATACCTGTAGCACCTGCAGAAAACAGTTCATTAACTACATCACGTACATCCCTATCATGCACAATATCTACCGAACTAAAACCGTTATTTGAATCATACAGTTCTACTATTACTCCCGGGCCAGTCATTTCCGCATATCCAGATTTGATTTCCAGCTGGGTAATTTTGCTTTTAAGATCTGCAAGTTCCTTTTCTCTTAGGTTCAGCTGATCTATAAGGCTCCTTGTGGTCTGTAAAGTAGGCTGCCCTTGTCTTACTGAAATTTCTATAATAGACCAGGAATCATCCAGTATTGGAGATTCATTTAATTTTTTAACAGTTTCTTCAGTTATTAATCCAGTCGGATCTGTAACTTTGATTTCTTCCTGCTCCTTGCTAACTGTTATAACTGCATCTCCATTAAAAACACTTATACCGGGATCATTCTTAATTATGCTTAAAACTTCTTCCCTTCTTTTGGTATCCTGCTCCCTTGCAATTACTTCCTGGACCCTTCTGCTGTAAATTGTTTGCAAACGAGCTAAATCTTGAGGAGTTGAAGCCCTTTCAATTTCATATTTAAACTGGGCAATAGCTTCCCTTACCGCTTTATTTTCCAGCACCTTGGCATCCTTCGCCATTTTTTCATAGTAATCTATAAGAATGGCCGCTCCTTCCCTGGCCAACTCTTTACGGGTCATTTCACCGGGAAATTGAATAAAACCTGCAGTTCTTGCCAGTAAAATTGAATTGAACAACAATAATAACATCATTAAAAGTAAAATAATATACATTATTTTAGGGCTTTTTTCCCTTTTCATCATGCACACTCACCCCTTGAGGTACTTATTGCCCCAGCATATTTGCAACTATCAATGCCAGTTTTGGCAGAAAAATTACTAATCCTACAATTACGGCACAGAGAGCTGCCAGAAATACCGCTCCGGCAGCCACATCCTTTGCAACTTTTGCTTTGAGATGATATCCCTTAACACACAGGTTTACAACTTCTTCAATTGCTGTATTGACCATCTCCAAACAAATTACAAGGAAAGATACTATTACCACAGCCAACCATTCAACTGCAGCAAGCTTTAATATTACTCCGAAAAGATGAACAAGTATTAAAAAAACAAAATGAATTCGTAAATTCCTTTGCGTAGAAAAAGCATATATTATGCCCTCTATGGCATATTTAAAACTTTCAATTCGCGTCCTATTCATGATTGTATCATTCCTGACGGTTGATATTAAAGTGCTCTAAAATCTTCTCTTCAGTTTCACGCATTTCTTTTCTTTCATCTTCCTCCTGGTGGTCATAACCAAGCAGGTGTAATACACCGTGGACAACCAGATAGCAAACTTCTCTTAGAAGTGAGTGACCGTATTCCCCAGCCTGGCGCCGGGCGGTTTCCATTGAAATAATAACATCTCCAAGAATATCATCCATTTCCGCCAAAGGAACCGGTTCAGGAACATCCGGGGTTTCTTCCTGTAATGCAAATGAAAGTACGTCCGTAGGCCTGTCAACTCCCCTGTATTTCCTGTTAAGTTCATGAATAAATGCATCATCTGTGAGGAGAATGCTGACTTCACCCTTTGGCCTGTTTGCAAATTTTAAAACTTCCTTTGCTACTTCTTCAATTGCTTTTAATAAGTCATCAGGTATTGCCACTTTGTGCTGCTGGTTCCTTATTACTACTTCCACTGGATCCTTTACCCCTTTCAATTTCCTTGATAAGCTTTTCCGGATACTCAATTCTACTGTGAAAAATACCGTTTAATACCCTTACAAATGCTTGCGTTATAACATCCAATTCTTTAAAGGTAAGGTCACATTCTTCAAGTTGATTGTCCTCTAACCTTTCCTTGATTATCTTTTTGACAAAAGCCTCAATACGGTTGGGAGTTGGCTTTTGCATGGAGCGTACCCCAGCCTCCACTCCATCTGCCAGCATAACAATGGCAGCCTCCTTAGTACGAGGCTTACAATTTTCATAGCGAAAATCATCTTTTGAAACAGAATTATCTCCATTAGAATTTTCAACGGCTTTTTGATAAAAAAATGAAAGAAGTGAGTTGCCATGATGCTGCTGAATAATATCTATTATACTTTGAGGCAACTTATATTCCTTAGCCATTTCAACACCGTCTTTGACGTGGGAAGTTATAATTAAGGTGCTCAAAGTCGGCGCCAGCTTATCATGGGGATTTTCTGCAGTTAATTGATTTTCTATAAAGAAGTATGGCCTTTTTATCTTACCAATATCATGATAGTAAGCTCCAACCCTTGCCAGAAGGGAATCTGCTCCCACTTCTTCTGCAGCAGCTTCCGCCAGGTTTCCTACCAGAATACTATGATGGTAGGTTCCCGGCGCTTCCACAAGCAGTTTTCTTAAAAGCGGTTGGTTGGGGTTGGAAAGTTCCAGTAATTTTACGGATGTGGTAATACCAAATGCTGTTTCCCAGAAAGGCAAAAAGCCTATAGTTAAGACAGATGAAAGTATGCCGTTAATTATCCCCAGTATTACTCCCACTGTCAGCATTGTCAGGGAATGACTAAAAATCAAGCCAAGTGCAATAATTGTAAGCACATTAGCAAGTATCATATAAAGACTTGCTTTGGCAAGGTCGGAACGCTGGCTCAAGTGTGATACACTGTAGACGCCTGCTAAGCCCCCTACAACTGCCACTATTGCAATTTGGAGTTGAGTACCGGACATAATACCTACAAAGATTGCAAGTATTATAGTCACAAATACGGCTAATTTGTTATCCAACAAAATTGCAATCAACATAGGGCCTGCTGCAAGTGGAGCCATATATCCCACCAGCATGGATAATTCAGCCCTAGTTCCCAGGCTAATGGCCATAACTGCCCTTGTGATTAACAGGCTGCTTACGACCAGTAGTCCAAGTAAGATCATTAACTTGTAATTATGATAAATATCATTCTTATATTGGTAAACATAAAGAATGACAAGTGCAAATAAAATTGCTATTAGAAGCGCTAAGCCCATAATTACGGTATAAGGTTTTTCTGTTTCTAAAAGTCCAAGCTTCTCCAGCTGCTCATACTGAAATTCAGTTATTATTACTCCTTCTCCAACAATTACCTGGCCCGGCTTAATTTCTACCTCTACGGGTTCTACATTTTCCCTGGCAATTGCTTTTAACTCTTCAGTGGCTTCAGCATCATAAACCATGTTTTCTTTAATATTTAACTTTTTTATTATACTGGCAACAAGCACTTTAAACTCACTATTAATATTTAAAAGAGAAACTGCATTAAGCATATTCTTTTTAACCATACTTACTTCATCTTCATGAACTCCCTGGCTCATAAACTGCCTAACCAGCTGTTTTGTTTCCTGTTGGACAGCATTGATCGTACCTATATCTGATTCAAAAGTAGCAGTTAATGTTTCCTTATTTAATTCTATTCCCAATTCTTCCTCAAGCTTTTTACCTTTTAACTCCTGCTCAAATTCAGAGTTTCTTACCCTATGGATCGTTTGAAAATAGCCATCTATTTGTGTTAAGAGATCCTGAAGTACATATTCATCAACTTTGTAGACAGGTTTAACTTTAGCTGCCGCTTCTTCACGGGCAATCTCTGTTAAGACTTCACTTTCAAAGGTAAGAGCACGTTTAGATTCAAACTTTCTGGGTGCAGGCTGCCCTACTTCGACTTTTTGAGGCATAAAGTTAATCCCCATTATTAACATTATAGCCAAAAAAAAGATAAATCCCCACAAGATACGTTTAGAAAAAGTATTTCGCAATAACCTTAAAATGGGGATTTGAACGTGTTTTTTAAAAAATTTAGCTTTTACCACTTTATTTCACTCCTTAAGGAGTTTCTTGCGCTTTTTCATACGCTCCAATTATTTTTTGGACCAGGGGATGACGAACAACATCCTCCTCTGTTAAATATTTAAACTCTATACCATTTATTCCCTGCAAAATCCTTTGGGCTTCCATGAGCCCGGAGCGGTTACCCTTAGGCAAGTCCACCTGGGTAATATCACCTGTCACAACAGCCTTTGATCCAAAACCTATCCTTGTTAAAAACATTTTCATTTGTTCCGGAGTGGTGTTTTGAGCTTCATCCAAAATAATAAACGAATCATCCAGTGTACGTCCTCTCATATATGCTAGGGGAGCTACCTCTATAATCTCACGTTCCATAAATTTTTGAGCGGTTTCCACTCCCAGTATATCATATAAACCATCATAAAGCGGCCGTAAATAAGGGTTAACCTTGTCCTGCAAGTCACCAGGCAAGAAACCCAGTTTTTCCCCTGCCTCAACAGCGGGTCTGGCAAGCACAATTCTCTGTACTTCCTTATTTCGAAAAGCCTCAACTGCCATTACCACTGCAAGGTAGGTTTTACCTGTACCTGCAGGGCCAATACCAAATACTAAATCAGAATTTCTAATTGCTTTAATATACTCAAACTGACCTATTGTTTTAGGCTTAATCTGACGCCCCCTGGCAGTTACACAAATCACCTCTGATAATGCTTCTGTCAGCTCCTTGTCTTCATTTTTATTGATTTTTTTTAAAAGGTAATTGATTGTAGGTATATTTATTTTATTTCCTTTTTGCAACAGTTCTTTCAGGTTCTCAAAAAGTTTTTTTGCCTTTTCAACATCTTCGCTTTTTCCGAAAATGCTAACCTGATTTCCCCTAGCCACGATTTTCGCGGATAGGTGCTTGGAAATAAATCTTAAATTCTCATCGTGTTTTCCTAAGATTTCAATCGCTTCACCATTATCACCTATATCTAGTCTATATTCAACTGCTTCGACCAAATTAAGCTTTACCTCCTCAATAAAATATTAAAGTAACCCTAATTTATACGCTTAATATATTATACATTCTTTCACTCTAAGCCTCAATAATATATTGAGTTAATAACTTCTATATAATATATTATATATTTTATTTAAATTAAAAAGATAGAGTCTTAGTAATATCTTCAAGGCTCTTAACTAATACTTTAACCTTTATATTATCTTTATTTTTATCTAAAACCTCAACCTGGTGATCCAAAATTTTTGCCCCTTGGGGCAATTTATCTTCAATTTTTCTTAATGCCTTGCGAGTTGCAATTTTAACAGCTTCATCAAGACTAATTTTTTTTTCTTCAGCTTCTACTTCATGGTACACTGTTTGAATAATTTTCAAAGGGGGGGTAAAATCCCCAAATTGAAACTTTCTCTCCTTTTTTTCAGTTTCAAAGTTTGCAAAGATACAGTTTTTTTGCCCTTTAACTAGGTATATTTTGTTCCCCACAGCTAATTTTATGTTTTTCTGATAATTACCTGTTCTTTTAGTTTTAACCTCATGCAATTTAATACTTGTGTTAACCTGGTACCAAACACTTGCTCTTACTATCCCCCGCGCCTTTACCTTTCTAGGTTCTCCCAGATTTCCTTCCTCTTGTTCCTCCTCAGGATTTTCTGCTACCTGAGGATATATAAGCCCCGAAATCAAAATTTGTCCCTGATGCACAGTGTCTCCGACTTTAACCTTCGGCTCTCCAACCATCACCAGAAACTCTTCTATAATACCATCCTTTACAGCTACCACATGGGCAGGGTTCTTTTCCAATTGTTCCGGTGAAGGAATAACCCTTTCGACAACTTTAACAATTGCTTTAGTTCCTTGAAAATCAATTGCTACCCATGATAACAGTTCCATATTTTGAGCTAATTTCTTCTCCAACTCATGTCGGTCAATCTTCATTTTCAGTGCACCGGGTTTTAATCCTAATTTATATACTTCTTCAGCTATCTCATCTTCACTAATGTTGTATAATTCATCATAGCTTTTAATTTCAACCTGCCATATAAATCCTGACATTAAATAAAGTGTAATTATAAAACATATAAAGCCTACAAGCAACATTTTCCTCTTTTTTAAATTACTCCAAATAAAAGGCAAACCGTGCTTAGATTTAACTCTGATAGTACAGTAAACTTTTTTGGTAATATGTCTTAATTGCCAAAAATCCTCTAAAAGAACATTAAGTTCTATAACTTGAGGACTGAGTGTCTTTGCATCAAAAAAATAGATTCCCTGGTGAAGCGCTAAATTTAAAAATTTTTCCAGAAATTTTCCTTCTACCCTCAGGGTGACATATCCTTTAAAATATGCAAATAATTTTTTTAACTGCATACCCTTCCCTACCCCTATTTAAATGATATATTTTTTATTGTCCCTTCAATATCCACTTCCTCAGGTAAAATATTTTTCACCCGGAGATTACTTCCTGTAATCTCCACTTCCCCTACGGAAACATTTATACGTATTTTTTGAGGTGAATATTCAACAATTCCCCTGTGATTTTCTATGGTTATCAAACTTTGTCCAACACATGTAACTTTGGGGACATCAAGTATAACTTCCTGCGGCATATCCAGAAATTCAACGACATGTTCTCCAACTTTACGAGACTTGTTTTTAAGGCTATCCTTTTTAGCCATAGATAACCCCTCCTCCCTCTAAATCTATGCGGAGGTAAATTTAATAAGTACAAAATATTATCCAAATATTGTTCAAAAAAATTAACCTGCCTTTTTCGGCAGGTTATCTACATCTTGTGTTATTTCTTTTTGATCTGGGTGGTTGTAATATTTCAGACATAATTATACCCTTTACAATCTCGTCATTTGAAAATTGCAGACCGGAAACGGGTGATACTGAACTTTGCCTGGTTTTTTTATAAGCTGGCCTTAAACGATTTTTCTCTGAAAAAACTGGTTGTTTAACTTCCTTGAGATATTTTTTCTCTTCAAACTGTCTTTGTTTCTTATATTTACGGTAATCTTCAAATTCCCGCTCTATCTCTTCCTTTATTTTGTGAGCTTTTTTAAGGGGTCTCGAGTCTTCTAAAACTTTTTTAGTTGTATCATCAACCGGAAGTTCATTAATTTTTTTCGTATCAAATCTAGGCAGCTCAGGTTCACTGACAGGGCGTCTCCGCCTTTCTTCAAATTGTCTCTTTTTCTTTTGTGTTTCACTGAATGCCCTGGCAACTACAAATAAAATAAATATTATTATCCCTATCAAATCCAAAGGGAATCACTCCTTACTCGTTAAGGCCTTTTTTAGAGGATGAACTCCCTTCTTTTCCGCTTGGATCAGTTGTTTTGGAAATTGCTTGCCTCATATCCGTATCAGCTATAAGATTCTGCATATTGTAATAATCCATGACTCCAAGCTTTCCTTCCCTTAAAGCGGCAGCCATAGCCCTTGGAACTTCCGCTTCTGCTTCCACTACTTTTGCCCTGTTTTCCTGAACTAAAGCTCTCATTTCCTGTTCCTTAGCTACAGCCATAGCCCTTCTTTCTTCAGCCTTGGCCTGGGCGATGTTCTTATCTGCCTCTGCCTGGTCAGTCTGCAATTCCGCACCTATATTCTTACCAACATCCACATCAGCAATGTCAATTGAAAGAATTTCAAATGCGGTACCTGAATCCAAGCCTTTGGAAAGTACGTTTTTTGAAATGATATCGGGGTTTTCTAAAACGTCTTTATGCGACTCAGCAGAACCTATTGTGGTAACAATACCTTCACCGACTCTGGCAATAATTGTTTCTTCGCCTGCACCTCCAACCAGGCGTTCAATATTGGCACGAACAGTTACCCGGGCAGTTGCCTTGACCTGAATACCATCCTTTGCCATGGCAGCAACGACCGGGGTTTCAATAACCTTTGGAGTTACTGAAACAGTTACCGCTTCTTTAACATCCCTTCCTGCCAGGTCAATGGCAGCAGCCCTTTCAAATTTTAGATCAATGCCCGCCCTTTCTGCAGCAATTAAGGCATCAACAACCCTGTCTACATTTCCACCTGCAAGATAATGAGCTTCCAGTTTATTTATAGAAACTTCCAGCCCCGCCTTGTCAGCCTTAATCATTGGCGCTACTATTTTAGCAGGCGGTACCCGCCTTAATCTCATACCAATTAGTTGAAAAAAGCCTACTTTAACACCGGCAGCGAGCGCTGAGATCCATAAGCCCACCGGAATAAATGTAAACACAAAGGCAACAAAGACTACTACCAACACAAGCATTATTAAGCTACTCAAAAGACTTAACGGCATAATTATGTACCCCCTTATTTTTACTCTTCTTCCACTATAACGCGTGGACCTTCAACTTTTATAACTTTTATTTTTGTACCCTTACTTATAAATTCCCCTGAAGTAACAACATCGATTCTCTTACCATTAATTTTTGCAGTACCAGCTGGTCTAAGTGGTGTAAGAGTTTCACCGCTGGCTCCAATGAGTTCCACAAGGGTGTTAGTCGGAGCTATATATTTGTCCTTTTCCTGTTTATCACTTAAAATCAAACGACTCCAGACTCTTCTGGTGGGCAAAAATTTAATACTTAAAAATAACAAAATTACAGTGCCGATAATGGCCGCCACTAATGAGGTAACAGCCTGTTCCACACTAGGCGCTGCCATAACAACACCTAAAATTAGAGCAATTAAGCCTCCTATACCTGCAAGACCGAAACCGGGGATAAAAAAGATTTCTGCAACCAGGAGAATAATCCCCAGGACAAATAATAGGATGGCCTCATAGCCGGATAAACCTGCAAACATGCTGCCAAAGAAATATATTCCCAGGGCAATTAAGCCAATGCTGCCCGGTATCCCAAACCCTATGGTGAAAATTTCAATTACTAAACCTGCAATCCCTATGGTTAGTAAAATTGCGCTTATATACGGGTTAGATACCCAGCTGGCAATTCCTTCAAATGCACCGGGGGTTTCCTCAACTATTTCTGCATTTTGCAAGCCAAATTGTTCTAAAACTTCCCGGCGATTTGCCAAAATAGCATCAGCCAATTCATGTTCCAATGCCTCTTTGGCTGTTAGTGTTAAAAGTTCTCCCTTTCCTACCAGTCCCTCTATTTCTATCTTGGCATCCGCCATAGCCATAGCAATATCGCCGTTTTTACCATTTAATTCAGCAGCAGTTTTTAATTCCTTGGACCATGCGGAAACAATCTTTGGATCCGCTTTTTCATTGCCTATTCGCGGCTCTGCAGCGCCCATGGTAGCACCCGGCGACATGACAAGCTCATCCGAAATCAAAGCAATTAATGCCCCGGCAGATAGAGCATTATTATCTACAAATGCTATGGTTTTTACAGTTGAATGCTCAATCAGGTCGCGGATCTTTTGGGCATATACAATATAGCCACCGGGAGTGTCAATCTCCAGAAGTACTATCCCTTTATCTTCTTTTTCCGCTTCTTCATAAACCCTTTCTAAAAAAGCATATGTACCACCATCTATAACTCCCGTAACAGGAGCTACGTAAACTTTCTCAGGAGCAGCATGTGCTGAGAAGGAAAAAGCTACTAATATGATTACTGCTAATGCAAATATTGTTTGATAAGAAATACGCCTGTTATTTAATGCCAGCGCCATCCCCTCACCTCCTTCTTCATTACTTTTACTTAACTAACGTCCCCAGTACTGATTAGCAAGAATACAATATTGTTACTACTATAAGTTTACCACAATAATATGAAAAAAATATGAAAAGTATAGTATAAATAAAAGCCTGGTATTGCAGCATACCAGGCTTTATATTATCCAAGAAGTTCTTGTGCAATTTTATTTACAATTTTGCCGTCTGCTTTGCCTTTTACCTGGGGCATTACTGCTCCCATGACTTTACCCAGGTCAGATTTGTCCTTAGCCCCTACCTGAGCTATTGCTTTCTCAACAATCTGGCGTATTTCCCCTTCAGTGAGCTGTTGAGGAAGATAAGGCAGGAGAAATTCTATTTCCTGGTTGAGCTTACGCACAACATCCTCACGGCCGACATTCTGATATTCCGCCATCGCCTCTCGCCTTTGTTTGACTTCTTTCGCTATTACTTCTTCAATTGCTGCATCATCTAAGTCATATCCGGATTGAATTTCTTTATTCTTTATAGCGGCCAAGGTAAGGCGCAATACGGAGAGTTTCAGTTTTCCGGCTTCTCTTTCTTTCATTGCATCTTTCATATCCTGTTGCAACTTTTCCTTTAGGGACATTTCAGTCAATCCCCCTACTTAAAACGTCTTCTTTTTTTCCTAGCTGCTTCCGCTTTCTTCTTGCGCTTGACGCTAGGCTTTTCATAATGTTCCCTCTTTCTTGCCTCAGCCATTATACCTGACCTTTGGCAAGACCTTTTAAAACGGCGAAGGGCACTATCCAAATCCTCATTTTTTCTTACTTTTACTTCGCTCAACCTCCGTTTCCCTCCCTCCAACAGCCAACCGTTAGGCTTCCTGCGCAAACCGAAAAAGACAATGGCCAGAGGTTCACTGCAAATTATACTACAATTCTTTGCCTACAGTCAATATTCTAAGCAAATATTGACAGCGCTTCTCCCCCTAGCAGGTGATAATGCAGGTGATAAACAACCTGCCCGCCATGCTGTTTGCAGTTGTTCACCAGTCTAAAGCCCTTTTCAGATATTCCAAGCTCTTCAGCTATTTTTATTGCCGCAAGGTGAATCTTACCTATTAAATCCACATCATTTTCCGTTACGGCAGTCATATCAGGAATATGTTTTTTCGGTATTATTAAAATATGTACTGGAGCAATTGGCTTAATATCCTTGAATGCTAAAATGTCATCATCTTCATAAACTATTGCTGCAGGAAGCTCTTTATTAATTATTTTACAGAACACACATTCTTCAGCCATTTTTTCCACCTCCTCCATTATATTTTACCAATTATTTTCTTGCCTTCAACTTTTTTGAGGCAGACATTAACCAACTGACATCCTAAATCAGCATCTCCATGCGCTGAAAATTGTACCGGAAGGTAATTATCCGTATGGCCCTCCCAGTAGCCGTTTTCTAACTTTCTTTCAACAAGTACTTCTTTCCAACAACCTAAAAAATTAGCGGCATAATGGCTAAACTTACCTTCTGCCAGTTTAATTAATTTTTCACTGCGCTCATTTTTCACTGCCGGTTCAACCTGATCTTTCATTTTGGCAGCAGGAGTACCTTGGCGTTTAGAGTATTTAAAAACATGAAGGTCGCTAAAGGGCATTTTTTCAACAAATTTATATGAATTAGTAAACTTTTCCTCATCTTCACCCGGAAAGCCAACCATAATATCTGTAGTTATAGCCGCCCCAGGCTTCCTCTTTTTAATTTCTTCCACTAAAGACTCATAATCCGCCGTAGTATACCTTCTTCCCATTTTCTTTAAAATCCGGTCATCTCCACTTTGAAGGGGAATATGAAAATGGGGACAGACTACCGGGTTTTCCGTCATTACCTTTAAAAGACGGGGAGTAAAATCATCCGGATCAATGGAGCTTACCCTCAGCCTTTTTAAACCGTCTATTTTCGCCAGGCGTTCTATAAGCCAACTCAAATCAACGTCTTCATCCGCAAAATCCTTACCGTACAATGCAGTATGTATACCGGTTAATACAACCTCAAGATACCCCTGAGAAACCAATTTTTTCACTTCAGTAATTGTACTTTCCGGGTCCCTACTTCTAACCGGACCCCTGGCATAAGGGATTATGCAGTATGTACAATAGCGGTCACAACCTTCCTGTACCTTCAAAAAAGCCCTTGCCCGGTCGGGATTAGCAAGGGGAAGCTCTTCAAACTCCTTGTAAAATTTACTTTCATCCACCAGATTTAAAATTTCATTTTTTTCCTTGACTTCTTCCACTAACTGTACTATCCGGTGCCTGTCTTTTGTACCGATTATTATATCTACACCGGGAATTTTTGCAATCTCATGGGGGGAAACCTGCGCATAACAACCGGTTACGGCCACTACTGCCTCCGGGTTGTTTTTAATGGCCTTTCTTATGAATTGCCTTGATTTACGATCACTAATATGGGTTACCGTACAAGTATGAATAACGTATACATCAGCCTTTTCATGAAATGGGACTACAACATAACCTTCCTTACGGAAGATATTTTTTAATGCTTCCACCTCATTTTGATTTACTTTGCAGCCCAAAACATGAAATGCACATTTTTTTTTCACTTTTATCCTCCTAAATCTCCCAGCTGGTATAAAAGCATGGTAATTGCCGCTATTCCTGCCGTTTCTGTTCTTAAAATTCGCGGTCCTAAACTAACTAGTTCCGCACCAAATTCCTTTGCCAGTCGGACTTCCTCAGGTGCCCACCCACCTTCAGGTCCTATGGCAACAGCTACCGATTTTATTTTATCGCTTGCAATATTCTTTAAAGCATCTTTCAAGGTGAGAGTTTTTTCATCTTCCCAGGGAAATAATATAAGGTCTACATCTAATGCGGTCAGCGCCTCTTTGAGGGAAGAAATTTCTTTAATTTGCGGAACAACAGCCCTCCGGCATTGCTTCGCAGCCTCTAAAGCTATTTTTTGCCACCTGTTTTTTCGAGAGGCAGCCTTTTTAGAGTCCAGCTTAACCACAGTTCTAACAGACTCTATAGGTATCAGAGAATACATTCCCAGTTCTGTTCCCTTTTGAACTATAAATTCCATCTTATCCTTTTTGGGTAAACCCTGAAGCAGAATTACTTTTAAAGGCGGCTCTGTATTTGCCTGTTTTTCTTTCACTATTTCTGCAACTACATTTTCATTACCAATCTCTTTTATCTCAGCCTCATACTGCTTACCGCTTCCGTCTGCGAGAAGTATTTTATCTCCCTTTTGCATTCTCAATACTTTAACCATATGTTTATAATTTTCACCGCTAATTATGACTGAATTTTTTTCCAGCGCTCCTTCAGGCAAAAAAAATTGCTGCAAATCATCACTTCCTTTGTGCAACTATCGCTACCCAGCCGGAGTCTGTCATAGCCTCCACTATCTCAAAACCGGTTCGGGAAAGCTCCCTTTGCACTTCAGCCGATCTTTCCGCTATAATTCCGCTGCTGATGAAAATACCCCCGGGATGTAACAGTTGAAATGCACTTTCCATTAACATTAGTATTACATCTGCGATGATATTTGCAGTTATAAGGTGGGCAGGCTTGGTAATTCCTTTTAAAAGATCTCCCTTTTCTACAGTCACTATCTCGCTTAGATTATTGCGAAAGACGTTTTCAGTTGCCATTCTTACAGCCAGATCATCCAAATCACGCGCAAGTACCTTTTTCGCCCCGAGCTTTGCATGGGCAATTGCCAAGATACCCGATCCGGTTCCAATATCATAGACATAATCTCCTTTTTTCAAATAGCGTTCCATGGCTTTCAGGCAGAGCTCAGTAGTGGGATGAGTTCCGGTTCCAAAGGCCATTCCCGGATCAAGATAAATGGGAATTTCTCCATCCTTTAAATTATAGTTTTCCCATGAAGGTATAACTATAATTCTTTTACCCACTTTATGAGGCTTATAATAAGCCTTCCAGGCATTAGCCCAATCCTTTTCAAGAATTTGGGCAGTAGATATTTCACCATAGTAATCATCAAAATACTCCCGTAAAGCTTCTAACTTGAGCTTTAATTCTTCCATGCGATCAGGGAGCTTATCATCCATTGGCAAATAACCTTTAATAACAACATTTTCCGCCTGGAGTATCTCCTCGGGAAGTTCATAATAATCCCACGTTTTTTCTTCCAGATAACGGGCAACTACATTGGGATCTTCAATAACAACCCCGCCTGCCCCAACTTCATAAAAAATGTTGGTAACTGCATCTTGCATACACTCAGTTGTTGTAATACTAATTTCTTGCCATTTCATAGGTTAACTCCTTATAGAAAATTTAACGGGCTGTACATTACCATTTTAACCCATAAACGCGTCCTTAAACCTCTGGAAAAATCCCTTCTCCTTGACATTACGATTGCTATCAGTCAATGTTTCTGCAAATTGTCTCAAAATCCTCTTTTGTTTTTCAGAAAGATTTGTAAGTGTTATTACTTTAACCTTTACATACTGGTCTCCCCTGCCGCCTCCGTTAAGTCTGGGAATACCTTTCCCCTTTAAGCGGAAAGATGTACCGCTTTGAGTTCCTTCAGGAATAGTGAATTTTACTTTTCCATCCAGTGTAGGCACCTTAATTTCACTACCTAAAGCAGCTTGCACAAAGTCTACAGGTATTTCACAGTAAACATCATAACCATCACGTGAAAAGATTTCATGGGGTTTAATTGTGATAAAGACATACAAGTCTCCCGCCGGTCCTCCATTAGTACCTGCCTCACCTTCACCTGCTATCCTGAGGCGAGCGCCATCGTCAACACCTGCAGGTATCTCGACTTTAATCTTCCGTCTGCGTCTCACACGGCCCTGTCCATAACATTTATCGCAGGGATGTCTATTGATTTTACCGGTACCATGACATTCAGTACATGTTTTAATGGTTTGGAAATGACCAAAAGGTGTTTTTTGATTTATTCTCACCTGGCCTGTTCCCTTGCATACGTCACATGTTTCGGGATGGGTACCCGGAGATGTCCCTGAACCGTTACATTCCGGACACTCCTCCAGGCGGGGAACCGTTACCTCTTTTTTGGTACCAAAAGCAGCTTCTTCAAAAGTTATTTCTAAATCAACCCTGAGATCACTACCTTTGCGAGGTGCATTTTGACGGGCTCTGCCACCGCCAAAACCGCCCCCGCCAAAAAACATATCAAATATATCTCCAAAACCGCCGAAATCTCCAAAGTCTGCTCCGCCAAAACCATTATCATCCGTACCTGCATGGCCGAATTGATCATAACGAGCCCTTTTATCAGGATTACTCAAAACATCATACGCTTCTTTAACTTCTTTAAACTTTTCTTCTGCACTTTTATCTCCGGGATTAACATCAGGATGGTATTTGCGGGCCAGTTTTCGATATGCTTTTTTTATTTCTTCCTGCGAAGCATCCCGGGAAACCCCCAGTACTTCGTAATAGTCCCTTTTACTCAAAAAAAACACCCCTTCTGCCTGCTAAATACACAATAAAGTGAAACTTCTTTCAGTGGGATTTTCTATCCCCCACTAAAAGTTAATTGAACGAATCAGGTTCTTACCGCCAGTTAGAACGGGATGAACACTTTACAGGGGGCTGCATGAGCCCCCTGTACCCCTTCTAACTATAAAAGGATGTTCGAAAAGCCGCTCCTTTTCGAACACGCATTTTTACAAGTTATTTTTTCTCATCATCATCCGTTACTTCGTAATCTGCATCAACTACATTATCATCCTGGCCTGAGGTACCTCCTCCGGCATCTCCTGCAGGATTAGCTCCGTCTCCGGCTTGCCCTTGCTGCTGGTATATCTTAGATGTCAAGCCAAAGACAGCCTGCGAGAGAGCTTCAGTTTTTGACTTGATAGCTTCAATATCATCTCCATCAAGTATTTTTTGCAGTTCTTTCTTGGCAGATTCAATTTTATCTATATCACTTTGATCAGCTTTATCTTTGAAATCTTTAACTGTCTTATCAGCTTGATAAATCAAGCTGTCTGCCTGGTTTTTAGCCTCAACCATTTCCTTTCTCTTTTTATCTTCTTCTGCATATTTTTCAGCATTTTTGACCATTCTATCAATTTCTTCCTCTGACAATCCACCGGAATCAGTTATTGTAATTTCCTGTTTCTTACCTGTTCCCTTATCCGTTGCAGATACATGAACAATACCATTAGCATCTATATCAAATGTTACTTCAATCTGCGGTATACCTCTTGGCGCAGGTGGAATTCCGGTCAACTGGAAGCGCCCTAAAGTTTTATTATCCTTAGCCATGGATCTTTCTCCCTGCAGCACGTGGATATCTACGGCAGTTTGGTTATCAGCTGCAGTTGAGAAAATCTGGCTCTTGGAAGTTGGAATTGTAGTATTGCGTTCAATAAGCTTGGTAAATACTCCGCCCAGTGTTTCAATACCCAGGGACAGTGGAGTAACATCCAAGAGGAGTACATCCTTTACTTCTCCTGCCAAAACCCCACCCTGGATAGCAGCGCCAATTGCAACGCACTCGTCAGGGTTGATACCTTTATGGGGTTCTTTACCAAGTTCCTTTCTAATGGCTTCCTGTACAGCAGGTATTCTGGTAGAACCACCAACTAAAATAACCTTATCGATATCACCAGGTTTCAAACCGGCATCAGAAAGCGCCTGACGTGTAGGACCCATTGTCTTTTCAACAAGATCAGAAGTCAATTCATTAAATTTAGCTCTGGATAGGGTTACGTCAAGGTGCTTCGGTCCTTCTTGCGTAGCTGTAATAAACGGTAGATTTATATTTGTGGTAGTTACTGAAGAAAGTTCTTTTTTAGCTTTCTCAGCAGCTTCTTTCAATCTTTGCAGGGCCATCTTATCCTTGGAGAGGTCAACTCCCTCTTGCTTTTTAAATTGGTCTACCAAATAATCGATAATTCTCTGGTCGAAATCATCTCCTCCCAGCCTGTTGTTACCACTGGTAGCTTTTACTTCAAAAACTCCATCCCCAAGCTCCAGAATGGAAACATCAAAGGTACCTCCACCAAGGTCAAAGACAAGAATTGTTTGATCATCTTCTTTATCTAAACCGTACGCCAGAGATGCAGCTGTAGGCTCATTTATAATTCTTAACACTTCAAGTCCGGCAATTTTACCTGCATCCTTTGTAGCCTGTCTTTGGCTGTCTGTAAAGTAAGCAGGTACTGTAATTACAGCCTGGGTAACCTTTTCGCCGAGATAGTTTTCCGCATCAGCTTTAAGTTTTTGAAGAATCATGGCGCTGATTTCCTGCGGAGTATACTTTTTACCGTTTATATCCACTTTATAATCTGTTCCCATATGTCTTTTAATGGAAATAACTGTACCATCAGGGTTAGTAATTGCCTGTCTTTTGGCAACCTCACCAACAAGTCTTTCTCCATCCTTTGTAAATGCCACAACCGAAGGTGTTGTCCTGTTTCCTTCCGCATTGGGTATTACAGTGGCTTCGCCACCCTCCATGACTGCCATGCAAGAATTGGTTGTTCCCAGGTCTATTCCTAAGACTTTTCCCATCTCAATCTACCTCCTGTGTATTTAATTATCTTTTGCTACTTTAACCATTGAAGGTCGTAAAACTTTATCATTCAACAAATATCCCTTTTGTAATTCCTCAACCACAGTATTATCGGGATATTCACTACTTGCTTCGACCTGCATAACAGCTTGATGCTTTTCAGGGTCAAAGTTGCAACCCACAGCATCTATGGGTTGTAAACCGACTTTTTGCAAAACATCATACAGACCATTATAAATCATCTTTACTCCCTCATAAAAGGAGGTTTCACCAAATTGCTCTTTTCCGGCTTCTAACGCCCTGTCAAAGTTATCAATTATGGGTAAAATGTTCTGGATAAGTTCTGCATTTGCACTCTTAACCAGTTCTTCTTTTTCTTTGCGGGTACGCTTGCGAAAATTATCAAATTCTGCTTGTAGTCTCTGGAGGTGGAATATACTTTCTTCTTTTTCCCTTTGAGCATTCTCCAAATCAGTATGCAAATTTTTAATTACTTCAAAGCATTCTTGAAGTGTCATTTCTGAAGCTGCTTCCTCAGTTTTTTTACGTTCTTCGGAAGTAGCTGTTTTTTCTGTAATCTCTTCTTGTTGAGTTTCTTCCCCATTAATCTCTTTTTTTACATCATCTTTAAGTTCTCCATTTCCATTTTCTTTCATTCACTCCACCTACTTTCACTGATCCATTTTACTTGCCATTACTTAATGTATTGGAAAGAACCTGTGTGATATACTCAACCAGTGCAATAGTTTTAGAATATTTCATGCGAGTAGGTCCCAGTATGCCAATGGAACCTACAACTTCTCCATTCATGTGGTAAGTAGCAGTTATAAGACTGCAATTACGAACTTCCTCAAAGGGGTTTTCTTCCCCAATTTTTACGGTTATACCATCCATTTTGTCATTATACTGCATGAGCTTTCGCAAAATATCCTTTTCTTCAAGTATCCCCAAAATAGATTTTATTTTTTCTACATCTCTAAATTCAGGCTGGTTGAGGATGTTTAAAGTCCCTCCCAAAAATATATTTTCCGTATTACTGTTATTTAAAGTATTATTTAATATTTCAAGAACAGTTTCTAGAAGAATCTTCTCCTTGATTAATTCATTGTAGATTTCATCTAAAACAGATTTTTTAACCTTTTCAAAGGCTATGCCCTTCAGTTTGCTGTTTAATACCATGGAAACCTTATTAAGATCCTTTTGAGAAAAGTTTGCAGGTACATCCATTATCTTATGCTTTACCGATCCTGTTTGGGTTACTATTACAAGAAGCGCTTTACCGGTTTCAATTAAGGACATTTGTACATAACGGAATATACTACTACTCAAGTTTGGTCCTAGAACCAAAGCAGTATACTGGGTAAGCTGAGATAGAAGATCGCTGGTTTTTTTAATTACTTCTTCGATCTCTTCCATCTTTTTTGCAAATTGCATCTTTATGAAATTTTCTTCAGCCTCACTAAGTTGGTCTTTTTCCATAATACAGTCCACATAAAATCGATAACCCTTATCAGATGGCACCCTTCCTGCAGAAGTGTATGGTTGTTCCAAATAGCCCATTTCTTCCAGATCCGCCATCTCATTCCTAATGGTAGCCGGACTAACCCCCAGGTCATATTTACGTGCAATACTTCTTGAACCAACTGGTTCAGCAGTAGTAATATAATCCTGAATAATTGCCTGTAAAACCCGATGCTTTCTTTCATCCATCGGCATGGTATCACCTTCTTGTTAGCACTCAGGACTGTTGAGTGCTAAGATTACACTATAAAAATACCACTAGATCTTCCCATTTGTCAAGAATTAAACAAATTCAACCATTGCAATATTGGCCAATGGAAAGCCCTTTTCCGTCAATCTTAGTGTATGCAAATCTTCCTTTAACAGTCCTAATTTAACTAACTTTTTTATTTGCTTTCCATAGACATCTTCCGGAAAACAACCAAAACGTTTTTTAAAAAAATCCTTTCTCACACCTTCGCGGAGTCTGAGCGCCATTATCATGGCTTCCGACATTTGTTCCTCTTTACTTAAACGGTAGCTTTCCCTTATGGGAAAGTTACTCATTTTTATCTGTTGGATATATTTCTTTAACGATTCGGTATTTGTAAATCTGGTACCATCCAGATATGAAGCTGCATTCAATCCTATACCCAAATACTCCCCGGTAAGCCAGTAAACTTTGTTGTGTTTGCTTTCATAACCGGGTTTTGCCCAGTTGGAAATTTCATAATGGACATAGCCGTTTTTTTTAAGAAAATTACCCGCTTCTACATACATATTATATACTTCATCTTCATCAGGTAGTAAAAGGTTCCCTTCTTCAAAGAGGCGCCCCCAGTAAGTTTCCTTTTCTATCTTAAGTCCATAAGCTGCTATGTGGGGAGGCTTTTCAGCAACTATTTCCTGTAATGTGTGCAGCCATCCGGAGAGTGTTTGAGCAGGCAGGCCATATATCAAATCAACATTTACGTTTTCAAAGCCTGCCCTCCTGATAAATTTTAAAGATTCCTTGACATCACTTGCGGTGTGAACCCTACCCATTTCTTTAAGAAATTTATCTGAAGTGGATTGAACTCCTATGGAAATCCTATTAAAGCCGGCATCCTTTAATTCCTTTACCTTTTTAAACTCCAATGTTCCCGGATTTGCCTCCACAGTAATTTCGGAGGAGTTAGCAATATTAAAGTTCGATTTTATTATATCCAGTAGCTCTTTCAAGTGTGAAACATCTAAAATAGTAGGTGTTCCACCGCCGAAATATACCGACGTAAACTTTTTATTATAATATTTAATACTATAAAGTTTTATTTCTTTTTTTAAACACTGCAAATAGTCAAGCAGAGTTTCCTTATCAGGGGATGGAAACGATACGAAGTCGCAGTAATTACACTTTTTAATGCAAAAAGGAATATGAACATAAATCCCTCTAGTCATCATCTCCAACACTCAACACCGCCATAAATGCTTCTTGAGGAATTTCCACATTACCAACCTGCTTCATGCGCTTTTTACCGGCTTTTTGTTTTTCAAGCAATTTTTTCTTCCTGGTAACGTCCCCGCCGTAACATTTATCAAGGACACTTTTTCTCAAAGCTTTCACATTTGTTCTGGCTATTACCTTACTTCCTATTGCAGCTTGAATAGGCACTTCAAACAATTGCCTAGGAATAAGTTCCTTTAATTTGCGTGCAAGATTTTGACCTTTATAGTATGCCTTATCCCTGTGAACAATAAATGACAGTGCATCTACCGGTTCCCCGTTAACAAGTATATCTAGTTTCACCAAGTCGCTGGCCTTATAACCGATTAACTCGTAGTCTAAAGATGCATACCCTTTAGTGCGAGATTTTAACTGGTCAAAAAAGTCGTAAACAATTTCACTCAATGGAATTTCATAAGTGATAACTACCCTTTGCTCAGACATATATTCCAGGTTTTTATATTCTCCCCTGCGTTCCTGGCAAAGTTCCATGGTGGGCCCTACAAAATCATCAGGCACCATAATAGTTGCCTTTACCACTGGTTCCCTTATCTCCTTAATCTCTCCCGCAGGGGGTAGACCTGCCGGGTTATCAATACTTTTCACCTCACCATTTTCCATGAGCACCTGGTAAATAACACTTGGTGCAGTGGTGATGAGGTTCAAGTCAAATTCCCTTTCAAGGCGTTCCTGAATAATTTCCATGTGCAGAAGACCTAAAAAGCCGCACCTAAATCCAAATCCCAGCGCAATGGAATTTTCAGGCTCATAGGTAAGGGAAGCATCATTTAACTTCAGCCTTTCCAAAGCATCCCTTAAATCTTCATAGTCGGCACTGTCCACCGGGTATAGTCCGCAAAATACCATTGGAGTAGCCCTTTTATAACCGGGTAATGGTTGAGAGGTGGGATTTTTAGCGTCAGTGATTGTATCTCCCACCCTGGTGTCTCCAACATTTTTGATGCTTGCAGTTAAAAAACCAACCTGCCCGGCATAGAGAGCATCAACTATTTTTAAGGCAGGGGTGAAAATACCAACTTCATTTACCTCAAAGGTTTTTCCACTTGACATCATTTTAATTTGGGTTCCCTTTTGGACCTTACCTTCCATAATTCTAATATAGGGAACAGCGCCTTTATAGGAGTCAAAATGTGAATCAAAAATAAGCGCCTTTAAAGGCTTATCTACTTCACCTTGCGGCGCGGGTATTCTCTTAACTATTGCCTCCAGTATTTCATCGGTACCTTCTCCTGTCTTTGCAGAAGCATATATTGCTTCAGAAGAATCCAGGCCAATATATTCTTCAATTTCCCTCTTGACCCTGTCCGGGTCAGCACTTGGCAAATCTATCTTATTGATTACAGGTATTATTTCCAAATCGTGCTCCAAAGCAAGATAAACATTAGCCAGTGTCTGTGCCTGGATACCCTGGGCTGCATCTACCACAAGCAAAGCTCCTTCACACGCAGCAAGACTGCGGCTAACCTCATAGGAAAAGTCAACATGCCCGGGAGTATCAATCAGGTTTAACATGTAACGCTCTCCGTCCTGGGCCTGGTATTCCATCCTTACTGCTTGGAGCTTAATTGTAATTCCGCGTTCCCTTTCCAGGTCCATTTGATCCAAAAATTGATCTGCCATCTCACGGTCAGTAACAGAACCGGTTTTTTGCAGCAGTCTATCAGCAAGTGTTGACTTGCCATGATCTATATGAGCAATTATACAAAAGTTACGTATTCTATTCTGCCATTCATTATTGCTACTCACTTTTTCACCTCATTTTCACCACAAAATACATACTCTAAATTATAACACCTGCTATTTAAAGCAGGCAACCTCATACATTTTCTTTCTTACGTTTTTTAATCTTAAACTTACGTTTTAATATCCCCAGAACCATATCCGCTTCTTCCATTTTAAATAAGGATACAATAACTGCATAAATAACGGTTCCTATTGCTATTCCTAAAATAACCTGGATAAACTGTCCCAGCTTTATTGAAACGTCTATCCACTTTTCTAAAAAGCCTGCAATATAATAAAGGGGCAACCCCATTGCTATTGAAGCAAAAACACTCTGGAAGAAGGAAATAAGCATTCTTTTCCCATCAATTCCGCCAATTTTTAACCTTAATATTACTAAAAGAGCTACCATATTAAATATACCCGCCAGTGAATAGGCAAGCGCCAAACCACCGTGCCCCAAAATATCCAACAATACAAAGTTAAGCCAGATATTTATCGCTATAGTAAGAACACCGGTTGCCACGGGGGTTTTTGTATCATGGAGCGCATAAAAGGTCCGGTTGAGAACTTGAATAGCAGAATAGGCAAAAAGGCCTATTGAGTAGTAATAAAGAGCATGGGCTGTGGCCAATGTATTTGCATGGGTAAACATCCCCTGTTCAAAAAGCAGCCTGATAAGAGGAACCCTTAGGGCCATCAAACCCGCCGCAGCAGGCAGGGTTACAAAAATAACCGACCGAACCCCCAGGGACATGTTCTTTTTAAATTGCTGCATTTCTCCTCTGGCAATATTACCGGTTAAGGTTGGGAAAATTGCAACTGCAATTGCTATTGCAAAAACTCCAATGGGAAGCTGCATTAATCT
This sequence comes from Clostridiales bacterium, assembly GCA_020063565.1. GTDB lineage: Bacteria > Bacillota > DSM-16504 > Desulfitibacterales > JAICDB01 > JAICDB01. The sequence continues at coordinate 90,146 of JAICDB010000003.1, read as the reverse complement.
CTGTCCTGTCCTTAAGGCAGCTACAATACCCGGCCGCAGGGTAGAGGCCAAATTTTGATTAACAAAAAGATTGAAATGGGTTACCGATAAACCTATTAAAACAGGAAACATCAGTGCAAATATTTTTTTAACACCGGGATGTTTTAAATTGAAGCTAAATTTATATCTTAAACCTTTCCTCAAAAGAACAGGCAACTGCACACCAAAGTTCATGGCTGCCCCGGACACAACCCCTATGGAAAAAGCTGCTATGCCAATAAAAGGAGATAAAACTAATCCTACTATTATAATACCAAGATTATAAAGCACTGACCCGATAGCAGGAGCAGTAAAATGTTTATACGAGTTTAAAATGCCAACAGAAATGCCGCTTAAACCCATAAAAAAAACTTGAAAAAACATAATTCTTGTCAGAAACACAGTTAGGTCAAAAGCATCACCTGTAAAACCGGGCACTAAAAGTGTGATTAGTTGCGGTGTAAATATGATTCCAAAAACAATACCCAATACCATTAAAATCATTATAATATTGAAGATAATGCTTGCAACTTCCCACGCATCTTTTTCTTTGTCTGTTACTATATAACTAGAAAAAACGGGTATAAATGCGGAACTTAAAGCACCTCCCACAAGAAGCATATAAAGAAAATCCGGAACAGAAAATGCAGCATTATATGCGTCAGTTATTCTGTTTTGACCAAACTTGGCATATATTACAACATCCCGGATGTAACCTAATATCCGGGAAATTATCATAGTTATCATGATGAAGCCAGCAGCCCTGGCTACTGTTTTTCCTTCAGACATAATTCAACCTCTCTCGGCTTAAAACATCTTTTTTCACAAGTATAGCATAACAGAAGAAAGAAAATCTGCCAATTGATTTAGAAATGTTTTTAGATATTTCTCCCAAATATCTATTAAAAATGAAATAGATTTTATGATAAAATCATTTCCCAGTGAGTAAATATCTCCAAGTGTACAGGAATACATCTTTCCCAAAAGTTCCATTTTAATTATTTGGCCGCTAAATTTCATCAAAAATGCATGTTTAACCTCTTTTCCCAGCATTTCATAAACGTTAACCGCACAAATATTTAAGCATGATATCACAAAAATTAAGCTTACCATAAAAAAAATAAATTTCATTAAATTTTCCCTCCATAGAGTAATAAATTCACAATAAAATTCCTACTTACTATCTTACCACCACAGCTGTTTTCTAATTCTGTTGGAACTTTAGACTAAAAATTTATTTTCTCGAAATCAATACATTTTTCTTATATATTGGTGGTTTTTGTTATTAAGAAAAATAATATTTAGGGAGGATTTTATTTTTTTTATGTAGAATATTTATTTAGAATACAAACATACCGATGGGTTAGAGTAACAACATTTGATTGTACCGGCATTATTATCAGAAAATAACAAAATATTTTCAGCAAAACATTTTTCGCAAGTAATTTTTTCAAAAGGAGGTGGACCGGCAGTCTTTAAGAAGCTTACTCTTAGTATATAAAGCAATTTATATACTATTAAAAAAATAATGGGAGGTATGAAAATGAAAAGAAAATCCATTTTATTGTTAATTGCGGTTTTACTAATGTCAGTTGCGTTGGTTGTAGCTGGTTGCGGAGGTAATCAGGATGAGGCAAGTAATTCAGGTTCTGATAGTTCAGCGGATCAATCTCAGGGTTCCGAAGATAAACAGGAAGTAACAAGACTGTTAATGGCAACCGGTGGTACCGGAGGAACTTACTATCCTCTTGGTGGAGCTATTGCAGAAACCTGGAACAAGTATATTGACGGCTTAAATGTAACAGTTCAGTCAACCGGAGCTTCAGTAGAAAACATCAGGCTGCTAGGCTCAGGACAAACTGAACTGGCAATGGCAATGAACGGTCCTGCAATCGCAGCAGTTGAAGGTACCGGCGACTTTGAAGGTCAACCTGTTAAAGGATTTTCCGCAGTGGGTGTAATCTACCCTGAAGTTATGCAGATTGTTTCACCTAAAGATACAGGTATCAAATCAGTAAAAGATCTCAAAGGCAAAAGAGTTTCCATTGGTCCTGTAGGAAGCGGTACCGCTTCTGCAGCTATAAAAATTCTAAAGGCTAATGGAATTGATCCGGATAAGGATATTGAAAAGTTCCAGGATACATTCTCCGATGCAGCCAGAAAGTTAAAAGACGGACTTCTTGACGCAGCATTTGCCGTACTTGCAGTTCCCGCTGCTAACATAGTGGATATTACTACTTCTACTCCTGTAACTATTGTTAACATTGAAGGTGAAGGTCTCCAAAAGCTAATGGAAATGGACCCGGCATTTTCACCTTATGAAATTCCTGCAGGAACTTATGACGGACAAGACGAAATCGGTTATACAGTTTCCCAATGGGCAGTACTTTATGTTTCCGATGATCTGCCAGAAGACCTTGTTTATCAAATGGCTAAAGTTATGTATGAGCATACTGATGAAATTGCAAAGGCCCATGCAAGGGGAAATCAAATTAAATTAGAAAATGCCATAAAAGGAATTAAGCCTGTTCCATTCCATCCTGGAGCAGAAAAATATTATAAAGAACAGGGTTTGATTGATTAAAAATGAAAACAAAAATAATGAGCACCGGCAACGGTGCTCATTATCTGAAATTATTATTTGCAATTTTTGTTGCTTTACCTGTTTTGGGCCTTTACTTTATCCATAATTACACCTTGTTCCAAATAAGAATACATGATACGGGCGAGATAGTCTATCAAAAAATTTTAAAGATCGGAGAACCTTTCACTTTGAAATATATTCATTCCGTTACCGAACAACCCGTATACGAAGTTTTTTTCGTAAAAGACAGTGATACTCTGGCAATGAAGGAAATGCGTTACGATTCTTTCGGAGCCAACCTTCCGGTAGGGCCCGAAAAACTAGAACATGAAACCACAAAATTTCTTGTGGAAGATGGTTATTATAAGATACTTTATGAAAACAGGAGCTTTAATAAGGTACCATTAAGGGTAGGTCAAGTAATCGCAGATCACACTCTTATTTTTAAAGATGGCGACCGTTTACGTTTCCTTGACGTAGCAGAAGGTGGAGAATTCGTTGAATTCTATGTGAAACCAGTGCAGGAAATATTAGATAGAAAGGAGGATGGAGGGTAATTGACAATAGAAAAAGATCTGACAAAAAAGAATGTATCTGAAGAAGAAATGGACTGGGAAATTGAAGACGAATCTATAAATGTGGAAGAAGTGCTGGAAAAATATGATTCAGCCAGCAACTATCGCAAAAAGGTTTCACCCTTCTGGAAATGGTTTATTTTTGGCGTCTCAGTGCTTTTAAGTACCTTTCAACTCTATACTGCTATATTTGGCACATTACCTTCCAACCAGCAGCGGGGATTTCACGTCGCGATGGCTTTAGGATTAATTTACTTGTTATTCCCGGCTAATAAGAAAGTCGATTATAAAGTTACATGGGTTAGTTGGGCTTTTACGGGAGTTTTCATAGCACTTACCGGGTATCTCTATTTTCTGGAAGAAATTCGGCTGACTACTGCTGTAGCCGCTTTTGTCGTTTTAATCCTTTTACAAATATCAAAATACTACAATAAAAATTATGCAGGAATCCCTCTTCCCGATATAATACTGGCCGTACTTGGGTTCAGTGCGGGACTTTACCAATTTTTCTTCTATGAAGGTATCATTTCTCGAGTAGGAATGTACAATGACGTGGATTACGCTATTGCAGTCATAGGTGTTCTTCTGGTACTGGGAGCAGCCCGGAGGGTCATCGGTTTACCGATAGTCGTTGTAGCCGTAGGCTTGTTGATTTATGCCTACATGGGACCTTATATGCCTGCTTTCTTCGAGCATAGGGGGTTTAGTGTCGCAAGGATCATCTCTCATTCTTTCCTTAGCTTGGAAGGTATTTTTGGTATTCCTATCGCTATTTCAACTACTTTCATTTTCCTGTATATGATGTTTGGAGTTATTTTGCAAAAAACCGGCTTAGAGGAATTCTTTACTGACCTGGCCATGTCAATGACAGGTTGGATGACCGGGGGTACTGCAAAGGTTGGAATTTTAACCAGCGTTTTTTCCGGTATGATTACAGGAAGTTCAGTTGCAAACACTGTTGGAAACGGTGCATTTACAATTCCTATGATGAAAAAATCAGGTTATAAGCCTGAATTTGCGGCAGCCGTTGAAGCCGCTTCTTCTACCGGTGGACAGATTACACCCCCTATCATGGGTTCAGCAGCCTTTTTAATGATTGAATTTACCAATTTACCCTATTCCGAAATAGTTAAAGCAGCTATAGTTCCGGCGCTGTTATTTTTTACCGGTCAGTTTATTATAATCCACTATGAATCCAAAAAGGTCGGGATTATGGGTGTGCCCCGCAGTAAACTGAAAAAATTGTCTACCCTCTTGATAAAACAGGGCTATCTTTTGGCGCCCATTATCACAATCATAGTTATTCTTTCCATAGGTCAATCAGCCATGAGAGCTGCCTTAATGGGAATATTTACAGCTCTGGGAATGAATATACTTGCATTGATTATTGCCTACATCATCGGCAAGCAGGATCAATTAAAATATAAATTAACCGTTCCTGTATTTTTTGAGATACTTGCCGATTCTGCGCGTGTAGCTTTACCAGTAATCTCTGCCTGTGCAGCAGCAGGTATCATAGTTGGTGTTATAACGCTAACCGGATTGGGATTGAGAATTGCCGGGGGAATTTTGAACCTGGCCCACGGCAGCTTACTATTAACCATGTTTTTCACAATGATAGCAAGTATCGTACTTGGTATGGGCTTACCAACTACAGCCAACTATGTAATTACGGCTACCATGGCCGCCCCTGCTTTACTTGAGTTTGGCGGCATACCGGTAATAGCTGCTCACCTCTTTGTATTTTATTTTGGTATAGTAGCAGACATTACCCCACCGGTTGCTCTGGCTGCATATGCCGGTTCAGGTTTGGCTCACAGCAACCCCTTTAAAACAGGCTTGGAATCTGTAAGAATTGCTATAGGCGCTTTTCTGGTTCCATATATGTTTGTCCTCTCACCTCAACTGGTGTTGGTGGATGCTACCGTAACAACTTTCATTTGGGCTATAGCTACAGCAGTGTTAGGAATGTTCTGCATCGGTATTTCCGTAGTAGGTTTCATAGACAGGAAGTTAAATATACTAGTAAGGATTTTACTGGCAGCTGCCGGAATAACCCTGCTTCACGCTCACTGGACTACAGATTTATTTGGACTGGTAGTATTCCTGGCAGTATTCATCCACCAAAAGATAGGTACCAGAAAATTAAAAGCAACCGTTTCTTCCTAAGAAACAAAATGAGTCAGGGTGCAGTTCAGTTCTCCTGACTCATTTTTTAATTCATCTACTCAAAATATCTCGCAATCTCTTTGATCAATTGCACACTTCTTTTATCCTTAGTATCTATAACTACATTCGTAACAGTTGCATCTACTACTACTTCCCCATCCTCATTGGTAATTTCGTGATATAAGACGTAACTCTTGTTTCCCCTTTTTAGAGGTTTTGTCCTGACAGTTAAAATATCCCCCTGGGTTGCCTCTTTACGATAATTGATATTAATATTAACAACCACCGTACCTAAACCTCTTCTGATTAAGCTGTTAAAATCTACTCCGACCTTCTCGTACCAGTCTTCCCTCCCCCACTCCAGATATTCCAAATATTTGGCATTGTTGACATGCCCCATAACATCAAGATGAGTACACCTTACTTCTATTGTTATTGCTGATTCCATCTTACCTCCTACTCCCCAGGTAAAATTTTAAGTCTCTTAGATTATAACATAACTTATTTTACACTTAATTTTTAAGGCTGAAAAAAAGCTCCGGATAGCGCCGCCACATGCTTGCAGCTTAGAAATAGAAACCGCTCACTTCAAAGTGAAGTGAGCGACTCTTTTTTATTTTTCAATTTTAATGCTAACATCCTTAGGTAACGCCAATCCCGCCTCTACTTCAACTGCCTTTAAAATACCGGATGGAACCGGACAAGAAGGATGTGGGCTATGCTTGCTTACAACCTCATACGTCTTAGTTGTTGCCGCCCTTTTAAATATTTCATCAAAAGGATTAATTTCAACCAGTTCCTCAGCAACTTTTTGAATATTTGGACAATCACTGATAATTTTTAAAGTTACATTTCCACCTTCAATCGACTTTGCTTCCACAGTCGTAACCAGCCCGCAAATGCCTGGATTTATTTCACATTTTGACATGATCCCCTACCCCTTTCGAATATACTTTATTCAATATTACAATTATACTCTATTAAATAGTACACCAATTCCAGAAAAGTGTAAATATATCAAGAGAAATATAATTATTTGTAATGGTAATCAAATTAATATATTTATAGAATATTATTATACTGTCTATGAATGTTTTAAAAAAGGGTTTCGAACTTTTATTCAGTATTAGTATTATTATAGAGTAATATTCTTTAAAAATTGGTACTATTCTTTTTATTATTATTTTATGTAATATAAGTTTTTATGATTATGATATTAGGTGTACAAATAGTAATTTCAAAGATTCAGTATTTTTACTCTACCAATGACCTGAGGAGGTGAAATGAATTTACAGTGGTTCCAGAGTTTAACTTTAGACAAAAAGAAAGTTTTTTAGTTTGCTATTTTGTACAAAGTTTAGGTATTTTTGCTGTATCAAGCATCTTGTGTTTTTCGTATTTTGAATATATCCATTTTTTCGAACAAAACATGGCTTTTTCAGAGCTACTTAAAACCGCATAAAGTAAAAGGGGGGTAAAAATTATAATGAATAAATTAAGCAGGCGAGAATTTCTTAAGGGTCTAGGTCTGGGTACAGCCGGTGTAACACTATTTAAAACACCTACTCTGGCCTCTGAATCACAATCTTTAGTAAATGGTAATCTTGCCACAAAAATAACAAAACTTAAGGAAACATATACTGTTTGTGCCTTCTGTGGTTGTGGTTGTGGGATAATTTTATATTCTAACGATAAACAAGTTGTGTTTGCGGAAGGTGACCCCGACCATCCTGTAAATGAAGGTACTCTCTGTACTAAAGGTAGCAGTATCGCTGATGTATATAATATAGTCAACAAAAACGGCAAAAGGGAAATTAACCCAAATCGTCTTACCAAGCCTCTCTATCGCGCTCCGGGTAGCACCAAATGGGAAGAAAAGTCTTGGGACTGGACATTACGGGAAATTGCTAAACGTATTAAAGAGACAAGGGATGCCACCTTTGAAACAAAAGATAAAAACGGAGTTACCGTTAACCGTACAACTGCCATTAATGCACTTGGCAGCGCATCTCTTGATAATGAAGAAAATTACCTGCTCCATAAACTTTTTAGAGCGCTGGGTATTGTCAACATGGAGCATCATGCCCGCCTTTGACACTCTTCCACAGTGGCCGGTCTGGCCAACTCATTCGGGCGTGGCGCAATGACTAATCACTTCAATGATTATAAAAATACTGATGTTTTTTTAGTTATAGGCTCAAATGCTGCAGAGACACACCCCATGGCTATGAAATGGATACAAAGAGCAAAAGAATTAAGAGGAGCTAAATTAATCGTAGCTGATCCACGTCTAACTAAAACTGCAGCACATGCGGATATTTTTGCACGTCATCGTCCTGGTACTGATATTCCTTTCTTACTGGGTATTATGAACTATGCAATTCAAAACAATCTTTATCATAAGGAATATATAGCAAACTATACCAATGCAAGTTATTTGGTTAATCCTAATTACGGGTTTCAAGACGGACTGTTTTCCGGTGCCGGTGAAAAGAACGGTAAATTCTCATATGATAAAAATACCTGGCAATATCAAAAGGATGGAGAAACCATCAAAAAAGATTTCACCCTGGAACATCCCAACTGTGTGTTTCAATTATTGAAAAAGCATGTCAGCCGTTACGACATTGAAACAGTTTCAAAAATAACCGGTGTTCCAAAAGATATCTACCGCAATGTTTGTGAAACATTTGCTTCAACAGGGGCACCCGAAAAGTCCGGAAATATCATTTATGCAATGGGTATCACTCAGCACACTTACGGTACTCAAAATGTTCGCGCAATTGCAATGTTACAGTTGTTACTTGGCAACATTGGCAAAGCCGGAGGCGGTGTTAACGCTCAACGTGGTGAATCAAACGTGCAGGGTTCAACTGATCTAGCCATGTTAAGCCACTTATTACCGGGCTATCTTGGTGTACCTAATGCTACTAAACACACCTGCTTACAGGACTACATTGAAAAAGAAACACCTCCTTCCGGCTATTGGAAAAACAAGCCTAAATTTTTAATTAGTTTATTAAAAGCATTTTATGGTGAGAAAGCCACAAAAGAAAATGACTTTTGCTTTGATTGGCTGCCAAAGGTTGATGGTAAAAACCGCAGCCATATGGGAATTTTCCAGGAAATGCTCGACGGCAATGTTAAAGGTTTAATTGCTTGGGGACAAAACCCTGCAGTGGGAGGTCCGGGCGCCCAATTTGAACGCAAGGCCATGGAACAATTAGATTGGCTTGTTGTTGTAGACTTATTTGAAACTGAAACAGCGGCATTCTGGCATGGCCCTGGTGCCGACCCGAAAAATATTAAAACGGAATGCTTCCTATTGCCCGCTGCATTTTCATTTGAAAAAGAAGGTAGTGTAACTAACAGCGGTCGCTGGATTCAATATCGTTACAAAGCAGTAGATCCTCCAGGCGAGGCTAAAACTGATACCTGGATAGCTGATAAGTTATTTAAAGCAATCCGCAAAGAATACCAAAATGGCGGTAAGTTTCCTGAGCCAATTTTAAATATGCACTGGGACTATGATAAGCCAGGTCACGACGAGCCTGATATCGCAAAGATCGCCCTGGAAATTAACGGTTATGCAGTTGGCGAAAATAAGCCGCTAGATAGTTTTGGCAAACTGGCTGATGACGGTTCCACCGTCTGTGGTATGTGGATTTATACCGGCTACTGGGCAATGGATAAGGATTTTAAAGTTGCTAAATGTAAACGACGGAGTAGAGAAGACAGCGGCCTTGGCACATTCTTAAAATGGTCATTTAGCTGGCCTTTAAATCGCCGTATTCTTTATAACCGTTGTGCAACAGACCCGCAAGGTAATCCCTGGGACCCGAAACGTGCATTATTTAAATGGAACGGCACCAAGTGGATTGCCAACGACGTCCCCGATTATAATTCTAAAATAGCACCGGAAAAATCTGCACAGGCACCTTTTATCATGCTTCCTAACGGCAATGGCAGGTTATTCGCGAATGGACTTGCTGACGGTCCTTTCCCTGAGCATTATGAGCCTATGGAGAGTCCGGTTAGCAATATCATCTCTAAACAGCAAAATACCCCTTGTGCCAGCGTGTTCAAGGGGGATTGGGCAAAAATAGCAGAGCTAGGCGATTCAAGATTCCCATATGTAGCAACTACACACCGCCAGCTCGAACATTATCAAAGTGGAGCGGTTACCCGTAACACGCCATCTCTGGTGGAAGTATGTCCCTGGATGTACGTCTCATTATCTGAAAATTTAGCCAGGGAAAAAGGTATTAAACCCGGAGATGAAGTTTGGGTTGAAACTATCCGTGGTAAAATCAAATGCCTGGCATCAGTGTCCCCGGTTGTTAAACCTCTAACGGTTAACGGCAAAAAAATAGAAGTTATTGGACTCCCTTGGCACTGGGGATATCAAGGAATGAGTACAGGAGCCACTGCCAATGATATTACTCCTGCAGTTGGAGATGGTAATACAAGTATACCTGAGTATAAGGCATTTCTATGCAATATCAGGAAGGCTTAGGAGGTGTGAAAAGTGTCTAAAGCTGTACTGGTTGATTTAACAAAGTGTATAGGCTGTAAAAGTTGCCAAACATCTTGTAAGCAGTGGAACGATCTTCCTGCTATAAAACCTCAATTTGATAACACCTTGAGTTACCCGGCCGAGACAGACGGTTATACCTATACTACCGTATTGCACCGCACAACGGAAAAAAACGGACAGGAAACACTGCGATTTGCTAAAAGACAGTGTCTTCATTGCTTAGAGCCGGCATGTGCCAGTGCTTGTTTTGCCAAAGCAATCCAGAAAACACCTGAAGGACCGGTTGTATATAACCCTGATTTATGTGTTGGCTGCCGTTACTGTATGCTGGCCTGTCCATTCTCAATACCAAAATATGATTGGGAAAGCGTTTTCCCGCAAATTGTTAAATGTCAGTTTTGTTTTGACAGGGAAGGCACCCATGACCGTATAGGTCATGGCATGGAGCCCGCGTGTGTAAACGCATGTCCTACAGGATGCTTAAAATTCGGAGAACGTGATGAATTACTCAAAGAAGCATGGAAGCGCATAAACAAATACTCTAAATATATTAAACATGTCTATGGCGAAAAAGAAGCCGGTGGAACCAGCTGGCTGTATATTGCCGATGTTCCCTTTGAGACATTTGATTTCCGTACAAATGTACCAAATATACCTTTATCTACTTACAGTCACGATTATCTCAAGTGGTCTCCGGCAGTATTCATCGGTGGAGGTGCACTCCTCAGTGCGCTGCACTTCTATACAAAACGTAGAAATGAAATTGCCAAGGAAAAAGATAAGAATCACGATATCAATGCTTAAAATGAGTGTTCGAAAAGGTTAAAACTTTAATAAAATTAGGAGGGTTGGTCATGGCAGCTCAAAAGTGGAGTTTTAAAATAACCCCGTTAAGAATAATATTAATGCTACTTGCTGCACTTGCAGCAGTTATAGCAGTCTATCGTTTAGCCACTGGTTTGTCAACTGTTTCAAATTTAAATGATAACTGGCCCTGGGGGTTATGGATCGGTTTAGATGTGCTAACCGGGGTTGCACTTGCCGGAGGCGGTTACAGTGCAAGCTTAATAATTCACATTTTACACGTTGAAAAGTTTAAACCCCTTAGTCGCAGTGCTGCACTTACCTCTTTAATCGGCTATCTACTGGTTGTAGCAGCACTCTTCTTAGAAATTGGTCGCTGGTATAACTTCTGGGTTCCCTTTGTAAGTTGGGGATACCATTCAACTTTGTTTGAAGTTTTTATGTGCATCTCATTATATACCCTTGTGCAGATCATGGAATTTAGTGAAATCCTCACCGAAAGGGTACTGACATTTTTGCACAAGCCCATTGTAAAAATAATGCCTGTGCTACTGATTTTAGGCACACTATTACCTTTCGGGCATCAAGCATCACTTGGCGGGCTGTATTTATTACAGGTCGGAAGGCTCCACCCGCTCTGGTGGACACCGTTACTTCCCTGGCTTTTCCTGATGTCTTCCTTCTTCGTTGGCCCGGCCATGATTACAATTGAATCTTCCTTATCAGGAAGAGCATTCAACCATCATATAGATAAGCAAATCTTACGCAGTTTCATTCGAATTTCAGGCTACGTAATGATAGCATATCTTGCCATTAAAATAATCGACCTGATACGCTTAGGCGTCTTCGGCTATATTTTTGAAGGCAGCCTAGAATCCAACATGTTTTTACTTGAAATGATTATTGGTGTAATAATACCAATTATCATTTGTTTCAGTCCTTTAAGCGCAACCAAAAAGGGATTGATAACCTTTGGAGTATTTACTACAGCCGGTGTTGTGCTTAACAGAATGAATGTAGTATTTACCGGTATGTATAAAGCTCTGGGTTCCGGATATTTCCCTGCCTGGACTGAGTGGGCTGTAAGTGCGGGGCTAATTGCGGGCGGAATTTTGCTTTACCTCTTTATTGTTGAAAACTTCAATATTTTGGAATATGATAAAAAATACCAAACTGCTTAAATGCTAGGGGGCTTTATAAATGCAGGTACCCGTAAAAGATAGTAATGTAAGTAATCTGGCAAATTTTCACCTTGAGCTCCTGGAAATTAAGGATAAACTGAATTTTGTCAGTCCAAGTGTTGATATTTCCAGTGAAGTTAAAAATAAATGGTTAGAAGGCACCCCCATTTTAGCGGAGCTACAACCAATAGTTGAAGCAGAATTATTTCATGAAATTTTGTTAGATGTGGCCCGGGCATGCCAAAAATGGCAACCTGGTCCAAATGTCCCTTCCAAAGATATCATTTCAAAAATTGAAAAATCAAATGAAAAAGAAATCCAATCACTGGCAAATGCAGCAATAAAAAATTCACGAAATGATATAAAAAAATGGGCCAAAAAATTAGAAATCTCAAAGGACTTGCTGGAATTTTTAACACTAAACTCAAGTAGACCTTTTCTGCAAATTTTTGCTTCGGAAGTTCTCGCGAAGCTAGATCTAAACAAATGGACTAAAGGCTACTGCCCGATTTGCGGCAGCAGTCCGGTTATGGCACGATTGACTAAAGATAAGGGAGTTAGAAAATTATATTGTAGCTGCTGCGAAACGGAATGGCGTTATTCAAGAATTGGCTGTCCATTTTGCGAAAGCAAAGATTCAGCTAAGATATCTTTCATAAGATCGGAAGATTATAAACAATATAGGCTCTATCTGTGTGATGAATGCAAAAGTTACCTGAAAACCGTAGATGAAAGAGAATGCAGCGAAACAGATTTATTCTGCGAAGACCTGGCTACCATGGAGTTTGATAGGCTTGCAATCAGTGAAGGATATCAGCGGGGAAGTAACAGATACTATGTATAATATCTAAGCCTGTATCCCCTTTAGTTTTTGGGATACAGGCTTAGATATTCCAGTGCTCAATTATCCATTTTCTCAATTAAATTTATCCTGTTTAAAGTTGAAGGATGAGAATATGCAAACCACTCAATAAATGGTGGCGGTGAAACATCAGACAGATTGTTTACTGCAAGGTGTTTTTGTAATTTTATTGCCGCTTCTTTATTTTCCGTCAATTCCACAGCCACTGTATCAGCCTCTTTTTCCATGGCTCTAGAAATTGAATTTTGTACCGGCATGGTGATGAATGAAATTAATAGAAAAAAGTAAATTACAAGCGCCCATACCACCGGCGGATACTTCATACTAAACAGATACCGCGAGAAGGATAAGTGCAGCATTAAATAGAACAGTCCCCAGGCCGCAAACAATCCAACTATTCCCATCAGAATACCTTTAATAATATGTCCTTTTTTCCAGTGAGCCATTTCATGGGCTAGTACAGCCTCTATCTCTTCAAGATCATATTCTTTTAACATGTTGTCGTAAAGTACTATCCTTTTTGACCTCCCGAGGCCTGCAAAATAGGCATTTGCTGCCCTAGTTCGCCTTGATGCATCCATCACCAGCACTTCTTCTATGGGGAGATCTGCTTTTTTAGAAAGCTTATCAACCATCTCAATAATTTCCGGGTCAGTTACAGGTTCAAATTTGTCGAAAAGCGGAGCAATTATTACGGGCCATAAAAATGTCTGCATTACCAGCCAAAGTGATAAAAGTATACTTACCAGCAGCCACCATATTCTCGGCCAACCATTCATCAGGAAAAATAAAACTAAAACCCCAAAAAAAGTAAGAATAAACCCCAATCCTGCACTTTTAAAGTAATCCAGCCACCAGGAAGCTAAAGATTGAGTAGAAAATCCCCACTGGTGTTGTAGAATAAAATTTCCATAAAATTTAAAGGGGAAGGTTATGAGCTGGAGAATCAACCAGAATATTATGAAAAAAATAATTATCCCAAGGTAATAACGGTTTCCGGCAAGCTTCATTGCATAATGAGTAAGGTTAACGGCACGACCGCTTAATAGCACCCATGTCAAAAATACAACTTTTACAATAAATGCTGAAATAAAAAGTAGTCGTACGGACCTAGTATATTGCATTCCCTGCATAATTTTTTCTTTAGAAAAATATTGTAGCGCATCGACCGTTATTTCGCCGGGAAAAAGCGTGAAATACAGGTAGATAATACTTAAAATACCTGTCGCCAGAATAAGAACAAGCCATGACAAATTTAGCCGTAATTCACCCATCCGTAATTGACTCCTTAAATGTAATAAATGAATTTATTTACATTTTATTAATAATTTTGCTCATTATACTTAATATTTAGCTGGGTTTTACAAGAAAGCATGTTGGATTATAATCTGGCCGGGTGGGTTAACTACAAATTCATTGTCCCAGTCCCCCTGTACAAGCTTTTCAAAAAGACGCAGGGAACCTTCCCTTACCTCAAACTCAACATCTAAAAACTGGGCTACTTCACGGCTGTATTTTAGATACTCCTGCTCTTCTGAATCATAAAGGGTATGCACAAAGACAACCCTCTGGTAATTACCATATTCCTGTTCTATAAGCCAGCGTGCTGTTTCCTCACCAAACCGTTCACAATACTCCTTAAAACTAGCCAGGGGCTCCGCTTTTTGTTTAATCCAGCCCCTGCTAAGATAATAGGTAGCCGGGAAGTCATGAAATTCCTTATCATATAGCCGTTTTGAGCCTAAAAGCAGACTGATACAATCATGAACCTTAGGAACTACCAGCGTATGCTTTTGGGAGCGCAACCCTGCTACCCCGTTGGAACACAAGCCGTACCCAAAAAGCAGCGTATCATATTGATCTGCCCCATCAACCCTTTCTTGCAGCTCGCTCCTTAACTTATCCGGTGTCCTGTGCAGCGCGTACTCCAAAAATTCAAAATCTAAATTTTCGGGTAATATAGCCTGTACTTCATCTTCCATCGTCCGGCATGCAAATATTTTAGCCTTATTCATAGAGCATAACCTCCAATTTTTAAAGTACTAATAAGCTCCATTTTATTTATATACCACCTTTGCATTTTAGTTTTAGTTCTCCTCAAGAAATAAGCGCAATTCATTTAATGCATGTTTGGCAGCCATAGTTTTTATCCTTTTTCTATCACCTGCAAGCTTTAGCTTCTTAACCCTGGTTGTCACACCATCTGTAACCCCAACATATATTACGCCAACTTGCTCCCCTGATGGACCGGCATATCCCGTAGATGAGACTGCAAGATCTGCACCAGCAGCTTTTAAAGCGCCCAAAGCCATGGCCTCTGCCGCCTGAGGACTAACAGCAGTATATTTTTCAAGTATTTTTTTTGAAACACCCAGCATCTGTATCTTAGCTTCATCTGAATAAGTTACAAATCCCTTATGAAAAACGGAGGAAATACCGGGTATTTCTGTTAACTTAGAAGCAATGAGCCCTCCTGTACATGATTCTGCAGTAGCTACTGTAATTCCTTTTTCTTGCAGGGTTTGAGCCAATACACTTTCCAAAGTATCATTATTAGTTCCATAAATATATCTTCCCAGGCGGCTTCTGAGCTTCTCTTCAACCTGCTCAATGAGTTGTAAAGCTTTCTCTCGAGTGGCAGATTTTGCAGTAATTCGAAAGGTTACTTCCGATTCCTTGGCCAAAGGAGCAATAGTAGGATTGGTTTGTTGTTTCAAAATATCTTTAACCAGATCCTCTGCTGTGCTTTCACCTACACCAAACAGTTTAAGTATCTTGGAAACTATTATTTCATTATTTTTATCTGAGAGATACGGATAAACATATTTCTCAAACATACACTTCATCTCACGCGGAGGGCCTGGTAACAGAATATATATTTTATCTTTCTTTTCAATAATGCAGCCTGGAGCAGTTCCAAGCTCATTGGGTAAAATTTTTGCTTCTGGTGGAAATAATGCCTGCTTGCGATTGTTATGTTTCATCTCACGACCCATGCTATGAAAAAAACATTTTATTTCCCTTAAAACCTCGGAATGTAACTCCAGGGAAAGCCCTAAAAACTCGCAAACAGCTTCTTTAGTAATATCATCCATTGTTGGCCCAAGGCCTCCGGTTATGATAATTATATCTGACCTTTCGTGGGCAATTTTTAAAGTTTCCTTTAGGCGATTGAAATTATCACCAACACATGTAATAAAGTAAAGATCGCTTCCCAGCTCACCAAGTTTTTCACCTAAATACTGGGCATTTGTATTGCTAATTTGACCTAGAAGCAACTCTGTCCCCACTGAAATAATTTCCGCCTTCATTCTTATCACTCCTCAAATTTCTATTTTTTCGTATAACAGATCGGCTAGTTGAATTACATAGTTCTTGCCCTTTTCGCCATCTTCAAGATCATTGAGCCATCTTTCCGGTATCATGCGACAACCATGGTATGCACCTGCTAAACTTCCCGTCATGGCACCTATAGTATCCGTATCTCCACCCAGGTTTACAGCGTACACAACTGCCTCTTCAAAACTATTTGTATTCCTTAAGAAAGCATATAATGATACGGGAACTGATTCGTGAGCTTTCACAGAAACCCCCAGGTTAGATATTACTTCGTTCCTGGAAAGCTTTCGTCTTCTGAGCAGCTGAAGAATTTTGTCAAAGGCATTTAGATATTCCTTACTGAAAGGATATGCTTTCTGTATGGATCTAATAAATCTTTCTTTAGCGGAAAATTCATCTAGTGACCTGTATCTTAAGGCAAATGCAACCCCCAGGGATATTAAGATTGCACCTTCATATCCCAGCCGATGGGCGTGGGTTATCTGTGCCGCCTCTTTCCCAACCGTAATTAACTCATCTAAATTATCATAATAATAAAGGCCAATGGGAGCAGACCTCATGGCGGCTCCATTACCCAAAGAGCCTCCTTTAAAAACAATTTCCCCTACCTCATTCCACTTGGCACCTTTTTTAATTTCTTCAATAATTGTAGCTGTGCTTCTACCATATCCTCTTTCAGCAGAAAAATTTTCGGCAAAACAGTTTGACATATCCTCGCCGCAAAAACCACTATTTTTATGCAAAGACTCCGCAACACCTATCATCATTTGCGTATCATCAGTATAAGATCCCTTCTGTAGCCTGCCATTCAACATTTCACGCACTTGCCCGAATTTTTCTTCTATACTTTTATAATCCATTCCTTCAACAGGCATTCCAAGAGCATCCCCAATAAATGTTCCTAAAAGTGCACCGCGAAATCGCTCCTTAAGTCCCATCATTACCGCCCCTTTATATCCAATTTTAACAGAAATACCAACCCATTCAAAAAAGGCGATTAAATTTTATTTTTTACCCTGCATTATTCACTGGCGGGTTTAATAGAGTTGTCCGCTTTATAACAATCGTCCTTATGCGTAATTTTCTTTTTTTGTAATAACCAAATTCCCGCTAAAACTAGCATACCTCCCACTACCTGAAGACCTGTTAGTATTTCTTGTAATATAAATGCCGCAAGTATTGCAGTCACTACAGGCTCCAGCATACTTGTTATACTTACCCTGGAAGCATCAGTATATTTTAATGCCAGCAAAAATGTGAAATGAGGAATTACTGTACTCAGGAGAGCTAAAACTAAGAGATAAAGCACCTCTACAGCCCCCAGACCAACATCTAGTTGCCCCATAAAAAGGCCCGCCAGTGTAAAGGTGATAACACTTGCTGTCATATAATAAGCATTAGCCAATATCGGGTCTATATTTCTAACTATTCTACTGTTTATGATAACCACAACAGAGTTAGTTAAGGCTGCCAATAAGGCAAAAAATATTCCCAATGCATTTAATGTACCTGCGGGAATTCCGATAACTAAAACAAGCCCACACAGCGCCAGCAGAAGGGAAATAGCCTTTTTAGCTGTAATTTTTTCTTTAAATATTAGGGCACTCCAAATTGTTACAAAAACAGGGTAGAAGTATAAACAGATAATCCCCACCGGCGCCGCAATATAATTAAATGAATACATTAGAAATGTTGTAGGAAGCGGCACAAGAAACAGACCCAAAAAGAGCAGCTTTTTAAATAGTTGCCTGGATTGCAGTACATTTATTTTTTTTATTACAACAAAGAACCAAATGAACAATACGGCAAAAATATAGCGAAATATCAAAAGGGTTATTGTATTGACTCCGCAAGCATATAACAATTTCACAATTATTGCTTCTGTTCCAAAGGTGCTGGCGGATATGACCGCAAAGAGGGTTCCTTTTTTTTCTTTATCCAATGATATCACCTTACTTTTTAGACAAAATAATGGACCTTTTTACAAAGGTCCCAAATGGATTTAAACACTTTGCTTTTTTCTGTTTAAAAATGAAAGAAACGAACTTACAATAATTCCCACTATTATACCTGCCAAAAACCCCAGTAATGTTGTCAAATATACACTGTTCTCGGAATTAAAGATGGCCATTTTTTTATGTAAGCTAACGATTTCATTTCTGGCTTCCTCAAGTTCTTGTTCTTTTTCAGCCAGTTTCTGGTTTAATTGTGCAATGTTTTCCTGCATTCTTTCTCTCTCTTTATCTATTCTTTTTTCATAATCGTTCACTACCTCTATGACCCTATCATCATTATCTCTGATCTGCCCCATCAGGTAGTCAATTTGCCGGTTAATCATTACAAGCGCTATTTGCATCTCATTCATTTGCTGCCAGTTGATTTGCAACTGGTCTTCCAAAATGGCGTTTTTTCCATTTTCGTCTTTTTTATCTTTGTCATCTTTGTTATCCTCGTGTTGATTTTCAGTCGCATTTTCTTTTTGTGAAGCCGGAGCAGTATCTTCAGCTACTGTGGCAAGGGGAAATAATAACAGAAACAGCAAAAAAATAGCAAGGATTCGTTTCATCTAATCATCCTAACATTTTAAAAGGTTTTGAAGATATTTCTTATGGTTAGACAAAAACTTGCTATATTCCTGCCTTCAAAAACAAAAAGATGATATATTTAGGGATAAATTACTATATTAGTTGCTACCGGTCGAGGATGCCCATCAGACGGGCGATTTAAAATTTTCCCGCCATATACAAAGGTGCTTGATCCCCCTCCATCAAGGTTATAAGCATCCACTACCCCCAATTCCAGAAGTTTAATTTGCATTTCTTCCAATGTAATGCCATTACTCCAACCTGCTTGCCTACCGTCGATAACAATAAAAATTAAATCTCCGTTGGCATACTGCCCAAGAACTGTGCGAGGATGTTTTTGATGCTGCCATTTCTCGGGAATAGGTTGTGGTTGTCCGTTTTTTAAGAGTATGGGAACAAAGGTTACTCCTTCCCAGGGATTTTCACTTAATAGCTGTTCCTTTTCATAATATTTATCACCTATCAATTTCCCGTCCCTTGTAAAGCCAGAAAAGAACAAATCATCTTGAGATGGCGTAAAACCGGTCACAAATTTTCCGTCAATCATTGTATTGCCTATTGGTAAAAGCTGTACTTCCCCGTTAATGGAAGTTCTGTAAAAGCCACCAGCATTTACCCCAAATATGGCAAGTTCTCTTTTGACTGCTTCCAGAGTGGTTTCACTTTCTCCAAGCTCTCCCTTGGCAAGTACCACGTCAATTACATCAGGGTTATACAATTTCACCTTTGCTATGTAACCCCTATAATCGTTTTCATGTATCTTAAAAAGCTTGATTTGCACATTTTTGGATTCATAGCTTTCAAAAGGAGCACCAAGCCTGGCAAGGATTTTCTGTTCATAAACTGCATCGGAATATTTTTTTTGTTCCTGGCTCTTCTTAACCAGTTCTTGCAGTAATTTTTGCTGTTCTCTGTACTGTTTTTGCTGTTCTTCAAGTGTATATTTAATAATTCCTACATTTTTTTGAACCCTTCCCACATAACCTGCCAGCTTTTCTACTTCACTATTAAGCTTTTCATCTAAAAAGTAAAGTTCAGAACTGTCGAATTGGAACAATAACGGCTGAGCTGTAGCAATTGCCGCCACAAAACCAATTACAGGGGCCGTAAGCAATATTAAAAACACTATCAGCCTTCTCATTGCTGTGACTCCTTCAAAATATCCAAGCTTTTCTTAAGATCTTCCAGTTGTTCATCTAAGCTTTCAATTTTTTCATTTAATTTTTCCCTGCTGGAATTAGAATCCTGAATACTTTCATCAGCTTTATCCAGAGCTTTGCTGATTTTTTTCATTTCATACTGCAGTGCTTCTAGTTTATCTTCCAGACTTCTTATATTCATTGCATTTGTTTCCTGGACATTTTTAACGGCTTCATCCACATAGCTTTGCATCTTTTCCCTATGTACGGAAAGGGTATCCTGAACAAACCAGTAGCCTCCGTATACTAAGCCGGACCAGATTATAATCAGGGCGAGTATGATAGCGGCACTAAAATTCTTGTTTTTCTTAGGCTTGCCGTTTTTCTGAATTGAAACATTGCTTGTTGACATTTAAACACCTTCCCTTTGCTGAAAATTGTCTATAATATAGACGCTAATTATCAAAAAATGTTCCTGTATCTTAGATTTTAATTAACTTGGGTTTAAAGTCCAGATAGTCAGCAGATACAAGTTGAAAATTTATTCCCCACTTATCACCTTCAATTCGCATGCGAATTGAGCCGTCATGGAGGTGCCCGTAAATACAAGTATGGACCCCGTAGGATTCCATTAATTCAATGAAACCGCTTCTTTCATGTTTATCATTAACAGGTGGATAATGAAGCATAACAAGTATTTTTTTACCTGCAGGTGCCTTTTTTAAAGAATTTTCGAGCCTGATTAATTCTCTTTTATATAATTTTTCATTATGTTCCTCAAATTGGATATCATTAGGAGACAACCATCCCCGTGTGCCGCACAATACCACTTCATCGTTTAATGGCAGGCAGTTGTTCTGCAGAATATCGATCCTATCTGAAGTCACTTCAGATATTTTTTTAAGACTTTGCCACCAGTAATCATGATTCCCTTTTCCCAGTATTTTTTTGCCGGGTAATCTCTCTATAAATTCCAGATCAAACAGCGCTTCCTCCAGTTTTAACGCCCAGGAAATGTCACCCGGCACAAGAACAATATCATCCTCTTTTACAGTAGCAGACCAATTGCGCCAGATTTTTAAGTAATGATTATCCCATTTATCGCCAAAGATGTCCATTGGTTTGGAAAGCTTTGTACTTTCCAGGTTATCAATTTGAAATTTTTCAGTAAAGGATAAGTGTAAATCAGCCATGGCATAAATGTTCATTTTTCCCCCTCCAGTCATACATATTATTTTAACCTATAGACCGGTACTTTAGAAAGGGAAAGAAAAATAAGAAATAAAGAAGGAATACATCTAAAAATGGCGAAATTTGTTAATATAATAAAATTGGAAAAGGATGGTGACTAATGGCACAAGATATTGTCAGCATTAAAGGCTCAAAAAATGGTCTCATTATATATTTAAATACATATCATGAATTGGAAGAATTAAAAACTTGCCTTATCCAGAAACTTGAATCAGCTAAAGGCTTTTTTCAAGGAGCACACTTTTTTCTCAAACCCCAGGGTAGAGATTTTACAGTAGAGCAGCGTAAAGAACTGGAAACCCTCTGTAAGGAATACGGATTGATACCAAAAAAACAACCTGAAAAGGAAACAACTCACAGGGATAGTGATAATATTTCAAGGACAGAAATTAACGGTATCCTACCTGACGAATTAAAAGGAAAGAATCAGCTTGTACAAGGCAGTATTAGAAATGGACAAAAACAGCATTATGAAGGCAATGTAATATTACTGGGGGATGTTAACCCCGGTGGGCAAATAACAGCAACCGGCAGCATCATTGTGATGGGAACACTTAAAGGAATAGCCCATGGGGGAACTAATGGAGACACTGATTCATTTATCATGGCTTATGATTTTCGCCCGCACCAAATTAGGATAGCTCAGACAGTTGCCAGAAATCCGGAAAATAGTCCACTACCTACAAAAACCCCGGAAATAGCACGTTTAATCAATAATACCATTGTCATAGAAAAGTATCCAAGGAAGAAGTTTCGAAAAATAGTCTAGAAATTAGTAAAAAATTATTCAAACTCAACTTAGCTGTGAGGGAAACTCCCCAAATTAGGAGGAGGTTTCCCTTATATTTTTCATTTAAATTTACCTAACATTTTTATATAATAGATGCTGTATGAAATTTTCAGCCGTAAAGAAGGTGAATAATATGAAAATCTTATTAATTATTTTCTCTATTCAAATTGCCTTCGTTTCTGTTTTAACATTAAGGACAATTTTCATGATCAAGGGACGTACCCTATATGCCTCCCTGGTGAGTTTTTTAGAAGTGCTTGTCTATGTTATAGGTTTATCAATGGTGTTACAAAACCTCGATAAACCATTAAATGTAATAGTCTACTGTTTAGGTTTTTCAGTTGGCATCTGGGTAGGAAGCTTTATTGAACGCTGGATGGCGCTTGGTTATGTAACTGTCCAGATAATAACAACAAAGCTAGAACCGGACATTCCTCAAAAATTAAGGGACAAAGGTTTCGGAGCTACAAACTGGTATGGAAACGGGCAAAAAGGAGAACGCCAAATAATTTCAGTCCTGGCTAAAAGAAAAGACCAAAAGAAGTTGTTTAATTTAATTAATGAAATTGACCCGAAGGCTTTCGTTGTATCCTATGAGCCAACTTCATTTCATGGCGGCTTCTTAGCTAGAAGATTACGTAAGCTTTGATCGGAGTTTTTCCACAGCTTTCCTGGCAAGATCTCTTTTACTTCTTTGTACAGTCAAAGAAATATTTTCATCCAACACGGTTTTTATTTCTACGGCACCATTAAAAGAGACACTTTTAATAGCTTTCAAAGATATTCTAGTAAGGTTAATTCCAATTAATCTTTTTTTCAAAGCATATGCGTAGACATTGGTTAATACAATGGCTGTTTTAGGAGATAACTGTAGTGAGAAGACTGTAATTTCATTAAAATTAACTGCTTGCTTAAATTTCTTGTAAAAAGGCGGATCCAGCTTTTCCAGCATAGAAAGCATAAAAATTCCCCCTTGAGCAATATGTAATCATTTAAAAACAACCCCTTTACAAAAATAAGGGGTTGTTACTTTTTTATACTGGATAAAAGGCACTGGTTCCATTATTAGGTCCCTCTTGAGCAATATTGAAGTCTACCTTTACTTTGCCGGCCATTCTCTCCTCTAAAAATTTCTTCGCTACATTGGGGAAAATAGCATAGGAAAGAATATCCTCTTCTTTTTCCATATACGGTGCAATTTCTCTTTTTGCTGCTTCTAAACCCGGTTCTAATAAATCGGCCGGTCTGCATTCTATAGGTTTTTCATCTCCAATAATCTTTTTCCTGACCTCTTCATTTACAGGTGCAGGCGGCCGGCCATAACTTCCCTTCATATAAGCCTTTACCTCGTTAGTCACTATTTTGTATCTCTCACCTGTCAAAACATTTAATACTGCCTGAGAACCCACTATCTGGCTCGAAGGAGTTACAAGGGGCGGATAACCAAA
Organism: Clostridiales bacterium; assembly: GCA_020063565.1. Taxonomy (GTDB): domain Bacteria; phylum Bacillota; class DSM-16504; order Desulfitibacterales; family JAICDB01; genus JAICDB01. Next base: position 66,864 of record JAICDB010000003.1, on the reverse strand, counting down.
ATCTTCACGAACCCTGGGCACTTCTGCAAGCACTTCTTCAAGTTTATTAAGAGCATTCTGCTGTTTGAGCTGGGTATAAAAATTAGACAGCATTCCTCCCGGAATCTGGTACCTTAACACATTGGTGTCTACAGAAGTAGCAGCAACGTCAAATTGGGCATATTTTTTTCTAATGTCTTTAAAATATGCTGCTATCTCCGACAACAGCTCCAGGTTCAGACCCGTATCATATTTCGTATCCTTCAAGCTGGCAACCATTGTCTCAATTGCAGGTTGAGAGGTACCAAGGGCAAGCGGGGAAATTGCACAATCTATAACATCTACACCTGCTTCAATAGCCTTTAAATATGCCATTGCAGCCATGCCGCTGGTATAATGGCAGTGAAGCTGGATAGGTATTTGCAGTTCTTCCTTTAGTCTTTTTACTAAATCATATGCCGCTTTGGGAGTTATAAGCCCGGCCATGTCCTTGATACACAAACTATGGGCGCCTAACTCTTTAAGTTCCTTTGCCTTTTCTACATAACGCTCGATGTTGTGGTAAGGACTGATAGTATAAGAAATTGTGGCTTGAACATGAGCTCCTTCTTTCCTTGCCACAGTCATTACCTTTGCCATATTACGCGGGTCATTTAATGCATCAAAAACTCTAAAGATATCCATACCATTTTCTACTGCTTTTTTAACAAACAGTTCCGCCACATCATCGGGATAGTGTTTATAACCTACTAAATTCTGGCCCCGTAAGAGCATCTGCAATTTTGTGTTTTTAAATACCTTTTTGAGGGTCTTGAGACGTTCCCAGGGATCCTCATTCAGAAATCTCATGCAACTGTCGAAGGTAGCGCCACCCCAAACTTCCAGAGAATGGAAACCTACGCTATCAATTTTTTCAGCAATGGGCAACATATCTTCTATTTTCATACGTGTTGCCAGCAGGGATTGATGTCCATCCCTCAGGGTAGTATCGGTAATCTTTACCTTTCTATTGCCAGTCATACCTCACACCTCCAGGGCAAAATGAAAACTTGGCCTGCGCCAAGTCTTTGGCGCAGGCGCAAGTCTTAGTTGAATTTATGACTCCCCAATAATTATACTTTCCCTGTATATTCCTAAAAGAGGATGTTCGAAAGCGGAATAACATGGGATATTTTTTAAAGTTTACAGTTAACTTATAAAGCTTTAGCTATTCCTTTATAAATAAGACCCCTTACGCCATCAACAGTAATTGTAGAACCTTCCTCTAACAACTTCATTGCATCCTTTGCCCCAACTATAACGGGAATACCCAGGTTTAGACCTACAACGGCAGCGTGAGAGGTGAGTCCTCCCTCTTCAGTGATGACAGCAGCAGCCTTTTCCATTGCACTAATATAATCTCGATCTGTACCAAGTGTAACTAAAATATCACCTTTATCCATTTTTTCATTGGCTTCTGCCGCATTTTTGGCAATTTTAACCTTTCCACTGACTGTACCAGGACCTGCACCTGTTCCCCTAACGATGACTTCTCCTACAACATGTACCTTCATAAGGTTAGTAGTACCCGGTACACCGGCCGGTACTCCTGCAGTTACAACCACAAGGGCGCCTAATTGTATGTAATTGGCATCCAAAGTCTTCTGTACCGCTTCAGTAATCATTTCATCTGTACCATTAGTTTTATTTACAACAACCGGATAAACACCCCATACTAAACACAGTTTATTTGCTACCCTTTCATCAGGGGTTGCCGCACAAATGATGGACTTTGGCCTGTATTTAGATACCATGCGTGCTGTAGACCCGGAAGCAGTTGGAGTTATAATTGCTTCTGCATCCAAATCCAGTGCTGCATCACAGGTAGCACGGCTGATACTATCTGTAATAGTCTTTTGTTTTTGAGGTTTGGAGTATAAAATTTCCTCATAATTTAAAGCATCTTCAGCTTTTTGTGCGATTCTGTCCATGGTTTTTACAGCTTCCAGAGGATATTTACCCTTTGCAGTTTCTCCCGAAAGCATTATGGCATCTGTACCATCAAATATTGCATTTGCAACGTCGCTTGCTTCCGCCCTAGTAGGTCTGGGGTTTCTGATCATACTGTCTAACATCTGTGTAGCAGTGATAACAGGTTTTCCAAGCTTATTGCATTTTTGAATAATGGACTTTTGAACCAAAGGCACTTCTTCAGAAGGTATTTCTACCCCTAAATCTCCCCTGGCAACCATTATTCCGTCAGCAACCTGTAAAATGTCATCAATATTATCTACTCCGGCACGGTTTTCAATTTTTGCAATAATATGGATATCTGAGTTATGTTCTTCGAGAAGCCTGCGTATTTCCAGGACATCAGAAGCAGTTCTAATGAAGGAAGCAGCAACAAAATCAACTTCCTGCTCAATGCCAAAGACTATATCTTTAACATCCTTTTCGGTAATGGCCGGAAGGTTAACGTGAACTCCCGGTACGTTTACGCCCTTGCGGCTGGAGATTTCACCTGTGTTTAGCACAGTACAGATAATTTCTTGAGAAGTTGTTTCCATTACCTGTAATTCAATAAGGCCATCATCAATGAGAATTTTATCACCTCTTTTTACATCTTGAGGAAGTCCTTTATAAGAAACAGATACTTTTTCTTTCCCCCCCGTTATTTCCTCGGTGGTTAAGACAAATTTTTGACCTTTCTCCAAAACAACTGTATCAGGTTCAACTGATCCTATCCTAATTTCCGGTCCCTTTGTGTCCAGTAACAAAGCTACCTTTTTGCCACAATTCTTCATAGCTGTTCTGATATTTTTAATTCTTTGCAGATGTTCATCATGGTCTCCATGCGAAAAATTTAAACGTGCCACGTTCATACCACTATTTATCATTTCTTGAAGTGTTTCTACTTGCTCACTGGCAGGACCAATTGTACATACAATCTTAGTGCGACGCATTTTAGATTCCTCCTATTTATAAATTTAAGTAGCTAGTACCTGATTAATTATCTCATGCGCTTCCTCTGCCTCAGATTCAAGGACTAAAATCTCTACGGAACTTCTCTCAGAATCAGGATTTGTGGGCCTCAAATTCACAAGCACACCTTCATCAGCAAGTGTCCTTTCCATTTTTTCTGCCAATTTTTTTGTAGGCGCTATATACACCACTGTCCACACACCCGGACCCCCCTTAAAATTTAAATTTCAGACTGAACTATGCCTGAAATAACCTTTCCATGCTTGGAATAAACTTCAGCCTTACCCCGGATTTTAATAGCGGAAGTATGTTCTGTAAATTGTGCAAGCATTATTTCCCCCTTGTCCAACTTTTCCGAATGATGAAATTTAGTATTTTCTCCCCTTGTTAATCCTATTATTGTCACACCATTTTCCAATGCTTTAATCATCACATATTCGCTATTAACTTCGATATTTGCCATACTTTCACCTCTCTCATGCACTGGCAATTCTAAATACCTTTAATTTTATTATATTTTTCTTTAAGCGCTAAAGCCACTTCTTTGGGAACCAATCCCTCAATACATCCCCCCAGGGATGAAACTTGTTTTATTATGCTGGAACTAATAAAAAGATATTCACTGGAAGTCATTAAAAAAACCGTTTCAATATCCGCAGCAAGTTTCTTATTCATCAATGACATCTGAAATTCGTAGTCAAAATCTGAAACTGCCCTTAAGCCTCTTATTACAGCACATGCTCCTTCTTTTTTTACAAAATTCATTAAAAGACCTTTAAAATCCTTGGTTTCCACATTAGAAAATTTCTTTACCTGAAATTTGACCAGTTCAAGCCTTTCCTCTAAACTAAACAAATTATTTTTATAATTATCGTCTGCGACTCCAACTATAACTTTATCAAATAGTGCAGCACTTCTTTCAATAATATCTAAGTGGCCATATGTAATTGGGTCAAAGGTACCGGGATAAATTGCTATTCGCACGGTTCTCCTCCTCAATAATTCTTGGTACATTTATGCTAATTCAACTAAGGTTACTATTTTCCTTCTAAAAAAAATAAAATTTTACCTAATAAGTCCACTAAAATTGCACTTATGCTATCAGGAAGTAAAAGTTATACTTTCTGATAGCATAAAAACCAGGCACCTTTTTAAGGTGCCTATAAAGACTCTTTGGTTTCCTCATTTTCCAAATCCTTTACTATAATGGAACCGTTGTCATTAACTTTATGACAGTTGATACAATTGCTATCATATTTTTCTTTATAATGTTCACCCTCCACAAGGTGCCCCGCATGTAATATTTTACCAAAAGGTTTGTCGCTATCTTTACTGTGGCATTTATAACAATCCTGAACTGTAGCATCCTCCTTAACGGTGGGGTGCCCTTCAATTTCATTTGCTTCAGCTGCTAAAGTGTAATCTTTCTCTTCACTTATTTTACGGTGACAATCTTCACAACCATTTGGCGCCTGGTCCTGGGTCATTTGTGCCAGTTTTTCCTCGGTTACTACGCCTTTTTGTTTTTCTGCTGGTTCATTTTTATTTGCATCACCTTTATCTTCTTCTTGTTCTGTATTTGGGGTACATGCAAATGCAAAAACCATCACTGCCAGTATAAGAAGAGTAATAGCCAGGAAGAGTCTTTTATCTTTTAGCACAGTGTCACCTCCTTTATCTCTTTTAATTTAGTATTTTCCCGGTAATTTTTTTTATCCATAAAAAAAGCATAGAAACAATCATTGCCCCTATTTTTATAAAAATTATTTAAAATCTTTTTCAAACTCATCTATTGAATCTTTTAAGCGCCTGAAATAATACTGACTTTTTTCACTCCCTGTAATTTTTCCAAACTGGACAATATATCACCTGAAATATCCACCCAAAACTTTTTATTGACCACCACAGCCTTTTTTAGTTTTGGAAATTGAATATAAACCGGAACAGAGCCGGGAAACTCAGACACTGCCTTTTTTATGCCTGCAAGCTGATCAGAATCGCAGGAATCTGAAACAACAATTACTACTTTTCTACCGTCATCTTCATCCAACAATTTAATTTTTTCAGCAAATATTTTCAGTTCTTCATCCCGGTAACTTACCCTGCCTTTTAACAAAACTACACTATCTTCTTTTAAAAGGTGAACATACTGACTGTATACTCTGGGAAACACTAAAATATCCATAGACCCTGTCAAATCTTCAATTGTCATATAAGCCATTGCTTCCCCTTTTTTGGTAACGCTCCTTCTGAGCCTATTTATTACACCGCCAACAGTTACAATCCTCCCGTCAATTTCAGGGGTAATTTCTTCAAGATTATGAGATACCTGTGACCTGAGATTAGCCTCATAGGAAGTTATTGGATGGCCGCTGATATAAAATCCCAGAGTTTCCTTCTCCATGGCCAAAATCTGCGAACTGGAATATTCTTCTATATCAGGTATTTCTATATACCATCCCATATCCTCCCTATTTCCAATCATATCGAAGAGAGACATCTGACCTTGTTTGAGTTCTGCCTGGCGGCGCTGCCCCAATTCCAGGACAGTGTCCAAAATAATCATGGCTTGAGACCGTCTAATTCCTAGGGAATTAAAAGCACCACACTTAATTAAACTTTCCATAACTCTTTTGTTTACCACGGAAAGATCAACTTTTTCACAAAAATCCTCCAAGGAAGTAAATTTGCCCTTTTCTTGACGCGCTGATATGATTGTTTTTATTGCACCTGTGCCAACATTTTTAACTGCCGCAAGCCCAAAACGTATCTTATCCTTCCATACTGTAAAATCAACATTACTCTCATTAACATCAGGCGGAAGTATTTCTATGCCCATGCGTTTACATTCTTCAATATAGACAGGAACCTTATCGGGATTATTCATTATACTTGTCAGTAATGCAGCCATAAATTCCACAGGATAATGGGCTTTTAAGTAGGCAGTTAGATATGCAACCAGTGCGTAAGCGGCAGAGTGGCTCTTATTAAATCCATAGCCTGCAAAATATTCCATAAGGTCAAATATCTTTCCAGCAACTTCAGCATCTACATTATTTTCTACTGCCCCGTTGATAAACTGCTTTCTCATTCCAGCAATTATCTCAGGCTTTTTCTTACCCATCGCCCTTCTTAACAAATCTGCTTCTCCCAGGGTAAAACCTGATAGTTCACTTGCGATCTTCATAACCTGCTCCTGGTAAAGAATAACACCGTAAGTATCAGCAAGAATTGGTTCAAGGGCAGGATGCAGGTAAGAAATTTTCTTTTTACCATGTTTTCGCTGAATAAAATCATCAACCATACCGCTCCCAAGGGGTCCCGGCCTGTAGAGAGCAACCATGGCTATAATATCTTCAAATTTTTCAGCCTTTAAGTTTTTTAAGATGTTTCTCATTCCTTCGGATTCCAGCTGAAAAACTCCCATTGAATTTCCGGAAGCAAGCAGTGCAAAGGTTTTGGGATCATCGAGAGGTATATCATCTATATTTAAATCAACACCCCAATTTTTGCGTATTAAATCAAAAACATAGCCAATGACAGTTAAAGTTCTTAAACCCAAGATATCCATTTTCAAAAGCCCAATCTCTTCTACAGTTGTCATTGGAAATTGGGTAGTGATTGGGCCATCGGAAGCTTTCTGCAAAGGCAAGTAATTTGTCAACTCTTCCTTTGCAATCACTACACCTGCCGCATGGGTTGATGCATGCCGAGGAGTTCCTTCCAGAGAACGAGCCATATCAAGGAGTTCTTTTATTCTATAATCACTTTCATAGAGCTCCTTTAACTCTATACTCATTTCTAACGCCCGGGAAATGGTTATTCCAAGTTCGTTAGGTATCAGTTTTGCCACTTTATCCACTTCACCAAGGGGGATTCCCAATACCCTTCCTACATCTCGCACAGCAGCCTTAGCTGCCATTGTACCAAAGGTTATTATCTGTGATACTCTGTCAGAGCCATATTTCTTAGAAAGATACTCAATTACTTCTCCCCTTCTCTCAAAACAGAAGTCTATATCAATATCCGGCATTGTAACCCTTTCAGGATTCAAGAACCTTTCAAAGAGAAGGTCATACTTCAAGGGATCAATATTCGTAATTCCCAGTACATAGGCCACCAAACTACCTGCAGCCGAACCCCTTCCCGGACCAACTAAAATACCCTTTTTGCGGGCAAAATTCACTAAATCCCAAACTATTAGAAAGTAGCCGGGATAACCCATCTGTTTTATTATTCTTAATTCATGCTGCAATCTCTCTTTTATCTCGGGAGTTATTTTGGAATATCTCTTTTTCAAACCATCATGGCATAATTTTTCCAAATATGATTGCTTATCATATCCTTCAGGCACTTGGTAATCCGGAAGGTGAAGCTCTCCAAAGTCAAATTCTACGTTGCAGCGCTCCGCAATTTTGACCGTATTGGTTAATGCGTCAGGTATTTCACCAAAAAGAAGCCTCATTTCATCTGCTGACTTGAGGTAAAACTCGCTAGTTGCAAATTTCATGCGTTCTTCATCCTGCAGTGTTTTACCTGTTTGGATACAAAGGAGCACATCATGTATTTTGGCGTCCTCTTTTTTTGTGTAATGAACGTCATTTGTAGCAACAAGTGGTATGCCTAACTTCTTAGACATTTCAACCAAAACCCTGTTAACTTTTCTCTGTTCGCTTAACCCATGGTCCTGCAATTCCAAGTAAAAATTATTCTCTCCAAAAATATCCTTATACTGAGAAGCCTTTTGGTAAGCCTCCTCCAATCTTTCCTGGATTATCAACTGGGGAATTTCACCTGCCAGGCAGGCGCTTAAAGCAATTAATCCCTCACTGTGTTTTTCTAAAAGTTCTAAATCTACCCGCGGTTTATAGTAAAAGCCTTCTGTAAAGCCTGCACTCACCAATTTTAAAAGATTTTTATAACCTTGATTATTTTCTGCAAGGAGTACGAGGTGAAACGAATTATCATCCCGCTTCCCTTCCTTATGGAAGCGGCTCCTCCTGGCAACGTATACCTCACAGCCGATAATGGGCTTTATTTCGTTCTTTTTACATTCCTTATAAAAATCTATTGTTCCATACATTACACCATGATCTGTTATACTTAAGGCAGGCATTCCCTTTTCTTTTGCCTCTTTAACAGCCAGTGTAATTTTGGCGTAACCGTCAAGTAAGCTGTATTCGCTATGTACATGGAGATGAACAAAACCATTTTCAGTAATATTTACTCCCATCTCCTTTGACATCCTTTCATAAGTAGTACGCTAACTTTTACTATTATCATTTTACCATAATCTAAAGGCAAGAAAACCCGAAAACAGTGTTGACTTCACCACTGTGGTAGCGTAAAATTTTGACCATAAAATGAACATTGATTCATTTGAATTTTTCAGGAGGCAGGAATGGTATATAAAAAAACACAAAAAGTAAGGGAAAAATTGCAAAATAAAAAAGAGAAAATAATTAAGGCCGCCAAGGATATCCTGGCAGAAAAAAGTTACGGGGAAATATCAATTAAAGCAATTGCCAAAAAAGCAGGTATTGCCACCGGAACTTTTTATCTTTATTTCTCAAACAAGGAAGCTCTTATCGATTCAATAGTCGAAGAAATGTATCAAGAATTACTCGCAGTAATCAAATCGGAAAGGTCCAAGTATGATTGTGTCTTTGACAAGCTGCAAGCATCCATGGAAGCATGTCTTAAGCTATTTATAAAAGAAGAAAATCTCGCAAAAATACTACTGGTTAAATTGCCGGGAATAAATAATGCTTTCAACAAAAAACTTGCTGAAATAGAAAAGGAACTTATTAAGCTTACAAAAAAAGACCTTGACGATTTAAAAACTCAGGGTCTCCTCCCTGAACAGGATACCCTGGTCAGCGCTACCGCTTTTGTAGGCACATTTCGCCAGGTCCTGATCAGTTGGCTTAAGGAAGGAGAACCTCAAGATCTACAGAGCGCTTTCAAAACCCTCATGAAATATAACTTAAGAGGATTAGGAAAGAATGTCTAAATGGATACTCTTTATAAGGGCTGATCTAAAATGAGTTATGTAAGTATTAAATCTCTCCAGGTTGATTTTATTCAAAAAAAGCACAAGATAACTGTATTACAATCAGTTAATTTAGCTCTGGCACAAGGTAAAATAGGAGTTATTATCGGGCCCTCAGGCTGCGGCAAAAGCACACTTTTAAATGTTTTGAGCGGACTAAACTTAGATTACCGTGGTCAGGTTTTAATAGATAAAAATCCCCCCCACCGTACCAGAGAAACTGCTCTCATCTTACAGGACTACGGCTTACTACCATGGAAAACTGTTTGGGATAACGTCTGCCTGGGACTGCAAATCAGAAAAGTACCCAAAAAAGATATCATTACCAAAACAGAAAAAATATTGAAAAGATTAGGGCTCCTCACCCTTGCCAAAAGATATCCAACCCAATTAAGCGGTGGTCAGCGGCAAAGGGTAGCAATAGCCCGGTCCTTAGTATTAGAACCTAAACTACTGCTAATGGATGAACCCTTTTCTTCTCTTGATGCTTTAACTAGAGAGGAAATGCAGAATTTACTGCTGCAAATTTGGAAGGAAACTAATCTCACTATCCTGCTCATAACCCACAATATAGAAGAAGCAGTATTTTTAGGGCAAAAGATTTTTATTATGTCGCCCTGCCCGGGCACTATTATCCAAGAGGTAAATAACGAAATTGCAGGAGATTATGATCTAAGGGGAAAAATGGGGTTCCTAGAAATGTGTAACTACCTGCGCTCTTTCTTTCAAAGGAGGGAAATTAAATGCAATTACTAATGACCGGTTTTAAAAAAATGTATTATCTATTAGCCATCATCCTCCTTGTGCTTATCTGGTGGAGTTTATCAGCGCTTTTAAATACCAATGCATTACCTTCTCCCCTCCATGCATTTAAAAGTTTCCTGGCAAGCCTTCAGGGAGGCTTATTGACACATATCGGGGTCAGCCTTTTCAGGGTCCTAATCAGTCTTTTACTGGCAATGCTAATCGGAGTGCCTGCAGGACTTTTTTTGGGAAAAAATCCCCAGGTAGATAAACATATTGCTCCGGTAATCTATCTGACTTACCCGATTCCCAAGGTAGTTTTTATGCCAATACTACTGATCTTACTGGGAATAGGCAATCTCTCAAAAATAGTTTTAATTACTCTCATTGTTTTTTATCAAATCCTAGTCACAACCCGTGATGCAGCCAAAAACCTTAAAAAAGAATATATCCTATCTGTTAAATCATTAGGAGCCAGGTCCGGAGAACTTTATCGCCATGTCTTTTTGCCCGGGTGTTTACCGGCAATCCTTACATCTTTAAGATTGGGGCTTGGCACTGCATTGGCAGTGCTCTTCCTGGCAGAAACCTATGCAACTCAAAGAGGAATAGGGTATTTTATCATGGACGCTCTCAGTCGCATGGCCTACGAGGAAATGTTTGCGGGTATTATTGCCATGGGAGCTATGGGTTATTTACTCTATCTTGCCCTCGACGGGGCAGAAAAAATTCTGTGCTCCTGGATTAACCTTTAATAAAGCTTTTTAATAATTAATCTTATCAATAATATAGCCCAATGAAAAAAGTAAGCCATAAATAAATCCCAAACGAGCTGTCCCTGCCAATGTTTCATTAAGAGGAGAGCCCTTTTTGGTGAAGATATCCTTAATCAAGGGGACAGCCAACGGCAAAGAAAACCAAACTATCATTATCCTCAATGCGGCAATGCCTGCCAACCACATTACAAGAGGCGCCGCATAAGCCATCGCCAAAAGCAACAAATATTCCATCTGAGTGCTTCTTACACCCAAACGAACAGCTAATGTTTTTTTGCCGGCCTTTCTATCAGTTTCAATGTCCCGTAAATTATTCACTACGAGAATTGCCGTAACCAAAAATCCCACCGGTAGAGCAGCCCAGTAACCGGCAGGATTAACCGTACCAGCCTGGACATAATAGGTGCCGCAAACTGCAACCGGTCCAAAAAAAATAAAGACAAAAACGTCACCCAAACCATTATATCCAAGTGGGTAAGGACCGCCGGTATAGGCAATTCCTGAAAGAATAGAAAGTAACCCAATCAGCAAAATCGGCCACCCGCCAACTGCTATTAAATACAGACCCACTAAAACGGCTAAACCGAAAACAACCCACATACCTGTCATAACCTGACCCGGTGTTAGAAGTCCGGCCTGGGTAACCCGGACAGGACCGGTCCTTTCCTTAGTATCAGTACCTTTTTTAAAATCAAAAACATCGTTGGCAAGATTTGTACCTATCTGAATTAATAATGCACCCACTAATGCTGCTAAAGCCGGCCCGAGGCTAAAGGCACGATCACCAAATGCAATACCGGTACCAACAATGACAGGCATGGCAGCAGCAGGAAGTGTTTTCGGCCTCGCTGCCAGCATCCAAATTTTAAATATACTCATTTTTTCATGTTGATTAATAACAGTCATATTTCTCACTTCTCCATTAAGAAATTTTTTTCTACTCTATTTTAAGGTATTGACTTCCTGAAGACAAGCATATAAGATTAAGATCAAGAACTGAACTTAGATTCATTTCATGTTAGGAGGTAACAACCTTGAAAGTTAACTCAAATTTAAAACTTCTAGTCATACTTATTATTGCAGTATTGTTAATAGCTGGCTGTAGTAACGAAAAAAATACTGCGCAAGAACCCGAAACCCAAAAATTGAAAATAGGAGCGCTCCCTATCGAAGACATCCTGCCGATAGTCGTAGCAGACAAAAGCGGCTATTTCGCCGAAGAAAATCTCGAAGTTGAGTTAGTACCTTTTCAAAGTGCGGTAGAAAGTGAAAGCGCCATGCAGTCCGGTCAATTGGACGGAATGGTAACAGATATCATAGTAGCTACTTTGCTTAGAGATTCAGGATTCGATACTAGAATAACCTCTATCACACTGGGTGCTTCTCCTCAAGAAGGCCGTTTTGCTATTGTTGCAGCTCCAGAAAGCAATATAGAAACAATAAGTGATCTAAAAGGAAAAAGTATTGCTATCTCCAATAATTCAATTATTGAATACGTAACCGACGGCCTACTCAAAGAAGCAGATATTGAGCCATCTCAGGTAAATAAAACCGCCGTGGCAAAAATACCTGTCCGTTTGGAAATGCTTTTAAACAACAAAATTGACACTGCAACTCTTCCGGACCCTCTCGTTACATTTGCAGAATTTAAAGGGGCTAAAATTATTGCCGAGGATACAAAGAAAAATCTTTCCCAAGCCGTAATAATAATGACTGAAAAAGCGCTAGAAGCAAAAAAAGAAGCAATCAAGGGTTTTTACAGGGCTTATGCAAAGGCAGTAAATGACATAAATGCTGCTCCTGAAGAATTTAGGGAAATTCTTGTGGAAAACATAAATATACCGAAGCCTATTGTCGATATATATAGTATTCAGCACTATCCGAAGCCCCAGCTTCCTCAAGAAAAGGACATTAATAACGTGCTTGACTGGTTAAACAAAAAAGAATTGTTGAAAAATAATTTAAAGTATGAGGAACTGGTACAAGATAACCTTTATTAATACTCTCGTACGAACTGAGGAATTTCACATGGTGAAGTTTTATGAATGAGATAAAAAAACAAAACATCTTAAAATACATTATCACTTCGGAGGAGGAAGGAAAACGGGTAAAGGCAATCTTAGCAGGAAGACTTAAATTTTCCCGCACTCTACTCCATAAATTGAAAAAAACCGAAAATGTTTTATTAAACGGAAAACCATCATATTTAATTAGTAGAGTACAACAAGGGGATGTCTTGGAAGTTATCATGGATCTGCCTGAAGAAGCCACCGTCTGCCCGGAAAATATTCCTCTGAATATTTTGTACGAAAATGAAGACCTGATGGTCATCGATAAACCTGCAGGGCTGGTTGTACATCCCACAAAAAACTACCCTCACGGTACTCTGGCAAATGCCGTAGTTTACTACTGGAAGCGCCAGGGTTATGAGAGGGTTTTTCGCCCTGTCCAGCGTTTAGATAAGGATACGTCAGGTGTAATAATTATTGCAAACAACCATTTTGCCCACCAGCATCTTTCAAGACAGTTAAAATTTGGCGATCTTAAGCGCAGCTATCTGGCTGTAGTGGAAGGTTGCGTAGCTGAGAAAGAAGGTATAATAGATGCTCCTATAGGAAAGGACCCCGAGCATAGTGTGAAAAGAATGATTCATCCGCAAGGACAGGAGGCAGTCACCACTTACAAGGTTGAAAAAGCTCTGCAAGGAGCAACACTCTTGAGTTTAAGTTTAAAAACGGGAAGAACCCACCAGATAAGGGTACACATGGCTCACTTGGGACATCCCTTACTTGGTGACAGCATGTACGGCGGGGATACTACATTAATACAAAGGCAGGCGCTGCATTCTTGTTCAGTTAAATTTTTTAACCCCAGAACAGGTAAGGAGACTTGTATAACCAGCGGGCTTCCTCGAGACATGAAAGTGCTAATTGATAAATTGTCATACTAAAAGACCGATCACAGCCCTGATCGGTCTTTTCTATAGCTAATTATTAACTAAATATTTTAAACATGCCCATAGTAATCACGGTGTACATGATTATTTACAGGTTTTTTAGCCTTAAATTGATTTTTCAAAAAGTCTAATATGTAAAATTTGTTACGATTTGTCCAACATGTAAAAATTATTTAATCATGTAATAAGAAGAGATTCGTTACCATATATTTTTTTAGAAACAGAATTCACTGGTTCAATTTGGAGGGATATACTTGGATAGTTTCGCTCCCAGGTTTCTCCTGGTATTTTGTACATCTCTGGGGGTTGTACTAGGTGCAGCATTAATTGGTTCACTGGCGGCAGTAATTACAGGTGGGCAGCCTATTAGGATTATGCTTAAAATAGCATATGAAATAAAAATTTGGGCCATAGCAGCAGCTATAGGCGGAACCTTTACAACCATTGAGATACTTGAAAGCGGTTTATTTGAAGGAGAGTTGAGGATAGTAATAAAACAATTATTGTATTTTTTTAGCGCATTTTTAGGCGCCCAGTTAGGTTATTCATTAATTGCCATTATAGCCGGTGGTAAAGGATGAAGGTTTACTTCTTGAAAAACTCAAGTTTTTTAAAAGCAGGGGCTATTTTCATCATTGGAGTTATTATAGGAGCAGCAGCACTAAATGCTGTTATAGGTAAAAAGTTAGACGAACTTTACAGGGAAAATACGGAACTTAAAGAAGATCTCTCCGCTACTAAAAGCGAATTAGAAGAAGTTCAGACGAGTTTAAAGAAAAGGCGTTACACAGTAGTTAGTATTGACCCTGTCATAACATTTAAGGATGAGCTTACGGAATATGAAAAAGAAACAGCTACCCTCGAAATACAAAAAAACATCAAGGAAATGCTAAAAAATTTAATTGGTAAAGAAGTTGGCAAACTTAACTACTTTCTTATTCCTACAGTTGTAGACAACAGGGTAATTGAGATAGATGGGAAAAGCTATAAAATTAAAGTTAGTATGGTGGTAGTTACACAAAAAATAATTATTTATACGGATGTAAAGCTTACTACGACATAAAAACCGCCGCTGGGCGGTTTTTATTATACTATCAAGCATAACTTTTGTTCCTGATAGCATAAGTGCAACTAAGCTTTTAGCCGGCGCCAGAGGCTTGGCTAAAAGCCAAGTTTTCATTATATTATTTGTTTTGTTTTTCCTGGGTTTCACCCGGTGTTTCTGCTCCAACCTTTTCTACCATGCTTTCATCTTCATGGGGCTGGCCCTCTAACGTGGACATGAAACCTGAGCCAATTTTACCTTCTATAAACTGGTTATCTTCCGGATGTCCGGCTTTTACTTTTTGGCCTCTTAATTTTTTCTTTTTCATTAACTGTACCTCCTACTCAATAGTAATTAAACTAAGTTATGTATTGTTTTTTCTTTCCCTTAAGGTCCTGGTCATAATTCCCCCAATTCTACCAGATTCAGAAGCAGATAATCCAGACCAACCATATTTTCTAACCTTATCCAGGAGACCTAATTCTTCTGCAACTTCAAGTTTAAGGGATTCCAGGGGGTCTTTTTTCTTTTTTCCAAATTTTTTTAAGCTCTTAGTACTTCTCTGCAATTCCACACATTGTACCTCCTCTCAGTGTTATTATTCCCGAGAGAAGGTTTATTATTTATCTAGTACACATTGTCATTCTCTCTCTTTATATCCTCTATTATTTTTTGAGCAAAATGACCGATATCCCCCCTGGCAACAGCTTTCATCACACCTGTTGCCATACAATTTACAGCAGCCCTGTAGAGACTTTCGTCAGAAATCACGGTCTAAATGTAGGTTCTTCTTCAAGCCAACCCTTTAGTTTTCCATACTCGATCATAGCATCAAACAAATCTGTTTCTTCATTAAGAAATTTTCTAAACTTCTCCCTTAAAAAAGAGGATTTGGTATGTATAAAGCAAGTCATATGAAGGGAAAGAAAATTCTGGATACCTCTATAAATTCTTTTAAATACATATTTATCTGTAATAGCATTTACATCAAGTGCAATATTTGAAAATTCGGGAGGCTTACACGGCATTGGAATTCCGTAATCTCTAGATGTCGACTCTAGTTCCTTTACCTGTGCATTTAAAACTTCCAACCCATCATCTAACATTTTTTTTAAATCTTCATCCCTTACAAAATTACGCAGTATCCTTGTACTTTCAATTGCATCGTACCTTCCCGATAGCTGCAGCCACAGGCTACTTACTTCAGAGATGGTGATATAAGATTGTTTTTCTTTTGTACTGTCATTCATTGAGCTTGCCTTCTGCAAATATTTCATTATTTTCATATCGAATCCCCTCCTTTTTTGGTATAATGCCCTAAAATAAAAAAGGAAATTCCTATAAATATATTAAATACGAAATAAAAAACACCCTCCAAAAATATTTGGAGAGTGTTTCAGTGGTCGGGATGACAGGATTTGAACCTGCGGCCTCTTGCTCCCGAAGCAAGCGCGCTACCAAGCTGCGCTACATCCCGACGTGCTTTATTATTATACTAGGAACACAAGGTGTGTGTCAAATGAAAAATGCAGGAAATTCCATTCCGGCAACGGTACGACCACGGGTTTCTCCTCCTACTTTACGTTCTCAGGAAGATAGCACGAAAAGAAGCAAACACTGACATGAATTATGTGTATTTGGCTGCTTCTTCACCTTCTATCTCAGGTATATCACGTTAAGAACCCCTTGACAACTTACTTATAAATACAGCAAAAACACTAAATCATTAAAATTGTCTCATCTAAATCAATACTAATGCCAGCCACTTATCTTAGACTTGAACAAGTGACTCGGTTAACGAAAAGAATGTGTCGCCTGAATTAACTTCAAATGTACCACTAACATTGGATGTAAAACTTTCCGTAGAAGACTCGCCCAACAGCGGCGGTGTTATTATAGATGCCATCAGATGCATGAAGCTGGCTCTAGATCGCAAAATCGGTGGTATCTTGACTTCCATTTCTGCTTTCACTATGAAATCGCCACCAATTCAATACACCGATACCGAAGCCAAAAAGATGGTAGAGGAATTTATTGTCGGCAGGAGGGAACGTTAATGCGGGCCGTTATCCTCGCTGCCGGTGAAGGGAAGAGGCTACAGCCGCATTTTAGCGGTCCCAAGCCTCTTGTGCGCTTATTGGGCCTTTCTTTAATTGAACGAAACATCTTTTCTTTGAGGGAATGCGGCATCAATGACTTTATAATTATAACCGGCTGCTATTCCGGTGAAATTCAGAACCATCTCGGGAACGGGAGCAAATTCGGAGTAAACATTACCTATTTGCATAACCCGGACTGGAAACTGGGAAACGGCGTGTCCGCCTCCACATTCCGAAAAGATTACCGCCAGGGAGAAAAATTTATTTTAATAATGTCGGACCACGTCTTCGAACTGGAAGTCCTTAAAGCTTTTGTTGCCGAGGCGCCAAATATCAAGGAAGGCGAGCTTTTGCTAGCTGCTGATCGGCGCCTGAAAAGCGTGTATGATCTGGGGGAATGTACCAAAGTAAAAGCTGAGCAGAATTTTGCCGTAAAACTGGGCAAAGACCTGCGTGATTTTAACAGCGTGGACTGCGGTCTTTTCATTGGCACCGGGGCGCTTTTGGAAGCACTTTCCGATGCAATTTCTCAATGCCACTACACCCTCACCGATGCAGTAAACATACTTGCCGACCGGCGTAAAGTAAAATTGCATTTCGTTAACGGCACCTGGATTGATGTGGACGACCTTCCCAGCTACCGCCACGCTGAAAAAATTCTCCTCCAGTCTCTAGTACCCCCTAAAGATGGTCTTATTTCGCGCATATTAAACCGCAGGGTTTCCCTTCGGATAACAAAATTTTTGGCTCAGACCAGCATAACACCGAATCAAGTTACTTTCCTTTCTTTTTTAATTTCAGCGGCTTCAGCTGTTTTTTTTGCTATGGTGCATCCCCTTTATGGGGGACTGTTGGCGCAGCTCAGTTCCATCTTGGACGGGGTCGACGGGGAAATTGCCCGCTTAAAGTTTTTAAAAAGCAATTACGGGGGGCTTTTCGATGCGGTGCTCGACCGTTACGCAGATTTCTTAATTGTTCTTGGCATGGCATATGCCTGGTGTTTAGAGACGGAAAACTCCCTGGCACTGCTAATAACCGCCGCCGCTCTCACCGGAATGCCCATGTCCATGCTACTCAAGGAAAAGTTTCACGCCCTGACTAGCAGGCCCTTTATACCTGAATCCTATGACGGTATACTTCGTTACCTTCCGGCTAATCGCGACGGTCGCCTGTTTATCATTATGCTGGGCGGTATTTTAAACCTGATTCCGGCCACCTTAATCTTTCTTGCTACAGTTACTCACCTTCAGGCCTTGGCTCGCCTCTATAATGCTCGTAAATTAATGTGAAGCTGCCGGTTCCACCTGTTACCGGTCGGTTTTCTGGCCGATCGCTTTGTGAAGGCACGGAACGGCGCGCCTCCTGGTGAAAACGTGGTTGCAAAGGTTAAAATCTTCCAGCAGAGCCAGAGCATCTCGGATGTGGTCCCCCAAGTCTTCGAGGGAGTGAGCGTCAGAGCCAACAGTAAAAATTTTGATACCTGCTTCCGCCGCCAAAGAGATTATTTCCGGGGAAGGGTGAAATTCCTTCAATCCCCGGCGCCGGCCTGAGGTATTAACTTCCAGGCCCATTCCCCTGCGCGCCATTTCTTTAAAAACCGGTTCTATAGCACCCCGGTGAATGGTTAAGAGCCCAGGACCGCAATATTTAATTCCATACCGTCGGTAAAGATCGACGTGAGCTATGCAATCAAAAAGCCCGGTTTTGACTGCCTCTTCCAAGGTTGTAAAGTAATTTTTACATACTTCGGCGAGGCTTCGTGATCTGAAATAGTGCGGGCTCTCCTTCATAGAAGAAATAGCAATATGGTTAAGGCAGTGGATAGCTCCCAGTACGAAATCAAAGGGATACTCCTCTACGATTTTTTCAATATCTTTTTCTATCCCCCGGTCGTATCCGACTTCAATCCCAGCCTTTACTTTGAGGCCTGCAGCCTCAAACTCTTCCTGTGCCCGGGCAATTTCGCTAAAATAGCCGTCTAGCCAAGTCAGGTCATGAACCGAATGCTTTTTCCCCTTATAAAAAACGAAATTATCTATTTCTCGCCGTACGGGATCAAGTTCTAAATGGGTTGTAAAGCAAATCTCCGCAAGTCCTAATTCCAACGCCCGGTGACAATAATCCCTTATTTTTACCGGGGAGGCATCTATGGAATAGTCCGGATGTACGTGATAATCGGTTCTTACAGATTTCACCGGTTTCGCCGTCCTTCTTTCATTTTTAGTTTTCTTTCCGGGAGAAGTACCTTAACACCGTTTTTACCGGTCGAGTATGTTATCCGCCAGAGCCTTGATCTACGTGAAAGCGGAGTTTGTGACCATTTCGCGTTGGCACCATTTTAAATTAAAAGTAAATTATACTGGCCTTGATTTGTTGATCTATTTCCAGCATACCAAAGGAGTGTTTTGGACTCCTGCGCCTATCTGTCGGAGATCCGGGGTTAAACATTAAAGTATTGCCATGATACCTTTGATAAGCTTGATGGCTATGACCAAATACTATACAATCCAGTTCTTCAGAAAATGTTTTGTACGCTCTCTCTACAGTAGAGCCTCCCCAGCCATCCCCGTGTACAATGCCAATTTTGAAACCGTAAATTTCTACTACCTGCTTTCTAGGCAGATTTAGTTCAGGCGGGTCCATGTTTCCCAGAACAGCATGTATGGGGGCCAACTCTTTAAGGTAATCCAGTACTTCTTCATCAACTATATCTCCTGCATGGATAATGAGATCTGCCTTTTTTGCAGCTTCAGTCACTATTTCCGGAATCCAACCTGCCCTGCGTGGAATATGTGTATCCGATAAGACGCAAATTTTCATGTTTCCTCAACCCTTACTTATGAACATTCACCTAAAAATTATTTTAACAGTACTTCCTGCATTTTTCTTGCTATCTCACCCGGCTTGCCTTTTCCAACGACTTTTTCTTCTATTCTTACTACGGGCATAACCTCCATTGTAGTACTGGTTAAAAATATTTCATCAGCTTCCTGAAGTTGCTCTACATTCAATGCGCCTTCCTCGAGGTTAATGCCCTCTTCTGCTGCCTTTTCAATTATTACCGCTCTTGTTATGCCGGGCAAAATATTGTGCTTCAAACTCGGTGTAACTATTGTTCCATTAAATACTGCAAAAACATTGCTGCTGCCGCCCTCAGTGACGGTACCATCCTCCTCATATTGCACAGCTTCAAAGGCGCCAACTTCCTTTGCCTGCTGCTTAGCCATAATATTAGGAAGAAGGTTGGTACTCTTTATCCAGCATTTTTTCCAGCGTACATCAGGAGCCAGTATTATTTTTACTCCATGTTCCCTCTTCTCCGAAAGATCCTTTGCTTTTTTTGCTCCGATTATTAAATTGGGTTTGATGTCTTCACTGTAGGTATGGTTACGAGGTGCAGTGCCCCTTGTAACCTGAATATAGATGTCAGCATCGCTAAGCTTACTTCTATTTAAAACTTCCATGCAAATTTTCTCAAGACCCTCTATGCTCCATGGCAAATACATCCGGATTCCTTCGGCACTACGCTCCAACCTTTCTAAGTGCTCCCTTAGTTTAAAGGGAACTCCCCCATAGCTTCTTATAACCTCGTAGATCCCATCACCAAACTGATAACCCCTGTCCTCAATATTTGTCATTGCTTCTGAAAACTTGCTAAATTTCCCGTTAAAATAAACTACGTTACACACATTATAACCCCCCTTAATTTATGTGAGATTTTCAAATCCATTCTGTCTCAAGGCTTCATACAAAACTATCGCTACAGAATTAGATAAATTTAAAGAACGAGTTCCCTCTTTCATAGGTATTCTTATACAGCGATCACTGTATTTATTCAGAATTTCTTCCGGTATACCCCTGGTTTCAGGGCCAAACATCAAAAAAGAATTTTTCGAATAACTGACTTCATGGTAGAGCTTTTTGGCCTTTGTAGTACAGAAATAAATTTCCGAGTGAGAATGCTTTTTCATAAATTCTTCAAAATTTTTATGGTCATGGAGATTTAATAAATGCCAGTAATCCAGACCGGCTCTTCTTAAATATTTATCACTTATTGAAAAACCTAAGGGTCTGATAAGATGAAGATCTGTTGCAGTTACGGCACATGTCCTTGCAATATTTCCCGTATTTTGCGGTATTTCAGGCTGATATAAAACTACATGCACTTTAATTCACACTCCCTGGCTAAAGAGGATGTTCGAAAAGTCCGTGTTCCTTTTCGAACACGCACTTTAAATAATTTCCTTTTCCACATTTATTACATGTCCCTCCAGATTTCGTTCAACAAATTCCAGTGCACTTTCCAGTGTGGAATCCACTATCTTAAGGCTGCTTCCAATACAGGCAAATGCCAGTAAAGAACGCTGCCACTTATTATGGTAATCAACTTCAGCTACTGATAAATTGTATTTTTCCCGTAGCCTGTTTAAAATTTTCTTGAGAACCGCTCTTTTTTCCTTTAATGAATGGCAAGAAGCGATATACAATTCAAGTTTCATAATTCCTACCGGCATTATTTTGTTCCTTCCTTAATCGAGATTTTTTTATAATGCAGGCAAAGATGTCCCAGATTACATTTTTCACAATCGGGCTTACGTGCCTTGCAAACCTGCCTGCCGTGGTAAATCAGCCAGTGATGTGCAGCAGACCATTTCTCCTTGGGAATATTTTTATGCAAATGTTCCTCAGTTTTTTCAGGATGTTTAGCATTTGCCAGGCCAATTCTATTTGCCACCCTGTGAACATGGGTATCTACTGCAATTGCGTCTTTACCAAAGGCATTGCTTATTACAACATTGGCAGTCTTTCTACCCACCCCCGGAAGCTTTATCAAAGTATCAAAATCCGCAGGTACTTCACCATTATATTTTTCCTGAAGCATTTTGCTGGTTGCTATAATATTTTTGCTTTTATTGTGGTAGAGGCCAACCCCTCTGATTTCTTTTTCCAGTTCTTGAGGTTTAAGTTTTGCAAAATCTGCCGGCGTCTTGTACTTTTTAAATAAATCCTTTGTGATTTTATTTACCTGCTTATCTGTACTCTGGGCAGATAATATAGTTGCTACAAGGAGCTCAAAGGGAGTTGAAAAATGTAAAGCTGTCTTCGCTTCAGGGTAATTTTTCTCAAGTATTTGTAATACTTCCTTTCTCTGGTTTTCCTGCACTGCAAACAACCCCCCATTAATTTATAATTGCTTCCCCAGCTTCCAGAAATCTAGTAATGAACTCTTCTAGAATATGTGGCATAATGTTCTTAGTATTGTCCATCAAAGGAGGTATCCCATGGAAGTTCCACTAGTGCCTCAAACTAACAGAAAAAAG
Organism: Clostridiales bacterium; assembly: GCA_020063565.1. Classification (GTDB taxonomy): domain Bacteria; phylum Bacillota; class DSM-16504; order Desulfitibacterales; family JAICDB01; genus JAICDB01. Next base: position 44,931 of record JAICDB010000003.1, on the reverse strand, counting down.
ACGCCTATGTACTTAATACCTTTGACTATAGCTATTACCCTAGTTTCGATACTGGTTTATTATTATCCTGCCTTTTTAAGGTTCCATACTCCTAATAATACTGTACTTATTGTTAACGGTCAAAAAATCCACTCAGCCATCTATGTGGAAAATAACGAAATCTTAATACCTGTTGATGTTATTAGGGATAAATTTGACCCTGATTTTTATTATGACCGGAATACTAAAATAGCAATAGTGACAACAAAAGATAAAGTTCTCGAAATGAAAACTGATAAACTTACAGGATATATTAATTCGGAGGAAATAAGTTTTGAGGCTCCAATCCGTGAAATAAACGGTAAACTCTTTGTACCCATTGAGGTTTTGGCACCTTTATACAAGTTAGATATAGAATATTATGATTCCGCTAATTCAGTGGTTATACGGGATAAAAAGAGACCTGTCCAAAAGGCAGTGATTACCTCAGACTATACATTTCTGCGAAAGCACCCTACTTTAAGAAGTCCCTGGATCCTCAAACTTAAAGCAGGTGAGGAAGTTACGGTGTATAAAGAAGAAAACAACTGGCTACAGGTATTAACTACAAAGGGTAAGGTTGGCTACATTAAGGAAAGTAAATCTCAGTTAATTGCAGTAGCCTGGGAACCTTATATTAGAAATGAAGTCAATATTCCCTGGAGCCCCCTGGGAGGAAAAATAAACCTGACATGGGATAACGTCTACAGCAGGCCATATAGCTTTAGTAAAGCTCCTTTTATCAAGGGGGCAAATGTCCTTTCCCCCACGTGGTTTCATCTTACTAGTGAAGGCTATATCAAAAATCAGGCATATAAACCATATGTTGAGTGGGCCCATGAAAATAATTACCAGGTCTGGGCGCTTTTCAGCAATTCATTCGACCCGGACCTTACTCACCGGGTACTCTCTGACCCCGTAAAGAGGAAAAAAGTACGGAATCAGTTGCTGGTATTGGCGGAGCTTTATCAACTTGATGGGATTAACATTGATTTTGAAAATATGTATTATGAAGATAAAGATCTTTTTGTACAGTTCATTAAGGAAATAACTCCTTTCTTGCATGAAATGGATTTAACAGTGTCAGTTGATGTTACGGTTCTTTCCCAAAGTAAAAGATGGTCACTGGTCTATGATCGCAAAACACTGGGAGATACTGTTGATTATATGATAATTATGGCATATGACCAGTACCCACACAGCAGCAAAGTAGCGGGACCCGTATCCTCCATTTACTGGACAGAAAGAAAGCTCAAGGAAATCTTGGAAATAGTGCCACATGATAAGCTAATACTTGGAGTACCCTTCTACACCAGGCTCTGGCGCGAACAAAAAACCGAAGACGACAATATTAAAGTTACTTCGCAGGCATTAAGTATGGAAAATGCCGAAAAGTTACTACACGAACACAATGTTCAACCTGTTTTAGATACCAAGACCGGTTTAATGTACGGGGAATATAAAGAAGGAGATTCAAAATATAAAATTTGGCTGGAAACCGCACAATCAATGCGAAAGAGGGTAGATCTGATTAAAAAATATGACCTGGCAGGGCTGGCATCCTGGCGGCGCGGATTTGAAAAACCGGAAATCTGGGATGTAATAGCTGAGGAAATTGAGAAGAGACCTTAAATTCGATATGAAAAAATACTAACCCCGATCCTAAGTAAGTATGAATCAGGGTTAGTTAAATTCATGTTTTGCGCATATTAATCAATCAAGCCTTTTCTTAAACCTTAAACTCGCCAGTGCCACAACAGCCACTGTGAAAACTGAAAGTATAATAACCTCCGATTTCAAGTGCTGCATCCCAATTCCCTTTAAAACTATTCCCCGCAAGATTTCCAGAAAATATGTCAGGGGCACCAGCGTACCTAAAAGCTGAATCACCTTTGGCATAGTTTCTCTAGGGAAGATAAAGCCGCTTAATAAAACACTTGGCAGGATAAAGACTACCGTCATTTGCATCGCCTGGAGTTGTGTCTTGGAAACTGTAGATATCAGCATTCCAATTGCAAGAGCACATATTAAAAAGATTGCAGCAAGCTGTAAAAGAAGAATTAAATCTCCTTGAATTGGTACTCCAAACCAGTAAACTCCAAGAGTTAATACCAGGAGAAAATCAAAGGAACCTATAATTACATACGGTATAAGCTTGCCAATGATCAGTTCCAGGGGGCGAACAGGAGTAACTATTAACTGTTCCATGGTACCCCTTTCCCTTTCCCGAACCATTGCAAAGGCAGTAAGCATAATTGTGATATTTTGCATGATCAGTCCCATAAGTCCGGGAATATTAAATTTTTCACTTTCCATGTTGGGGTTATACCAGACCCTGCTTGAAAGCTCAATTCCCGGGGAATTTTTGTCAGAAAAGCTTAAGCCCAATCCGCCATAGACCTGTAATGCATGCTGCAACCCCTTATGTTTCACTATCAAATTTCCTGTGGAAACCAGGGTTCTCGCAACAGTAGGATCAGAGCCGTCTATAATTAATTGGACGGCCGGCTTCCCTCCTCTCTTTAAAAGTGCTGCATAATCGGAAGGTATAATAAGACCGCACTTTGCTTTGCCGTCATCTATAAGATACTTAAGCTGCCTGTATTCTGTGACATAATCAGTGACTTGAAAGTAATTAGAGTTATTAAAGGAATCAACCAATTCCCTACTCTGCTGGTTAGCAGCCATATCAAGTACAACCATTGCCGAGTTCTCCACATCTGTATTTACTGCATAACCAAACAGTAAAAGCATAACAACCGGAACAACCAGAGCCATAACAAGACTAGGTTTATCCCTTTTAATCTGAACAAATTCTTTGCGAGTGATGGAGAGTAATCTCTTCAAACTCATTTTTCTCCCCCTAGTTAAGAAATGATTTAAATGATATCTCTACCTCTTCCCCTGTCTCCCTTTGTACCAGCGAAAGAAATGCCTCTTCAAGTGTTGAAACCTTAAGTTCCTTAATTAAATGGTTAGGAGAGCCATATGCTAAAAGACGACCTGAAAATAAAAAAGCTGTATTATGACACGTTTCCGCCTCATCCATGTAGTGAGTGGTAACAAGAACCGTTACACCTTCATCAGCCAGCCTGTGAATAATTTTCCAAAAAATTCTTCTGGATACCGGGTCCACACCTGCCGTAGGTTCATCTAAAACAAGCAGCTTCGGATTATGAATCAGCGCACATGCTAGAGCCACTCGCTGCTTCCAGCCACCTGAAAGGGATGAAACTAAAGCCCTTTCCTTACCCCGAAGGTTTGTCATTTCCTTTAATTTTTCCATTCTCTTTCTGGCTTCTTTATTTGAAAGTGAATAAATCCCGGCATAAAACTGCATATTTTCTTCAACAGTAAGGTCCTGGTAAAGACTGAATTTTTGTGACATATACCCAGTATTTTGCTTAATGGCTTCAGAATCCTTCATAATATCATAACCCAGAACTTCACCGGTCCCTGAAGTAGGTCTGATAACTCCGCACAGCATGCGCATGGTGGTTGATTTACCACAGCCATTTGGGCCCAGTATTCCAAAAATTTTGCCTCTGGGAACTTCTAAGTTAAGGTTGTTGACTGCAATCAGGCTTCCAAATTTTTTGGTAAGATCTCTAGTGACAATTGCCGACTCTCTCACTGTTGATCACCCCTATAAACCTCAACCCACATTCCCGGTCGCAGTTTATCAGTCCCCTCCAAAACCTTAACCTTTATTTTAAAAACAGTATCCATTCTGGCTTCCTTTGTCTGAACATTTTTGGGAGTAAATTCAGCTTCAGAAGCGATATAAATAACTTCTCCGGAAAATTTGTGTTCCGGATATGCATCAGCAATTATTATAACTTTATCCTGCAGGTGCCATTTTCCCAAATCGGATTGTGGCACATAAATATCTATCCACTGGTCCTGCAAATTTATAACTGTTAAGAGATTACTACCCGGCTTCACCAGCTCTCCTTCTTCAAAGTTTTTTAAGGATACAATACCATTTAAAGGTGAAGTTACAGTACATTTTTCAAGCTGTAATTCCGCCTGTTCTTTCAATGTTGTTGCCCTTTTAAGTTCAGCACGCAGCATTGCTATATAGTTCGATGTGTTTCCTGCCTGCAGAAGTTCCAATTGAGATTGTGATTGTGCCAGCTGGGATTGGAGGGTTTCCACCCTGCTTTTAGCTTTTTGCAGGGCAAGCTCTATACCATCATAAGTCTGTTTGTCAACAGCGCCTTTTTCCAATAACTCTTTGTAACGCTTTTCCTTTTGTGTATAAAAATCCAGGTCTTTTTTTGCCTGTTGTAAATTTGCCTTGATAGATGCAACTGCTGCCTTTGCACTATCTATCCTTTGAGTCCTGGTTCCAGCCAGCGCTTCTTTCAGTCTTGCTTCTGCCGCTTCAATTGCTGCTTTAGCTTCCCGTAATTTTAAACTTGCTGCTTCCTCATCTAACTTCACTAAAAGCTGCTCTTTTTGCACTTCATCTCCCTGTGCAACAGTGATCTTTGTAATAATTCCTCCCACTTCGGAGCTAATATCAACTTCAGTAGCCTCTACCCTACCTGAATAAGAGAGCTGATCATCGCTATTTTCACAACCCATAGCCATGAAAAATACCAGCAAAGTAATTACAACCAGAAGAACTTTTTTCATATTCATCTCCCCCATGATAATTAAGATTTCATACCATACAAAAATAACCTTATAACCTCATTTAAATCTTTTTCTTCTTGGAGTATTTCATCTTCAGGCGCATGCTTGGCGACAAAATTATGCCATAGTATATGGCCCATAAAAAGTGCAGCCATACTCCTTGCCGCTACGCCGGAATCAATATCCTTAAATCTGCCGGTTTTTTTTCTGTCTTCTATATACTCCATAACGATTTTTCTAGCTTTTAGTACAATTTTATTTACAAGAAGGTCACGGATTTCCGGGTGAAACTGCGCTTCATAGATTATCAGTTTTAAAATATCAATATTTTCCCTGATTAAATTTAACCTGTTTTTAATGACAGCCTTTAATACCTCTTCCTCCGGTTCATTCTTTTTCTTTTCAATAATTTCTTGTAAATCATCCAGTATTTCAGGTAGTTTCATTTCCATCAATGCAGGCACAAAAAGACTTAAAAAAAGCTCCTTTTTAGTTTTGAAGTATTTAAATATTGTCCCCTCGGCCACTCCTGCTTCTTTTGCTATTTCACTTGTAGTTGCTCCGTTAAATCCTTTGGCAGTAAAGACCTTTGTAGCAGCCTCCAAAATTTTTTTACCGGTAGGGTTTAAATCACTGTAATTAAGTTTCATTGGCAAACCTCCCTATTGAAATAAATCAATATCACAGTTTCGTGAGTAAGTGCTCACTCGTTATGATAGTATAATTTTGTTAATTTGTCTAGTAAATTAATTTTAAATTCTTGGGAAAAGATAATAAACGAGAATTTATCAAGGAGTGAGTTTATAATGACAAGAAAAACAAAGAAAGGAATTATCGGCAAAGCAAGAATCACAGCAAAAAAAAGGCCTGATATCGGACCGGGAATTGGTTTTCAGGAATTGGGGTTAACTACCGGTGAGGAAATTGCAGAAGCTATAGAAAAATATTATTACAAGCCAGAAAAAGAGTAAAATAGCAATTACAAATATAAAAGAGGATTGGCATTAAATCCAACCCTCTTCTTTTTTTATTTTAATCTATTAACCAATAATTATCTGTCTTTTTATTAAAAAAATCCAGTTCATGTTCATCTAGGGTTTCCAGTAAACTATCAATCAATGTGTTATTAGCCTTACTAGATTTAAACATACTATTAGTCCATTTATATCCTCGATTATAAGAACATACAAATATGCAAAGATTACAGTTTGTTCCGCACTCACTCCAATATTGAAAACTTTTTTTATGGTCTATTACCCACCTGAGATAACCTGAATTACCAGCTTCACCTAATGCTTCATTTGTTTTCGATGTTGTTGTAATGGCAGTTGCCGGGCATTCTCTGGCACATTTTCTACAAGCATCACAAAGCTCATCCACTCCAAAATCAACCGGTTGGTCATAATAAACGCCGAAATTCGAAGTGGATTTCACGTGGGCTTTTCGAACATCCTCTTAAATTCAAAAGATGTCCTGACATTATTTAAGATTCAATAATTTTTTTATTCCTTCAAGAACTGCCAGTGCCGGGTTATCAGGTGTAGAAGAAACCTTGGTAACTGCAATTTGCCCTGTTCTCTCATCAATAAGTCCTATATCCGTAAAAGTCCCTCCCGTATCTACTCCTAGCTTGTACATTTCAGTTACCCCTAATCTCCATAATCTTATCAAATTTTTCTTGCAGCCAGGGAAGCTTCTTGATACTTACAGGCTTGCCTTCTGTGGTGACGATACCATGAACAGTTTCTCCTTCTGCAAGTAATACCTCATCCTTTTTTCTGATGATTTTGTAGTCCAAAACCACTTTAGCAGCAGAATAGTGCTTTAAAACAGTTTCTATAACGATTTCATCATCATAAAGTGCAGACTTTTTATAGCGGCAAAACGCCTCAACAACAGGAAATATAATTCCTTTTTCTTCTATAACTTTATACGGTAATCCCATTTTTCGAAAGAGTTCGGTCCTCCCTATTTCCATCCAAACAAAATAATTACTATGGTAGACAACCCCCATTTTATCGGTTTCTGCATATCTAACTCTGATTTCTGTTCTTGCTGGCATAAAATTCTCCCTCCTACTCAAAGCGCATTGGTACAATTGTACTATACCTTAATTTTACTATATTTTACCTAAAATAAAAAACAAATAAAAAAACCGAGTGGCGCTATGTCCCTCGGATTCTGTACTAGTATAAAATATTAATCTTCAACTTCATCCCATGATAAACGGGTTACCGTTGTATACTCACCCTTATCTTTTTCCTCACTTGACGCTTCCTTATCCAATAATTCCTCTGCATTACCGGGTGCAACAAAAGGTTGTTTTCTTTTCATATTTTTTTCTTTTTCCTTTTTCATTTAGAACCCCCTTTTTTAACTTGTTAAACGCCACATAATATTGTCCAAAAAATCATGGAGCTTTTCAAAAAGTAAGCCGGCCGTAAACCAGACAGGGGCATAATCCAGGCGAATAAAACGGTTAATTGCAAATAACTGATTTCCATAATCCCATGGGCATACCCCAATTACTTCGCTTAACAACCATCCTGAAAAATACTCAACTGAAAAAATTAAAAACATGTATAGCAATCCTCTGTAAAACCAATGCCAGGATCGAATTGCATCATGAACCGGCTCCAAAAATACAGCTAAACCGTAGATAAAAAACATCCAGAGATATGTATGGCTTGTTAAACGAAAATCAGTTCTCAATAAAGACCCGAATCCTGTCCAAAGCACTTCTGCTATCCAGCCAACTGTTCCGTAAATGAAAAATCTAGTCATCATATTCTTATAGTGCTTCATCATTTTGGAAATTATTCTCTCGTGAATCTTAAAAAGGCCGGTTTTTTTACCGACCTTTCTTTGACTTTCTATTGCTTATTTTATTTTCCGGGCCCCTTTCGGGGTCTAATATTTCCTGCTCGCCGCGGATTTCATTTACACGTCTTAACCTTACATCATATCTTCTACCGTCTTTATTATTTTTAGCCATTAACCCTTTTCCTCCTGAGCAGGTCTTTTGTTGGTAGTCTTGGCCAATTGTTCACCTCCTTGGTATTAAATTTACCATTGGAGGCAACAATTATTCTAAACTACATTATACAAAAAAAATTCTCCGTTTGCTAACTCAAGGTTTCCAAGATATAATATGGTTAGTTGGGAGTTGATAATGTGTCATACTTTGTGAGCTTTACAATTTTCGGGAAATTAAATGAAAGTGACGTGGAGGAAATAAGGAGTCAAGCTAAAGAAGTAAATGCAAATTATGTCTGGCAGAGCCAGGATATCTCATTTACCAGTAAGTTCGATAAGCGTTTCCCAAAAAATTTGCCTGAAGAAGCTGTAATTTACGGAAAGTCTAATGTGGAAGATAGTATTGCCGATATTAGCTACATAATAGAATTCTGGCAAGAAGTGAGCAAGAAACACCCTCAACTGGAAATAAAGCTGGATTACAATGAAGATATTTCTAGTAAACTACCTAGAAATATTACAGCAGGAAACATAACACCTGCCGATTGGAACCCCCTTAAAAAGGAAAGATCGGCTATTGAAGTTGAAGTTGATCCAATACTCTGGGACTGGTGGAAAGGACAGGAAGAGAGTACAGATGCCCAGGCTTTAAATGATGTAATGACTTTATTTATTGATAATTTTTATGAGGCTGAGTTTAGGGTTTTTAATCCTAAAAAGACTTTAAACATAAAAGCTTGTATTCCTCAGATTACTCTCGATAAATGTAGCGAATATATTCATAAATATGGTATTTCAACCTTTATTAACAGCTGCCTGGCATGGGCAAGGCTGGAAGAGGAAAAACTTAAAGCAAGATTTAGCAGTACAATGGATAATGGAGAATCAAAACCCCTCTTTTGATTTTAATTCAAAAGAGGGGTTTTTAGCATCCTTAAAGTTTAATACAACTCTTCTGTCAAAGTTTTATTTACACTTTCCATTACTTTGTTAAACTCTTCCTGAGCTTTAAAAAGCTTATTAAGGGTAGTATTGTTTTCAGCCTGCTTTTGTAAAGCTACTAATTTTTGAGTCATACCTTGGGTAATTTGCTGACCACTCATTTGCGCTTGCATAAGATTTTGTCTTTCTTCTTGAATTTGCTTTACAATTTCTTGTGCCCTGGGATCAAGGGTAATTCTTGTCTGGGCAGAAGTTAATTCTTGATATTCAGGGCTTTCCTTAATAGCTTGCGCTAACTCTTTTGCCTTCTCTTCTACACTCAAAAATAGCACCTCCGACTTTTTAAAAAAGTTTACATCCTCTTTAAGGCATGCCTTGACTACTTCTAGACAAATACTAAAAATCCTTCCTTAAATTTTATCTTTATACTTTTCCATGAGCTTAATCAAAGATCTTTTAAAGTTTTCATCATCATTTGCGGATCTGGCAGCAGGGCCCCTGGTACGTCCTCCGCCTCTACGGATTTTAGCCTTTATGTGTCTTTCCTCCAGCATAAACTCTATTTTTCCTTGCTTGTAGATATACCCGGAAGGTGATATGGCACTTGCACCTTTTCCTAAAACAAGTGAGGCAAGTCCCCAGTCTCCTGTAACTACAATATCCCCTTTAGTGGTGCGATTTACTATTGCCATGTCAGCTGCCTGAGGTTCGTCGTCCACCATTACGTGCTCGGGTAGTGATATATTATGTTTAAAAGAGGACACTGTTACAAGTTTAAATAGATATTCATCTTGCAATTCGATAATTATATTTAAAACATTTTTTGGACAAGCATCCGCATCAACCAAAATTTTCAATTCATGACCTCCACTGTTTTTAGTATTCCAACATTTCTTTGGGAATACTATTTATTTGCATACCATTATTTAATTATAACATATAGGAGAGATAGACATGGATAACGCTCCTCAAAATAAGTTGCAATTATTCGTAGAAAAGTTAAGATACCATCTCAATTCTGTAAAAGCACCCATTGCTGAAAACGGATATCTTGATCTTGGTAAATCTAAAGTAATAACAGAGGAATTACTCCACACAGATAATAGTTTTCCCTATAATCCACTTGCAGAAGCTTATCAATTGATAGTAGTTGCGCTAAATGAGCGCAATTTGGACAAGGTTAAATTAGGAGTAAATGAAATATTAAAGACATATTTAAAAATAATATCTGATGACAACCAGGAAACAGTAACCCATGAATTCATTGAAAGGATTAAATTGATTTTTAGATTTTCATTATTACAATCTTTTCCTTATTCAAACTTCCTCTGGTTATATATTTGCCGCTCTGTTCAAACAGTAGCAACTTATCTTCTAGAAAAATCTTATACCTCTGCATGTAAAATATTTTTAGAATACATTGCGGATATGGGGAAAACAGCCGCTAAAGAAGGCTTAAGGACTGATATACTGCAGCACTTTTTAGTTATGTTTGAAATAAGCGCATCTGAAAAGGGATTTGAAGATCTGGCAGGGGAAGCCAAAAATCACCGTCACAACTTGGAAACGTAGTTGGGGAGGTCTTATAAATGCTGAATAAAAGTTCTTATTTTTTTCTCTTACTATCAGTATCAAGTGGTCTTTTAGGACTCCTTGGGTCTTTAGGTATCTTTATATCTCTGATAATCCAAAGAAGGGTAGAAAGGTTACAGGAAATTTTGGAAGACTTAGTTGATCAATCATATCTTGATGATATCAATTTAACATCAAAAATATACCAGCTAATAAACCGTTACCAGATGCATTATATTTTACCGGATAATCCAAGTAAGACAATAACAAGATATATTGACCTTACAATAATAGTTGTGTCAACATTTTGGCTGCTTGGAAGTATATTTTTATTTAATCCGCCCTATAAAAGCATTCACTTGCTATTATTACTCCCTGTATTAACCGGTATCTCTATTTTAATTTTTTTCCGAAAATTGCTGATCAATGCCATAAACCCGCTGGATAATATAATGCTAAATTCTATTATCCCTCCCCCTGTACAGCTTAGAAGTGTGTCTTTCCTGTCAAGTTATGTTAATGTGTCTGTAAAGTCACTTTTAAAACAGGCTAGATTAACAGTTACCATAGAAAGGGAAAAAAAAGACTGCGAAGACAAGGAATATACAGATAAGGGGGTTGTCATCCTCAAAGAAGAACTTTCCTTCGATGACTTCGGGTATTACTTTACTGTTTACAATAAAAAGGAATGTTTCTTCATAGGCTTTGGAAACCTTGTTATGCGCTTTCCGCCCGATCCCATAACCAAAAAGCCAGCGCCTGTAGAGCGTAATATCAATGTCCCTCTGGGCTATTTAAACTGGCAAGCACTAACTGATGAAGTAAATGCTTCATTATTAATTTTTCCTATAGGAGAAAAATACCCTATCCAATATGATTTTACGTTGCATAAAAAGGAACATTATTATGTCCCTAATCAAGATCCCCATTGCTTTATAAACCAAAATATTACTTATAAACATTCCAACAACAATTTAAATATTTTGGACTGCAAAACCCAGCTGCCTTATCTGGCAAAAGTAGGTAGTAATTTTTCTCTTGAGCCTGTTCGCAAATACTCAAATAAAATAGAAAAACCAGAAAGCATTGCAAGCTTTCTGGTTTGTAACGAGGAAATAAACATCAAGTAAACGGGATTTTATCAAGTTAATGGGTAATCCATGGTATAAAGTAAAGTAAGAACATCATTATCCCATTCCATATACCATGAGCAAGCATGGGGGTTAAGATGGAACCCGTTTTCTCATACAAATAGGCCAGGCCTGCACCTCCAATTGCAAGTGGTACAAACCTTATTACATCAAAGTGTAAGAGCGCAAAAAAGACACCTGTAAAAAGCATTCCTTTTTTAAGCCCCCATCTGTTTTTAAAAACAGGGTAAACTAACCCCCTGAAATATAACTCTTCCCCTAAAGGGGCCAGAACAGAACCTATAAATAGTAAAAGCAAAAATTCCCGGAAATTTTCTGTTTCCAGAACTATTTGAGCAAAGGGCTGAAGTTTTGGGGTTATAGGTAGTAACAATTCCATAATTATACCTACACCCAAGACGGTACCAAAAAGAAATCCCCCCCCTAAAATACCTACCTTTAGAATTGATTTTCCCTTTTTAATTCCAATATCACTCAATTTGGCTTTTCTAAATATTATAAAGTAGACTATAACCAGAACAATACTTCCTGTCTGAAGCATTGTACTTAGCAAAAGTCTTTGCACAGGAACCAGAGTTGTAATAAAACCTCCCATTAACCAGGAGAAGAAATTGGTAATTAAAAATATGGTTCCCAGTACAATAACAATGTCTATAATACCCCAGGGTGGAAAGTATCTTTTCAAGTTTTCCAACGCCTTTCTATTAGAGGATGTTAACACTCATCATTAATGTAATAATCCGTATTTTAGTATATATTATTTGGAAAGCCATGAAAAGATGTTTACTTTATTAAAAAACTTACTTAATTAAACAATTCCCTGGGCTTCTGTAATTTTAAATATTTATTGTAAGGCCATTCTTCCAAAGTTCCCTCTTTACCTGTTATCATCCATCTCAGTTCTAAAGGAGTTGTAAACCTGTTATCATCCAAGTACTCCAGCGGCACCATAATTTCAAGTATTTCTGCCAGTTCCCACTGCTTACTTTGCCGGAGGGGATATTTTTTGCCAGTTTGATCACTTAAATGCCCCTCACCTGTGCCAAAATCAATTTCTAAGGTTTTATTACTACCACCCACATTAAATAATACTTGCAGCTTTAAATTCTCAAGTTTTTCCTTACCAGAATAATCCCATCTCAGATAGAGGTTATTGCTATCAAAGCCATAGGTAAAATTAGTTATAATCTTACTTACCCGGTGCATTGCACCGTAGCCTTTAACTGTCTTAAAGCTCACCCCCTGCAACCATTCGTGATAATCATCCTCTTTACCGTTTATTTCCGGATTTATGATTCCCGAGGGTTCCGCTTCACTCTTTTCTTCTTCATAAAGTGAATTATTGAGTTCACAAGGTGGATTTACGCCAATTTCTTCACATGTTTCTATTAAATTACTTCTGAAAAGTTCATCAAATAGCGGATCATTAACAGAGGTATGCGGTTCACCATACCACCAGAACCAGTCACTTCCCTGTGCAATATACATATTTCTGGGTATTTCACATTTCTTTTCCCCTGTCATTTCCCTTACCTTTAAAAGCTGTTTCCAGGCTTTATTTTTAATGGGGTCTCCTATCCAGGTACTGTAATTTGCATAAATCCATGAACCGGGGTAAATAGAAGTCAATTTTTTTTGAGGCGGATATTCTTCCAGGTAATCATTTATGGTTGTTAACTGTAGCTCATCATCCTTAACAATGGACTCATACAGTAACCTTAAAAAGTCCCAACCATTACGCAGGTAATACTCCCAGGCGTTTTCACCATCCATAATAATTGATACCAATCCAACATCATTCTTAATTATATTTTTGATATTTTTTAAGTGATTAATAAAGTCTCCAACAGCATCTTCTGTTTTCCAGTTCTGATATACAAATCCAATCAAATCAGATAAGCCATGATTTCTAAAGACTAAAGCAATTTCCCCGTCATCTGATTTATATAAATAGGGCTGATAAAGGCTATCTTCATCCCATTCCTTTAAACTATGCCGCAGGATATCTTCATCACTGGCAGTCCATTTTAGATTATTTTCAATTAGTAACTTTAGGGCCGCGTCACTTACTGCGCCTTCAGCCGGCCATACTCCTCGAGGTTTTTTATTAAATGTTTGATAGTGATAATTTATTGCTTCTGCCACATGCCAGCGGGCGTCCTCTTCATATTTAAATGCCGGAACAGGCAATGCCGCATCACTCATACATTTCCTTGCAATATCCGAATTTATTAAAAGCGGTAGGATAGGATGATAAAAGGGAGTTGTTGAAATCTCAATTTTCTTATTCTGTTGTAATGCTCTATATAATTCCTTAACTTCTCCCAGAACATTTATCTGTAAATCCAAAATTTGCTGTTTTTCATACTCAGTAAAATTTCGCCCTTTCTTAAGCATTTCCTGAATAAAGGGATGATTGTCTTTCAACCACTGTCCGAACCAGGTAAGGTTAAACCATACCTGTAAATCCAGTAGATCTTGAGTTGTGAATTCCTGCGGATTTTTGTCGCTTAATTTCCTGTATCTTGGATAGGGATTGATCATTGTTTCAGGATACGCCTGGAAGAAGTTGTTAATAATAAATTCCTGCTGTCTTTTAGTGAGATCCTCTGCTGCAATTCGGCTCAATCTCAAATAGTCATCTGTTTTTCCGTTAGTATACTCTGTGATTTGTTCAAGTAAGGAAGGAACAATATTAAAATTAACCTTTATTCCCGAAAGGTTTTCTATGAGTTTGGGCATGTCATAATAACCTTTAATTCCATGTAAACGTACCCAGGGCATTAAAGTTGTTCCGTTTTTTGATTTTCTATAATAAGGTTGGTGCATATGCCATAAAAAACTGACATATAACTTTTTTGCCATAAATTTTCCTCCCGGGGTATTTTTTTTAAAATTTTTGCTAATCCTTTTTATGTGCCTTTTCTGTTTTACCTTAGTTTTTTCCTAAACATACCTAAATTAATACATGTTTTGAGCCCCTTTTCAAAATTTAAATTTAACAAATTATGTTTCACGCTCCCGTCAATAAACTTTTTTTATGTGGGACATAATAATTTATAGCTTTTATATTATAGCTAATAAAATATAAGGAAAAGGGGCGTCTTATAACATGTTTTCCATTTTAACGGCAGTAGTAGTCATTCTGATACTCGTAGCAGGTTATATTGCTTACAAGATTAGGATTTCACCTGCGAGAAAAAGATTGCCAAGGAATACAGAAAAGATAACTCGCGAGCAAGCGAGCGACGTAATTAACAGAACTTCTCCCTTTAGAGCAGATATGGAATTTGCGAAAGCAACGGAACTTGGAGGTGAAAGCGTGAAAAAGGTTACATTTCCGCCACTTGATTTTTCAACTGAAGACCAAACTGAGATTGTGCTGCTTCCTAAAAACCCGCAATGGATTTTTGCCTACTGGAACATCTTTGAAAAAACCGTCAAGGATTTTGAAGCTCAATACGGAAATAACTCCTGGAATATTTCCCAAGCCCTTTTACAAGTTTATAATCATACCGAAGATAGCATGCATGAAATTTTAATTAATGATTATGCCAATAATTGGTATTTACAGGTTAACCCAGATAGTTACTACACGGTTATTTTAGGTCGCAGATTCCCCTGTGGCAAGTTTGTAGAGCTTGCAGTTTCCAATAAAGTACAAACAGCAGCAGCAGATATATCTACTATTATAGATAAAGACTGGTTACCAATTAATGAGTGCTGGAAGGTGTGTAAAGATTATACAGCAGGCATAAGCTCACAAGAATTTATGGATAAATGAAAATTAACGTAAAAGTAAAGGAGGATTTTTCGTGGCAAAGGGTTATTTAAGTTTGGTGCTTCATGCCCATCTCCCGTACATCCATCATCCGGAAGACCCCAATTTACTGGAAGAAAGATGGCTGCATGAAGCAATAACGGAATGCTATATTCCTATAATTAAGGTTTGCAATAATTTAAAAAAAGAAAATGTAGATTTCAAAATCACCATATCGCTAAGCCCACCGTTAATGGCAATGTTGTCAAACCCACTGTTACAAAAAAGATACCTCAAACACCTGGAAAAAATGATTGAGCTGTCAAAAAAAGAGGTCAAAAGAACAGAGAGCTTGCCCGAATTTCAGGTAGTGGCTAAAATGTATCAAAATTTGCTACACCAGGCCTACCTGATTTTTCATGTTCAATACCACAATAATTTATTGCAAGCTTTCAAGGAGCTTCAAGAATCAGGGCATGTGGAGTTAATCACCTGCGCAGGAACCCATGGTTATCTGCCCTTATTATCCATTCACAGGGAGTCTGTAGAGGCACAGGTAAAAGTGGCTGTAGACTATTTTAAAGAAACCTTTGGTTTTCAGCCTCCGGGAATGTGGCTGCCGGAATGCGGGTACTTTCCAGGCGTTGACGAAATTCTTAGAAACAACGGCATCCAGTACTTTTTTGTTGAAAGCCATGGCCTGTTATATGCAAAACCGCGTCCAAAATATGCTACACTGGCTCCTCTTCGCTGTCCTTCGGGAGTTGCAGCATTTGCCAGGGACATAGAATCTTCCAAACAGGTCTGGAGTGCCCAGGAAGGCTATCCTGGCGATTTTGATTACCGTGAGTACTACAGGGACATAGGCTATGATCTGGATTATGACTATATAAAGGATTATATTCACCCTGATGGCATTAGAATCAATACGGGCTTTAAATATCACAGGATTACGGGAAAAACCGATTATAAAGAAGTATACAAACCGGAATGGGCGCGGGAAAAGGCTGCAATTCATGCTGGTAATTTCATGTTTAACAGGCAAAAGCAAGTGGAGTACTTTTCTCAATTTATGGACAGGCCGCCAATAATAGTTTGCCCATATGATGCGGAACTTTTTGGACACTGGTGGTTTGAGGGACCACAGTGGCTTGAATTTCTGATGAAAAAAATACATTTTGATCAAAATGAAATAGAAACAATCGCCCCATCCCAATACCTGGAAAGGCACTCCCATATTCAACCTGCAACACCCTGTGCTTCAAGCTGGGGACATGAAGGCTACAGTGATGTTTGGCTTGATGATTCCAATGACTGGATATACCGTCACTTGCATAGGGCAGCCAAAAGTATGATTAATGCTGCTAGGGCTGCTAATCGTTCTAATGACTACTGGCACCATAGAATTTTAAATCAGGCAGCAAGGGAATTGTTACTTGCCCAAAGCTCTGACTGGGCATTCATCATGAAAACAGGTACAATGGTTGATTATGCAGTTAGAAGGACAAATGAGCATCTCGAAAGGTTTGACAAGCTCATCCAAAGTTTAAGGAAAGGTGAAATAGATCAAGACTGGCTTGAAGAAGTAGAGGAAAGGGATAATATCTTTCCCTCAGTTGACTATAAAGTCTATGCGGGTATTTAACATATAGCGGCACTTGCAAAAGTGCCGCTATATGTTAAACTAAATTCTGCAATACCGCCATTGTCACCATGCCTGTTGCCAGCGTATATCCTAAATTCCTGGTTTTAGCAGCCACTATGACAGTCGGAACTGCACTGAGCAGGTTTAAATTGTGCCAAGAAAAGGAAATTAAACTATTATTTGTTTTTAATAGAACAGGTATAACAATGGCAGACATTGTAGCTACAGGAATAAATGATAACCACTCTTCAACTACTTCAGGCAGCGCAATTTTATTCAAGATTTGAGCAGGTAAAAAACGAAGCAAAAAATTTACCAACCCCAATATAATAATAAATATCATTACGTTAGAAGCCATTTTTGACCATCACCCCTGCAGTTGCAGCTATTACGGTTGCCAGAATGACATTTGCATCTTTTAATCCCACTACAATAAACAACACAGACAAAACTCCGGCTAAAGCTCCTACGATGAGGCCTTTTTTATTTTCAGCAGTCATGAAAAATAAAGCAATAAACATGGCAGGTAGTGCAAAATTTAAACCAAGCTTCTCCATGTCAGGTATGAAGTTCCCAACAGCAACACCAAGCATCGTGCTGCTGATCCAAGTCAGGTGTGAAGTTATATTAAGTGCAAGCCAAAATTTTTTGTTTACCGGATGTTCCTTAAAATAAGATGTTGAAACAACAAAAGTTTCATCTGTTATTCCCTGAGTTATTAAAGCCACCAGCGGACTCGGAAATTTCTTTACATATCTGCTGACACTGGCACTAAATAGCATATATCGAGAATTCACCAGCAGTATGGTAAAGATAATACTCCAAAAACTTACCCCTAAGGATAAAAGCGCCACAGCTATAAACTGACCTGAACCTGAGAAGACAAGCAAAGACATTACACCTACCTGTACCATGGAAAGGCCAGTATTCTGAGCAATAACCCCAAAAGCCAGTCCCAAAGGAAAATACCCTAAGCAGATTGGTAAAGCTTTTTTCATTCCCTCAAGTACCGGTTTATTTCCCATGGAAATACCCCTTCCTGTTATTATCGATTTCTAAATTATAACATTAAAAAAACACAACTTAAAGTTGTGTTTTTAAAAAAATTTTCAACCGTGAATTATCTTTTTTATTTTATCTTTATAGATATTACTTAACTCTTCTGCTGTTTCAAAATCACTTCCTTCGCTGTAAATATTATAAAGGGGTTCGTCAGCATGGGGCAAGAGGAGTGTCCAGCCATTATCATGCCTGATTTTAACACCGTCTATTAACTCCATATCACGGTCAGTTTCTTCAATTAAGGACCTCATTACCCTCCCCTTTTTTTCCCATGGACATTCTGCCGTTTCTACCTTAATATAAAAATCGGGTATTTCATCAACGAGCTCAGAAAGGGTTGTATTTTCTTTGGCTAAAAACTCCGTAATTTTAACAACTGCATAGAGCGCATCATTCTGGAAAAAGAACTGTGAATAACCGCCTGCGGTATCTTCTTCATGCTTTAAGGCATCTTGCATGACAGCCCAGGGAGCAGTTTTAGTACGTACTACTTTACCGCCGTATTTTTTCACAACCTTTTCTACAACCTCAGAAGCTGTAACCGGTACTACAACAGTTCTTCCCCTTTTTGCTTTCATCAAAATCAAAACCATTAATGCAACAAAGGTATGCTCATCTATTACTCTACCCCTGTCATCCACTAAAAGAATTTTTTCGCCGTTATTATCAAACATTACCCCTAAATGTCCACCGTATTTTTTAACTAGTTCAGCCATGTTTCCTATATATTTTCTTCTCTGACTAAAGCTTGGAGAACCCGCCTCTATGTTACCTTCAAAATCAATTAAATTCCAATTAAGACGCTCGGCTAGTGAGGAAACCAGTGTATTTAAAACGGAACCTCGAGCATCTACGACCATAGTGATATCTAATTTCCTAATTGCCTCGCTGTCTGCACCTGATAGGATATAGTTAAGATAGGTGTGGGCATAACGGGTTATGCTGAGTACTTCTCCTATCTGACCGGATTTAACCCTTCTGAATTCCTCCCTGGCAAACATGCTTTCAATTTTTCTTTCAATATTGCGATCTACATTGATTCCATCTTCATTTAAAAATTGAATCCAGCATTTTTGCATGTTTTGCAAATCACTTTTGACATGAATTCCGCCTTTA
This sequence comes from Clostridiales bacterium, assembly GCA_020063565.1. Taxonomy (GTDB): domain Bacteria; phylum Bacillota; class DSM-16504; order Desulfitibacterales; family JAICDB01; genus JAICDB01. Next base: position 26,048 of record JAICDB010000003.1, on the reverse strand, counting down.
GTACCGAGCTTGCGTACTGCAAAACGGTTGACAGGAGTGGTAACATCTCCTAAATCATTAACCTCTACCCCTGTTGAAATTAAACCTGTGGCAAGAGCATTTTTAATCATTCTGGTTACAGGCTGCCCATCTGAACTAACAGTTATAATACTAGCTTCTTTTAAGATTGAACCGTAAGCTGCACCAAGCTTTGCCCCTAATTCGGGGGTAATATCCCGGTTGACGAGCCCAGGTACTCCCTCTGTACCAAAAAGCTCTTTTTTATGTTTTGTTCCCCAAACTACACTTTCCTTAACAACTGCACCGGCTTCCACGTTTTTATTTGGCCAAAGTTTTACATTGGGCTTGATCATGCTGCGTTCATTAATGAGGCTATTGTCGCCTACTGCAGCACCCTCTAAAATATTTGTCCCCGGTTTTATTGTAACTCCCCGGCCTATGACTGCTCCACGTATTGCAGCGCTCTTTCCAATATAAGCATTATTCCAAATTACAGATCTTTTTATGGAAGCTTCTTTATCCAGCACCACATTATCCCCAATTACCGAATAGGGGGCTACAAATGCGCCATCCTCTATTCTACAATTTTCTCCTAAAAGAATAGGACCGGAAATAGTTGCCTTTTTACTTATATTGGGGTGTAATACAGCGGTATTATCCTTTATTAAAGTACCTCGGGGATCTACTTCTACTTTACCGGCTAAAATATCCATATGCGCTTGTAAATATTGATCCAAATTTCCTATATCACACCAGTAACCGGATAAAAGGCAGCCACACACAACTTCTCCATTTTCCAGGAGCTGGGGAAATAAATTTTTACTAAAATCATATTTGACCCCAAAATCAAAATAATTGAGGACTTCCGGTTCAAGTATATAAATACCTGTATTTACCCAATCGCTGAAAACCTCGCCCCAACCCGGTTTTTCCAGGAAGCGTTTAATCCTGCCGTCCTTTTCAGTGATTACAACTCCGTATTCCAAAGGTGAAGGAACCTCTGTTAAAACCAGGGTTGCTATAGCCCCTTTTTCATAGTGAAACTCAATTGCTTCCATTAAATTAAAGTCAGTTAGCGCATCACCGCTTACTACTACAAATGTTTCATCTAAAAATTCTGCTGCATTTTTGACACTTCCTGCTGTTCCAAGGGGTACTTCCTCAATGAAATATTGCATATTAACCCCAAAGACACTGCCATCTCCAAAGTGATCCATTATTTGTTCGGGTAAGTACTGTAGTGTTATTCCTATATCTTTGATACCCTGTCCTATTAGTAGATCTACTGCATATTCCATTATAGGTCTGTTAGCTACAGGTACCATGGGTTTCGGCCTGTCGCATGTTAAAGGACGGAGTCTGGAGCCCTGGCCTCCCGCCATTATAATTGCCTTCAATGAACTTCACCCCTTGCCCTCAAGTTTTGGTTTTTGATTCTTTCTTCCACCAGAGAATAACGTTCAGGAATTTCAGTAAATGCCACTGCAGGCATTGACCAACTGCTTTCTTCGTATTCACTGCGCACATCTTGATAAATAGCTAATGTTTTGGAGGCTATTTTGTTCCAATCATATTTATTATTTATGCTAGAAGTGGCATGTCTTATGAGGTTTGCAGCTAATTTTTTATCATGTAAAGCTGCTAAAATATTATCGGCAAGTGAGTTGGCATTTCCCGGGTAAGCCTTTAAGCCATTTTGACCATGTTTTACTATCTCCGATAGGCCCCCGGTATCAGACACTACTAACGGTGTTTCGGTAGCCATTGCTTCCAATGCTACTATCCCAAAGGGTTCATAAAGGCTGGGGAAAACTGCCGTTTCAGCCCTTTTGTAAAGAGTTTTTAGTTCATCATCACTGGCATAACCTGTGAAATGGACCCTATCGCCAAGGCTACTTGCAATATGCTTCAAGTGTTCTTCCATAGGCCCCTTACCTACAATTACAAACTTTGCGTTCGGAACTGAATGTAATACTTTATGAGCAGCCTCTAAAAGGATATGTACTCCTTTTTCCTGCACCAGTCTGCCCACAAAAAGTATTACGCGATCATTATTATTTAAGTAGGGAATGTCTACCCAGCCCTTTTCCGGGGGTTCCTTAAATTTGTGTGGAAAAATCCCGTTTGGTAATATCTCAACTTTGTCACCCGGCACGCCAAAAAGCGATTTAACTTCATTTTCCATGTGTTTACTGCAAACGATTACCTTCCATGCTTCATAAGTTAAAAACCATTCAACACTATTTATGTAACGCTGGGTATCACTATAAAGACCTCCATTTCTACCGCATTCGGTGGCATGAATCGTTGCTATTAAAGGCAAGCGGAAAGAATGTTTTAAGGCCCTGCCCGCAAAGGCAACCAACCAGTCATGGGCATGAATAATATCAAATTCTTTACTGGATAGTAATGGAACAGCTTTTTCCAGCATTGCAAAATTTAAATGCTGGGTCCAGTGCAGAAAATTAGGGGTTTGAATTGAATAAGGATGAACCCTGTAGATATGTACTCCATCTTTAGTTTCCCGGAGTGGCGCTCCCTCAAAAGCGCAGGTTATAATGTGAATTTCGTGGCCCTGATCTACCATTGCAAGTGATAGATCATTGACATGTCGTGCCAGTCCACCAACACTTTTTGGGGGAAATTCCCACGATAACATTAAAACTCGCAAAATATCACGCTCTTTCTTTATTGTTTTATTACTTTTTATTTTTTCACTAAGGAATATGGTTTTATGCAAAAAAATAAGGCCTCCCTAAGAAGGCCTTATTTTAGATTTGCTCTCCGTTGTGGATTTCTACACTCCAATTGAGACCGTTGTTGTTATCCCAGTTATTGGCACTGTCTTTAAAACAGAAATTAAATCTTGAATCATCTTCTAGTTTTAATGTCTTTACCCAACCTCTCTCTGTTTTTTCCATGCGAACATCCTGCACATTTTGCCAACTATGGGCATCCCCATAACCACAGTGGAGATAAACCTGATCGGCACCCGCTTCCGAAAGCAAACCGTAATAGAGAACTGTCATTTCTTCACCTTCTGTGACTGGAATAGGGTCTATTGCAATACCCTGTGGATTACCGGCTTCTTTCATATTTAAAAGTCTCATATCTTCGCCTTTTTTCAAATAGCGACTGCGTTTACGGTCAGTCATTGCAAAAGAACCTCCTAACTATAAATTTTAAATTCCTCATTACTAGTATTAATAAATAAATAATTTTCTATGTATAGAAAGATATCAAGTAGGTGGAAATCGGGTGACTTTGTTCCGACTTCTTCACTCTCACAGAACCAGCATCAACTGAAATAGGGCAAATCAGCCTGAAATGACGGTTTTGGGGATTCGATCATTATTCACCATATCTATTAATTACTGCAAACACCCCGCCACAAGTTCGACCAGGTGATTTACGACTACATCGCTCTTTTCATTTTTTAAGGCGTGGGACAACTGCATCATACAGGAGGGGCAGGCTGAGGTCACTATCTCTGCTCCGCTTTCTTTGATAGATTTTACCTTTCGGTTGGCTACTTTCTGGGATAAGCGGTAATGACTGATGTTAAAAGAACCAGCAGATCCGCAGCACCTGTCCGCCAGCCCCATCTCCACATACTCATAAGCTGGACTAAGCCTGCTCAGCAGTTCTCGTGGCGCTTTCTTACCATTTTCTGTTCTCTTTAAATGACAGGGATCATGATAAGTCACTTTTTTACCTATTTCAGGACATTCTATTTTGATATCCAAAATTTCAACTAGAAAACGGTTAACATCCATCAGCTTATCTGAAAACTTTAAGGCTTCCTCACTTTCTAGGAGCTCTGGATAATCCAACCAAGTGGAAAGACAGCTGGCACAGTCGAAGATAATGTAATCAACATCTTCTCGAGCAAACTCTTTAATATTTTGCTCTCCAAGGAACTTACCGGTAGTAAAATCTCCACTGGCAAAAGCCGGCACCCCACAACAACCCTGTTTTGGAATGATTACTTCCACCCCGCAGGCCTTCAAAATTTTTAGGATGCTGTATCCCACATTGTGGTTGATCAGGTTAGTAACACACCCTGTAAAATACGCCACTTTCAGTCGCGGATTATCCACCGTACTTCTAAAAGGCACTATTTTACGAAAAGATCCACTAGCAACCTCCGGCAACAATCTCTCAATTTTAGCCAGGTCATTGGGCATTAAATTGAGTACCCGGCTGATTCGCAGCAGTTTCTGTAGACCTGTTTTTTGATATAGGTATAGAATCTTCCCTGCCAAATTCAACCGTCCGTTATATCTTAACAAATGCTGAAAAACATTTTTTTTAATTATTGGAAGACCATTATTAGCAACAAGATCTTTCCTTGCCATCATCACCAACTTGTCTGCTGGCACCCCATTGGGACAATTTTCTGCACAAGCACCACATAAAAGGCACATAGAAAATATATCTGCAAGTTTATCATTCCAGGTTAATTTACCGGACTGTAAATTTTCCAGAAGCTCAATTTTTCCTCTGGCTACAAATGGTTCTCTTCCAGTTTCATAGAAAATAGGACAATGAGCCTGGCATCCTCCACATCTGCTGCATTTATTTAGACTTTCGAAGTGATTTTTATCCATATCTTTCATCTAAAACACCTTTCCCGGATTAAGAATATTATTGGGATCTACTGCCCGCTTGATCGCTCTTAAATATTCAATTCCTACTTCCCCAAGCTCCCACTGCAGGTATGGTTTTTTCATTATTCCAATCCCATGTTCTCCGGATAGTGTTCCCCGTAATTCTAATGCTGCATGAAATATTTCGTCCACGGCTTTTTGAACCCGTTCCATTTCTTCTTTGTTGTTCTTGTCAGCCAGAATATTTGGATGTAAATTACCATCTCCTGCATGCCCGAATACGGGTATATGCAAGTTGTATTTAGAAGCAATTTCCCGTAGGCGTTTTACCATTTCTGGAATTTTGCTCCTTGGAACAGTAGCATCTTCAGAAATCTTCGTGGGTTTCAACTGCACAATCGCAGATGAAACAGCTCTTCTTGCTTTCCAAAGTTTTTCTCTTTCTTCCGCTAAAGAAGCTATGTGGATTTTTCTGCAGTGGTGATTTTGACAAATTTCCTCAATGCTTATGATATCTTCTTCCACTTGATTTTTTCCGCCATCTACTTCAATTAATAAGACCGCCTCCGCATCAAGCGGTAACCCCAGATGATTAAAATTTTCCACACATTTTATAGCAATTTGATCCATTAACTCCAGTGTCGCTGGAATAACCCCATTTCTAATAATTGCTGTGACACTAGATGCGGCATCTTCCAATTTATCAAATATGACCAATGCTGTTCTTATTTCTTTTGGTTTTGGCAGCAGGCGTACCGTAATCTCTGTAATTATTCCCAGGGTTCCCTCGCTTCCTGTAAGCAGACGGGTTAAATCATAGCCAGTAACATTTTTTACCGTCCGACCGCCGGTATGCATAATTTCACCCTGGGGCGTTACTACTTCTAATCCCAGCACATAATCTTTTGTTACCCCATACTTGAAAGCCCTTGGCCCCCCAGCATTTTCCGCGATATTTCCTCCCATCGTACATGTTTTTAAACTGGCAGGGTCAGGTGGATAATACAGGCCTAATTTTTCTACTTCTTGATTAAAATGGCCTGTAATAACGCCCGGTTCTAATACAGCTAACATATCTTCTGAATTGATTTCTTTGATCTTATTCATCCTGGTTAATACTAATGCTACACCAGAACTCATGGGAATAGATCCACCGCTAAGTCCTGTACCAGCTCCACGGGGAAATACAGGAAATTTTTCTTTGTTAGCCAACTTTACAATTTCAGCTACTTCTTGAGTATTAGCAGGAAATACTACCAGTTCAGGAATTCCTCTTTGAAATGTGCCATCATATGAATAGCAAATTCTTTCTTCCAGATTTGTTAAAACATTATCTTCGCCAACAATTTCTATAATTTGTTGCACGGTGTTTAATTCCAGTTCCATCATCCCCTTAAAACGAAATATTTTTGAAAGGCTGCTTACAACTCAAGACTTCAGTTTAATCATTTTTGAATATGTTTTTAAGTTTCGTTTTTGAAATATCAAAAATATAATTCTGAGGACTAAGTTTTTCTGTATAAAAAAATTCAGGCAACCCATTTAATGTTTGTGGTAATCCAGCTCTTTCATTAAACTCGACTTCTGTATTTATCACCTGTTTAGAAAGTTCTATAAGGTCATCAAAAGTTATAGTGGTCCCCCATCTGGCATTAACAAGCTTAGCTACTCTATCTACCGTATCCGGAGTAGGGCCTACGAAAAAGCAAAAACCACAAATATCACATAAAGTTGTCATAATCTGTACATCTTTGGAAAGCTCTACTATACCTTCCTTGGTTTTAATAAATTCCTGATCTTTTGTCTTAGGCCTGTAACCAAGCCTGCCAGGCAAACAATTTCCGGCAGTATGATCACCGCCCATTGTTGACGTAGCATAAGTCACGCCAGTACTTTTTAATCCTCGAGGGTCATATGCAGCTAATGACTGTCCTTTAACCGCAGGGATCCGTCTAACACCCAGCACCTTTCCTGTCAAGGTAGCACCCTGACCCATCATTTTCCCTATCAAAGTATCATTTTTCATTTCATCAATAAGACTCATCATCTTTTTCTGGTCCCCAAAGTTTAGCACTCCTGCTTCCATCATTACTCCTATAGTCGCACCAAGTTCCATCGTATCTATACCAAAATCATCACAAAATCTATCTAACTTTGCAATAAAATCAATATCACTAATGCCACAATTTGAACCAAGAAGAGCAATAGTCTCATATTCCAAAGAAGACGTAACTACTTTGCCATCTGCATCCGTAAATATATTTGAACATCGTATGACACATCCTTGCTGACAGGCATGAGAAGCTTTCCCATTTCTTGTTTGGATTATTTCTCTTAATTTTTCACCACAAAGCTTTTCTGCATCTTCAAAAACACCACAACTAAAATTTCGAGTTGGTAAACATCCCAATGTGTTAATTAGGGATAAATTTCCTGCCGTGCCATAATCAGTTAATGTTTTTCTGGTAACAACAAGTTCTCTTGCCCATTCACGGGAAACTTCTTTAAAAGTTTTCTCATCTTTATATGTTATATTTGTTGTATTACTATCATCTATCACTATTGCCTTTATCTTTTTTGAACCCATTACAGCTCCCATACCACCCCGTCCGCAATGCCTGCAAGGGATACCTTCCATATCAGTTATGGCAACCGAAGCCGTACTGTATCCTCTTTCTCCCGCTGGTCCAATGGAAATTATACCGTTCTTGTCTCCATATTTTCCAAGCAAAATTTTTACTGTTTCATAGTTACCCAATCCCTCAAGTTCATCAGCCGGTAAAATTTCTACTCCATCATTTGTAACTTTCAAGAGGAAAAAATTATCTTCTTGAGGCTGTCCTTCAATCACCAAAGCTCTAATTCCCAACTTAGCAAGCTTTCTTGCAGCTATACCGCCTCCATTACTTTCTTTTATTCCACCCGTTAAAGGACTCTTAGCCCCGATAGAGATTCTTCCTGAACAAGGAGCAGCAGTACCCCCTAATAATCCGGGAGCTATAACAAGTTTATTTTGTGGTCCTAGGACTTCACATGATGGGTCCACCTCGTCCAGCAGTAATCTTGATGTAAGGCCGCGCCCACCTAAAAAGAAGTATTTTTCTGGTAATATTTCTTTAACTACTTCTTTTGTGGACATATTAATTCTTATTAACATAGCTTACCACGCTCCTATTTTCTGCGATAATTCTTGTCCCCCGGCTAAAATCAGCAAGGGATTGTATAATATATATATTTACGCTATTTTACTATGTTATTATTTTTATTTACAGTTTTTTTAGAAGTCACAACCTGCAAACTATGTGGAAGTACGATTATTTTTGCGTGTTTTCCATAACATTTTAATCCATACTCTAATGCATTATTTACATTATTCATGGCTTTCATGTGCATATCTTCAACAGCTTCTGGTGTTTTTGAGTTAGTAATACAAACTTCAGCATGTCTTAATGTCAAAGCCATCAAATAGGCTCTTTGTCCTCCAGCAGGGTAACCGTTTAGCCGGATATTAGATATTATTTCTTCATAATTCTTAGCACTTTTCATTATATTATAAAACCTTTGTTCTCCTAATCCTTGTCCTACTCCCTCTTCAGTTTCAGCAGGAATTATAATAAGACCACCTTTTTTGACGGCAGGATATTTGCTAAAAGCTATACAACTTGCTCCCCTAGTTGCTTGATACAAGTTTGCATCTTTGGGAAAACCAATACCAGCTATAGCAATATCAGCCTGTTCATCAATCTCTACCTGGTAGACTTTTTTAGCAATTTCTACACCCTGATAAAAGGCCTCTTTGAAATCCCCAGCTACAACACCTGCTATTTCTCCTTTATCATTTAAAACAACATTAAGTATAAAGTCCAAACCTGCCATTTCAGCTATTTCCATTGCATTTGCATGAAATATGTTTTCTTCTATATTTCCGATTTGCGTATTTGGATGATCAAAAACCTGGGGTCGGTGCTGAAACATAATCGTCTCTTCTCCTGCTACCCCAATTGCAATGTTTTTTCTACCCCCACTAAATCCAGCGTAAAAATGGGGCTCAATTATTCCTGTACTGATTAACAAGTCAGCATTTGCTGCAATACTATTAATCCATACAGGACAGTTATAACTAGTTTTACCCAAATATACCAGGTCGTTTTTAGTTCCTACATGATTAACAATTTTATAGTTCTCAACGACATATTTCCCTAGCCGCTCTATCAATTCTTCTTTGTTATTTGGCCGATGAAGCCCTGTTGCAATAAGGATAGTTATACACTCTGATTTAACTTTTGCTTTTTCTAACTCCGTTAAAATAGCAGGTACCAATAAGTGGTCAGGAGTAGGCCTGGTAATATCAGTAATGACAATAACTACCTGTTTTTTCCCCTTTGCTAGTTCAGCTAAGGGTTTACTATTAGTTGGATATATAAGCGATTCTCTGATTTTTTCCATTGGGTTATTTAACCCCTGGATAGGATTTGGTTCAAGTACACCTAAGAAATTTTCTTCTGGTATTTCGACTTTAATTTCTCTCTTATTTAAAGGAATTTTAATAATTGGCATAATATTTACCCCTCTTATACTAGGAATATATTTAGTGTATAAAAGGGGAGAGAAACTCTCCCCTTTTATATGAGTATTTAAACTATTAATCTAGTTAATAGTTAATAACTCTTTAATAACTCTTTATACTCTTGAGGTGTATCTCTTCCTCAGCTACATGTGCGTAAAACTGCTTCATTAAATACACTCATGTTCCGTACGATTGATAATTTCATTTTGAAGTCCAGGACTTAACTCTGTAAAATATGCGCTATAACCAGCTACTCGAACAATTAAATTACGATATTTATCCGGGTCTTTTTGTGCTTTAATTAAAGTTTCTCTATTGATAACAGCAAATTGAATATGCCATAATTTTAAATCTACAAAAGTCCTAATTAAATTCATTAAGTCCCTTGTTCCTTTTTCTCCTGCTAAAACCTGTGGACTTATTTTTATATTGATTAAACGGGCTAAATCATTATTATATACACGGCTCCTAGCCTTGGCAATTGACATCAAAGTCGCCAAAGGTCCTTCAGTATCACGCCCTTGTGTTGGCGAAACACCTTCAGAAAAAGCCTCTCCAGCTTTTCGGCCATTTGGCGTTGCACCCATTCTACGTCCCATAGCAACATGGGTAGTAACCGGAACGAACTTTAAATTTTGAGGACCGTTTGGTGTTCTGTATCTTTGTACTACTTCACAAATAATTTCATCCACTTGACGAGCTACTTCATCAGCATAATCATCATTATTTCCATACTGAGGCGCATTTAATAGCATTTCCCTCAGTCTTTCATAACCTTCAAAATTCGCTTCTAAGGCTTCCTTTAACTCATCTAAAGTAATTATTTTGTCTTCAAATACTAACTTTTTCATGGCAGTTAAAGACTCAATTACCGTACCAAAACCAATTATGCTCATGTTACCTGTATCCTTGGAAACCCCTTTGCCGTGAATGGGCTGATGAATATCCGTTAAAGTTTCCACGCATGTATCATTTAACATCGACATAAAGGGTGCTGCTAAGCAGGCTGCGTTTGATATTTCTAAAGCGGCCTGACGTATATAGTAGTGGCGCACTAAAAAGTCAAACGCCTCGGTAAAGTTGTTTATCAGATCCTCATAACTCTTGATATCAGTTGCCTTTATGGATGGTGTCATCAGTTTTTTCTTTTTACCGTCAATAGTAACAACACCGTCATTCATTGCCATCTCTAATGCAGCTACAGTATTAGGGTTACAGCCGACAGCCATATACGTATCAATATCGAGCAGTCTAACCTCGGTACAAGCACAGGGAGTATAATCTCTGGCATCATTAATACTAACTCCATTTTGCAAAATTCGAGGAATAATTTCTTCATCATTTAAAAGTTTAGGAAAACCGGTACCTTCTTTAATCAAATCTACAATAGCATAAAGCAATCGGTCAGGCGTACGAGAATGTACTCGAACAGATAAATCCGGATAATGAAGTGGAAATTCCTTTTTGGACCTAAGAACCAAATAAGTTAATTCGTTTGTAGCATCTCTACCCTCTTTGGTCTGACCACCGAGAACAGTCTGCTCAAAATGACAATAACCTTCAAAATAATTATTTGTAGCCGTTACGTTAAATGGTACATAGTTTGCTATTTTAAACCATAGACATTCCATTAATTCTAAAGCTCTTTCTTCATCTATAACGCCAGCCTTTAAATCCTTGATAAATGTTGGATACATATATTGATCAAATCGTCCCAAAGAAATAACACCTACAGTAGGTTGTTCTAACTTATAAGCCGTTTGCACAAACCATTGACATTGCAATGCTTCCCAGAAATTACGGGCAGGATGTGCTGGTACCCATTCACAATTTTGAGCTATCATTTCAAGCTCTGCTTTACGATTAGGGTCAGTCTCTTCTAGAGCCATTTCTCTGGCTTTTTTTGCATAACGTTTTGCATAATCCATAAGACCATCGCAAACAATAATAGCAGATTGTAAAAAGGCCATTTTAGTATAATCATTGTCAGGAACCTGGCTTAAGCGCTCCTCCATTTCTCTTTTAATATCTAAAAGCCCTCTCTCAATAACTTTCTTGTAATTTCCAGCCCAGTTCAGAGTAGCATTAATATTGGCATTATCTTGTAATAATCCAGCTGAACCCCAATCATCATCACCGTAAATAATTTCCTTAGTATCCTTCGGTAGCATTGCAAGGTATCTTTCATGAGCACTTTTACCCTTCCAATAAGGTATAACTTTTTCCTTTACTATTTCAATATCTTCATCACTAACTAGAAATGCTTGACTTTGTTGGGCTCCTCTTAATGCTTTCTCAAGCCAAGGTCCACGAAGCTCCGGGAAAAGAATAGCATGTCTTCCGGGGCGACTACTACAAGTACCAACTATTAGTTCATTATCCTCAATAACTACATTGATATTATTAAAAATATGATGTAATGCCTTAGCTTTTCTGATATTCATAGGATATTCTTCTGTTTGTGACATAGATTCAGTAAACAGAACAGCCCTTTGAATATCTATTCTAGGAACTTGATCCCTAAATTTAGAAAGAAAAGCATTAATTCGTGGCCTTGGACTCAATTGTCCTTCTCCTCTTTCAATTCTCTTTTCCTGATTTGTTAAACAAGCTACCTCTGCCATGATTTTTCCTCCTTTTATAAGAAAATAAGTATTTCTATAAACTAAATCAATATGTAATAAAGATATTATAAAGTTTTTATTATTTTACTAATTAATTACTAAGTAAATTTTTATATCCGATTTTTAAATACTTCACAAGGAAAATAGAGTTTGTTGAAGAATATATAAATAACTTCACTCCTTTGGGATTTTTGAGGCTTGCCACGTCAAAAATGTCCCACATTTGGGGTGAAGTTTTTTATTTTACTCTTGTCGTATTCAAAGACTTAAAAGCTTACAAAAAATTTATCTTAAAAAAATTATTAATTCCCGGGGTCTTCGGAGCAACCAAACCATGAAGCAAATTATCAAGAAACGCTAAGGCCGGAATAGATAAAAAAGAGTATAATCTCTGTCAAACGTGGAAGAGGACTGTCCTTAGGTGGTTGCTCCTTTTAAACTTAACCGGGAAAACTAATTGTAACAGTTATGCATCATATTCAAAATAAAGCAAAATACAAATGCTTAAGTTACTGTTTGTTTTTATCAAAGTTTTTTTGCAACTTTAGTTGATTATTTTATAATTTTTTCGAAAACTTCTACTTGCTTATCATAGTAATCCATCATGTATTCTCCGTTTTCACACATCCAACCGCTTCCTTTGGATTTAACATATTCCTTATATTTCTCGGAATTAGCAGCCTTAGCAAATGCCTCATAAAGAATTTCAATTCTTTCCTTTGGAGTTCCCTTTGGAGCTATTAGAGCCCTAGTTGTTGTAACCGATACATCAAATCCCATTTCTTTAAAGGTTGGTATATCGGGAAATGCATCCAATCTTTCATCTGCCATTACCCCTAAAAGTTTCAGCTTGCCAGCTTCCTGCTGTGTATAAATTTCAAGGGGACTTGCAGTTACAGCATCTATTTTTCCTGCAGCAGCCTGAATAACGGGCTTAGCACCTCCACCCCCTGCCGGAATAACATTCCATTCTACATCCATCGCATTCTGAGCAGCATGGGTAGCTACGTTCCATATCCCCCCGACAGCAGTTGTTCCCATCGAAACTTCATCCGGATGCTCTTTTGAATATTCAGCAAATTCCTTTAAATCATCCCAGCCGCGTTCAGCATTAACACCTACTGCAGCCGGCGAAAAATTATATCCTATAACTATATCAAAAGCATGATGGTTGAAATCCAGGTTGCCTAAAAGCTTATGCGTAACGATTGTTGAAGTAGTTGTAGAAAGAGTATATCCATCAGCCTTTCTTTTTCGCAGTTCAGCATAACCTGCAGAACCAGAACCACCAGGCATGTTTACTACATTTACAGGTACACCCAAATACTTTTCAGCCAATGGAGCTAACATTCTTATGGTTTGGTCAGACCCTCCACCCGCTGAATAAGGGCAAATTACCGTAATTGGCTTATTGGGAAATTTTTCTTTAGAAGCAGTATCATTTTTCTCAGATTCTTGAGCACCATTTTCTGAACCTTTCTCATCTGCAGTATTCTGACCACATCCGGTTAATACAAAACTTAATATCAAAATAGCCATCACTAAAGCAACAAGCAATGTCATTTTCTTCTTACTCACCATTTTCATTTAAAAACCTCCCATCTTAATTTTCCATTCTTTATAATAATGCTAGTAACAAAACTAAATATAAAAGGGTTCCCTCCTTTCTTCAGATTATAATTAGAATTAAACAACAATTATTCACTTGTTGTGTTTCCTTCAAGTTCCTGTTTTTTCCTCAAGGCGCCACTTAAGAAAGGCCATGCTCCGAGAACTACGGTCAATATCAGGAGAATAAGACTTATAGGTTCTGTTAAAAATATCAGCCAACTACCCTTTGATATCAGCAATGCTCCCCGTAAATTCGCCTCCGCCATCGGTCCCAAAACGATTCCAAGCACCATTGGAATTGCGGGAAGCTTAAGTTCTGACATAAGATAACCCAACAAACCAAAGCCAATCATTATGGCGATATCTACAGGATTATTTCTAATAGCATACGAACCGACAATAGTCAAAACTGAAATAAAGGGAAGTAATATTTCCATAGGCAAATTCAATATTCTTGCAAAAAGCTTTGCTCCCATTAAACCGAAAATTAACATTAACACATTTGCTAAAACTAAACCCACATAAATTGAAAACACGAGGTCAGCATTGTTTTGAAACAGCATGGGTCCCGGGCGTAAGTTATGAACCATAAATGCACCTAGCATAACAGCCGTCACACCATCACCCGGCACTCCTAGAGTCAGCATTGGAATCAACGCTCCACCGGTTACACCATTATTAGCAGATTCAGAAGCAGCTATTCCATCAGGAATACCTGTACCAAATTTTTCCGGATGTTTTGAAGATTTACGTGCAGAATCATATGAGATAAATGAAGCAATAGGACCGCCTGCTCCTGGCAAAGCACCTACAAAAGTACCTAAAAGACCTCCACGGATAGTAATGGACATTAATTTCTTGATTTCGCTAAGACTAGGAATAACTTTGTCCACTTTTTGTTCTACTTGATATTTGTAATTTTCAGTTCCTACCTGCAATAGGAACTCTCTCATTCCGAACAAACCTATCATAGTAGGAATAAAAGTAAAACCTGCCAGCAAAGCTACCGTGCCAAAAGTAAATCGCGGAGTACTGGTAACATAATCCATACCTACAACAGTTACCATCATTCCTATAACTCCGGAAATCATTCCTTTTACAAAAGAATCACCAGAAACACTAGAAATAATACTTAAACCAAATACAGCAATTGCAAAATATTCAACAGGTCCAAATTGCAGAGCAATTTTTGCCAGATAGGGTGCAGCAAAAATTAATATAATAGCACTAATAATACCTCCAATAAATGAAGATATTGTTGCATAACCAATTGCTTTGCCTGCTTCTCCCCTTTGCCCCATAGGATATCCATCCAGGGTAGTCATCATCCCGGACGGCGTACCAGGAATGCTTACCAAAACAGCGGAAATAGAGCCTCCATATATGCCACCACAGTAAATTCCGACAAGCATAACAATTCCGGCTGCTGGTTCTAAAACAAAAGTCAACGGGATTAATAGAGCCACTCCCATTGTAGCTGTCAAACCGGGAATTGCTCCAAAAAGAATCCCTAAAGCAACTCCCGCAGCCAGAAGTAAAAGCGAATACGGTTCAAATATTACACCTACAGCGCTTAATATTTGTTCAACAAGCAATATCCTTGCCTCCTCTCAACCTAAGGAAGAGGGATTTTAAATCCCACTCCAAAAATATAATACACAGCCAGAGTAATAATTATCGAAATTGGAACTATTTTAACAAGCTTTCCAGCTTTCAGAAGTAACATTACTAATATCAAATAAATTATTGTCGTGACTATAAAACCTAAATACTGAAATGCGAACAGATATGCAATAAGCAGCAAAAATAGCAAAAAAACATTTTTATGATTTTTTCTTTCAATTTTAAGTTGGGAACCTGCGAGAATTTGCTTTATTCCTTTTATGACAACAATAAAACTTAATATTCCTAATATTATTGCCAAAAAAGAAGGAAAAAAACTCGGTGGCATGCCACTAACATTTCCTTTGGGTATTGTCTGTGCCGTAAAATAAAACCATACGCTGAAAATAAGTAATATACTTCCACCTATAAAATCCCTGTTTTTAAACCATTTGTTCAAACCATTTAACCTCCTTTTTACCTAAAAGTTCTTTGAGTTTTATCCATAATAATTGTCATGCCTTTCACCATACTCAAGGCACCTCAACTCTATCCTAAATATCCTTGGATATTTTTTTGAACATCATTTTTCATAACACTACAAATCACCTGGGTCCCCAGAATTCTCTAAGCATACTTATTCTTACAATAATAAAAGCCCAATAAAGCATATGGAACAATTATGTCCAATAAATATGCTTTGTTGGGCTTCGCCTTGTTTACTGACATCAATCTCAAAAATTGACGCCTGCAAGACATCCCATAAAACTTATTCAATTAAATCATAATATAAATTATGATAAAATAATACATAAATAATGTCTTCTATAAGTAATTTTATATAATATTCTTTTATTTGTAAATAGCTTTTATAAAAAATGTAGAAAAATTAGAATAATAATCACCAAAAGTTAAGTACATAACTAACCTGAAAACTATTTTGGGACACAAAAACACCCTACTAAGCCCTCGCAATGATTTTTTTAAGCTCCGCATTAACGGCATGGGGGTCTAATTTTTACGTATTTTTTCCTTGTACCTCTCTACAGCATTTTTTATGGCCTGTATCAACGAACCTGTAGTAGAAAGGCAAATTTTTTCCTTAATCTCTTTAAATAGCGGCTCTAATGAATCATCTATACAATATCCATTGACCAATTCCTCTAAGCAAGCTTGAGTTAAGGGAGATATAAGATTAAAATTAGATTCAACTATACAATGTGTTTCTACATCAACAAGAAGTTGAACAGTCATAATATTATATACTGTTATCTCTTTGGGCGGCTTAGCACATCCACCAACTAATATACGACCGTCCATTCTTTTCATTGACCCTTCTCCTTATTTTTTAAATCTTATTCTTATAAGATATAATAGCATATCCTCTTATAGAAATAAACCCCTTATAAACACCCTATTACTTGTGTTTAGCTTCTTTTTGTAAATTCAACATTTTTCGAATGCGATCATTTAATTTATAAACTGGTTCTCTTTCAAGAGAGCTAAGATCTTTTAATTTATAAATCATACCAAGCTGTTCATATTTCGAACTTCCATAACTATGGTAAGGTAGCAATTCATAATCCTGCAGATTTGGCAGAGTTTCTAAAAATTTTACAATAGCCATAATATCCTGCTCTTGTTCATTAATACCAGGCACAACAGGAGTACGGACAATAATATCTACTTCAGAGAAATTTTCAGTCAACTTTTTAATATTTTCCAAAATCAAAGAATTATCCACACCAGTATACTTCTTATGCTTTTGTGCATCCATTAGTTTTATATCATAATAAATTAAATTACACCACCGAGCCACCTTTTCAAGCTTTTCCCAAGGCGCATATCCAGAAGTTTCAATAGCTGTATGGACCCCCACACTTTTATATTTTTTTAATAAAGCAGTCACAAAATCCGCCTGTAAAAGTGGTTCGCCACCGCTAATTGTAACACCACCATTAGATCTCCAAGAATCTGGTTGATTCTGAGTTTTCAAAAAAACTTCATCTACAGTCATATCTGTTCCAAAGATATGCAGCGCTTTAGAGCAACATATTTTAACACACTTTTGGCAATTAATACAATTGCGTCTATCCATTACAATCATATTATCTTTGATAGAAAAAACACCATTATCACATACCTTAACACAATAGCCACATAACTCTGCACCTATACATTTCTTGTTATTATACGCTATTTGAAAATCTGATGACTGTGTTTCTGGATTGCAACACCAGATACATTTCAATGGACACCCTTTCATAAAAACCAAATCACGAATTCCAGGTCCATCGTGAACAGAATATTTTTGAATATTTACAATACGTCCTGTAATTTCTTTCAAGCACATCCCCTCCAGTTTCTTTTGCTAAAAATAAAAAAGCTCAAATATGCGCCTAATTAATCCTTGTGCATATTTGAGCTTTGACTTATTTTATAGCATTAATGCCAGTACACCAATGCCAGTAAGTCTCTCAAATTAATTATTGAATTATTATTATATTACCTATTTTTATTATATTGTTATTTATTTTGATTGTCAATATTATCATTTAACTTGTTTAAACTTGAAATCGGAAAGTAACTTTCCGTATTACACCTATATCCGTATAGACACAAAATTTCAGGATATAGCACTGTGGTTTTTGTTCGCTGCTTCTAATAAAGCATATATCCGAATAATAACACTTGACATTTTAAGTTTCGCCCCGGATTGACCGTCCTAACCCCTTAAGTTATCCAGCTTTTGGGCTTTCTTTCAACCCATCGGCTCAGCAAGCATGCCGGGCAAACACAAAAAAAGCACCTGCTTTTTTGCAGGTGCTTTTGGAAAAAATACTACAATTTTTCTTTTAAAATTTTATTAACAAGCTGTGGATTTGCTTTTCCTCTTGTTGCTTTCATTACTTGTCCCACAAGAGCTCCTAGTGCCTTTTCCTTACCATTTCTATAATCTTCAACTGGTTTGGGGTTTTCTGCTATTACTTGTTCGATTATACTTTCCAGTTCAGATGCATCACTTATTTGTTCAAGGCCTTTTTCCTTTACAACCCGGCCTGCTTTTTTACCGGTTGCAAACATTTCTTCAAATACCTCTTTGGCAATCTTGCCGCTGATTGTTCCCTTATCCATTAGTTTTAATAATTCAACTAAATCTTGCGGCTCAATGGGGCAATCTTCCACTTCCAGATCATTAGCATTGAGAAGGCGGGAAAGTTCACCCATAATCCAGTTGCTTACTATTTTAGGCTTGTCATAACCTTCCAGGCATTTATCAAAGAAATCCGCCAGTGCCTTAGAACTCGTTATTACTCCCGCATCATATTCAGGTAGCCCGAATTCTTCAACAAGACGTTTTTTACGTTCATTTGGAAGTTCCGGTAGAGTTTTTCTGATTTTTTCAATCCATTCTTCATCAATTTTTAAAGGCACAAGGTCAGGTTCCGGGAAATAACGATAATCATGAGCTTCTTCTTTAGTTCGTAGGCTTACTGTAATTCCCTTGCTTTCATCCCAGGAACGTGTTTCCTGAACTATTTTTCCTCCATCTTCCAGAACTTCAATTTGCCTTTCTATCTCATATTCCAGTGCTTTTTGAAGCGCTTTAAAGGAGTTTAAGTTTTTAATTTCTGTCTTTGTCCCGAATTCCTTTGTCCCTATCGGCCTTACTGACACGTTAGCATCACAGCGCAGGGAGCCTTCTTGCATTTTACAGTCAGAAACGTCAATATACTGGAGAATTGCTTTTAGCATTTCCATGTATGCTCTAGCTTCCTCCGGTGAGCGCATGTCCGGTTCCGATACAATTTCTATTAAAGGAACACCAGCGCGGTTATAATCCACTAGCGAACTTTCCGCTTCAGCTATTTTATCCCCCTGGTGAATCAGTTTTCCTGCATCTTCTTCCATGTGAATCCTTGTAATTCCAATAGTTTTCTTTTTACCATCAACTTCTATTTCAAGCTTACCGTTTTTACAAATCGGGAGATCATACTGGGAGATTTGATAAGCCTTTGGCAAATCGGGATAAAAATAGTTTTTCCTGTCAAATTTGCAAAAAGAGGCTATTTCACAATTCAAAGCAAGTCCTGCTTTAATAGCATAATCCACTACCTTTTTATTTAAAACAGGAAGAACCCCCGGCAAGCCAAGACACACAGGGCATGTATGGGTATTAGGCTCTCCTCCAAATTCAGTTGTACAATCGCAGAAAATCTTGGAGTTCGTTTTTAATTCAGAGTGAACTTCAAGTCCAATGACAGTTTCATATTTCTGGTTCACTTACTCCACCCCCCGGGGTTTTTGTCCCTGGAAATCACTGTTTTTTTCAAAGGCATGAGCCACCTTTAAAATTGTCTCTTCCGCAAATGCTTTACCCATAATCTGCATACCAACAGGTAGGCCTTCACTGAAACCACAGGGCAATGAAATGGCCGGAATACCTGCCATATTGGCCGGTACCGTAAAGAGGTCTGATAAATACATTGCTAAGGGGTCGTCCACTCTATCTCCAAGTTTAAAGGCAACACTGGGTGAAGTCGGAGAAACCAAGCAATCGTATTTTTCAAAGGCGGATTCAAAGTCCCTTCTAATGAGTGTCCTTACTTTAAGCGCCTTGAGGTAATATGCATCATAGTATCCCGAACTTAAAGCATATGTACCTATCATAATACGCCTTTTAACCTCTTCACCAAAACCTTCATTTCTGGTTTTCATAAACATTTCCAGCACATTCTTGGCATCTTTATCCCTGTATCCATACCTCACGCCATCATAACGTGCGAGGTTGGAGCTGGCTTCTGCAGGTGCCACAATGTAATATGTAGGAAGAGCATATTCAGTATGAGGCATACTGCACTCTTCCACAATAGCCCCCAGATCCTCAAGTTTTTTGATGCCCTTTTGAACAACATCTTTTACATCTGAGCTAAGTTCATCCGGGAAGTATTCCCTGGGGATACCTATTTTCATTCCCTTAATATCACCTTGCAGTGCTTCGCTATAATCAGGTACAGGGATATCCACGGAAGTTGAATCCATGGGGTCATGTCCGGCAATTGCTTGCAATACTAAAGCTACATCCTCTACCGTATTGGCAAAGGGACCGATTTGATCCAGGGAGGAAGCAAATGCAACTAGGCCATAACGGGAGACCCTACCATAAGTAGGTTTTAAACCTACAACACCACAGAAAGAAGCAGGCTGGCGAATAGATCCTCCTGTATCTGAACCCAGGGTATAACTTGCTTCTCGGGCTGCCACTGCCGCTGCCGAGCCACCGCTTGAGCCTCCTGGAACCCTCTCCAGGTCCCATGGATTCCTGGTGGAAAAAAAGCGAGAGTTTTCACAGGAAGAACCCATTGCAAATTCGTCCATGTTAAGTTTTCCAAGCATTACCGCACCGTTTTTGTCTAATTTTTCCACTACTGTAGCACTATACGGAGGCTTAAAGTTATAAAGATTTTTAGAGGCACATGTTGTTTTTATATCCTTGGTACACAGGTTATCCTTAAGTGCCATTGGAATACCTGCAAGGGAAGGCAACTCTTCACCCTTTTGTCTTTTAGAATCGATTTCGTCCGCTTTCTTCAACGCTTCTTCTGCAGTTTTAGTTATGTATGCCTGTACCTTGCCATCAATAATTTCTATTCTATCTAAAAAAGCTTCCGTGACCTCGCGGGAACTGACTTTCTTATTTTGAAGCATTTTTTTCAGAGCGCTCACCGAGTATTCATATAATTCCAACTCTTATCCCTCCCTCATTATACGATTCTGGGAACCTTGAATTGTCCATTCTCTTTTTCAGGGGCATTCTCAAGTACTTTTTCTCTATCTAAAGACTCTCCCACTTCGTCTTCCCTCATGACATTATATATTGGTAGTACATGGGCAGTAGGTTCCACACCTTCTGTATCCAGCTCATTAATTTTATTCATATAATCAATAATTGAATTAAGTTGTTTTGTATAAGCTTCCTTTTCTTCTTCTGTTAAATCCAGGCGACTAAGAAGCGCTACATGTTCAACATCTTTTTTTGTTATCCTCACCGATGTTCACCTCTTTTCAACTTCGAGATACTCCTTCCAATTATAGCAAACCAAAGAAACTCTTGCAACTAAAGGATTTGTATCACTTCATTGTTCTAGGGTATAATATATATTATCCAAATTAAAAATTAGGAGTGAACGTGTGATCCCTTTAAAAGATAGTACACGTTCAGGCACTATTCCCTTTGTTAATCTGCTTTTAATAGGAATCAATATTGCAGTTTTCATTTATCAATTATCCTTAAGCAGCCAGGAACTCAACCAGTTTATTCTTAATTACGGCGTGATTCCTTCGCAACTACCACTTTGGTCTATTCCTTTTCATTTGCTGACAAATCCAATGGCCTTATTTCCTTTAGTATCTGCAACCTTTATGCACGGTAGTCTCTTTCATATCGGGGGAAATATGCTTTATCTCTGGGTATTCGGCGACAATGTCGAAGACCGCTTAGGACATTTTAGATACCTGCTTTTTTATTTTTTAGTGGCTTTTATAGGACACTTTGCGCACATATTTACCAATCCCGGTTCTAACATACCGACAATCGGGGCAAGCGGTGCAGTGGCAGGAGTTTTGGGGGCGTATTTCCTGGCATTTCCCAAGGCAAAGATACTTGCCCTGATTCCCCTGGGAATTTTCCTGACTGTTACTACGGTACCTGCAGTACTTTTTCTGTTTTTATGGTTCATACTGCAGCTTATCAACGGAATAATTGGTGGGGTAGGCGCCGTTCAAACAGTAGCATGGTGGGCACATATTGGAGGCTTTATAGGCGGGGCTGTTCTTTATAAGATCTTTAAGAAAAGGTCGTATCGGGAGATTAGGTATTAATATATTGGAGCTTCTCCAATTCACTACAATAGCAGATGTAAATAATATCCAGACAACCCTAATAACTACATAGCTTTCGGATGGGTTCTGTCAAGGGTGTGGAGCGAATGCGGAACAGGCGAAGCCTTTACCCTTGACAGAACACAGGAGAAATCTATAATCCCTAAAGGGTTGACTGGGATAAATCCGCATGATTTTTATATAAAATGTCACGCAGATATCTGGTGAATCTTGAGTATAAAATAGTCTGTATCCTTAAAGCCCTTGGCACGCCTTCTCAACAACGCTATATTGGCGTTGTTAGCCTCTAAACGGGATGTATTGATAGGATATAGGCAATAGGTCCAAAGGCCTGAACGATGCCTTTCAAGGGTATCAGCAAATTTGTTTAACAGAGATATACCGGACTCCCTGGCCAGCTGGCACCAATTATCTAGCGCCTCGTTGAACCTGGGGACCGTGGGATTATCCCATAAAGTTTGAAGTTGTTCTTTGAGAGCGTAGGCTATGTTGAGATTTTTGTTAGCCCCCAGTAGCTCTTCAAGCTTTTGTTGCTTCTTTTCGCTTAGTTTACTGCGGTTTTTGAGTAGTAGATAGCGGCTGCTTTTGAGTAAGTCTTTGTTTTCGCTTTCAGCCCGCTTGAATTCGGCCCGCCGGATCTAGTCAATGACCTTGTGATAATTAGCGATGACATGGAACTTGTCGTAGACGATTTTGGCTTGGGGACAATATTTCATGGCAGCGTTGAAATAGGGTTTCCACATGTCCATGGCGATAGCTTGGATATGTTTGCAGCGTTCTGGCCCCAATTCTTCGTAGAACTTAGCAACTGAAGCTTCTTTGCGGCCTTTCAGTACTCGGATTAAGCGATTGTTTCTAAGATCAAACACACAGGTCAGATAGTCATGCCCCTTAGCTTTGGCAACTTCATCGAAGCCGATAACGTGCAAGCCGTCTAAGCTGATTTCCTCAAAGGTCCGCAGTAAATAGTCTTTGTCGATTCGCTTGACAGTTTTCCAGTCCAACTTGAAGTATTGAGCTACTTCTGAGATTGTCATATGTCGGCAAAGAAACGCCACGCTTTCTTCAAAACGTTTTGTTGCTCTGGCACCAGGACTGATAAAGTCTAGCTTTTCTATCCTGATGCCACAATGAGGACAATTGATTTCTCTTTGTTCAAAGTGAAGGTAAACTATTTGTCCGAAGGCTCCGGCGTCTCGAGCTTCTCGAAAGCCGTTACGGTTAACAGAAGCAACACTGCCACATTTTGAACAGCGAGCTCTATACCGCTTATCTGCTCTGACTGAGATTCTTATAAACAGGTTATTTTTGTTATCGTTAATGTATTCCATTCCCTTGAATTTCATCCTGGGAAGGTTTAAAATGGAGGTGGATAATGATGGCGACATAAGAATCGTCCTTTCTAAAGGAATTAGTAATGCAATCAGAGTTGCTATTACTAATAGATTCTTAGTCGTCATCTTTCTTTTTTCCTGCTAATTTTACTGTATTATTTTGGAGAAGAGCCAATAAAACTTTTACTTGCTTTTACTGTCATTCACATGAAACAAAGTTTTCAATTTTTGTGCCGTCAAAACCATTGAGGAAAAATCATCACCATATTTCTCCTCCTTTTCTGAACTTTCAAAAGGCAAAGCTATTTGCGTAGTAGCATAAAAGATATAATTGTCTGTTTTAGCTAAAATATGATCTTCAATGAAATGATTGTCTTCTGTTTCTTTAATTATTTCAAATTCTTCTGTAGTCCAGCTAATTATTGTAAGAAATTGATCCTTTTTTCCCGGACATCCTGTATAAAGAAAATACGTTTTATTCTCTTTTTCTAATATCTCATATTTTCCCTCCCAATGCTTGGGTATATCAAAGGAATAACCATATTTATCATTATGGTAAGTTGTTAAAATGTTACCATTTTCTTTTCTTGGTTCTGGATCTACAATTAAAGGTGAATTATTAATTTCTACTAGTATAATTTTTCTTTTATAGCCTTCATCTTTTTTATTTATTGTAGTTATGATAATTTGCTTGGCAGAGGTGCTCCATTCAAGTCTTTCAGATCTACCTAGTATAGGAGATTTAATACAATATTTTAGTTTAGCTTCATCAAAAATACATATGCGAGATTTAAATATGTCTACTTCCTCTGCATAAGCAACTTTTTGTCCTAAAGTATTTGGCATAAAACCATAATATCTTTTTGTTTTATCAAGTTCAATAGGAGTTATCTCATTTTTAGTAAGATTAATAATATAAGATTCGGTTTCATCAAACTCATCCTGTCCACAAAGTATTTTATTGCTACTGTCAAGCCAATATGCAAAAAGTGCATTTTCTATTTCATAGAATTGATTCTCAGAGCCGTCAAGGTTTATAACTCCAACACCTTCAGAACCCTGATATACATATGATATATATAAAATATTTTTATCATCATATGACCATTTTGGTTGGCCAGGACGTTTGGCTAGTTCTTCTTTTCCTGTACTTTTAAGAAGTATTTTTCTATTTGAGAAATCTAAATTTGATACAAATAAACCTTCTTTTTGGCTGTACGCAATTTTAGTGCCATCATAAGATATATCATACTCAAGAACTCCTTCTGGTAATTTTATTTCGGAGAGAACTTTAAAATCATTGCTTTCTAAGATTAATACTTTATCTTGACACTGAAAAGCTAATTTACTATTATTAAGTGTTTTTAAGTTAGTATTATAATGAATCCGTCCTGCACCTTCATAAACCGATTCATATGAGCCTGTTTTCAAATCATATCTTAATAAAATGAGTTCTGGTACCTTTTCATTTCGCCCGCTTAAACCAATTAATAAATTTTCTTCGTGACAATCACTAAATTCTAAAACAAAATTTTGATTATCATAGCGTGGAATAATTTCTTTTATTATAAAATTATCGTTCTTTTTTGAGTATGTATTTATATCTATTGCTTTTATATAATTATCTTGCTTATCTTGCTCAATTTTTGGGGTTATTTGTTTTTGAATCATATCATTTTCGGAGTCCACCTTTTGAAGTTGCTCTTCTGATTGTTTGTTTTCTTCAGTGATATTAGTATTAATATCTTCAGTATTTACTGCACATGAAGTTAATACTAATAATAAACACGATAGTATCAATAATTTCCTCATCTTATCAACTCCTCGTATAATATGTTTAGTCCCTCTTTAAATAAACAATTTCCAGTTTTAAAAAAGAAGACTTTGTTCTTTGAAAACTAAATATATGCCACTTAAATATCGTGCAAAGCCCGTTCACTTTACCCTTGATGGGGAGAGGTCCCCATGGTAGGCTAGTTTGCTAAACAGACACCTCCTTTAGGGGTGGCTGCCTATGTCTGTCTACATAAATTGGGACTGGACTTTTCGTGATGTTCCCAGACAATGATCTTAGGATCATTTGGGGAAATCCTTCTGCCTCCTGTAGCTTTGACTACTTAGTTAGTCTGCTTCCCCAGTACTCGTTTGAACTTCTCACCCGCAGGCAGTTCCTTCTGGCAACCCATGCTGGAAGATAGCAGCTTCCAGGTAGCCCATGGCCCAGAATGAGTTCTAATACACGAGGGTGTTTGATCAACGAGAGCACTGGGGGCATCCCGAAGAGTCCATTTCCCTTGATCCTAATATGAAAGGAGGTTGATCCCACTTGAAAATTTTTGTCGGTATTGACGTTAGCTCTAAGGATATGAAAGTGTGCATCATGAACCCAAATGGTGACACACTTAGCTCCATAACTGTCAAAAACAACTTAGATGGAGCTCGTTATTTGCGAGACCAAATTGTTTCCCTCGCAGACAAGCATTCCAGCCAGGAAATTCAAATCGGTATGGAATCAACATCCGTTTACAGCTGGCATCCGGCTATGTTCTTTAATGAAGATGAAGCTTTAAGAAAACGCCAGGCCAAGGTATATACCATCAATCCTAAGTTAATTAATAAGTTTAAAGAAGCTTATGTGGACTTAGATAAAACTGATGATATTGACGCCTGGATCATTGCTGATCGCTTGCGTTTCGGGAGGCTTCCTCTGACCATGGTTATGCAGGAACAATATATTGCTCTACAACGTTTAACCAGGATGCGTTATCATCTCACTCACAATTTAGTGCGAGAAAAA
>JAICDB010000017.1 GCA_020063565.1 Clostridiales bacterium | reverse complement strand
ATCGAGAAGTCCCTAAGCATCAACACAAAAGAGCCCTCGTCTTGACCGCAAGAAAACTTGTGCGTTTGATCGATGCGCTGCTACGTAACGATCAAATCTCACGCCTGAAAGGAAGGTGAATAGATGAGGTAGACACCCTTCAATATCCTTCGGTAATATCCAGTTTTTACCATTAGGGACTGAGCTTATTAAGTGTTCCCTTTTTTAAGAAAATTTAGCTTTAGAATTTCCAATTTTAAAATTTAAAGACTTGACATATTACCGCAGGACTAACAATAAATATAATAATATATTTATTGAAATTTTTAAATAAAAGTTCTAGTGCAAAAATATTGTAGTAAAGTAACTAATGTTAATAATAAGATGCTGCTAGCAATAATCATATTTAAATAGCACAAATGCTAGCAGCCCTAAAATGGTAAATTAAATTTTATACTTTATTTCTCATTAATTAAGAAGAAAATAACCATATGGTTCTTCAGAAAGTAAATCTAAATCCGTTCCAGTGTTAGGGCTAGTTTTCTTACCTGCCCTTACTTCAAAGTGTACGTGTGCTCCTGATGCTCCCACACTTCCTTGTTCACCAATTATATCTCCTGCATTTACAGTGTCACCTACTGTTACATCTATTTGGCTGCAATGTAGATAAAAGGTTGTAACATTTTCTGTGGAGTCATAAATTGCTATCTTACCATAAGAACCTCCGACTGCTATTACTTCTCCTTTAGAAATTGCACGTATATCACGGTCTGAATCTGCTGTATACTTCATATCAACTCCCTCATGTACACCTATATTGTTGTCAAATTCACCGTATAAATAATAAGAATATTTTATATTGTTGGGTGAATCAAACATTACCATCGCTGCTTGTTCAGACATACCAACATACCAATCCATTAAATCAATGTTGATATCGTTATGAAATGTTTCATTTGGATTTTCTTCATCGACATATACATTAGTATGAAAGTTGTCGGGTGTTTCATAATAGGTTTGTATAAAACTAAAATCAATGGTACTACTTTCATCTAAACCTAAATTTTTCTTTATTCTTGATAGATCAAGGGGGTTTGTCACTGGTGCCGCAAAAGCCTGTGTGCTAAACGCAAATATTAAAATAAAAGTTAAAGTTAAAATAAATTTTCTAGACATTGATTATCCCTCCTATACTTTTTGATTGATAAGTGTCGGTAATTTTTCACTAATACTAAATTAGAAGAGGGAGTATAACCATTTAACTACCTCCCTGCTCCGTGGTAAAGGGTACACTACTTGCCTAAGAGCAGTCCGCCAAAACTTGTCCATTTGCATTTTTCAACAATTAATAAATTAAATTTTCAAAAACAATCATAGAACCACCACCCTTCTCTTGAAAAATTCCTCAACCTTTACATGGAGTCAGAGAAGGGGTATAATAAAAACATATTTCCAACCTGCTCCATGCAGGTAAAGGGTGTCCCTGTCAATGAGCAGTCCGCCAAAACTTGTCCCATTGGCAGGGAGTTTCTTGTAATGATATTTTATCTACTAAACTTTTACATTCCTACCCATCCTTGTCTGGATCCTCGCATTGCTTGTCCGAAACTTCGTTTTCCTTGTCTGAAATTGCACTTCACAAAAAATAAACCCGGAATTTATATCCCGGGTAGTAACCACTCATATTATTTTAAATTTTTCCTGCAGTTCCTTGTACTTATTTTCTGTTATGTGAGCGACTTTTTTAACTTTTTTATTTGCTTTATTATTGTTGTTGTTGAATATCACAATGTAGCTGCCCCGTGCCCAGGGTTGAATTTCTGCAACTTTATCCAGGTTAATGATATAACTGCGATGACTGCGGAAAAAACTATTTTCATTTAGTCTTTTTTCTATTACATCCAGCGGTTCATTAGTTGAGATAGTTTTGCCATTTTCCAGATAAATTATTGTCTTTCTCTTTGCCCTGTTTACAAATACTATTTTCTCCATTTCGATAAATACTACATTATGGTCAACTTTCACTGCAACTTTTTTGGAAATGTTAACTGAAGATGATAACTTTTCTTGTCTGGAAAAAGCCCTTTCCCTTGTTTCCACAAGCTGATGTATTCTTTCAATAGTCTCGGATATACGGTCTATCCTGTAAGGCTTCATCATATAATCAAAGGCATACATTTCAAAGGCTTCCGGCATATATTCACTATAGCCGGTTGCGTAGATCAAGAAAATTTCAGAATCAATATCCAATATCTCTTTTGAAACTTCTACTCCATTTTTATCCGGAAGGTCTATATCCATGAAAACAACTTCAGGCTCTAACGACATGGTTTGATCCAGAGCTTCCTTCCCATTACTTGCTTCTCCTACTATATTCACATCGGGCAAATTTTCTAAAGCTTTTTTTAGTATTAACCGCATACCGGGGTCATCTTCCACTATCAATACTTTCAAAGTCATCATAAAACCTCTCTTTATTTGCGCAATGCTTTTGGTACTTCAGGTTGGTGCCATGTCAAAACGCTCATCGGTTGTGCAGCAATTGCGGCAACAAACATAATAATAGAAGCTACTACCGGAAATATTTTTTTGAACATAATCTCTCCCCTCCTTTCCTTAATGATAATAACCTATATTTTTGAAACTGTTGGAAACAGGGTAAAGGTCTGAACTAAATGTGCAAATATGCTTGCTAACACAAGAGACTGTATTTTTTCAATTGAAAATACAGAAATGATTATGAATATAATTACAAACCAGATCCATATCCAAATAAATGACAAAATCTTAAATTTTTTCTTTTCTTCTATTGTTACCGGCCTTTTATTTGAATCAACCGGGGCCCATTTAATAACCGCAAAAATACTAGTTATAAATACTAAAATCGTCAAAACAATTAATATAAAACTTGACATCTCTATATAAGCAGGTATTTCCCGGGCAAATTTTCCTATACATAACAGGGAAACTAAACTTGTGATAAAACAAAGCCGGTAAGTTTTGCAATGAATACCACCCGAAAGTAACCGGTAAACACTTATTGTTAATAATGCAACAATAGCTTGAGGTAAAATATTTAAAAGCAAAGCAAGAATTAATAAAATTGTTATCTTGGTGAATTCTCCGATAATTACTTCAAAACCGTAACGTAAGATATCCGCCTGTTCTTCGTTGTAATCCAATATTTCAGCCAGATTATTAGCTAAGAATACCGAAATGTCATTAATACTCATTTTTACTCTCCTTTATGCCGGCAAAGTAATTTCAAACATTGTAGTATTGTGGTTGCTGGTTACATTAATATGTCCTTCATATTTTTCAACCGTCTTTTTAACAGCATACAGCCCCATCCCCTGGTTATCTTTTTTCGTTGAATAGCCCGGTTCAAAAATTTTATCAATATCGGCTGCCCTAATAGGTGGCCCGTTATTGATAACAGAAATAATATAGGAATCTTTAGTGCGGTAAATTTTTAATTTTATAAACGGTTCTTCATTGAAAAAATTTATTTGAGCTTCCATAGCATTATTTAAAAGATTCCCTAAAATTGTATTTATCTCCGAGACCTTTAGTTGCAGTTTTGTCAGGCTAGTTTTTACTTCTATATCAAATTTTATCTTGTGATATTCCATTTGCCCGCTTTTGGCCTGTATCAATGCCCTTACACCGAGGTTATCAATTCTAGCAACTTCATTAGTTACGGAAATCTCCGAGATAAGTTCTTCTATATATTTTTTACCCTCTTCATAATCTCCCACAGCCAAAAGGCCGTAAATCGCCTGCATGTGGTGGTTAAAGTCATGACGCTGCCTTCGCATTGTTCGGAGTAACTCTTCCAAATGTTCCATATTTTCAAGTCGGACCTGATTCTCAATTTCTCTCTCAGCATTTTCAAAAGTGCGGCTAACAATTACTACGGATGTTATAGTTAATATAATGCTAATTAAGTTTGTTGGAAACATAAAATTAGTCAATGTACCGGTAGCAAACGTACCTGTTGTGGATATATAAGAACTTAAGTTTAAAATGGCCAAAATTATTAACTGAAACATTATTATAATAATTATTGGAAATACTCTTCTTAACGTTTCCACTCTTCATCTTCCCTTGACATAATTAATGTAGATAAATCTATTAATTTAAAATTAAAGAAAAATACTAATAATACAACAAGAAGCATTACTAGTCCTTGAGGCAAAAAGAAAAGTATCCGCAACTTACCATCTGCCAGCACCTGGTCAAGAGGGATATTTGTCATATTTAATATCAAAGGAGCAAATGTTGCATCAATAATCACATAAATAGTGAAGCTTACCAGCAAGCATACAGCGGCTATTAAAAAGGGTATCCGCATAATTAAAAATATTACCAGGATGAAGAGAGGGATTTGTAACAAAGTATGAATACCAAATGGCACCGGAAGTAAGCGGATAAAAAATGATATTACAGCTTGAATAAATCCGATTAGTATAATCTTTCTTAAATTGGGCTTAATACCAAACAATAACAAACCCAATGCTGAAATCATCATTTCTTCGGGACAAGATACAAATAAAACCGTTATTAAAGGCATAGTATCCATCTTTTACTTAGACCTCCCCTCAGTATATTCCTACCTACCTTGTCTGAAACTTCGT
This sequence comes from Clostridiales bacterium, assembly GCA_020063565.1. Classification (GTDB taxonomy): domain Bacteria; phylum Bacillota; class DSM-16504; order Desulfitibacterales; family JAICDB01; genus JAICDB01. The sequence continues at coordinate 35,377 of JAICDB010000017.1, read as the reverse complement.
TTTCCTTGTCTGAATCCTCGTTTTGCTTGTCTGAAATTGCATTGTGTAAATAAAAAGTTTTGCTCCAAGGAGCAAAACAGGTTAACAATAAAAAATCAAACTCCTTCGGCAGCCCGGCTGTCATGGCAGTTTCGCTGTAAACCCGTGGCTTTGCGTCCCCGGCTTTCGCCGGGTTTGCCATTTTCGGGAATAATATTCAAATTTTTGAAAGGAAATTCGACATTTTTTTAGAAAAACCTTCCAAGAAAAATGTAAGCTTTTGTCGAAAAGATTAATATTAGATTAAAAGACGTATATTTCCAATATTTTAAACGAAAATATAAAAACCGGAGATTGTCTCAAATCACCCCGGTTTTTCACTTATTATTATCTTCTTATGGCATTTTTTAAAAGCAAAGATACTTACTAATTCCTTGGGATCATAAGTAATAGTATTTTCTCTGAATTCCCCTCATAATATAGTTATTGTCCTTGAAATTTTTCTTTTAACCAATTATATAACGAAGGATATTTTTTTGTACTTAAATAACTTTTTGGTTCTATCTTTCCCCATTGATTTAATATCAACTCACTAGCGTTGCATAAAAGTTAAAACTCAGATTCAAGAAATACCGTAAATGAATTTTATGGTAAATTTGATGTATACATCCAAGCGGGTATTTTCTCCTGCGGCTAAAGGACTAGCAGCACTAAAAGGTAGTCCTCATCCACATTTTGCCATACGATATACTGTTTACAAAATTACTGGGTCATAGGTTAGATCAGCCAAGTGATCTGTTTCGTCCGCTATCACCTGCCTTAGTGTTTCTTGGTAAATCGCTTCATGATCTAGCTGCCGTCGCCGGCCCCTGGAGTACCGTATGGGCCTTTTGTAAAGCTTTTTGACGAAACTATTGAAAGGTTCATAAAGACAGGTATGTAACAGCCGTTTTATTGTCAGCAACGGCCCTTTATAGCCTGTTTTCAGCTCAAGCAATTTCAATAAACAGTAGGTGATAAGTGCGATAAATAATTGATTTTGTACTGCCTGCTTACTCTTGCCGTAAAAATGTTTCACCTTTAAATGCTGTTTAAGCCATTTAAAGAAGATTTCTATCTGCCAGCGGTTACGGTAGATGTCGCCTATTTCTTCAGGTTTTAGCTCAAAAACGTTGGTAATGATTATTATCGGGTTTCCCTCGGTATCTTCTGTTTCAATTAGTCGTAGTTTATGTTTCATCTTGTAAGTAACCGGATTCCCCAGGTAGACAATTTGGTGCTTTTTGATTGGGCTATTAGGATCTACCGGAAGTTCTTCTACAATATGCTTGATAGCATTCTTCTTTAGTCGAGTAACAAAACGAACGCCGTTTTTGCAGTAACTATCAAACTTCTTGTAGTCAACGTAAATCCGGTCGAAGACATTTATGGCGCCTTTTTCTTCAACCACTAGAACATCCATTTGTGTTTTGTCAGAAGGTTTAGCAGGAGTGATTATTGCTTTTTCGGGTATAACCCCTTCCTCAAAAAATCTAAGGCGTAAGTGAAGTTTAATTCCACCTTTGGTTTTCCTAAACTCTGCCCAGCGATACTGAGATAAACAAAGGCTTATGGTTGAAGAATCGATGAGATGAATACGGCCCAGATGTTTGTTCAAAGCATTTACGCCAACATCTTTTATGATTTCCGTAGCTAAACTTTTGAACAGTATATTGAGAACACCTGATGGTAAATCTTTTAGTTTGCGGGATACCTGAGAAAAACTGATAGAATTAAGTTTAATTGCTTTGCTTAGATTTTTGTTATTGAGACTGTTGCTGATATCTCGCAAACCAGATAACTGTTCAAGTTGAGCATAAACCACAAGTATAATCAGTTGTAAAGCAGACAGCTTTTTAATGTATTTATCAACTCCTAATTTTTTCAAGTGTTCTAGAAAATTTTTATTAAAAATTGGCCTAAATAGTTGATGAAATGTGGAATTTACGGTATCCTTGCCTTGCATATTTTTTGCTCCTTTATTTTAGAGATTTGGGCAAGGACTACCCTTAATCTCTATTATAAAGGAGTTTTTTCTTGCATAGGTAGAATTTTTTACAATTTTCTATGATTATCAATGTCACAGATGACTTGACAAATTAAATTTTTATTATTGTAACGCTAGTGATATCAGGTCATATATTCTCAAATATAAATAAATTTTTTCTCAATTACAGCTTGACATATTAGATTAGGATAAATACATAAAATTAATTCTTTAAAGCAATAATATTTAGCAGGTTGGATAAAAGGGGGTGTAATTAATTTGGCAGTCCAAACAGATATTCAAAGTTGCATTGACAAATGTACCCAAACAGCTCAAATGATCCGCAATATTGCTAATAACATGGTAGATCATAGGAGTCGTTATGCTTTAGCTGAAGCTGATAGGCATATAGAGTTATGTATTCATAACTGTCTAGATGCTAAAGATCTGGCAAAATCTTAAAATTAAATGAGAGGTGATAGATATGAGTGGAAAGCAAAAGATTCAGCAATGCATCAGTGATTGCCAACAGGTAATTAATGACCTACAGTCTTTAGCCGATAGTACTACTGAAACAAAGTTAAAATCAACACTTAACGAATCAGCGCATCATCTTGAAATGTGCGTTCACGAGTGCCAATTCGCTTTAAAGCAAACTCCTTAATCCTCACTACGGGGCCAAGTGTTTGGCCCCTTTTTTACATTAATTCTAAAATAATATTTTACAAATTAGTTAAAATTCACTTATTATGGTCAATTTTGACTTGTTAATTTTTTTGCATTTTTGCCACCAATTTTTCCAACTGCTAATATATTAATAATTTTAAAAATTCATTAAAATGGTATGATTCTTGCGTACAGATGCTTCTAATTATGGAACAGAAACATATACTGACTTAAGATCGGGTTATAGCCTCTGTATGGCAGGAGGATATAAGTTTGGTCCTTTTGGAAGAAGCAGCGCAAGAAATGAAGCACAAGATAAGGAAATAAAAATTTTAGTAAATGAAAAATCTATCCTTTTCCCTGATCAAAAACCTTATAAGGATAAAGGGTGTACTACCTGTCAATGAGCAGTCCGCTAAAACTTGTCCCATTGGCAGGGTGTTAATAAGATTAAATTATAATTCATTAAGCAATGACATATAGTCTCTTTTTCCATGTAAAATGCGCTGGACAGAAACTATATCATTTTCATAAATATAAAAAATAAGATACTGCCCACAAATAATATATCTATATTTATTTTTTAATCCTATTTTATGTTTGAGCATTGTTCCCATCTCTGGAAATTGAGATGAATTTTCAATCTTTTCAATAATTTCTTTAACTACTTTTGTTGCAATATCTAAGCTTTCTTCTGCAATATAATTCTTAATCTCCTGTAAATCAGAAACTGCTACTGGGTTAATTCTAATTCTGATACCCATTCTTAAACTCCCAAACTACGTTTCAAATCATCTAATGTTTGCCACTCATCTCCTGTTTTTATTGCTTCTTCTGCTTCATTTAATTTTGATAGAAGCTTTATAATTGTTTGTTGTCTTTCATATTCTTCTATATCTAAAAGAACATATTTACCTCTACCGTTTTTGGTAAGAAAAACAGGTTCACCATTTTCACAATCTCTTAAGACTTCGTTATAATTACGTAAATCTGATATCGGCTTAATATTTGGCATATATGTCACCTCCAAATTTATTGGTATTATTATATGTTAATTTTACTTAAAATACAACATAGAATTTATCATCTTATCCAATGGGCAGGTAAATTCTGAAATTGTGCTCTTTAAAAAATTAACCCGGGAATATATCATCCCGGGCTAGTAGAATACTTTCACCATTATTTTATTTTCAACATTTCCTCAAACTGCTCTTCATTTAATATCTCGATTCCCATCTCCCTGGCTTTATCAGCCTTTGAGCCGGGATTTTCTCCAACCACTACATAATCCGTACTTTTACTGACGCTTGAGGTTACCTTGCCTCCCAAATTTTCTATAGCCTCTTTTGCTTCGTTTCTGCTGTAGTTTTCCAGTGTTCCCGTAATTACAAATTTTAATCCATCTAAAGGTTTTGGCCCCTGTTCCCGGGGAGGCTCTTCTTCCATGTTCACTCCGGCCTGCTGCAATTTTTCTATTACTTTGAGGTTACTCTCCTGTTCAAAAAACTTAACAATGCTCTCAGCCATTTTGGGACCGATTTCCGGGATTGCTACAAGTTCCTCAGTGGTTGCATTCATTAGTGCGTCGATTGAATGAAAATTTTGGGCTAAAATATCCGCAGCCCGCGAACCAACATGGCGAATACCCAGTGCAAAAATTAAACGTGATAATGGCCGTCTCTTGCTTTCCTCTATAGCTTGCAGAAGATTATTTGCACTCTTTTCAGCCACCCTCTCAAGTTTTAGCAAATCTTCCTTCTTAATATAATAAATATCTGCTATATCTTCCACCAGGCCATTTTTTATCAAGGCATCTACCATAGAAGGCCCTAATCCTTCTATATCCATGGCACCTCTAGCCACAAAATGGATAAGTCCTTCTCTTAACCTTGCAGGACACACAAGATCTCCGGTACACCGTACAGCAACTTCACCTTCAGGCCTAATTACTTCTGATCCACATTCGGGACATTTTGAAGGTATGGTATATTTTTTTTCAGTACCTGTACGTTCTTCTTTTTTGACTTCCACTACTTCCGGTATAATGTCTCCGGCTTTTTGAACAACTACCCTGTCTCCTATTCTTATATCCTTCTCATCAATAATGTCCTGGTTGTGAAGTGTAGCCTTGCTAACTGTAGTTCCTGCCAGGCTGACAGGTTCTAAAATTGCTGTGGGAGTAAGAACCCCCGTACGTCCTACCCTGACTATTATATCTTTAACTGTGGTAACCGCCTGTTCGGCAGGAAATTTATATGCTGTTGCCCAGCGAGGCGCTTTAGCAGTGGTTCCCAGATCCTCATAAACATTTACATCATTTACTTTAATCACCAAACCGTCAATTTCATAAGGTAAATCATGGCGTCTTTCATGCCACTTTTCACAATACTCGATCACTTCATCTATAGTCTCACAAAGCTTTGCATTGTTATCAACTTTAAAACCCGCTTCTTTTAAGAACTCCAACGCCTCATAATGGGTCACAATATTTTCACCCTCAACAGCCAGTACATCATATACTATGACCTGAATAGATCTTTCCGCGGCTATTTTGGGATCGAGTTGCCTTAAGGACCCTGCAGCAGCATTTCTGGGATTGGCAAAGGGAGGCAAACCTTCCTCTTCCCTTTTCTTATTAAGTCTTAAGAAATCTTCCTTTGGCATATATGCCTCTCCCCTCACCACCAACCTCCGGACCTGTTTTCGAAGTTTGAGGGGCACAGTGCGAACTGTTTTCAGGTTAACTGTAATATCCTCCCCAACCTGCCCGTTGCCGCGAGTAGCACCAATCTCAAAATTTCCATCTACATATGTCAGGGCAACTGATAAGCCATCAATTTTGGGTTCTACCACGTATTGAACAGGTTCTACAATAGCGGTCACCCTCCTGTGAAAATCCCTGATTTCCTTTTCATTGTAAACATTACTCAAGCTCAGGAGGGGGACGGGATGTTCTACAGTAGTAAAATATGGCAGGGGTTCTCCACCAACCCTTTGTGTTGGCGAAGTAGGGGATTGCAGTTCGGGAAATTTTTTCTCCAACTTTTCAAGCTCGCGCATTAAATTGTCATACTCCGCATCGGAAATCACCGGGTTGTCCAAAACATAGTATTTATAATTATGCTCTTCAATTTCTTTTCTCAGTTCTTCTACCCTTTTTTTTGCTTCTTCAAGATTCACTTAATTTACCTCCACAAATTAGATCTTTTTCAAAGGGGCATATTCAACCATGAGATGTTTAATCCCCATGTCAGGGAAAGCTACGCTCACCTGTTCTCCTTTAACTTGTACCACAACTCCTTCTCCCCATTTAGGATGAAGTACGGAGTCACCAACTAAAAAATCGTTGCCGCCTTTTGTTTCCTTTGCTTCCGGTTTTGCAATATTATTCGATATAGTACTTACTCCCACCTTTTCCATTAAATCCTCCGGGATTTCATCCAGAAAACGTGAAGGGGGATTATGCCTTGTGTCACCGTAAATGGTCCTTTGCCAGGCGTATGTCATATATAGTCTTTCCATGGCCCGTGTCATTCCTACATAGCACAGCCTTCTTTCTTCCTGAAGCTCATTCTCGTCATTCATGGAATTTGCATGTGGAAATATCATTTCCTCCATGCCGCAGAGGAAGACCACCGGAAATTCTAAACCCTTTGCAGTATGAAGCGTCATTAAAAGCACCTTGTCTGCATCTTCCTGATGCTGGTCTATATCGGTAATCAAAGATATTTCAGCTAAGAATTCCGTTAAGTTTCCTTCAGGATTTTTACGGTCATATTCCATGGTTACGGAAATAAATTCCTGGAGGTTTTCTATCCGCGCCCGGGCTTCCGGAGTATTTTCCTCCTTAAGGCTCTGCAGGTATCCAGTTTCCTCCATTACAATTGAAGTTAAATCCGTTACCGTTAGATCATTCATTCTTTCCTTGAAACTGTCCATTAAACTTTTAAACTTTTGTAAAGAACTTCTCGCGCGACTTCCCAAAGTAGAAATATTCTCAACCTGGTCTAAAGCAACATATGCACTAATCAGATTTTCAGCAGCATATTCCTGAAGCCTTTCTACTGTGCGTTCACCTATTGACCTTTTAGGGACATTAATAATCCTGGAAAGGCTTACGTCATCATCAGAGTTACTTAAGAGACGAAGGTAAGCCAAAATATCTTTAATTTCTTTTCTATCATAGAATTTAGTGCCTCCAAGTACTTCATATGGAACATTAGCCTTCAAAAATTCTTCCTCTAAAACACGAGATTGGGCATGGGTACGATAAAGAACAGCAACGTCCTTATAGCCATACTTTTCTCTTTCTTTAAGCCTGACTATTTCTTCCACCACATAGCGTGCCTCAGAATGCTCATTGTCTCCGAAATATGTTTTTATTAGTTCACCTTCTTCTTTATCTGTCCATAATTCCTTCTTCTTCCTATCGGTATTTTGCTCAATGACTTTATTTGCCGCTTTGAGAATGTTTTTAGTGGAACGGTAATTCTGTTCCAGTTTAATTACCCTGGCATCAGGGTAATCATGTTCAAAATCTAAGATATTTTGAATGTCAGCACCCCGCCAGCCGTAAATTCCCTGGTCAGGATCACCAACAACACATATATTGCGGTGTTTTGCTGCCAGGAGGTTGACAAGTGTATACTGAGCATGGTTTGTATCCTGATACTCATCAATCAAGATATATTTGAACTTATCCTGATAAAAGTTCAAAATATCTTCGTTGTTTTTAAAAAGCTCCACTGTCAACATTATCAGGTCATCGAAATCAAGAGCATTGTTTTGTCTCATCTTTTCCTGATAGATGGAATATACCTGACTTACTATTTCATGATAATAATCAAAGATATGCTTTCTAAATTCTCTCGGGTCCTGGAGCTTATTCTTGGCATTACTTATTGTTCCACCAATAGCCTTGGGAGAATTCTTTTTCGGATCAAGATCCAGTTCCTTTAAGCAGTCTTTAATTACTACATTTTTATCCGAGGTGTCATAAATAACAAAGTTATTTTTAAAACCCAGGCGGTCAATGTGGCGTCTTAAAATCCTTACGCAGGAAGAGTGAAAAGTGCTTACCCATAATTGTCCGGGATACTCTCCTATCAGCTTTTGGAGTCTTTCTTTCATCTCACTTGCAGCTTTATTGGTGAAGGTAATGGCAAGAAAATCCCAGGGGTTGATGCCTATTTCCTGGATTAGATAGGCAATTCGATATGTAATAACACGAGTCTTACCTGAACCAGCCCCTGCTAATAACAAAAGCGGTCCTTCAGTATGCTGAACTGCTTCCCTCTGGGCAGGGTTGAGGTCTTTTAAGAGGTGTGATGTCATGTAAATTTGCTCCCTTCATATAGAAAAGACTGTCAGATTGACAGTCTCTAAGAAATAAATTGCATTTTTATTATAATTGAGAAGGGATATCCACACAAGGGAGAATAAGTTAATCAAATTTCGTACACTTTCAATTCATAAAACCAAGTAATTTCAGCATTCTTGCAAGCATTACTACAGACTCAGCCCTGGTGGTATCTTTATTTGGAGCAAATGTACCGTCATGATAGCCATTAATAATTTCAACCTTTGCAGCTAAGGCTATAGATTCTTTGGCCCAGCTGCTAATTTGGTCCTGATCAGCAAACTTTTCAAGAAACCTCTCAATTTCCTTACCATCCAGATTTATACTAAAACCTGTGTATTTTATTGCTCTGGATAAAATCACAGCCATCTCTTCTCTGGTGATTTCAGCATCAGGTCTAAATGTTCCATCATGGTAGCCTTGTACTAATCCTTGTGCTGTTGCTAAACGTATTCGAACTGACTGGTATAAACTGTACGGATATGAGCCTGTTGTTAGCATTATAATTATCATATGCAGTTGCTCCCGGTTCAAGATATGCTGCACCTTGTTTTAACCACAGTTCATTGTTGCCATTTAATGTAACTACAGACTGTTGCTTGACCGGCAACATATTGTTTCGCACTAAAGGAAAGTGTACCATCAGGCGAAATTGCAGGTTGGGAGAAGATCCAACAGATATATCCGTTGCCCAATTTGAAATGTTTCTAGTACTCAAATACCTTTCAACTGTATCAGGCAGGAGAGTTAGGAAATTTTTTTAAATCAATTACCGGATTAACTAGCGGTTCAAAACCGTCAATCCTGCATTCCACTACATCACCGTCATTGATATGTACAGCCCTGGGAGTACCTGTAGAAATAATATCCCCGGGAAGCATTGTCATAACCTTGGAATGAAATGAAACCAGGTAATCCGGCGGGAATGTCATATTTGCAACTACATTTTGGGCATGTATCCTTCCGTTAATTACGGTGGCTACTTTAAGCTTCATAATATCTTCAATCTCATCAGGTGTTACCAGTTGGGGTCCAAAGCTAAAGAATGTATCAAAGCTCTTAGATCTTGTTAAATACCTTGGATTCTTTCTAAGTATATCTTCTGCCGTCATATCGATAATGGTAGTAAAACCGGCTACTACACTTAACCAGTCTTCTTTTTCAACATCCTTACACTTTTTGCCGAAGATAACCCCCAGTTCAGCTTCAGCAGTTGTCTTTTCGGATTGGAGAGGAATTTTAATGGCATCACCATGCCCAATTATTGTTGTATCAGGCTTCATAAAACTGGCCGGTTCCGTATTGGGTGCCCTTTCTGCTAAATCCGCCGCATGATCCACATAATTAAGCCCAATCCCCCATATTTTTCCGGGGTGACGGTATAAGGGGGCAAATTGCGCCTTATCATTAGGGATAATATCTGCAGTTAAATTTGCTAGTTGTTCTTCGCCTCCGTTTCTATACCATTTATTTATATCATCCAATTGTCCGGAGCTTATAACTTCAAACATGTCAGCTGACCAGTTTTTATTAAACTTATTGTTTATTTTTTCAACAGGTATTACTCCGGTGGGAGTAACAATTGTTGCCACCTCTTTATTATTTAATTTAATAGTTGCCAATCGCATAAAATCATCTCCTCATCATATATCAATTTTATTGTTCTAAATAATACTGTCTTCTCGTCTTTCTTTAAATTTCCTTCTCTTTGACAAATTTTCTCCAAAATTATATTCTTCATAGTAAAACCAAACCGCTCCCCACCTTACAGGTGGGAAGCGGTTTCATTAAGAGGATGCTCGAATTGTTTACATTTGTTGAGTGAATTGCTGCGGGTTTTGCTGTGCTTGTGTAAACTGCTGCTGGGTTTGACCCATGGTTCCCATTGGAGCCGGACCGTAAGTATTCATCATGGTCTGTGTTGTCATTTCTTTCATGGTCGGAACCTGGTAAAAACCCTTTTGATTCATATACTGCCAGATTTCATAAGCCTGCTCGGCACAGTTGTTGGCTCCCTGTTGAATGTTATAGCGCAATTCGGGGTCCACACATTCCAGAGCAGCAGACATTCTTGTGGTAGCAGAAGCCTTATGTATTCCCAAAACTGCACTGGCTACATCATTATCATCCATTTGATTTGCTGACATATTGGGAGTTTGTGTTTGAGGATTCCTTAATCCATATGAAGCACTGGTGTTCAGTCTTCTACGATAAGGAATCGCTTCAGTCATCCCACGCTGCTGAAGAGCTTGAACCATATTGTTATACTCTTCAATGGCAAATTGCAGATGACCGTCCAGCATCGACATAAGTTGTTGATCCTGTACATGCGCGCGCAGCAGTTGCATTTGATTAATTGCATTAATTGAGTTTGATAAAATTTCGTGGATTTCCATTACTTCATGTGCACCATAATTTGCAGCCATAATAATCTCCTCCTTAAAATTTTTCTACGACTTTTAATATTTCCCGGAAATAGATAAATTATTTATTTTTATGCAAAAAAGAGCCCTTCCGGGCTCTCCTGCTATTTTCTTCTCTTATTCAACTCTTTCGCTATATCCTCCGGTGTCATGCCGTGGTATGCCAAAAGCACCAGCATGTGATACCAGAGGTCTGCCATTTCATACGTTATTTCTTCAGTGTCATTGTTTTTGGAGGCGATTATTGTTTCCGCAGTTTCTTCTCCCACTTTCTTCAGGATCTTGTCCTGGCCTTTAGTAAAGAGATAAGTTGTATATGAGCCTTCCGGCAGCTCTTCTTTTCTTGTCTCTATAACTTTAAAGAGCTCATGCAATACTTCTCCTACATCTGCTACATTTTCCACTGCAAGCAAATCATTGTGAAAACAGGTTTTGGCACCTGTGTGACAGGCAACTCCCTTCTGCCTTACTTTGACAAGGAGGGTATCACCATCACAGTCATATTTAATGCTCACTACATCCTGAAAATTACCGCTCGTTGCTCCCTTATGCCATAACTCCTGGCGGCTACGGCTGTAAAACCAGGTTTGCCCGGTTTCCATTGTTTTCTCCAGGGATTCCCTGTTCATATAAGCCAGCATTAAAACTTTCCCGCTGCCAGCCTCTTGAACAATTGCAGGTACCAACCCTTGTGAGTTAAACTTTATTTTACTTATATCAATATCATTCTGCATTTTAAAACCCTTCTTTCCGTACCCAGACACCGTGTTTACTCAAGTAGTCCTTTGCTTCACTTATTGTATACTGCCCGTAATGAAAGATTGAGGCGGCAAGTACTGCATGTGCTTTTCCGACAGTTAGACCATCCAGGAGATGTTTGAGGTCACCTGCGCCACCTGAAGCAATGACAGGTATATTTACTGCTTCAACTACTTTTCTGGTCAGTTCAAGGTCATAACCATCTTTGGTGCCGTCTTTATCCATACTGGTTAAGAGTATTTCTCCGGCGCCAAGTTCCTCAACCTCTTTCACCCACTGCAAGACATCCTTGCCTGTAGGTGTCCTCCCGCCATGGATATAGACTTCCCAGCCTTCTCCCCGCCATCTTGCATCAACAGCCACCACTATACACTGGCTACCAAACCTTTTTGCCGCATCTTCAACAAGCTGCGGGTTATTTACTGCGGCAGTATTTAAAGAAACCTTATCCGCGCCTGCAGAAAGCATCTTTCTGATATCTTCCAGCGTCTTAAGGCCGCCGCCTACGGTAAATGGAATATATACTTCTTCTGAAGTTCTTTGTACTATGTCATAAATAATATCCCTTTTCTCTGCAGAGGCCGTAATATCCAAAAAAATAAGTTCATCGGCTCCCTCTGCGTCGTACCTGGCCGCTAACTCCACAGGATCTCCGGCATCTCGCAGGTTTACAAAATTGGTTCCCTTTACAACACGACCTTTATTTACATCCAAGCAGGGTATAATTCTTTTTGCCAGCATTATTCATCTTCCTTTAGCAATTGAAGTGCTTCATCCAATTTAATATTTCCCGTATAGAGGGCTTTACCGATAATTGCACCTTCAATGCCGTACTTTTTTATGGAAAGCAATCTTTTAATGTCATCCATTGAAGAAATTCCACCGGAGGCTATTACCTTTAATGATGTTTTCTCTGCCAGTTCCCTGGTAAATTCCAGATTTGGCCCCTGCAGGGTACCGTCCCTTGTGGTATCGGTAAATACAATCCTTTTCACACCGATATCTTCCATTTCCCTTGCTAATTGTAGTGCTCCCTTATGGGTGGTGGCTTCCCAGCCTTCTACTGCAACATAACCATTTTTACTGTCTATCCCCACAACTATTCCTTCACCAAATTCTTTAACCGCTTCTTCCACAAGTTTCTGATTGTTAATTGCAATTGTCCCCAGGATAACCCGTTTTACTCCCATACTGAGAACTTCTTCAATAGTCTCCATGCTTCTTATTCCACCGCCTACCTGAACAGGAACAGAAACAGACTCTGTTATTTCCTTAATAACCCCCAAGTTTTGCGGGCTGCCTGAAAATGCTGCATCCAAATCTACCACGTGGAGCATGGGAGCGCCCATTCTTTCCCACAGCTTTGCCACTGCAACAGGTTCTTCCGAATATACTGTCGTTTCTTCCTTCCTACCCTGGTAAAGCCTCACACACTGCCCTTCTCTAATATCAATTGCCGGCAATAGTAGCATTTTTCACCATCTCCCCGTAATTCCTTAATATTTTTAGTCCTACACTACTCGATTTTTCAGGGTGGAACTGAATTCCCATAATGTTATCTTTCGCTATGACAGAAGCAAAATTTATTCCGTAATCAGTTTCACAAACTACAGAGTCTGCATTATCCGGCGCCACATAATATGAATGTACAAAATATACGAAATCACCCGGATTAATCCCTGTGACCAGTGGGTGTTCTTTTTTCACCTCCAACCGGTTCCAGCCCATATGGGGAACTGTTACCTTTTCAGGCAGGCGCAATACTTTTCCAGGTATTAAGTCAAGCCCCTCATGCAGACCGTTTTCTTCGCTTGTGGATAATAACATCTGCATGCCTAAGCAAATACCTAACAGGGGAACCCCTTTCTCCACTACCTTTCTAATTGAGTCAACAAGCCCCGATGATTTTAAGTTAGCCATAGCATCTTCAAAGGCGCCGACACCGGGGAGTATAACTCCTTGAGCAGCAGCTATCTCAGAAGGCAGTGACGTTATATCTGCCTGAAATCCCAATTTTTCCAGGGCCTTTTGTACGCTGCGTAAATTACCCATACCGTAATCAATTATCTTAATCATCTTCAATCAGTCCTTTTAAAGAAAACTTAAATTTATACTTTCTTGACGTACAAGTTAGTGTTCGAAAAGGAGCTAACTTTTCGAACATCCTCTTCAAAGCTGCCCCTTTGTGGAGGGTACTCCTTTTGCAGTGCTGTCTATACTGACAGCTTTTTTTAACGCCTGGCCAAATCCTTTAAAGATTGCTTCCAGAATATGGTGGGTATTTCTCCCATATAAGACCTCAACATGAAGTGTAATGGCTGCATTATTTACTACGGCCCTTAAAAACTCCTCTGCCAACTCCACATCAAAATTGCCGACCTGACTGGTCCAGAATTGTGCATTATATACCAAAAAAGGTCTACCGCTGAGGTCCAGGCAAACCCGTGCCAATGCCTCGTCCATGGGCAGGTACATAAAACCGTAACGGCAAATTCCCTTTTTGTCTGCCAGCGCTTCTTTAATTGCCTGTCCCAGAGCAATACCTATATCTTCAACTGTATGGTGGTAATCTACCTCCAAATCACCTTCCGCCTGCAAGTGCAGGTCCATTCCCGAATGCTTTGTAAAAAGCTCCAGCATATGATCAAAAAAACCTATTCCGGAAGTACCCGAAAATTTTCCTTCCCCATCCAGGTTTAACTGCAAACTTATATTGGTTTCTAAGGTTTTTCTATTTATTTCCGCTTTCCGCACAAAAACGCCCTCCCTAAGAGCAGATTACTCAAACTCGTTATTTAATCTTACCTGCACAGCATTTGCGTGGGCATCAAGGCCTTCAGTTTCTGCCAGTTTAATTATTTTTTCTCCATTTTTCAAGAGGTTATTCTTTTTGTAATAAATGATACTGCTCTTTTTCATAAAGGTATCTACCGTAACAGGGGAATAAAAACGTGCTGTGCCTCCTGTAGGTAAAATATGATTGGGACCGGCAAAGTAATCTCCTACAGGTTCGGGACTCCATTCTCCCACAAAAATGGCTCCTGCATTTTTGATATCCGGCATTATTTCAAAAGGCTCCTCCACTAAAAGCTCCAGGTGCTCCGGAGCGTAATTATTGGCTATTTCTATAGCCTCAGCCAGGTCCTCGGTTATAATTGCGGCGCTGTGATTTCGGAGGGATTTTTTTATTATGTCTCTTCTACTTAAATTTGCAAGCTGGGTCTCCAATTCCTGTACAACTGCCTCTGCCAGATCTTTTTCCGGTGTCAGTAAAATTGCAGCAGCTAACTCATCATGCTCCGCCTGGGAAAGCATATCTGCTGCCACGTATTTAGGGTTTGCGCTTTTATCTGCAATAATCAAAATTTCACTGGGCCCTGCCAGCATATCAATATCCACAATTCCATAGACAACCTTTTTGGCTACCGTGACATAGATATTTCCGGGACCGGTTATCTTATCTACAGGCTTCAGTTGGCCTGCTCCATAGGCAAGAGCTGCCACGGCCTGTGCTCCGCCCACTTTATAAATCTCATCAACCCCTGCCACATCTGCTGCCACCAGAGTATACGGGTTTAATTTTCCATTATTAGATGGAGGAGAAACCATGACAACTTCTTTAACTCCGGCTACCTTTGCCGGTACCGCGTTCATTAATACTGATGAAGGATAAGCCGCAGTGCCACCGGGTACATATACCCCTACCCTTTCCAGGGGAGTATACATTTGTCCTAAAAGGTTATCTTCCTTGTCGCCCTCTAACCAGGATACCGGTTTTTGTTTGTTGTGAAAGTCAGCAATGTTTGCTGCAGCTTCTTCAATATATTTCACAACTTCCCTTTCCACAATTTCATAAGCTTCATCTATTTCCTGCTGGGAGACTTTGAAATTATCACTTGAGAGATATGCACCGTCAAACATTTTGGTATACTCAAAAACCGCTTCTTCACCATCAATTTTTACAGCCTTCAAAATATCATTAACTACATCTTCTACCTGTGCTCCGTACTCAAATTTTCTGGAAAGTAAATTTTTAACTTCCTCATTACTTGCTGCACATAATTTGATCATTGGTTATCCCCTCCCGTTTTTTCTCTAAATCTGGAAACCAAAGGCTGTAACCTCCCTGACTTAATGCGATAGCTTACCCTGTTGGCAATAAGCCTTGCAGTCGCTTCAAATATATTGGCAACAGGTACAAGGTTATTTGTTTTTAATGTAGTACCGCTTGAGACAAGGTCAACTATCATCTCCGCAAGGCCCGCAATTGGGGCAAGTTCTATATTGCCGTGCAATTTAATAACCTCTACTTGCATTCCAAGGTCACTAAAAAACTTATTTGCAATTCGAGGAAATTTAGTAGCAACCCTGCTGTGGTTAAAATCCCACAAATTAAACTCCTTGCCTCTGGAATGATACTGATCAACCGCTAGCTTTGGTAGAGCTACCACAAGCCTGCATTTACTGTACTTCAAGTCAACAAGCTCAAATACATCCGCCTCAGATTCCAGTAAAGTATCTTTGCCAACTATTCCTAGATCAGCAGCGCCATATTCAACATAGGTAGGGATGTCAGTCGGCCTGCAGATAAGATATTTTACACCTTCGTGAGGAAAATCAAATTGTAATTTCCTGGAGTCGGTTTCCACACCGGCCACGGGCAAACCACATGCTTCTATAATTTCTAAAGTCTCTTGTCCCAGCTTACCTTTAGGAATAGCTAATGTTATTTTTTCCTTTTCATTCACTTCCGCTCACCTGCCACTTCTATAACCTCTGAAATACCTTTCTTTTCGGCATATTTTTGCGCTTCTGCAATACTTCTACCTAAGAGATCAATTTCTACACTGTAACCCTTTTCCCTGAGTTCACATGCCTTGGAGTGAAGCAATGAATAATCCTTACCTAAAAGAAGGTAATCAATTTTTTTAGTGATATCTTTCGTACTCCAGGGTAGGGCAGCCATTACCCGTTCAATACCAAGTGCAAATCCTGTAGCGGGACAGTCAAAACCAAATTTTTGTAATAATTTATTATAACGACCGCCGCCCAGAAGCGGGTATCCCAATTTGGTAGTATATCCTTCAAATACTATTCCCGTATAATAATTAAAATCACGCAGGATGCTTAAATCTACGAAGACCTTATCTGAAAAACCGAAATTGTGTAAAACATCCAAGACATTTTCCAAATGGGCTATTGCCTCCAGTGTGCTCTCTTTATCTGCCACCTCTTGTAAGTTATTAATAATTTCATTATTGCGCCACTGTCGGGTAATAAGTTCCTTAACCCTGGCTTCCCTGGAAGAGGTTGATGTTAAAAGATTATCAACTGCAACATAATTTTTTTGTGTTAAGGCATCTTGCAGTTGCTGCTGTCTCTCTTCATCTTCACATAAAATAGCCAACAAATCTCGCGTTATCTCCACATGACCCAGACCTATTTCGAAATTTGTTAAGCCTGCACTTTCTAAGGCTTCAACTGCTAGCGCTATAACTTCTGCGTCTGCCCAGGAATTTGGGGCTCCCAGGAGCTCTACCCCCGCCTGGTAAAATTCCCTTTGCCGTCCCTTTTGTAACTCTGCTTCATACCTGAAAACGTTAGCTAAATAAAAAAAACGTAACGGCCAAGGTTCGCTTTGAAGGGTTGAAGCCACCATCCTGGCAATTGGGTTTGTCATGTCCGATCTCAAAGCCAGAATTTGCCCATTCCGGTCTATCATTTTATGCAGGCTGAGATCATCATTTCCAAGACCACGAGTTAAGGTATGATAATATTCTAAAGAAGGGGTAACTACCTCCTGATATCCCCATGCAAAAAAAAGTTCTGCCCATTTATTTTCAAGATGTCTTTTTAAAGCTGCTTCCTGTGGTAAATAATCCTTTAAACCTGCAGGAGTGGCTAAAGAATTTTTGTTTTGCACATGCTGCACCTCCTTAATACTTTAACGAGTTAAAACGTTAACGGAATATTAACATGAAGACAAGGGGAAGTCAATACTTTTTTTATTCAGATTTTCCCTGTTCTTTTAATCTATTTAAAATCAACCTGTAACCGTCCGCACCATAATGCAGGCATTTTTTAACCCTGCTGATGGTTGCCGTACTAGCGCCAGTCTTTTCGGCAATATACGTATAGGTATAATTTTTATCCAGCATCTTAGCCACTTCTAGTCTCTGTGCGAGAGACTTTATTTCAGCTACTGTGCAGAGGTCTTCAAATAATTTGTAGCACTCTTCCTCATTTTCCAGAAGTAAAATTGCTTCAAAAAGCTTATCAACAAATTGATCCTTTATTCTGTCTCTATAACTCATTTGCTTCACCTCTTTAAAATGTAAAAGCTTTTTTTAATACATTTCTAGCTTTCCATTTATACTCCTGCTTAAAATAAATAACTTTCTTAATTTTTAAGTTATATTTTCAATCTAACCATTTTCAGCAATTTTCAAAACGCATAAAGAGTCCTCTCATGGGAAAAATAGCTACAAATAAAAATAACTAAAGGAGTAGATTAGTAATGGAATGCACCCTGGAAAATTGCAGATGGTTTAGGACGAATTGCAATGGCGACGGCGATGAAGGTGGAATTTGAATGAATGACAAACTCGCCGGTCTAGGTGAGCCTTATGACATTTGTCCACTAAGTTGTTTTGAGCCAAGATAGAGAATGGGAAGCCACAATGGCTTCCCATTTTAATTATGGCGGTGGGCAGTATAGTTTTCCTCCGCACCTGAAATATGTCTTATCATAGCTTTTTCAGCTTCATCCGGATCTTTATCTTCTAACGCCTTTAAAATAGCTCTATGCTCCTCAAGTGTTTTATTCATACGACCTTTAACCATTAAGGAGTCCCGTCGAGCTTTCTTTACAAATTGGTGAAAATTGGATAATATGAATCGTAGAGGTTTACTATTCGAAGCTTGAAAAATCATATTATGAAATTCTCTATCCAGTTCTTCAACCTTGTCCATATCTCCTTTTTGAGTAAAAAATTCTTCAAGATCAACAATATGTCTCAACTCTTCCAATTGCGATTCACTAATATGCTCAGTAGCCCATCTAGCCGCTATCCCTTCAATGGCCTTCCTTATAACATAGATGTCATCAATATCCCTTTGCGTAACACCCTCAACTACAACCCTGCGGTTTGCCAAAGGCGTAACAAGGCCTTCCAGTTCAAGCTGCTTGAGTGCTTCTCTAATAGGAGTTCTGCTCACCCCAAGCTCATCAGCTAATCTTGATTCTACCAAAGTTTCACCAGGTTTGTACTTTCCATTCAAAATATCATCCAAAAGTTGCTTAAACACCTTGCCCCTGAGGGAGTTCTGCTCGCCCCCGCCAGTGTATTCCATTTTTTTTTATTACCTCCTCTTAAACCCGCTCCTTAGTCATAGCCTAACCAATTTTTCACATAAACTTTCAGTAAACTCCTCTGTTGTGGCTTTACCTCCAAGGTCGGTAGTCACGCATCTTCCTTTCCTAAATGTCTCCTCCACAGCTTCTATAATTTTTCGACCCTTTTCTACTTCGCCCAAATACTTTAACATTCCTGCAGCAGATAGAATAATAGCTGTCGGATTTGCTAGATTTTTTCCTGCAATATCGGGAGCACTTCCATGCACTGCTTCGAAGATTGCTATATCATCACCGATATTAGCTCCCGGAACAACTCCCAGACCGCCAACTAGTCCTGCACACAGGTCGGAAATTATATCTCCATATAGATTTGGGCATAGCAGTATATCAAATTGCTTAGGGTATTTTACCAGTTGCATACATGCATTGTCAACTATTATTTCATCAAATTTTATACCAGAATAATCCTTTGCAACCTGACGGGCACACTCTAAGAACAATCCATCGCTTAATTTCATAATATTTGCTTTGTGTACGGCTGTTACCTTTTTTTTCCCTTCTTTTTTTGCATATTCAAAGGCAAATTTTGCTATTTTTGTCGAGGCTTCGGAGGTAATAATTTTTATGCTTTCTGCAGCATGGCGCCCTACCATGTGCTCAACACCTGCATAAAGGTCTTCAGTATTTTCCCTTACTACGGTAATATCAATATCTTCATAGCGAGTATCTATTCCTTTAAAAGTTTTAGCGGGGCGGAGGTTTGCATAAAGGTTTAGTTCCTTTCTTAAAGCTACATTTACGCTGCGGAAGCCTGAACCTATAGGGGTTGTGATGGGACCCTTAAGGCATATTTTGTTTCTTTTAATTGAATCAAGGACGTTTTCCGGCAGGGGCGTACCGTATTCTTCCATCACACAGGCTCCCGCCTCTACTGTTTCCCATTCTATCCGGGCGCCTGCAGCTTCAACAACTTTAACTACAGCCTTTGTAATTTCAGGACCGATACCGTCTCCAGGGATAAGTGTAACCTTATGCATTAGCTACACCCCCTGAAGTCTTTTTAATATAATTTAAGAGACCGCCTTCAAAAATTACCTTTAACTGCCTTTGGCTCAAATCACATTTAACAGGAATTACCCTATTTTGGGTTTTATTCTGTAAGGTAAAATTGCCTTCCTTTAAGCCTTCCTTTAAACCCTCTATAAATAAAATATCATCTTCATTTATATCATTATAATCCTCTTCATTTTCAAATGTTAATGGTAATATTCCAAAATTGATCAAATTAGCCCTGTGAATTCTAGCAAAAGACTTGGCTATTACAGCTTTAATCCCCAAATACAAGGGGGCCAGGGCAGCATGTTCCCTGCTTGATCCCTGCCCGTAGTTTTCTCCCCCAACAATGATTCCACCTTTAGCTTCTTTAGCTTTGTGAGGGAAATTTTCATCTACCGGGGTTAAACAGTATTCTGCAAGAGCAGGTATATTGGACCTGAGCGGTAGGAGCTTAGCAGTCGATGGCATTATGTGATCCGTAGTGATGTTATCTCCTGCTTTTAATAAGACCTTTCCCTCAAGGACATCTTCCATTTTTTTCGCCAGGGGAACAGGCTTAATATTGGGTCCCCGAACAATTTCTACTTTTTCTCCATCTTCTGCAGGAGGAATAATCAAATTATCATTTATCTTATAATATTTCGGTTCGAATATATCAGGCATTTTTCCAAGTTCCCTTGGGTCTGCCAGTTTACCCTTTAGCGCAGTAGCTGCTGCAATTTCCGGACTTGCCAGAATTACTTCAGCGCTGGTGGTTCCACACCTGCCTTTAAAGTTGCGGTTAAATGTTCTCACAGAAACTGCACCGTTTGCAGGCGCCTGCCCCATTCCTATACACGGTCCGCAAGCGCTTTCAAGAATCCTTGCACCTGCCGCAATTAAATTTGCTAAAGTACCGTTTTCAGCGAGCATAGTTAAAACCTGCTTGGAACCCGGCGCTATTACCAGGCTGACATCAGGATGAACCGTCTTATCCTTTAAAATTTCACCTACTCGCATTAAGTCTTTGTATGATGAGTTGGTACAGCTGCCAATAGCAACCTGGTCCACCTTCATCCCCTTGACATTTTCTACCGGCTGTACATTATCGGGGCTATGGGGTAAGGCAACCATTGGAACCAATTCACTTAAATTAATTGTAATTTTTTCATCATAACGAGCATCTTCATCTGCTTTTAGTTCACGCCATTCATTCTCCCTCCCCTGCGCTTTCATAAATTGATAAGTAATTCTATCACTGGGAAAAATGGAGGTAGTTGCTCCCAACTCTGCACCCATATTTGTGATTGTTGCCCTTTCCGGTACTGAAAGTGTTTTGACTCCTTCTCCTGTATACTCAAATATCTTGCCAACGCCGCCCTTAACTCCCAGGCGGCGTAACAATTCCAGGATTATATCCTTGGCAGTTACCCATGGCTGTAACCTGCCCTTTAACTCCACATTTACGACTTTCGGAACAGTTATATAATACGGGTAGCCGGCCATGGCAGCAGCCACATCCAAACCTCCTGCTCCGATGGCCAGGGACCCGATAGCACCTGCAGTAGGAGTATGGCTGTCAGAACCGAGGAGCGTATCACCGGGAACTGCAAATCTTTCCAGGTTTACCTGGTGGCAGATTCCGTTACCCGGTTTGGAAAAGTATATGCCGTATTTTTTAGCAACAGTACCAATATACTTATGATCATCAGCATTTTCATAACCTGTCTGGAGCGTATTATGATCTATATATGCCACAGATCTTCTAGTTTTAACCCTATCTATTCCCATTGCTTCCAGCTGCAGGTACGCCATGGTACCTGTTGAATCCTGGGTTAAAGTTTGATCGATTTTTATTCCAATTTCTTCTCCTGTCTTCAACTGTCCTTCTACCAGATGTTGTGCTAAGATTTTTTGTGTCAGGTTATAATGCATTTTTTAGCTTGCCCCCAATTCTATTCTTTCTGCATTCCAATCATGATATAAGAATAATAATTCCTTATCTGTCAGACTGCGTTTTAGTGATACGGCAGTAGCACGTACTTTCTTAAGAAGTTCCTGTGCATCTTCCTTGTTTATTTGATAACCGTATTCGGCTAATTTATTGACAATAGTTGCAGTTCCCGAATGCTTACCAACAACAATTCTTCTTTCCAGACCTACTTCAGCAGGGTTAAATACTTCGTAGGTTTCAGGATGTTTTAATGCACCGTCAGCGTGTATACCGGATTCATGCGCAAACATATTAGTACCGACAACAGCCTTCCAGGCAGGAAGAGTCCGTCCGCTTGCCCTGGCTACATATTCGCAGAGCTCTCTAAACATTTCCGTTTTAAGGCCGGGATCCTGCCCTTCAATATGCTTAAGAGCCATGGCAACTTCTTCTAAGGCCGCATTACCTGCCCTTTCTCCCAGGCCATTAACAGTTACGCCAACATGGGTTGCTCCTGCCCTGATGCCTGCCAGCGCATTGGCAGTTGCCATTCCAAAGTCATTATGGGTATGCATTTCTATATCCATATCCAATTTTTCCTTAAGCTTTTTAACTCTCTCGTAAGTTGTAAAGGGATCGAGCTTACCAATGGTATCACAAAATCTCAACCTATCCGCTCCGGCTTGCTTGGCCAGAGTTCCAAACTTAACTAAGAAATCAAAATCTGTACGGGAAGCATCCTCTGCATTCACAGAAACATACATGCCTTCTTTTTTAGCAAATTCCACAGACTTTACCATTTGCTCCAAAACTTTTTCCCTTGTTGAACGCAATTTATGCTGTATATGTAGGTCCGATGTTGCAATGGATATTGCTACTGCATCTACGCCGCAACTGATAGATTTTGCAATGTCTTTAATAACCGCCCTGTTCCAGGCCATGATACTGGCTTTTAAGCCTAATTTGACAATTGCTTTCATGGTTCTTACTTCTTCTTCTCCCATGACAGGTATACCTGCCTCCAGCTGGTCAACTCCTACCATATCAAGAAGCTTGGCAATTCTTAACTTTTCTTCATGAGCAAAGACTACACCTGCAGTTTGCTCACCATCTCTTAAAGTAGTGTCTACCCAAATTATTTTTCTAGCATCTTTTAACATATCAACACTTCCTTATGCGTGTATTTCTGTATACAATTATATCTGTGGTCCGGAGTACTGTCAAGAAAATCTTGTCAATATATCAATTTTTTTATAATGGAAAATTTCTTCATACATAGAAAAATCCCCCTGCATCGCTCGTGGGGAGATTTTACAGTACTAAATTTTCTTTAAATGAGTGTTCGAACATCCTCTCCTGAACGGTAAAAAAGCACCTGAGGAAAGCTTCACAGGTGCTTTTTTTCCTATATTGCTTTTATCCTATAAAGAAGCGGATAATAAATAGAATTGTCAGAACCCACATTGTAAGACTAATATCCTTAAAGCGGCCCGTAAAGAATCTCAAAGCTGTATAAGCAAGTACTCCAAATACTATACCTTCGGCAATACTGAAAGCAAGAGGCATCATAGTAATGGCAAAGAATGCGGGTATCGCTTCCAGATAGTCGCTAAAATCGATTTTAACAACCGGTTCCATCATAAATATACCTACAATTATTAAGACAGGCGCTGTCGCGGCGGAAGGTATAATTCCTACAAGCGGTGAGAAGAATAAGGCAATCAAAAACAATACGCCTGTAGTAACAGCTGTCAAACCTGTTCGGCCGCCTTCAGCTACACCTGAAGCACTTTCGACATAAGTTGTTGTAGTACTTGTACCCATTGCTGCACCCGCAATAGTTGCCAGTGAATCGGCCAATAAAGCTTTATTGGCTTTAGGCAGGCGACCTTTCTCATCAAGGAGGTTAGCCTTGCTGGCTACCCCGACCAATGTTCCAATAGTGTCAAACAGGTCAACAAAAGTAAAGGCAAAGATGATGGGTATTAAACCATAATCAAATACCGCCCTGAAATCCATTGCTAAAAATGTTTCTCCCAAGCTTGGAGGCATACTGACAGGTGAAAAACCTTCGCCTATTTTTGTAACACCAAAGGGGATACCCGCTATTGTAGTGATTAAGATACCCCATAAAAGAGCGCCCTTTACCCTTTTAGCAACCATCACACCTGTAATTATTAAGCCGAAAACTGCCAGCAATATGCTTTGAGGGGTTGTACCAAATGGTAGTAATTGTTGCAAACTTTCGTCTACAAAGTAACTGGGGTTAACAAGCCCTAAGGTGCCTGTAGCAGGATTATGAACAATAATACCTGCATTTTTGAAACCAATTAATGCGATAAACAAACCAATACCGACACTAACCGCATACTTTAAGCTTAACGGAATAGAATTAACAATTGCTTCTCGAACCTTTGTAACTGTTAAAGCCAAAAAGATCAGTCCTGAAATAAAAACAGCAGCCAGAGCAGCTTGCCAGGACAGGCCCATATCTAAAACAACTACATATGTGAAAAATGCGTTGAGACCCATGCCAGGCGCTAAGGCAAACGGGTAATTAGCCATAAAACCCATTAAGAAAGTACCCAGTGCCGCCGCTAAGCATGTTGCAACCATTACTGCACCCGCAGGCATTCCTGCGTCACTAAGAATAAGAGGGTTAACTATAATAATATACGCCATTGTCATAAAGGTTGTAAGACCTGCTAAAATTTCTGTTTTTACATTGGTATGATTTTCCCTTAATTTAAAAAGTTGTTCAAACACTTAATTCACTCCTTTACGCAGTTTAATATAATGATAAGCAAGCAACCTCCACTACAATACATTAATCAAAAATTATTCCGGGTTTTTATTATGGTATCCCTCCTTTGATACTTATATTTATGTATAAAGCTTATATATAGTACCCTCATTAAAATCCGAACAACTTTTTATTTTCCACGCACATCATAATAACATTTCCCGAATTTAATTTCAATGTAAAAATAGAATGTTCGATTTTTTAGAATATAAAACGTTCGTATGACGGTTAATAGTTCTGATCCACTCAAAGCCCCCTTATAAATTTCCTGTTGCTAAGGTATCCTTGATAGTCAAGCAAAGGTTATCATGGGTTTCGTAATGGTCTATTGTAGCCGAAAGGTTGCAGTGGGCTATGCAGAAATTCGTGGTAGCTGTAGCGTAGGTCATTGCGGGCTCTTCATCTTCTTAATATGCTATTTTTTCCACTTTTTTAATTATTTTTTATAAAAATTTCTAAATGATAATATAAAATACTACTACTTACCATAAGTATCTAAATTTGTAAAGAGGTGGTTCTAATTGCTTAAAACAATCAGAACCACCTCTTTTATACTACTCCCGCTCGATTGTTCCCGAGGGCTTGAAGGTAGTATCATAAACTACCCTGTTTATTTAAAATAATTAACACCCGCTTCAAAAATACGTTGGTCTTTATTTCCAGGTACATTCATTGCGACATGGGAACCAATTCTTTCTGAATGACCCATTTTACCCAGGATTCTGCCATCCGGGCTGGTAATTCCCTCAATTGCTTCGATAGATCCGTTAAGATTGAAAGAGGTATTATAAGTGGGATTCCCGGAGAAATCTACATACTGAGTTGCAATCTGACCGTTTTCAATCATTTTTGCAATTTCTCTTTCACTTGCTACAAATCGTCCTTCACCATGAGAAATTGGGATCATGTGCATGTCTCCAACTTCCACATTAGCAAACCATGGAGAAATGGTGGAAACAATTTTGGTTTGGGCAATATGAGAAACGTGACGCCCAATCTCATTAAAAGTCAAGGTTGGACTGTCATCGGTCATTTCCCTTATTTCTCCATATGGTAATAACCCTAATTTAACTAATGCCTGGAACCCGTTACAGATACCGAGCATTAAGCCATCTCTTTGCTTTAAAAATTCCATTACGGCTTCCTTTATACGCGGATTCCTAAATATCGTAGCAATAAATTTACCGGAACCGTCCGGTTCATCCCCGGCGCTAAAGCCGCCGGGGAGCATGATAATTTGTGAGGTTTCAATTTTCTTTACCATTTCTGCAATTGACTGTTCAATATCGGAAACCGTTAAATTCCTAAATACCAGGGTTTCCACCAGCCCACCAGCTTTTTCAAAGGCACGTGCAGAATCATACTCACAATTGGTTCCCGGGAATACAGGAATAAACACCCTGGGTTTTGCAACACGTACGGCAGGTTTCGGTGCATTTCTCTTTATGAATTTTATTTCTTTTGGCTTTATATCTTCTCGCTTGGTTTTAGTAGGAAAAATTTTCTCTAAAGGTTCTTCCCATGCTACAAGCGCTTCTTCCAAATCAATATCGATACCATTAACGGTAATGGTTTCTTCTGCTTGAGTATAGCCTAATACCTGATAATCAACTTCGCTTAAAAGCGTTTCCAAATCGCTTGCAGGATCCACTTCCAATACAATAGAACCGTGCCCCGGAGCGAATAATCTTTCAGGTTCCATAATATTTTCAAAAACCATACCGATGCGATTACCAAAGCTCATTTTAGTAATTGCTTCGGCTAAACCTCCGCCTTTAACGGTATAGGAAGCCAGGACATTACCGCTTTGAATCAACTGATTAATCTTCTTAAAGTTTTTCTTCACAGCCTCAAAATCAGGTGTTTCATCTGCTTTGCGCGGTAGTGGAATCAAAACAACTTTACTTCCCGGCTGCTTAAATTCCTGGGAAACAACCTTTCCGGCATCAATCACATTGACAGCAAAGGCAACTAATGTTGGTGGAACATGTAAATCTTTAAAGCTCCCGGACATACTATCCTTACCGCCAATAGCCGGAATACCTAATTCTTTTTGCGCATAAAAGGCGCCTAAAAGCGCACTGAAAGGTTTGCCCCACTTGGTAGGGTCTTGTCCCAGTTTTTCAAAGTATTCTTGCAGAGACAAACGAATTCTTTGATAATCTCCTCCAAGTGCAACGCTTTTAGCCACAGCTTCAATAACAGCATACATTGCCCCGTGAAAAGGACTCCATTTAGCTAATTTGGGATGATAGCCGAAAGTCATTATGGTTGCCGTGGTGGTATCACCAGTTAAAACAGGAATTTTTGCAACCATACCCTCGGCAGGGGTTGCTTGATATTTACCACCCAAAGGCATTAACACGGTACCTGACCCAATGGTACTGTCAAATTGTTCTATTAAACCTTTCTGACTGCAAACGTTCAAATCACTTAAATTAGCTATCCAGGCTGTTTTAAGATCCGGTAATACACTTTTTACCGCTTCCGGTATAGTATTAAAATAATTATTTTCTTCAACTGGTGGTGCAACCTTCACTGCAGCTTTTTGCTGAACTCCGTTGGTATCTAAAAAGTCCCTGCTGATATCAACGATCGCTTTATTACGCCAGAACATTTTCACTCTTCTATCATCCGTAACATCAGCCACGACAGTTGCTTCCAGATTTTCAGCAGCGGCAGATTCAATAAAAGACTTGACATTTTCTTTGGAAACCACCACAGCCATACGCTCCTGAGATTCTGAAATGGCTAATTCAGTACCATCTAAGCCCTCATATTTTTTGGGTATCGCATCTAAATTAATTGAAACCCCGTCTGCCAACTCCCCAATAGCTACCGAAACACCACCTGCACCAAAATCATTACAGCGTTTTATCATTCTACTCACGGAAGGATTCCTAAATAAGCGCTGAATTTTCCGTTCCGTGGGAGGATTCCCCTTTTGCACTTCAGCACCACAACTCATTAGCGACTCCTCAGTATGCGCCTTGGAAGATCCGGTAGCGCCGCCAATACCATCCCTGCCGGTTCTACCTCCCACAAGAATCACCACATCCCCGGGAACAGGCTTTTCCCGTACGACATTCTCTTTGGGCGCAGCAGCAATCACAGCACCAATTTCCATTCTTTTGGCGATAAAGTTTTCATCATAAACTTCTGCAACTTGTCCTGTTGCTAAGCCAACTTGGTTTCCATAGGAACTGTAGCCGGCTGCAGCAACTGTCGTTATTTTTCGTTGCGGTAATTTCCCCGGCAATGTATCTTCTATCTTAGCCCTCGGGTCACCGCTCCCTGTCACGCGCATCGCTTGATAAACATAAGAACGACCGGATAAAGGGTCCCGAATAGCCCCTCCCAGACAGGTCGCCGCACCACCAAAGGGTTCAATCTCCGTTGGATGGTTATGGGTTTCATTTTTAAACATCACAAGCCATTCTTCCGTTTTCCCATTCACTTCCACATCTACTATAATGCTGCAGGCATTGATTTCTTCTGATTCATCAAGGTCCTGAAGTTGTCCCCGTTTTTTTAGTTCTTTCATGGCCATAGTGGCAATATCCATTAAACAGATATCTTTTTCCTTTTCAGCATAGACATAAGCTCTTGATTTCAGATATTCTTCATAAGCAACTTTAACGGGCTTCGTATAGTCATCATCAGGAATATTTACATCTTCAATTTTTGTTAAGAAAGTTGTATGTCGGCAATGATCGGACCAGTAGGTATCAATCATGCGAATTTCCGTAATTGTCGGATTCCTTTTTTCCGTATCCCTGAAATAAGCCTGGCAAAAAGCCAAATCATCCAACCCCATGGCAAGTCCCGATTCTGCTCTAAATTTTTTCAATTCCTCCGGAGTTTTTGTAATAAATCCCTCTAAAACAGCCACATCTTCCGGTACTTCCGGTACAACTTCCAGTGTATCCGGCTTTTCTAACGCAGCTTCCCGGGATTCAATGGGGTTGATACAATAATCCTTAATTTTATCAAATTCATCATCGGAAATAACCCCTTTGAGGATAATCACCTGAGCTGTAAGAATTGTCGGCCGTTCTTTCTGAGTCAAGATTTGTACGCACTGCGCAGCGGAATCTGCTCGTTGATCATACTGACCGGGCAGATATTCCGTTGCAAAAACCCGTTCATCTTCAGCTATGGGAAGTTCTTCATCGTAAACGAGGTCTACAGGAGGCTCGGAAAAAATCGTCTCCCGGGCTTGCCTGTACTCTTCATCACTAATTCCTGAAATATCATAACGATTTACAATCCGTACGTCTCTTAAACCTTTAATACCCAGGTTTTCTTTTAGGTCAACATATAGGCTTTGAGCTTCCACATCAAATCCTTTTTTCTTTTCTACATAAATTCTTTTGACCATTGTTTACCTCCTCAGTTGGCTTTTACCCGTTTTTTGTGTATATATTATCTATATTCCATTAAAAATGAGTTTGTATTTTTATTCTCAAAAGATTTTAATGCCAAAATAATACCACAAATTATTTATGATTAACTCCAGTCTATTTCAGTATGATCCACTATCTCACCGTTCTCTATTTCTTTTCTAGCTTTGTCCAGACTTTCCCTTTCAGCCGGTGTTAATTTTGTAAAATCACTGTCCCAGTCAAAAGTAATTGTCACAGGAACTATAATATAGCCTGTAGATGTAGCTGGATCCACTTCTGGATTCTCTGATGGAGCCGGTATATCATTCCCGTCCTTGTCCAAGCCTGATATATGAAGATATAAAGCTTCTGCAGCTTTCCCAAGTGCCTCTTCGAAATTCTCTCCGTAACTTACACATCCGGGAAGGTCAGTAAAATATACACGACAGCCTTTTTCTGACGGTTCAAATACAGCTAAATAAGTAAACTTAATCAATGCCTCGCCGATAGCTTGAATCTTTGAGTCTATCACTTCACTCTTTTCTTGTGTCAGATTATTGAGATTTTTATAAATATCGTCACATTTTCTCTTGTTTGCTGCCATATTACTCATTCCTTTACAAAGTAAACAGTAGACTACCCAGGGTAGCCTACCAAACAATTATACCCTCTGTACAATTTTTAGTCCATATTTCTCTGCAATTTCTCTACCTTCCCTATTTGTGAGCTCCGCTCTTTCTTTTGTAGAAAGGTTCTTTGTTTCTTCTGCTATCGCCTTTCTGATATCATGTACTTCCTTCATGTCTCTTGGTTCACTATTCCTCATCATTTTCTATCACCTTAAATACTACCTAAACTCGATATGAAGCTCCTTGCCAAGACCCTGAGCTACCTTTTTCAAGAAATCAAGTGAAGGGTTATAATTTCCGCTCTCAAGCCTACTGATATTACTCTGTTTTATGCCTATTTTTTCTGCAAGCTCTTTTTGAGTAAGGTTCAGCTCATTACGAGCTTTAATTATTTGTCTGATAATTTCATATTCAGGTTCTAGAGCTTTGTACTCTTTATAAAGCTCTGGGTCCTCAGCAAATGCTTTTTTCTTATACTCTTCAAAAGTCATTACAAACACCTCTTTTTATAATCTTCTAACCGTTTTTTAGCTGTTTCAATCTCATTTACAGGGGATTTATTTGTTTTCTTAATAAAACCATGCAAAAGAACAATTTTTGTTTCGGTTGGGATAAAGTAAAACACTCTTGAAATATTGCTTGCAAACTTTATCCTTAACTCCCAAAGTTCGTCTTCAATATGCTTTGCATATGGTTCTTTAAGTTCTATGCCCTTATCTGCTAATAAATCCAACTCCCAAAATGCTTTGGCTTTATGCTTTCGTGGCAAACTGTCAAGAAAATCAGATACAGGTTCTTTACCATCTTCAGTTTTGTAAAAATCAATCGTCCAACTCATAAGCATTACTCATCTTTCATAGTATTCCCTTAACAATATTTATTATACCATATATGATATATTAAGTAAATTCTAATATAATATTTTTTGTCACTCAGAATCTTTACCCTTAATATCAGACATATCCAATATAATTTTCTGATTTTCATTTATTTCAAATGCTAAATCACAATTTAAAAAATTAGCTATCTTAATTAAATCAGAAGCAGAAAAACTATTACGGCTCAGCTTATTTCTCATAGCTTGAGGTGTAATTCCAAGGTATTCTGCCAGCTCGTAGCTTTTTTTACCTTTAAGGCTTAACAATGCTTTTATCTTATCTGAAATAGCCATTATAACACATCCTCTCTACAAATTTATAGTAACATATTTGATTATAAACATCAATATATACATTATAAACATAATCAAAACAAGAACATTTTGTTGTTGACTATGTAATCATTTTAATGTATAATGTAATCAAATTATATACAATCATAATCTTTTTAGGAGGTGTGCTATTATGTTAAAATCTACCATTATAGATCAAAGAATAAAGGAGGTATCTGAATCTCGGTCATATTTAAAAGACCAGGGGTATAGAGAACAATTTAACAAAGTAGATCAGGCTTACGATGCCATTAAATGTATGATTCCAAATACTATTAAAGAACAGTTTTTAAAACTCTTTGATGAGTACGTAATAGCAAATGATAAAATGCATATTATTATTGAAAGAGAGGTCTATAAACAGGGGTTTATCGATGGAATTGAGATAAAAAAATTACTTACTCCAAGAATTTAACAAGTACCGAGCCGGGAGGAAAACCCCGGCAGAAAGGGTGTTTATTATGGCAAAGGAATACAGAGAAATTATTACTTTAAGCAACGGAGAAAAAAGAGAAATTAAACGCTGGCAAACAATGAGCGGAGAAATAGAACATGTCATAGATGTCAAGACAGGGTGGTACTGGTCTGCATACAGCTTTCGTGACTGTATAAAAAAACTAGAGGAATATTTGAAATCCCCAAAGTCAATCATTATTAAGGTTCATTTTGAAAATGGAGATTATTTAGTCACAAAATTTAATGGTACTATGACTGAAGCTAGCGAATATTATATCGGAAAAAAATTTCAACTCGGTCTATATGAAGATTCTAAAACATTGGCAACAAAAGTTGAGTATATAGAATAATTTTAAATACCAACCCGCCTGATGATGGCCGGATGGGTACCGGCCGAAATCCCCGAAAGGGGATAGCGGGACACCCGTCGCTACAGGGGAAAAGATGGCGCCCCTTTCATATAGATTGTTCTTTGGCAATTGAATTTCGCACTTTTTATCGATATGATATATAGAAGTCATAAAAAGGTCCTCCCACTTCACTTGAAGGGAGGTGATACGGATGTCAGAGCTGCAGGAGTTCTACCTACTGAAGCAAGGCAAAAATGGCAAATGGCTCCAGGTAACAAAAAGCTATGAAAGCCAGAGCCTTATTCAGACCGGTAAGAGCCTCACAGAGAAATATCCCGGAATAAACTTTGGAGTGGCCGACAGTGAAGGTACTTTTTTATGGCAAGGGAAAAGCGCCCCACAAGAGGCGCCATTTCAGTTTTTGTTTCCCCCGCACGAGAGCGATTACCCAGTTTGGGTACTTCGTTGGGGATACGCACCAATATTTCAGAAAGATCACAATCAAGTGCTTCGCAGATTAAGTCTAAGTGCTCGAGATTGACTCTCTCAATAATTTCATGATACATTTCATTGATTGTGCTAGGGCGTATTCCCGTCTTTCGTGCAAGATCTGCTTGTGTCCAGCGAAGCTCGCCAAGCTTTTTGGACAGTAAAATTCTAATCGCCATAATACGCCACTGCTCCTTCGGTGATATTCTAACATTAAGCGTTACATAAAACTGCGATTTGTTAGATTATCACGCAATGCGTTATTTTTGAGGAGCAAAAAAACAAAAACCCCCTATCATGAGCAATTTATCTCATGATAGGGGGTAACTTATTTTTTATTTTTTATGCCCAAGGGCAAGCACAGAAGCTTCCACTGCTCCATCTATTATTTTTTCAATAGAAGGTGTGATTTCAATACCAGCTAAATTAAGTGATTCTCGAATAAAGTCTATTGCCGCAGCTTTTCTTTCATCACCTTTTATCCGACCAATTAAATAGAGCTGTTCTGCCTGTTCAACACCGATATACGCCCAATCCAGAATCTTATCAATCATATTTACTGCCGGATTGTCAGGCATTATAGTCTTTAAGGAATCAAAGGTTTTGTTAATAACTCCAATGGTATTTGAAGCCTGTTCAAGCACAGATCCTGCATCAATTCCTTTTTTCTTTAATGCAGGTAAAAAAATACCGCTGGCAACTATCACACCAACGGCAAGTCCAATAATGAGAGAAATTAAAGAAATGTTATTCACTTTTCATCATCCTTTCATTTATTATTTCTCTTTATAACCTAACAAACGGGCCATGAGGCAATATATCTCACCTCGAGTTATCGTATCATCAAATTTTCTTTCATGAATTACTATGCCTTTCTCATCTGTTAAAAAGCGGTAATACTTTTCTGCCCAGTGTTCCGGTTCTGCTGGAGCAACAGGTTCCGGAGTAGCAATAAGCTCATTCATCATTTTTACAATATCACTGCCATAGGTGGCCGAGGGAGCCCACTTGCCTCCAAGCTGCTCTACGGTCGGTGCGGTTCCTTTGATAAAACTAAAATGTCTTGGGTCAGATGTATTCGCTTTTGGATACCCGGGCGCACCTGCATATAGTGCCAGGTGATCCAATTGAGCCTGAATACCTTCCTCCCATGATGCAAACCTTTGGTGTGCTTCCTTGTCATAGTCACCTCCTCCCTCTTTTTTCTTCATGCCACATGGATTCCTGAAGCTTTCATCCAGTACGCCACCGAATTTCCCATAGCCGGTTTCCTTTGCACTCTGTACATATGCTACAACAGGATCCACGCCGACAGCGGGCGCCAATCTCCAGAATATATCAGCAAGGCTTACAAATATATCAGTAGCACCTTTGCTTTTGGCCCAGACTTTTGCTTGGCCAACTGTCGCTCTGGCAGATGATATAATAGGAGTTCCTGCAGGCTTTTCCTGCTTCGGTGGTTCTGGCGTGGGGACTGCTACACCATAAACAGCATTTCCTGCTTCATCATATACAGAGTATCCAGGATGCTTGTCGCACTCTGCTTTTGCATTGTCAAGAATCCTGTATGCGCCCACCTGGGATTTTGCATCATTCCATGATTTTCTTACTCTGTACAAGTCTGTGCTTGGCTGTGAGACAGTTTCATCCTTTGCAATATACTTTACACCAAGAAGTTCACACAGGACCTCTGCTTGGGATTCTGCTAACTTTTCAAGGTTGTCATCTTTCTTCAGAAAAGCTTCATCCTGTACATTGTCATGAAATCCGCTTTCAACCAGAAATACATGAGGAACACCAGAAGCTACAGCAGATCGTATAACTCCATAATAATCGTAGCCTTTGGTTGTCCCAGACTCTCTTGTCTTTGCCCCCCGGTCAGTATTGCCCATAAGCTTTGAGCCAGCAGCAGATATTTTGCTTGCCCATATCTTATCTCCCGGAATACGGACAGGCCCTTTGCCCTGTTCCCTCTTTCTGAAAGACTGGGATCTTCGTTTACTGTTCGTGTAAGCTTTACTTCAATACCGCATCTTTCAAGGGCATCTTTAAGGGAATTTGCTAACTTCCACATGCCGGCATATTCATAGTAACCGGTAGGACCCCTATTAGCATTGCCTGGTGCATGCCCCGGGTCAATAGTTACCTTTTTCACTTTAATCACTCCTCCATCCCTCGTTCTATCCTATCAATCCTTTTGTGTGCCTGTTTTGCACTTTCTTCGACTCTGGTTACCCTTTCAGATAGTGAATTAATACTTTTATTTGTCTCTTTTTGTTCGAGCAGAACATCATCAATTCTACGTTTTATATATTGAGTATCTGCCCTCAGTGTACCGTCTTCATTCCCTTCTTTGTAATTGTCAGTCTTTAGGCCTTTCTGGTATCCTATATACCCGAATACAATACCACATACTGTCCCAACCGCTCCAATCATCGTGAGCACTATATTCGTTTCCAATGTATCACCCTCTTTCGTCTAAACTATACTATAGATAACCAAGCATATAAAAAAGTGGATGCTATTCACATCCACCGCATTCATTTTCAGGTTCGCTTTTTCTTTTAAAGACCAAAGTATCATATAGCTTACTTCGGAGCCTATAACTGTTACAATGCTTCATCAAACCATTGTAACTGGCCATAGTCGCTCTCACATCATCAAAATCTGCTTCACCCCTTTCATATTGTTTTCTTAAATGTTTTATTCTTCGCTTCATCTTAAGTGCTGTACTTTTGCGTAGTTTTATATGGGTATTCCAAACTTTGTAGCCAACAAATTCAATTCCCAATGTGACAGGCCTGATAGCAGTTTTATTATTTAGGTTTAACTTCAGCTTATCTTCAAGAAATTCTTCGATTACCTGCTTTATCCTATGAAGCTCCTTTTTATTATCGTAAAGAATAATGACATCATCCATATACCGTACATAATAATGTATTTTTAACTCCCTCTTGACAAATTGGTCCAGTTCATTCAGATAGATATTTGCAAACATCTGAGAAGTTAAGTTGCCAATAGGCATGCCCTTATTATCGACTCTGACATCTGTTTCTTCAAGACTTGCTCCAAGAGGAAGCCCAAAGCTATGATCTTCACACCTGATAATTCCCTCCAATAAGTGCATAAGCTTTTTATCTTTTATCTTTTTTGAGAGAATTCTGATTAAAACATCATGGTCAATTCTGTAAAAATACTTTGAAATGTCAAGTTTCAAATAATAATATTTGCACGGTTTTCTTCCAATCTGACGTAGCCAGTAATTTAGTCTTTGAACAGCTTGATGAGCTCCTCTACCTTCAATACAGGCAAAACTATCAGCTATATAACTCTTTATAAAGTATGGATTAAGTTTTTGATATATTGCCCATTGAACAACCCTGTCCTTGAAGGGCAAGGCCATAATTAACCGCTTTTTCGGTTCGTATATGAAGAATTCTCTGTACTTGCCTACCTTATAAATCTGTTCAACAAGCTCTTTCCTAATATCCATCAAATATTCTTCTACATTCGATGAG
>JAICDB010000029.1 GCA_020063565.1 Clostridiales bacterium | reverse complement strand
GCTTACGAAGTTGGCATAACTGAGAAAGAAATAAAAGAGGTAGAGGAATTTCAAGGAGGCTTTAGGGTTAACGGCAGGATTTTTAAAGAACATGAGTTAAAACAGCGTCAAAAACTAGTGAAGCGAATCCAGGACAAGGGGTTCTACCAGGTTATTGAGGAAGTAGCTTACACCTGGTTCAACCGTTTTATCGCCCTGCGCTTTATGGAGGTTAATGATTATTTACCTACGGGAGTAAGGGTGCTGTCTTCCCTGGAAGAATACAGGGCAGAACCGGATATTGTAAGAGAAGCATTAAACATAGATCTGGATATAGACCATGAATTTGTGCATCAATGTCAAGATAATGATGACACAGAAAGCTTGTATAAATATTTACTTATCAAACAATGTAACGAACTGGCCCGCATCATGCCGGGTATATTTGAGCAAATATCTGATTATACAGAGCTTTTGCTACCGGACCGTTTGCTTGCCGAGGGCTCTGTAATTAAAGATTTAGTAGAAATGATTCCCGAGGAAGATTTCAGAGAGCAGGTAGAAATAATAGGCTGGCTCTATCAGTATTATATTTCCGAGAAAAAAGAAGAGGTATTTGCAAACCTTAAGAAAAACGTCAAGATCACCAAGGAAAATATCCCTGCAGCTACCCAGCTGTTTACACCCAAGTGGATAGTAAAGTATATGGTGGAAAACTCCTTAGGGAGGCTCTGGCTGGAGTCTCATCCCGATGACGAATTGAAAGCCAGGTGGAAATACTATTTGGGAGAGGCCGAGCAGGAACCGGAAGTCCAAAAGCAGTTGGAGGAAATCCGAAACAAAGACATCAACCCGGAAGAAATAAAGGTGCTGGACCCGGCCATGGGCAGCGGCCACATACTGGTCTATGCCTTTGATGTGCTTTATGACATTTACCTGTCGGCCGGTTATTCCGAAAGGGATATGCCCAGGTTGATCCTGGAAAATAACTTGTACGGGCTGGAGATATGTGACCGGGCGGGACAGCTGGCGTATTTTGCCCTGATGATGCGAGCCAGAAGTAAGAACCGGAGGATTTTCAGAAAACCTATTAGCTTAAATACTTGTTCTATACAGGAAAGTAATGGTATCCCCGGGGATGCCGTGGATTATTTTGCCGGCGAGGATGAAAAGTTAAGGGAGGACTTTAAATACTTAATTGAGGTATTCCGTGATGCCAAAGAATACGGGTCTATACTAGAGATTAAAGAGATTGACTTTGATGCCCTGGTGAGAAGGGTAAAGGAAATAAGGGCACAAGGCACAACGGATTTATTTGAATCCGGGTATAAGAATGTTATTTTGGAGAATGTGCCTGGGTTGATTAAGCAGGGAAGGATAATGAGCGGGAAATATGATGTAGTTTGCACGAATCCACCGTATATGGGATTTGGGAGCATGAATAAAGGATTAAAAACATATATCGCAAAACATTTTAGTATATCAAAAACTGATTTGTATTCTGTTTTTATTGAAAAATGTGCTAGATATTGTCTAAAGGATGCCTATTTTGCAATGATTACTCAGCATTCATGGATGTTTTTAGCAAGGTTCGAGGATTTTAGGGTTTACTTAATTAATAACATTACAATAAGTTCTATGGTTCATTTAGGAACCAAAGCATTTGAAGATATTGGGGGAGAAGTTGTTCAGTCAACTGTATTTACTGCAAAAAATAAATATGTGCCACAGTATAACGCTATTTTTATTCGACTTGTAGAATATGATAAAACAAGTGAGAAAAAGAAAGAATTTTATAATAAAAAAAACAGATTTGTATCCAGTATAAATAAATTAAGCCAAATTCCTAAAAAATCAATAGCATATTGGGTAAGCGATACTGCAATTAATAATTTCGAAAAATGTAAAGTGCTTTATGATTATGGTGAACCGCGAGAGGGGATGGCAACTGCAAATAATGATAAATTTTTAAGATTATGGTACGAGGTTAGTTTTGATAAAATAGGATTTAATTATGAAGAGAGAACTATAGCAAAAAAAAGTTCATGTAAATGGTTTCCATACAATAAAGGCGGGGAACATAGAAAATGGTTTGGTAATAATGAGTATGTTGTAAATTGGGAAGATGATGGTAATGAAATAAGAAATTTTACAGACAAGTATGGAAAGATTCGTTCTCATAATTACAATTTAGATTTTATATTTAAAGAAGGGATTACATGGACAGCTTTAAGTTCAGGTAATATAAGTGCTCGTTATTCGCCAATTGGTTTCCTTTTTGATTCTAAAGGATCTATGTATTTCCCTAAATCTTCACATAATCTCAAATACATTTTGGGTTTAATAAATACATTAGTAGCGCAATTTTTCTTAAACTTTATATCTCCAACAATGGATTATAAGCCGGGTCATGTTGGGTTAATTCCGATAATTTTTGACAAAGTCGAAAAAGTCAAGGCATTAACTACCCATAACATACTAATATCAAAAACTGACTGGGATTCGTTTGAAACCTCATGGGACTTTAAACTACATCCACTGCTAAAATATGCACCAGTAAAAAACGGTACTGGTTCCGATTACATAGAAAACGCTTTCAATCAATGGAACCAGTTTACTAATGAGCAATTTAACCAACTCAAAGCAAACGAAGAAGAACTAAACCGCATCTTCATCGAAATCTACGGTCTACAAGACGAACTTACCCCTGAAGTAGAGGACAAGGACATAACTATTAGCAAAGCCGACCGGGAGCGGGATATAAAATCATTCATTTCCTATGCCGTAGGCTGCATGTTTGGCCGGTACTCCCTGGATGAAGAAGGATTGGTTTATGCCGGGGGGGATTTTGACCCCGGTAAGTATAAAAAATTTAAGGTAGATGAAGACAATATCATCCCCATTACCGACGATGTTTACTTTGATGAAGGTGAAGATATAGTTAGTCGCTTTGTTGAATTTGTAAGGGTAACTTTCGGAGAAGATACCCTGGAAGAAAATTTAGACTATATCGCGGAAACCTTAAAGAAAAAGTCTGGAGAAACATCTCGCCAGGCCATTAGAAGATATTTTCTTAATGGGTTTTACAAGGACCATGTAAAAACGTATAAGAAAAGGCCCATTTACTGGCTGTTTGAATCGGGAAAACAAAATGGGTTTAAGGCCTTGATTTACATGCACCGTTATGATCCTTACACTGTAGCCCGGGTGCGTACTGATTATTTGCATAAACTGCAGCGGAAATACGAAGCAGAAATGGAACGCTTGGATATGATTATCCAGTCCGACGTGTCACAGGCGGAAAAGAACAAGGCCAGGAAGAAAAAAGAAGTAATTGATAAAAAACTTAAAGAATGTATAGTTTATGACCAGGCCATTGCCCACATTGCTAACCAGAAGATAGAAATTGACCTGGATGACGGGGTAAAGGTTAATTATGCCAAGTTCCAGGGCGTGGAGATCCCCCAGGGAGAGGGCAAAAAACCCCTAAAAGCCGACTTGCTGGCTAAGATATAACAAGCGGGTGAAATAATGAATTTAGATAAAGTGAAAAAAGTGCTGAATGAAATGCTGAATAAGGAAACTGTTGACGGGCGAAAGCGCAATATTGTTTTTTGGTATGATGAGAACGCTGAATTTGTTGAAGAAATAGATGAATTGCAGTTTGAAAACGCCAAGGTTATCAAGCTGACTGAAAACAATAGTTTTGCTATTAAATATGAATTGGAAAAGGTAGACACCGGCTCACATTATCTTATTTACTCATCTTCACCCAAACCGGTGCCGCGGGAGAATTGGCTCTTGGACATATTGAAGTATAGCCAGGAATTCTCTACCGATAAAACAACTGTTATTATGAGGGACCTTGGTGTAAGGGATGCATCTTTGCGGGATGTGTTCAAAAAATATATTAAGTTTTTTAATAATAAAGAAAGATATCGAAAATTTGTATCTTATAATATCGAAAAATACACTGAAGATAAGGTGGATATAGCCGTTCTATCCGTTCTTTGCCGGCTTCAGGTGCCGGATTTGGGTTCGGTAGTAAAGGTTGTTCTCGTGGAAGAAGCTGAAGGGGAGAAAAACAAGTACCTTGAGGCTATAGAGCGGTTCGGAGACCCGAATGCCTTTTGGCGCCTAATGAAGGAGGTTTACGGGTATAACCTGGAGGAAAGAAGTTTAGAGAAATTATTGCTAAAACCTGGCAGGAGTATATTTCAGCCCGCAAATCAGAAGCTATAGTTTTTTTGGATCACTTTATGCACCATACGAAGGATGGAAAAATCTTTGACCCCCTTTCATCCCGGGTGGAAGGCAAGTTAAACATTAAGGATTATATAGATGAATGGGATGTAGATGAATTTATTGAGTGTGATACTTTTAAAGCTTTCGATGAGGCAATCATCTCTCGGTTAATCGAAAATCTTATGTTGGATATCGGGGAGTTTGAACAATATAGAAAAATAATTAACAGCCGCAAGCCCACTTACTGGTTTGAACGGCTTAAGGATGAATATGACGCCCTTTATTATGCCATGGAAATCATTCGTATGGAGAAAGAATTAAATAAGACCATAAAGGGGCAGCGAGCATATGACTTGCTTGAGTCGTATGCTAAAAAGTATTATTTGATGGATTTATTTTATAGGAGATTTTATACTGCCTTTGACCGGATAGAGGATAAAGAATCCTTCAGGCAGCTGAGTGAAAAGGTGGAAAACACCTACACTCACTGGTATCTTAACCAATTGTCCGTTAAATGGTCGGAAGCCCTGCAGGATGAACTGGCAGGGGAGTGGGAAATACATGGGCTTTCACCTCAAAACAGCTTCTATGAAGAATATATAGCCCGCTATTTAAGAAACGGCGAGAGGGTTTTTGTTATTGTTTCCGATGCCTTGCGGTATGAGGCAGCCAGGGAATTTAGTGATTTATTGAACACTGAAAGGAAAGGTGCTACAGAAATATCTTATTTGCTTGGAGTGATACCTTCTTATACTAGGCTAGGTATGGCTGCAGTGCTTCCTCATAGAAAGATATGAACTATTCAAGGGATGCACTGGCTATAACCTACAATGACATAAAAGACATGAAAAGGGCTGAATACAAGGAAAAATTTGCAGGAAAGAAATTAATTTATATTTATCATAATGTTATCGATGCCATAGGTGACCATACTGCCACTGAACGGGAAGTATTTAAGGCCGTGGAAGAGGCTTTTGCAGATTTAAGACTATTGGTAAAGAGCCTTATCAATCACTTAAGTGCCACTAATATTTTTATTACGGCTGACCACGGTTTTATTTATAGAAGGGCGGAGTTAAAGGAAGCTGATAAAATACCCAGAAGGGTAGAGGGGGCACTGGACGAGAATAGAAGATTTGTACTAACAGAGGATAACGAAAATATAGACGGTACTTTATCTTTTACCATGCGATATATTTTAGGTAAGAATACGAAACTTATGGCCATTGTGCCAAGGGGAGTTAATATTTTCAAAGTACAAGGGGCAGGGGCAAATTACATCCATGGTGGTGCTTCTCTGCAAGAAATTGTTATCCCGGTAATTAAATTCAAAAATGACCGCAGTAAATCAGACGCCCTTTCCGTGAAAAAAGTGGATGTGAAGTTAACCAGTATATTCCGAAAGATTACCAACCGGATTACTTATTTGGAATTTTTCCAAACCGAAAAGGTGGAGAACAAACGAGTTCCTATCAGATTAAAATTATATTTTACAGATGAAGAGGACAATAAGATCTCCAATGAAAACATTATTATTGCCGATAGTAGATCTGCCAAACCTGAAGAGCGAACATTCAGGGAGAAGTTTACTTTGAGGGACTTGCCCTACGATAAGGGAAAACAATATTATCTTGTCATGGAAGAT
This sequence comes from Clostridiales bacterium, assembly GCA_020063565.1. Lineage (GTDB taxonomy): Bacteria > Bacillota > DSM-16504 > Desulfitibacterales > JAICDB01 > JAICDB01. Next base: position 889 of record JAICDB010000029.1, on the reverse strand, counting down.
GAAGAAGAAACCGTAGAGAAGGTTTATCAAAAGATACCTTTTATTGTTGATTTGGCCATTGTGGATGATTTTGAATTTTAAACGATACGGTTTAAGCAGGTGAATTAAATGGATAGTTTGGGTCAGGAAGAAGCCAGAGATATAAGTTTGAACGAAAAATTGAACATCTATTTTGCGGGCCGTGTGGTAAGAAAAGACTTGACCAAAAAAATCAAAGAAGGGGCAAATGTACCTGTCTATGTCCTTGAGTACCTGTTGGGTATGTATTGTGCTACTGATGATGAAGACAGTATTAATGAAGGAGTTGAGAGGGTCAAGCAAATTCTTTCACATAATTTTGTCCGGCCCGATGAGGCGGAAAAGATTAAATCAAAAATACGTGAAACTGGCCAACATACAGTTATAGATAAGGTGACCGTAAAACTAAACGAAAAGAAAGATATTTACGAAGCCGAGTTTTCCAACCTGGGACTTAAGGGGGTAAGTATAGCCCCTTATTATATTAAGGAATTTGAAAAATTACTGGCCGGGGGAATTTGGAGCATCATAAGGAAATCTTTCAGCAGAGGCGATATTTTACCAAAGAAGAATGGATAGATGTATTGCTGCGTTCAATTGGAATGGAGCCTACTCAGTTAGAGTATAATGTGAAGTGGCATCTGCTAGCCCGGATGATCCCCTTGGTAGAGAACAATTATAATCTTTGTGAACTGGGCCCGCGGGGAACGGGTAAATCGCATATTTATAAGGAGATTTCCCCTAATTCTATTCTTATTTCAGGGGGACAAACTACGGTGGCTAATTTATTTTATAATATGGCCACCAGAAAGATAGGTCTAGTGGGTGTCTGGGATACGGTGGCATTTGATGAAGTAGCAGGGATTACTTT
>JAICDB010000002.1 GCA_020063565.1 Clostridiales bacterium | reverse complement strand
AAAGACTGATAAAATTTTCAAAGGGTTGGGTAAGTATGAAATAATGAGCAATATTAAGAAAGTATAAGATTTAAATGGCTATTCTCCAATTTTAGGGGGTCAGCCCGCATCCAGGCCTCCTATGGTAGGCAAGGGAGTATCAGGGAGTGTAATTGCCAGGGCTACTGCAGCAAGTATGGAATCTACAGCAAACGCCAAATTTGCCAATTCTACCTTTAAAACTGTGGTCCAAAATCCTCTTCCCAGGCTAGTTTGTAAGTTCTCATCCTTTTCTTTTGAAACAAAAAACTTTTTAATTATATGGTTTAAACTCAAATAAATCAGGTACACTGCCCCAATGGCCTGTACCTGCCATACTTCGAAAAGGAATGAAATAATAAACAAGGAAGTCAGCCTAAGCACGAACGCCCCCGCTAAACCATAAAACAAAGCCTTCTTCCTCATTTCGTCAGGAAGATGTTTAACCATTATTGCCAAAACCAGCGCATTATCGGCAGCTAAAATTCCTTCCAAACCAACTAGCACAAGTAATACCCACGCATACTCTAATATCAAGGTTAAATCCAAATTCAATCAACCTTTCTCAACTATTTTTCCCCTATTGAATATAAATATTTTATCCGATAGCTAACCGCCGCTAAGCTCCTGGATCCGTTCAACTAACTTTCAGTGGGGGATGAAGAAAACCCCCACTGAAAGAAGTTTCACTTTATGGGCGATTGCCATAATCTTTATATAAAAAAGAGACCTTTGCCCTAGATAAAACTAATTATCAAGGTAAAGGTCTCACTTTAGCAAAGCTAAGGTAATACCGGGCTGTAAAAAGCCGTAATGACGATATTACAACCAATAACTGGTAGTTACTCCCCTTTATAATTGCCAATTTTCGCATGCAAATTATATCATATTAGTTTTTTTCAATCAATATTAGAAATTAAATTAATTGAATACAGTTAATAATGCTTAAATCATCATAATATAGAAAAAGGTAATCACGAAAACTATGACTGTAAATAACACGGTAACACCTACAGGGAACCTGTATTTATTTTCATCATAATCTGCAGTAACGGCTTCCCCACTTACAGGTGTTTTACCTCCAACTAGTAAAAACGGGTTATTGAAATAGGGTACAACCTTTTTCAACAGTACATTTCCTTGAACACCAAACCAATCCCTTATATTGCAAACTACAGCCACCAGCCAGGTCATAAATACGGCAACCGGTTTTCTGTAAACCCAGTCAGTATCGACCGAAATGGTAGGAACTCCTCCCAGTTTGGGAATGTAAATCCAAAATGCCACTAATGTAGCTGTCAATAACTGTACTGTAGATATTACATGATCCCAAGTATAGGGAACATAGCTTGCATCAAAGGGAAGCTTATTATACAAAAGGGCCGGGAAAACTCCATATAGTGTACACAGGAATGCTCCTCCCGCCATTGCTACAAGCATATTTCCTGGTATTTTACCCACCTTGGCACCGCTGTCAGGTCCAAAGAACATGAAGTACGGTAGCTTTAAGCCTGTATGAAGGAATGTCCCTACACTTGCCAGGTACAACAGAAGCTCAACAGCAGGCATGTGATTGTATGAGGCGGCTGAAATAATCATCGACTTACTTATAAAACCGTTAAAGAGCGGTACACCGGAAATTGAAAAGGCTCCGATCATATACAGAATAACTGCCAGAGGCATCTGCCTGTATATACCGCCAAGCTCGGAAAGTTTTCTCCTGCCTGTTGAGTAAATAACGGCTCCAGCTCCCATAAACAACAGTGACTTATAGAGTATATGGCTAAATGCATGGGAAGTTGCACCGTTTAATGCCAGATCGGTTCCCATCCCAACTGCTGCAACCATGTACCCGACCTGACTGATAATATGGTAAGCAAGTAACCTGCGAATATCATTTTCAAGTACTGCATAAACCACACCATACAGCGCCATAATTACACCGGCCCAGATCAAAATTTCCGTTCCGGGGAATATTCTGATCAAAGCATAAACAGCTACCTTGGTGGTAAAGGCACACATGAACACGCTTCCCGTAATTGTTCCTTCCGGATAAGCATCGGTTAACCATGCATGAAGGGGAGGGATTGCAGCATTTATTGAAATCCCTAGCAGTATAAGCCAGAAAGCACTGCCGGAACTTGCCGTTAGTGAAGTCACTTCAAACTGGCCGTTTGCCGCTAGTATAAATATTCCCGCCAAAAAGAGATTACCGCCAAATGCGTGCACCAATAGGTAGCGCATTCCCGCTCTGCGTGCTTCGGGAGTTTTGCTGAACCATACCAGGAAAACAGAGGAAAAAGCTAGTAACTCCCAAAATACAATTAAAGTAAACCAGTCACCTGCAAATGCGACACCCAGTGCACCTGCTGCATATAACAGGGCAGAACCACATTCACGAGGGTTATCATTATGCAGCGCATAGATATTGCCTAGAAGTGCCATAATGCAAAAGATCAAGGCAAAAACCCAAGATAACTTGTCTACCCTGAGCAGTATTAAATCCATATTATTAATAAACGGATAAATCCATTCTGTTCCTGATTCCAATCTATAAACAGCCAAAATTGCTAAAACGGGGGCTGCTATCATGGCAAATTGGCGCAGTCTGCGCGGAAGTACCGCAGCAGCCAGAGCGCCCAAGATCAGGATAAATGCCGGATGGAATTCAATCATCTAGATCCTCACCCCCATAATAATTTTCATCCCGCTGGATAAAGCATTTTCCAGCAGCTTTGGATACAATAATAATTAGCACACAACCAAAAAAACCGAAAAAGACATCAAAAGCTATTAAACTCTGCCACCAGTAATGGGCATGATGATGGACAAATAAGATTTCCAGGAGGATAGATACTATTACGACAATACCGCTCAATATATATACCGTCTTGTTACTCATCTTATAACCCTCCTAATAGCTCCAGGCTTATATCTACAATCTGGCTTGCCGACATAGCTGCAAGGTCATAAAAGTTTGCTATCGCATTCGGGAAAATACCCAACAGCACCGAAACAACTGCCGTGATAACAATGGGAATGAGCATGTCCAGCCTTGCCTCACCAAAGCTATTAAATTCGGTGGATTCCTTAAAAAAAGCCATATAACCTACAGGAATCAAGTATGCAGTACTTAACATGGCACTTCCAATAAGGACGGCTACATAAAGTGCTTTTCCCGCTTGCAGAGCCCCAATTGCAAGGTTCCACTTACTTATAAAACCTACTATAAAGGGGAAGCCTGCAATTCCAAAGGAAGCTAGTGTAAATGCAGCCATTGTTATGGGCATTTGTTTTCCTATCCCGCGCATCTGACTGATATAATCCTTATGTGTCCGAATATGAATTGCCCCTGCACAGAAAAAGAGGGTTATTTTCATAAAAGCGTGGGCTACTATATGATACATCCCTCCCAGCAAGCCAAGGGGGGTAAGAAGCGCACCACCGAGAACCACATAGGATAACTGGCCTATTGTCGAAAAGGCAAGCCTTCTTTTCAAATGATCCTGTTTCATTGCTATCAGAGAAGATACTATTATTGTAAAGGCAGCAATCCAGGCCAGAACATCTGCTACACCTAGTTGGTTCAGTAATTCGGGACCAAAAACATATCCTATTATCCTTAGAATACCGAACGCTCCTGCTTTAACAACAGCCACTGCGTGAAGCAGCGCACTGACCGGAGTCGGTGCTACCATAGCAGTTGGAAGCCAGCCGTGCAGCGGCATAACACCTGCTTTTACTGCGGTTCCTAAAATCATAAGTGTAAAAATAATGCTTAACGTACCGGCAGTTGCCTTACCTGCCATAAAGCCTCCCGGTACAAACTCTCCTCCGGGAGCTATAATCTGGGTCCAAATTATTCCTATCAAAAATAATTGTCCCGCAATCAATGTGTAGGCCAAGTATTTGCGACCCCCGTTTATTGCCTCTTGATTTCTCTTATGGATAACTAGAGGATAAGTTGCTATTGTCAAAATCTCATAAAAAACAAAAAATGTTATAAGGTTCGCTGCAAAGGCAATACCCATTGTTGCCGAAAGACAAACTGCAAAACTTGCAAAGTAACCTGTTTGATGTTTTGCCTTGTCGCCCCGCATATATCCTATTGAGTAAAATGACGTTACAAGCCATAATAAGGATGCCAGGGCAGCAAATATCATTCCCATACTATCAGCTCGTAGGTGCAAAGAAATTCCTTGTACAATATCGATGGGTTCCATTTCCAAAACCTGCCCCGAGAGAACAGCAGGAAGCATGGAATATACTATAATTATCTTTCCTACTGCCGCAGCTATGGTCCATGTTTCACGAAGATTGGGATATCTGCCGCTAACCATTATTAATGCAGCAGCAATAAGCGATATCAGTACTGCCCATAAAGGTCGGTAATCCAGTACAAACTCCATTTATAAACCCCCTCCCGGAACTGAATATTGCAAGATATTTGTTACGATCTGGCTGTTCAAAATCCCTATTGCCAAGATTCCTATACCAAGTATCACTATTGGTATTAACATTGTAACCGGAAGTTCCAGACTTTCTTTAGGAGCACCAGTTTCCCTTTTGACAGCCTCGCCAGCCTCTCGCTTTTTCAGGAAGAAATTTTCAATAACTCTAAAGAAGTAGATTGCATTTAAAAGACTGCTAAGAATAATAACTATAACAAAGGGCCACATATTGGCATCCAAGGCCCCCAACACTAGATACCACTTGCTGAAGAATCCGGCAGTAGGGGGTAACCCGACCATTGAAAGAGCCGCAACCAAAAATGCTCCCATGGTAAGAGGCATTTTTCCGCTCAATTCAGCAAGTTTTGCTATACTGTGCTCTCCCGTACGCCACTTTATTCCACCGGCTACAAGAAACAAACAACTTTTCATAACTGCGTGATTTAAGATATGCAGTAACGCTCCTATAAGCCCGAGCATATTGCCTAGAGAGATACCTAGTACAATATATCCAATTTGTGCCACACTAGAATATGCGAGCATCCGTCTGAAATCCTTTTGAGCAATTGCCATAACGGAACCCATAACTATTCCTACAGCAGCAATCCAGCCCATAACAGTCAGAGCGGCATATACGGGTCCATTGGCAGCGCCCAAAACAAAGAACGTAACTCTAAAGAGAACATAGGCACTTACCTTGGTCATTACACCCGCAATAAACGCTGTTACCTGAGGCGGGGCATACGTGTATGCGTCCGGTAGCCAACCGTGCATGGGAAATACAGCTGCTTTAAGTCCCATGCCCACCACAATCATGGCAATTCCGATTAACACAGCCGGCGAACTCATTAATTCCTGGATTCTACCTGCCATATCCGCCATATTCAGTGTTCCTGTTACAGCGTAAAGATATCCTATTCCCAGAAGGTAGAAAGAAGCTGCAATGGTACCTATCAAAAGATAGCGAAATGCGGCAACAGTAGCTTTACGACCTCCCGAGGCTATTATTGCATAAGTTGCCAGTGAGGATATCTCCAGAAATACATATAGGTTGAACAAGTCGCCTGTAATTACCATGCCCAATAGACCGGAAGTAATCAGCAAATAAAGCCCGTAAAAAATCCCCTTTTTCAACCAGGTATCATCTTTTAAATACGGGCCAGCATAAAAAGCAACCAAAAGGCTGATAAATGACACCAGCGATGCCATACTACCGGATAAGGGATCAATTACATATTCAATACCCCAGGGGGGCGCCCAATCGCCAAAATAGTAATGCCAAGTACCCACTGTCAAAGAGTGGTAAAGCGCATTTAAGGAAAAAATGTGTGCTGTCAAAATTGCTAAAATTGAAATCCCCCGCACCAACCACATTGAAAAGTATGCAACTACAGGAGCTATTAAAGCCGCCATTAAAGGTATAATTGCTATTAAAGCTGGAATGTGTTCTCTCATTGGTCCATCCCTCGCAATACGTCAGGTTCTTCTAATTCATCAAAATGCTTTTGGATTCTCAATAACAGCGCCAAAGCTACCCCGGTCGTACTAAGACTGACTACAATTGCCGTAAGCATTAGTGCATGCGGAAGAGGGTTGATATAGTTTTCCGCTCCCTCAACACCATGAATCAAAATCGGAAGAGTAGCGCCGGTTTTTTGTCCCAAGACAAGGAAAAAGATAATAACTGCTACTTGCATAATATTCATTGCCATAATCTTTTTTATAAAATTATTCTTTTGGATAATTCCATGAATTCCTATAACAAAAAGTACACCGATCAACCAGTAAATCAGATAACCGGACATCAAATTTTCCATCATATAGCGTCATCCCTTCTGGTAAGTGCGTCATAGATTGCAATAATTACAGCAGCAACGCAAATAGTAACACCTATCTCTATGCCAAGTATCCCTAGCGGATGAAGTTCACTTTCCTTATGAACATTTAGCGGAAAAACACCATATTCAAGGACGTTTCCACTCCATATAAGGGAAATAACACCCACACCTGCAAAAATTAACGTTCCTAGGCCTGCCAAAATCACGGCAGTATCTCCGGAAATATTAAAGGAAGATTCTTCGCCCTGAATAAGCCTGGCAAGGATAATTCCTATTGCCAGCAGTGCACCAGCCTGGAACCCCCCTCCCGGGCTGTATTCTCCATGAATTAATACATAAATACCGTACATAAGAATAAAAGGTACCAAATATCTAAATGATATGTCTAAAACTATGCTACCAAAGGGCTTATTCATTCTCTTTTCCCTCCCTGATCGCTCTTTTTATGACCTGCACGCAATATCAAAACTGTTGCTATGCCTGCTGTAAATATTACAGTTGTCTCACCAAGCGTATCATAACCCCTGTAATCGGCCAGTACAGCCGTAACAACATTCGGCGAATGTATTTCTTCATATGCCTTTTCTATATATCTTGGGGAAACATGGGTAGATGGCGCACTATTTGGATCACCTACATCGGGCAGTCCGGCGGCAGCATAAAATACAATGAATGTAAAGAATATTAAGAGCAGAGTTGAGACAATCCTCATGACACGTACCTCCTACCCAATTTTTTAAGAGCTGCAACAAAGAATACAGTTGATACCACACCTATAACCGCTTCTGTAAATGCCACGTCAGGAGCCCCAAGTACGAGATATAACAATACAGCAAAAAAACTAAAGGCGCTGAACAAAATAATGGCTGCAAGAATATCCCGAACAACCAGTGCAGTAACACCCGTTAAGACCAATAAAAAAAGAAGTATGGTTAGCATACTTAACTCGAGCATTACCTATTCCCCCTTTCTGGTCCATGGTTTTATACCACTTCTATAGGCAGCCCGGCTTAAAATATGAGTACCAGTAGGGTTTGCAATAAATATAAAAATTACAATGAAAAAAAGTTTTAAAGCAGTTAGTGTGAATCCCTCATAAATAGCTAGTCCAAGAAAGGATAATACCATTCCCAGTGTTTCACACTTCCCGGAAGCATGGAGACGAGAGTAAAAATCAGGCAGGCGAATGACGCCCAGAGCAGCTACAAACGTAAAAAAGAAACCGCCCAACAAAAAAATAATCGCAACAATTGCCATCTTGTTTAGGTCTCCTTCCTATCAAAATATTTAGCTATAACTACCAGGCCTATAAACCCGAGAATTGCATAAGCAATCGAAATGTCAACAAACATGTCGGCTCTCTTGTTATAATAACCAATAAGAACAATCAACAAAATGGTGTCTGACCCAATAACACCCAGACCGTTTAAACGATCATAGATACTGGGGCCTTTAAAAACTCGTACTAACATCATTAATATTATTAAAACAAGACCTACAATAAGTCCAATAAATATCTTATCAAGCACTGACCTCACTCCCTGTCCGAGCGCATTCTTCACCGAAAACACTACTAACTTTTGTAAGCATTTCAGCTTCCCCGTCTTCGGGAACAAGCCCTTTAGCAGCACTGTCCGTTAGGGCATGTACTAAATATAAATCATCCTTAACGTCTACAGTAACAGTTCCGGGTGTAAGAGTTATGGAATTTGCCAAAACTACGTGAGCATGGGGGTTAGACATTTTTTTACGAAAAGTAATAATTTGTGGATTTATAGGAAGGTTCGGATTCAATATAACTAGAGCTATTTCAATATTTGCCTTTACAATCTGCCAAAGAAGCCACGGCCAGTAGGCAATATACCTGAAATACGGAAAATCAAATGCAAAATATGTTTTTTGCGGTTCGGAAGTCGAGGACATATGCATTAAGGGACGGGTTATGATAGTAATAACCACAGCGGAAACAAAGCCTATAGAAAGATGCTTTAAGTCCAGGTGGCCTGACAGTATTACCCAAAAAGCAAAAAGAAGTATAAACAAAACAAATGAATGCCTCAATTCCGATGCTGTAATTTCCTTTGATCTTTTACTACTCACAGAACTTTAACCCCCTCTAGAAAAATTTAACGAAAACCTAACAATTTTTTTAAAAATATAACTTTTACCCCTAGTGTAGTTTAGCAAACAACTACTCCAATGTCAATTGTTTTAATCATTATGCTAATAGTCTCAATTTTCAGTTAATAGCGGTGTGTTGAGGTATCATAAATCTGAATTATATCAGCAAACACTTTTAATCAAAACTTTTAAATATTGGAAACCTAAGAATTGTTAAAAGGGGTTGGCCATGTACCCGGTCAACCGGGTACATTCTACTGACTGGAATTTGATAATTGGAGTTTAGACAGAGAGGTTTAGTAGAATCTAAAAGGTTATACTTTTATTCAAGGGGAAATTTAATTCCAAATACCGTCTCCTGCTCATCAGACTTAATCAAGTTCACTTTTCCTCCATATTTTCTTGTTAACTTCCTTACTATATATAAACCCATTCCGTCACCTTTTTCACCCTTAGTTGTTAATCCCGGTTCAAAAATTTTGTCCTTGATGTTTTCTGGAATGGGTACTCCAGTATTGGCTACTTCTATATTGAGTTTTCTGTCCTCCCAAATAGATAGACTGACTCTTTTGAAGTCTTTTGCTTTCTCAGCAGCATAAAAAGCATTTGTAAGTAAATTGCTTAAAATCCTTGTTAAGTCAAATGTATCTATTTTATAATCTTCAATTCTAGACCTAATATCAATATTGAATTCAATTGTCTTTTCTGCCGCAAGCGCCATTTTATTTGATAACAACACCTTAATATTTTCCGGAGCATTAATCCCCTCGATTTTTCTGATATTTATATTTTTCTCGTTTAAAATACGCTTTATATAATCTTCAGCTAAATCGTATTTTTTCAATTGGATAAAACCTAAAACCACTTGAAAATGATTTTTTACATCATGGCGCTGTTCACGCAAAATTAAATTTTCATTTTTAAGCTCTTCAAGCTGCAATTTTGTCACTTCGGCCTGTGCATCCTTTTCGATAAGCCTAAGTACTTCTAAAACGATAAAGAACGAGGAAACGCCTAATAATCCTGTCAAAAATAAAATTGGTGAAAAAAAAGCGGCTATGGCTGGAAAACCCTCGTCCCATATATCGGCACCTATTATAAATAGTACTAAACATGTTTGTGCGAGAATTAAGGTAATAATAATTTTACCTTTTCCTGATCTTTTCATACTATCTACCCTATCTTAGACTTTTATTGCAAATCCTCCCAGCTTATTAGCTATTAATAAAACTAAAAACCCTAAATTACTTATGAAAAACATCATCGTATATAGAAAAATATCAGACATCACCTGCACAATGTCCAGATTAAAGAATCTAAAGATATTAATAATAAAAAATGCCTCCGTAAATACTAATATACCTAATTCACTTAATGTTGCCGAAATTACCTGTATCGTCGTTGCCTTGGTGATGAATGACTTAAGCATGATAACCATAAAAACCAATAATATTATTGTATGGACTGCAAAAACAATCCCCCGCTTCCAGGGGACCTTAACATCAACAGCTCCAAAACATGAAAAAACAAGAAATAAATTTTGTAATATGTTGTGAATTATTTGAACGATTAGCATATAATCTCTCCTATTTATCACTTTAGAGATTTAGGAACTTCCGGTTGATATGCAGCAATAGTAGTGGCTGAGGCAACATTTGCATGTGCAAGAAGGGATACCAGAGAGGCCACAAGTGTAAAAATTATCCTTGTAATTTTTTACTTCAGGTGTTTTTGTAGATACAGTATAAAATGCAAATATAAATACTATAACTAAAAAAATTGTTACTATTACTTTCTATAAATTATAACATTTTCCTCTATAAAATTTTATATTTTTTATGCAATAAATAATTTATTATGAAATTACTGTTCTAATTTAATGTCATCTTTATATTTATGTAATAAATAAAAAAAGAGGTTTTTTATGAAGAAATTAGACCTATTTTTTATATCTGCATATACATTTTGCCTTGGTATCGTTGCTGTCTTTTTATTGAATTCACAACGCAGCTACTCTTTCATTTGTTTGTCGGTAGTGATTCTTTTAATCCTTGCCTTTTCTTTTTTTCTTTTCAAAAACTTCCCCGGATTAGTTAAGCTATCTAAACAAATTAAAAATTTAAATATGCTCAAGGAATTTATCATACTTGTAATTTTATGTTATTTATTAATAGTAGCCATCTTTGGAGCTATCTACTATTTAATAGCAGTAAATACTATAGCCGAGGACAGTTATTTTAAATGGTTTTACTTCAGCTCAATCACTTTGGCAACAGTAGGCTATGGCGATATATCGCCTGTCAATGAAATAATGCAGCTTATTGTTATCATTGAAAGCTTTATAGGTTACATATCCTTTCCAATTATAGTGTCAATAGGATTATCCTTAATTTTTAGAGAATAGAATGGGCAAAAAGGCCCTAATTTTTTATCTAAACTAATTTTCATTCTTCTGCTCTTCAATTGGAGTATAATCTACCCCGGGAGTATACTTATTCACAGGATTCCAGATAAGGAACTCCTTAATTCCACCCTCGTTTAGCGCTTTAATTTGTGCCTCAACCTCATCTTTACCATATACTATATAGTTACCCTTTTGTAGCCACGTAGCGGTAAAATCTTGAATCCATGGCCTGGAGATAGGAGGCTCGGACATCTGCGAAAATTTTTCCTTTTCAGCAGCAACATATTCTTTAACAAGCCTATACGGTTCCTTATCCGGTTTTGGGATATTGAAGTACCCGGGACTCCAGTGGCTTGGATAAATCATTGCAGAAATGACATCTACATTTTCACATATTTTAACAAAGTTTTGCCCTATCCCGGGCGCTTCAGATCGTGTTGCAGTATAACCGAAGATATCTACTGAGACCTTTACGCCCAGAGGGTGCAGTTCGTTATATGCATACCGCACAAAATCTGTAACTGCTGTAACACGTGCCTGAACAGGGTCATAACCGGGAGGTTCCTCTGCCCTTTTATCAACAGGGGTGTTTTCCCACTCTTCTTTTAAGCGAGGTAATAATTCTTCCTCATTATATTTTCCAAGCGAATAGGTCAAATAATCTTGTTTCTTTTCAAAGCCCTCCGGAAACCTTACATAGTCAAATTGTATCTCTTGAAATCCCAGTTCTGCTGCTATTTTTGCTATTTCCACATTGTGTTTCCAAACTTCAAAAATGAAGGGGTTTACAAAGGCTTCCTTACGCCTGTTTCTCCAGATTGAACCATCTTTTCTCTTAAAAGAATACTCAGGATTTTTTTTTGCCAAGGCTGAATCTTTAAAAACAACAATTCTTGCAATTGGGTATATCTCATGTTCTGCCAGTGTTTTTAAGAGCTTTTTAGGATCTTTGATATAGTTTTTACTATACTCATCAAAGTTCGTCCCCTCTAGTTTAAATGTTATATTTCCGTAATCATCTTTAATATCTATAACCATTGCATTTAGTTCAGTTTCATCAACCAACTTTAATAACTTCTCGAAACGCGCTCCTCCGGCGGAATGACCTGTTACATAAATGCCACGAACAGCATCAGGGTATTCAAAAACCGGCTTCTGGTTTTCTGGCGATTCCTGGGGTATAAGATCTGGATCTATTTTTTTATCTGTGTCTATAGCTGCATCTAAGTCTTTATCACTACCTCCATCTTTATCTTCTTTATTACCTGTTGTTTCATCACTTTCAGCAGGTTCTTCAATTTTATTTAATTCAGAATTAAATTCAGAACTTTTCTTATTCTCACCTGTTTGAACAGGTAAGGATTTATCATCAACTAATACGGCAGAGGCTACGATTGTAGTTAATAAAATTGTAAATATAAAAACTGCTATTAAAATTGGCTTTTTCATATATCTGCTCCCTCAGTTTAAATTTGGTTGACATTATTAAGCGCTTAATCCACTTTCAAAATTCGACATAGAGCGACTAATACCTGCTTCCAAAGAAAAAATATCTTGATGACTTAAAAGGAAAACCCTTCAGATCTTACCGTAAAGATTCAATTTCGAAAGTACATAAATTTTTACTTCCTTTAACAAATGATTCTATTTACAATATTTTTATTGCAACTTTCCCACAAACCTGTAATTTTTTTATATAATATAATTTAATATTTCTTTTATTGGAGAGGAGAATTTTATGCAATCAGAACAGTTGGTGAGAGAATTAAAAAAAATTCTGAGTCCTGATAAGGTGCTTTATGAAAAATTAGATTTGCTTAGCTATTCATATGACAGTTCCTTTAAAGCAAGAAACAACCGCTATATTCCTGATGCGGTGGTTCTGCCTACCAGTACGCAAGAAGTAAGCGAAGTGATGAAATTTGCATACAAGCACGAGATTCCTGTGACCCCCAGGGGCGCGGGTAGCGGTGAGACCTGTGGCGCTTTAGCTGTTAAGGGCGGCATCGTTATGGATCTGGCGGCCTGGGATACCATTGAAGAAGTAGATACTGAAAATATGCAGGTTCAACTCAGACCCGGTGTTGTACATGCTAAGCTTAATGAACATTTAGCTCAATACGGCTTATTTTTTCCTCCTGACCCCGGCAGCTCAAAAATGTGTACTGTCGGAGGTATGGTTGCCAACAACAGCAGCGGGCTGAGGGCTGTAAAATACGGCACAACCGAACAATACGTTCTAGGCCTTGAAGTGGTACTGCCCGATGGCAAAGTTATAACAACAGGTGGTGTAAAGTCCCGGGCCATAAAAAATGTCTCCGGCATGAACCTAACCAAATTATTTATAGGTTCAGAAGGTACCCTGGGCGTAGTTACAAAAATTCGCCTGCGCCTCTGGCCTAAGCCTAAAGCAAGGGGCATATTAATGGCTGTTTATGATGATTTGGAAAATGCTCCTAAGACTGTTTTGGATGTTTACAAAAGCGGCATTTTACCTTCTGGTATAGAGATACTTGATTCCTCAGCAATTAAAGCAGTAAATGAATATAAACCTGAAATCAACCTGCCGGATGCCGAAGCAATCCTTCTCTTTGAACTGGATGGTAATCCTGCCAGTGTTGAGTGGGAAGGTAATGAAGTGGCACGTATTGCAAAGAATCGAGCTATTAAGGTAGAATGGTCAACTGACCCCAAAAGGATGGCTGAATTATGGCAGGGACGCAGCGTAACAGCTACAGCTGCTGCACGAGTTCGCCCCGACGGCAGTCGTGTCTTTGCCGGTGAGGATATCAGTGTGCCGTTAAATAAAGTTACGGAATCCCTGCGCCGTATCAAGGAAATTGGTAAAAAATACGGGATAGGTGTTGTAAATTACGGCCATATAGGTGATGGAAATGTGCACACGGCACCTGTCATAAATCCTGAAGATTCGGCAGAAGTAGAACTGGCCAATAAACTTGTAGATGAAATTCACAGAACGGCAATTGAGCTTGGCGGCAGCACTACAGGAGAACACGGTATAGGTGCGGTAAGATCCCAGTATGCCAGGGAGGAACACGGGGAAGCTCTAGATGTTATGTATATCATTAAAAAAGCGCTTGATCCCAAAGGGATCATGAATCCCGGAAAGCTATTGCCGGAAAGGGAGGAGCAATAAAATGCTGCAGCAAGTCCCGGCAGTTAAGGACCTAATACGAAAATGCGTTCGCTGTGGTCAGTGCCGTTCAGTATGTCCTCTCTTCAAAGAAATAAAAAATGAAGGAGCTGCCCCCAGATCCCATGTATTTTTAACACAGCTTCTACGTGATGGAGAACTGGAACCTGATTCAGCGCTTGCCCGTAGGGCCAGCCGTTGTTTGCTATGTAAATCCTGTAGTAAAGAGTGCCCTTCAGGCATACCGGTTGATCAACTTGTTGTGGCTATGCGCAACCATCTCAAGGATCACAGCAAGGATAATGTAAAAAGACTCCTGCTTTCTAAGCTGTTTAAAGATCAAAAAAGTTTAAAGACAGCCCATTTTTTACTGAAAACCTCTCAAGTTACCGGAATTAAAAGCCTAGCTGACAAAACAGGCCTTCTGGGTTTGATATCAAGTGATTTGGAAAAGGCCAATAAATTAACTGCACCTGTATCCGGAAAAATGGCCAGTAAAAATATTGCGGAAGTTACACCTGCAAAAGGAAAAAGAAAAGTTCGCGTAGGGTATTTTCTGGGATGTGCTACTAACCTTTTTTACCCAGCAAGGGCCCATGCAACTATTGAAGTCTTAACAGTTAACGGCTGCGAGGTAATAACACCAAAGGGTTTACAATGTTGCGGGATGCCTCATATTGCAAATGGAGATGTTGTTTCTGCCAAAACCATGACGGAGAATAACTTTAAATTATTCTATGATTTTGATGTTGATGTAATTATAAGTGATTGTGCCTCCTGCAGCAGTATGCTCCAGGGAGACTATTATGACCAGTTATTTGCCGAAGGCTTACCAGCTGCCGTAACCCATTTTAAAGGAAAAATTTATGATTTAAATAAATTCCTGGTAGACGAAATCGATTTAAATGCAAATTTAGAAAAGCTGCCTAAGACTACTGTCACTTATCACGACCCGTGCCATCTGGTCAAAAGTCAGGGAATTAAAGAAGAGCCGAGAAAAATTTTAAAGCTAATTCCAGGTGTGGAACTTATTGAAATGGATGGCGCTGATCAGTGCTGCGGCGGCGCAGGAACCTTTGGAATCAGTCATTATGATTTATCCAGAAAAATTTTAGACTCTAAAATAGTTTCAATTATGGATACTTCTGCAGATTGTGTTACTACCTCCTGCCCCGCTTGCTCAATGCAGCTGGGTCACGGGCTTGTTGAACATGATCTGAAACTTGAAGTTAAGCATCCGGTTGAATTTTTGGCAGAAGCATATAGAAAAGTAAAATAAAGAGCAAAAGCTGTTCTCTTAAAACACAGGAGAACAGCTTTTTTATATGGCAAATCATGGCTGAATAAATATATTTATTTTTACACAAAATTAAAATAAAAACTCCCAGAGGTGATTTATTATGCCATTAATTCCCTATGATCCTTTTAGAAATCTGGAAAACTGGCGACGCGAAATGGATAGGCTTTTTGATTACCCAACTTTCTTTGAGAGGGGCTTTGCCGGTCCAAGGGTGGATATCCATGAAACAGAAAATGAAGTTGTAGTTTCCTGTGAATTACCGGGTCTTGAAAAGAAAGAGGATGTTCAAGTAGAAGTAAAGGACAATGTACTTGAAATCTCAGGAAACATTGCTAGAACCAATGAAGTTAGAGAAGAGCAAATGTTTAGAAGAGAACGTTATATGGGGCGCTTTCACAGGTCCATCACTTTACCGAGCAGGGTAAAGTCGGAAGGAACAAAGGCCACCTATAGAAATGGCATTTTGGAAATAAGAATGCCAAAAGCTGCAGGCGATAACAGAAAACACATTGACATAGAATTTCACTAAATTTCAGGAGGTGTGTTAAATTGTTTAAACATGACAAACAGTTGTTACAGGATGTTAGAGTTGAAAGACCTAATCCACAATATGCTGCAATGTTACAGGAACAATTGGGTGGACCTAACGGTGAACTGAAAGCGGGATTGCAGTATATATCCCAGAGTTTTCGTATTAAAGACCCGGCTATTAAGGACCTTTTCCTGGATATTGGAGCAGAAGAACTCAGTCATATGGAAATGGTGGCCCAAACCATCAATCTTCTAAACGGCCACGACGTTAATGCGCAACAAGTGCAGGCAGGGGGAATTGAATCTCATACCTTAGGCGGGCTCTCTCCTATGCTTGTAAACTCATCAGGAGTACCATGGACTGCAAACTATGTCAGTGTCACCGGTGATATAGCAGCTGATTTATTATCAAACATTGCCGCCGAACAAAATGCAAAAGTTGTCTACGAGTATCTACACCGCCAAATAAATGACAGGTACGTCAGACAAACAATTGATTTTCTCTTAAACCGCGAAGAGGCCCATAACGCTTTATTTAGGGAAGCGCTGAACAAGGTGCAGGATCAAGCATCTAATAAGGATTTCGGTGTCACGAAAGACTCGAAACTTTACTTTGACCTGTCATCCCCCGGCAAGCATTATCAAGCTCCGCAACCTACACCGCCTAGCTTTAATAACCCGAGACAAGGTCACTAATTTCAATTTTTGAGCTCCAGGCGAAATAACAAAGCTGAAATGGCTCCGGTAATGTTCTCGTTCAGCTTTTAACCTTATGATAGAAAAGGAAAAGACCTCAACTTTTCCAACCGGAAAAGCTAAGGTCTTTATTTCTACTTAAAACAGGTATTTATATTTCTTAAAGGTGGCCCAGACTAGTGCAGCAATTGCAGGATCAATGGGTGCACCGGTTTCTCCCTTCTTATTAAATTTAGCACTTAGGATTTCATCAGCCAGCCTAAATATAAAGGTAGGCTCTTGACCATCTTCCGTTAAAAGAAAACCGTTATTTTGGCTATTTGTAAAGTCTTCCTCACTCCAGTACAGTGTCAACTTATCCTTATAGGGAGCGCCTTTGTACGGGCAGAAAGTTTCACAGTTTCCGCATTCATTACACATTCCATCAATATGAATAATTTGATTTAAGCTGTTAAAATTCCGGTCTTCAACTTTAATTGCAACATTTGCCCTGTTAGGGCAAACTTCAGTACAGATATTACAAACAAAGTTACATTCCAGGCACCTGTCCGCTTCTTTGGCTTCTTGTGACGGCGCTTTTAAATGACCCTTTTTAAGAGTAATTTCCGCAAGCCTCTTTTGATTGTCAAATTCCATATCTTTTACTGCTTCTTTCTCCCCGACAAGATTTTCTTTTGCAATAATTGCTTGAGCTACCCTGGTTCCATCTGCAATAGCTTCCACAACAGTTGCGGGACCGGTAAGTGCATCTCCACCAATAAATACATTTTCCACATTTGTTTCGTTTGTTTCAGGATTTACTGTAACGTTACCTTTCTCATCAACTTCTATACCATTTTTTTGTAAAACGTCGAAATCCACAAGCTCTCCAATGGCTGATAAAACAGTATCAATAGTCAATTCTTCATATTCGCCCTCTATAGCAACAGGTCTTTTTCTACCGGAAGCATCGGCTTTACTAAGTTTCATCTTTTGACACTTCAATACTCCACCGGATAAGGATTGGGGCGAAAGAAGCTCTTTAAAGATTACACCCTCACTTAATGCCAGTTCTAATTCTTCTTTATCAGCAGGCATATATTCCTTAGTTCTTCTATAGATAATATAAACATTTTCCACTCCAGCTACCCGTAGCGCAGCCCTTGCTGCATCCATAGCTGTGTTGCCACCGCCAATAACTGCAACATTTTTACCCAGGTTTAATCCATTTTTATTTCTATTAAATCCTTCAAGAAAATCAACGGCATTCAATACATTTTGTCCGTCACTTTCCAATTTTAGAGGATTAGCTTTTCCTGCTCCAATTGCCAGGAAGATATAATTAAAGCCATCATCTTTCAACTTATCTACGGAAAAGTCTGCGTCTACTCCAAGTTCAAACTTCACACCCGTTCTCTTTATTAATTCCATATCATTCTCAATGGCAGCTCTAGAAATTCTAAAGTCTGGAATGACATGTTCCACAGTTCCGCCCGCTCTTTCCCTTTTATCAAATATAGTAACATCTATTCCTGCCTTAGCCAGAAAGTAACCTGCAGATAGGCCAGCCGGACCGGCACCAATAATGGCTACTTTTGCTGAACTTTGAGGTTCCGGTTTTGAGATTTTTGCCATGAAGGCCTGATAACCATTTTCCGCAGCAATTAGTTTCTGTTCACGGATCAGTACAGAATCATCGTAATCTAAACGGGTACATTTATTCATACAGTTGTGGTTACAAATTGTTCCCGTAATAAATGGCAGCGGGTTTTTAGAAACGATAACTTCATAAGCTTCGTTATATTTCCCTTCTCCAACCAATCTAACATATTCCGGTATATCCTGACCTATGGGACAACCACTGGTACAGGGAGCAGTAAAACAATCAAGTAAAGGTAATTCCTTTGCTATTTTTCTGCTGCTACCTGCCCTTTTTTCTTTGAGATAATTGGCATCCTCAAAGGCGCTTTGGGCTAGTTGACCTAGTTTTTGCAAATCAATTTTGTTAAAATCGCTCTTCAGGTTTGGCTCCAGTTCCTTCGCTATCTGCTTTATGCGCATATAGCCGCCCGGTTTCAATAAAGTTGTAGCAATTGTAATTGGTTGTATACCTGTTTGGAAGATACGGGCAATATTAAAGAAATCAGCTCCTCCAGAATAGGAAATTTTCAGGTCTCCATCAAATTCTGTAGCTAGTTTAAAAGCAAGGTTAATGGTCAGGGGGTAAAGCGCTTTTCCTGACATGTACATCTCTTCACCAGGCAATTCTCCCCTGGTAATTTTCACCGGTAAAGTATTGGAAAGCTTTACGCCGAATTCTTTATTATTTTCTTTAGCAAATGCTTTCAGTCTTTTTAGTAAACCAACTCCATCATCATACTGCAAATCATGTGTAAAGGATTCTTCTTTTAACTGGATATAATTGTAGCCCATTTTATCAAAGGTGTTTCTTACATATTGATAACCTAATAGGGTTGGATTCATCTTAACAAAAGTATGCAGCTTTTTCTCTTCTATAAGATATCTGCAGATTGATTCTATTTCTCCCGGGGGACAACCGTGTAATGTGGAAAGAGTGATAGAGTTACAAATCTGCGGTGAAATACCGTCAATATACTTCTCGTCAACATTCGTAAATTTATCAACTACTTCTTTAAGGATCATCCGGCACTCCTTAAAAATTGCCGTATTGGATGCATCCTTTAATCCTTCAATAAAATTATTAACTTTTTCAGATTTAATTCCCTTTAAATCATAGCCAACACTCATATTAAAGATGAAGGAACGTTCATCACGCTTAAATATTTCTTTGTGCAGCAAATGAAGTAAAAACCATGCCTTAACATATTCTTCAAAAGCGCCTGAAACAGTAAGTTCAGTTGACCATTCTGTGTTATAACATTCATCGTTTGCAGAAATACAAGGTTTATTAATTTCCAATTCATCCAGTATTTGTACGGTTTTTAATTCAAAGAATCTACTACCGCAAAGATAGGAAGCAACTATATTTTGTGCCAGTTGTGTATGCGGACCGGCAGCAGGACCGACAGGACTCTCCAGAGGTTCTCCAAAAAATTCTATACTATTTGTACTGTTTTTCCTGTAAAATTTATCTTCTGGTATCCCGAAGATAGTCTGATTTTTTTTGTACTCATCCAATACCCAATTGACCAGTTTTTTAAACGGAATTTGTCTCATTATATCACTCATTATATTCCCCCTTATTTTACTTATTTAACCTATTTTACAAAAAGTTCGACTTTTGTATTAATTGATAATATTTAGTTCTAAAATTGTTTAACAATCCTACATTATCTGCTTAAGTAATTAATTCAACATAACTTTCTCAATTCCTTCAAAACTTTTAAAAAAATAAATAACCCACCTCGATTGCTCGAAGTGGGGTGGTAAATATAAAAATAGTTTAGCAAGAGCGGTTAAATATAATTAAACGGATTTTGCGGTGTCCCGTTTTTGCGCACTTCAAAATGCAAATGGGGACCGGTACTATTGCCGGTGCTTCCCACTGCACCTATTTTCTGACCGGCAGATACTTGCTGCCCCTTTCTAACATATATTTTAGAAAGATGGGCATATCTGGTTTGTAGCCCATTACCATGATCGATATAAACTACTTTACCGTAACCACCGTTCCAGCCGGCAAAGGTCACTGTTCCTGAGGAATAGGCATAAGCTCCATTGCCATAGCTAGCAGCTATATCAACACCATCGTGGAAACTGCGTCTGCCTGTAATAGGGTGAGTTCTCCACCCAAAATTACTGCTCACCCTTTTTCCTTGAACCACACCGTAATTTCTTCTAACTCCCCGAGAAATGGTTTTCTTGGTTCCAACCTTAACTACCCGTGTAACCGGTTCCTTTAAAACTTTCTCATTTAAGACTTCTAAAGATTCCTGGTAGCCATTTTTCAAAACCATCAGGTATTGGACTTCCTTTTCGCCGTTTTTTCCCGGATTAATAACTTTGCGATCTCTGCTTAACATGCTGCTATCCTTTTTATATTGAGTCTCATATGGTATATCTTCAATTATGGTATTTTTGAGGGTAGCGATAACGTCTAGCATTGGCTTTCCGGGTTTTATAACCACCTTATCCCCCGGCCAAATTTTTTCCGGATCCAGTTCCGGATTTAATCTTATCAAATCTGCCACTGCGGTCTTGTTTTCACGAGCAATGAGCCAGAAACTATCTCCCTTTTCTACTTCATATATAACGGGCTCTTCTTTCATGGTAAACAATTTTCTCTTTGCTTCTTCCATACTCACAATAGAATTGAGAGTAACCTGATCCGAAACTATCCGGACATTCTCTTCAAAAACCAGAGACTCAACCTTGGCATTTTTATCTACGGATGTAAGAAATTGAGCTTTATATTGTTTAAGTAAATTCTCCAGGTCTTCTTTATGTAACATAGAAAAAAGAGGTTTACCATCAACAACCAGAGAAAATGCCTTTGTAGTAAATACCACTTTTTTTTCTACCAGTTCATTGACATCTTTCACCAGTAATTTTTCATCAATTTGGGCCCTTTGAAGTTCTATGTTTACTGCCTCGTTAACTACTTGACCTATTTCATTCTCCTTTTTTGACTTGAAATCGGCAATTGCTTCCTCGAGAACTTCAGCATCCTTTAACTGTCCTACGACTTCTCCTCCTATCACTACATTATATGCCAAAACCTTTTGTCCATAGGCAAATAATGAAACAACAATAAGCGCTAAAGCTATAACTGTCAGCATTATCTTTTTTCCACTCATCTTTTTCCCCCTAGTTCTTGCTCTGCAATGACACCGCTTTTAAAATCAACCCATTCATTATTCGACAAATTTTAGCAAATTCCTGTAATTATTTGCTGTTAATTGTTCTGGTAATTTTATCCAAAAATAAAAGCCAGCACATGCTGGCTCAATATATCTGGATCTATAATTTTTAGAAGTTTAAAAACCAGGAATTTTTCAACGGGAAAATTAGAAGATCTTTGTATCTGCAATGCTAGTAGAGCGTTCATATTGATACTTTCTACCATCTGCCAGTTGTATGAGTCCTTCTACATCTTCACAATCAGCGGGATAGGTTGCAATACCAAATGAAGTTGTCGGCATAGTAAAACTTCCCGCTTTGCAGGTAACTTTTTTTCCGTTCAAACCATTAAGCAAACGGGTAGTAATTTCCAGTGCACTGCTGTAGTGAGTATTTGGGAATATAATTGCAAATTCATCTCCACCATAACGAGCAACAATATCCGTATCCCTGCTGTTATTTTTGAGGTGTGTAGCAAATTGTTTAAGTGCCTCATCTCCAATCAAATGACCATATCTATCATTTAAGTCTTTAAAGTTGTCCAGATCTGTTATACATAGCGATATGGGATGGCCTAATATTTTTGACTTTTCTATCTCCTCTTTGAGAATTTTAATAAACTGCCCATAATTATATACATTTGTGAGGTAATCATACTTCGAGGCATGAACAACTTCCTGGTGATACTGCGCAATCTCAATATTTTGCCCTACCTGATTGGCTACGGTCATTAAAAGATACAATTCATCTTCCCGGAAAGAATAATTATTAAAGACCTTAACTACTAGTAATCCAACCAGGTTTTCTTTATTGGTAATGGGAACAATAATTTCAGTAATAGTATTTTCCATTTTGCTACAACAAGAAAGTAAATGGTCATCTTTATGCTTAGAAAGCTTTGGCTTATTTAACTTTAATATTTCCTGGACTTTATCATCTTCCACATATATTTCCACAGGCAGCTTAATCTCCCCGGTCAACCCGGCTGATGCCTTTAATTTTAAACATCGGTTTTCCTGATCCCTTATATAAAAACAGTATAAATTAGGACTTAAGAAATCATGAAGTATTTCCAATAATCTTTGGAGATATACATCCAATTGGAGTATATACCGACTTTCCAAAGAAATCTGATATAGAATAGATATTACTTTGCCATGGCGAGGAAGGATTCTTCTGGACTTTTCTGTTTCATTTTCAAGATTAATTTCATTAAAATGGAACTCATTAGTTCCCTCAAGAGTATTTTTCTTTAATGTAATTTCGCCTTGTTTAACCATGGAAACAAAAACATCAACAAGAACCGGGTCAAACTGGCTTCCCTTCCCTGATTGCAAGCGCCTAAGGGCTTCTTCTACCGTTAAAGCTGCTCGATAGCTTCTATTTGATGTCATTGCATCAAAAGCATCAGCAACTGCTAAGATTCGCGCGCCTAAAGGAATATCCTCATCTTTCCGTCCTTCCAGGTAACCATTTCCGTCAAATCTCTCATGATGATACTTTATAATGGGTATCAACTCTTTAAAAGCATGAACTTCTTCTAAGATTGCTACGCCCTTTATGGGGTGTTCCATCATTTTAGCCCTTTCAAAATTATTAAGGGGTCCCTGTTTTCGAAGTATTTTATCATCAATACCAATTTTCCCTATGTCATGAAGTAGAGCAGCAAAACGTAAAACTTCAATCTCATTGTCTGGTAATTTTATCTTTTTGCCAATGGCAACTGAAAAATCAGAAACTCTGCTAGAGTGCCCACTGGTATATGTATCCCTGGCATCAACAGCAGCAGCCAGGGAACGAATTGCAGATTCATAAAGCTCTTGAAGTTGTTGATTCTTTTCCCATTCTGCAGTTATGTCGGTTAAAGTTACTATTCTACCTATCTCCTCATTTTCTTCCAAAACGGGTGCAGCAAAACCCTTAACAACCTTTTTCTTATTCTCCTTAGATAAAACTTCAATGTTCTGAGCAGTTTTAGATTTTTTCAATAGTTCCAAAAAGTTTTCTTTATTTATTAATTTATCATGCAACAATTGAAAGAGGTTATTAACAGTAATATCCTTTAGTTCCTGCTGGATATTAAAAATCTCGCCAAATCGCTTGTTAACCATTTTAACGTTGTCGAGGCGGTCAATCATCAAAATACCACTTTCAGCAGTATTTAAAATTGCTTCTAATTCTACAGCCCGTTCTCTTTCTTTTTTAAAAAGATTGTAGTGACTGCGGAAAACCATTTGCAGCATAACTAAAAAAATAATTAGCAAAAATATACCTATAAATCCCTGGTTAATAAACATAAAGGCGGAGGCGAATGCCAATATTTGTTCAGCAATATATACCTTAAAGCTTTCACTCATCATCCTGTACCAAATTATCAAAACGTTATTTTTCTGAATTAATGAAAAGAGCCCTGCTGTTAGAATACTATTTAATATAAAATAAATTAGAATTGCTCCAATATAAGGCCATGGTACTAATATTTCCATTACACCAGCAACACCGTTTAATGCATAAAAAATATTACCAGCGAAATAAATAGAAATAATATACATACTTATGTTATAAATAGTTCGATAGTATTCCCATCTTTTTAGCAAAGAAACAATTAACAATGAGATAAATGCAGATAAAATTGCTTCCGACATTCCAAAACAAAAAAGTGCAACCATACTTAAACCGGAAGTTAAAGTGATAACAGGACCACTTGGTAAACGTATTGCCATAATTTCCAGTATAATGAACATTACGGTAAGTATCAGCAGTATAAACCAGTCATCTGGTTTTAAAGTAAGTATTGCTTTAAAAAGAAAAAAAATAGCAAAGGGCAATAAGGAAAATATATATGCAATAACGGACTTCTTCATATATAGAACACCTCACAATTAGCTCAAGCCAACTATCTACCCTTTGCTTTATTCGATATTAATTTTTGTAATCCTTTTTTTTACCAGCGCCAACCTGCCCATGCACTTAGCAATAAAACTACTATAAAACCATAACGAGCCATTAATCTTAACATGTTTATTCTCCCTTCAAATAAGAATCAATTAATATAATAGTTTTGCCAATATCTACCATCTTAACATATAAACCACCTCTGTTTTTTCAGTTACTACCAACGCCAGCCTGCCCATGCACTCAGCAACAATACCACTATAAACCCAAAGCGTGCCATAAGCTTATACATAATATCACTCCTTTTTCCTAGTTTTTAGATGTCTTTATATTAAAAATTTTAATAGGTCTGCCCATAAAATCCTGCAGCAGTAAGAACACTCCTATAAAAATCGCTATATCACCAAGGCTAATGACCCTGGGAATAGGGTACTTTAATGGAATAACATCACCTAAAAAACCTAATACTGTTGCATCGGTTAAGGCCTGTTGTTTAAAAACCGTTCCTTCTAATAGAGGTGTAACATCATAACCAACCTTTGTTGCCGCTCCTAAGGACACAGGCATCATTCCGCCATTAGCAACAATTGGTATAATATTTAAAATTATCCCAAGAGCAATAATCTGAATATACTGCTTCCTAATATTAAATCCAACAAAAACCAATAATCCTAGATATGAACAGACCACCGCCAGCGGCTTCAAACTTTGAGGCAAAAGCCATGTTCCAAAAATTTGAATAATAAAGACAGCCGGAACAATCCAGGTGTACCTAAAATCTAAATTACCTTTTAAGTTCCCTTTTCTTAGAAATCCAATTATAACGCTGATTACCACTATATCAAGAAGCACATTCATTCCTCCTGTAATTTGGTATATTCTACATGACCATCAATTTTCCTTCTTTTTTTTTAATTTTTTTGGTATAATGAATATTTTAGACAAAAAAACTTTTTTCTCTCTTTCTACCACTATATTTTTATTTTAGAAGTTCTTAGTCAACCTGTTGACACTTTTGGAGCGTGGGGATGTAACAACCGGTAAGCCGCACCTGGGATCAAAGGCATCCCTCAAACTGTCACCCAAAATATTAAATGCCAGTATGGTTAATGTGATGAAAAATGCCGGAAAAAATAATTGCCAGGGGTAGGAACCGATTCCTTGAAAGCCTTCTTTAACTAAAGAACCCCAGCTGGCAATAGGGGCCCCAACACCAAGCCCTACAAAACTTAACCAGGCTTCCGTAAATATGGCTTCAGGTATTGCTAAAGTTACATAAACAATAATAGGGCCCAGTGCATTAGGTAGTAAATGCTTAAAAAGAATTCTCCAGCTACCGGCTCCTGCAACACGGGCAGCATCAACATACTCTTGCTCTTTAAGGGATAAAATTTGCCCCCTTACCAAACGTGCCAAAGGAAGCCAGTAAACAACCCCCAGAGCAATTAAGATAGCTTTAAGGCCGGGCTCCAGTAAAACCATTAGTAAAATTACGTACAGTAAAAACGGGATACCGGCAAGTATTTCTACAATGCGCATCATAATTTCATCTATCCAACCTCCAAAGTAGCCTGCTATTCCACCATAAGTCACACCTATTATAAAAACTATAAATGCGGTAACGATTCCTATAAAAAGCGAGATCCTTGCCCCATGCCACAAACGGGTAAACAGATCACGTCCTAAGGCATCGCTACCAAACCAGAAAATTCTTTTCTCTACCTTGAACCCTTCTTCATTTTTTAGTGGTTTTTCGGAGTATTCAATAATTTTGATGGTACCATTACTGTTTTCCTTATATTTCAAATAAAATGTATAACCGGGAGCTTTATTTTTTAAAGCAAGAATTTGTCCGGAATAAGAAAAGGGAGTTAAATAAGGGCCAATTATTGCCAGTATAGAAAGAAGTATAATGATTGCTAAAGCGCTAAAACCTAATCTATTTTCCTTTAGTCTCCACCATACATTTTGCCGGTAAATAATATTTAAAGTTGTATTAAGTTCATTTTGAAGATTATTCTTTTTTAGAGGCTTAAATAATTCTTGCTCATAGGTAAGCGCCTGAGCCGCCTGATCATCTCGAGGTGTATTTGGCGCCACATTGATCACCTCTTCTCATCTACAAGCTGTACCCTTGGGTCAATGACAGTAAGCATAATATCCACCGCTAAATTCATAGTCATCAAAAAAAGGCTATAAAAAACAGTAATTCCTAGGATTACAGTATAATCACGGTTTTGTATACTCATTACAAAGTGTCTCCCTAAGCCCGGTATGGCAAAAATATGCTCAATAACAAAACTTCCTGTAAAGATGCCCGTTACAAGCGGACCTAGGTAAATTACTACAGGGGTAATTGCATTCCGTAAAGCATGCCTGTAAATTACTATAGTTTTTTTCAAACCCTTGGCTTTAGCTGTTTTTATATAATCCTGTTGTAAAACTTCAACCATGTTAGACCTTATAAGTCTGGCTATTACAGCAGTTGGCACGAAGGATAAAGAAACAGCGGGCAAAACCAGATGTTTCCAGGTCCCCCACAGGGCCGGAGGAAGTAGTCTCAGCTTATATGCAAATATATACATTAATATAAAGGCTACAATAAAGCTCGGAACTGAAAAGCCTAATGTAGCCAAAATCATAGCAAAATAATCATGAAACTTATTCCGGTTTAAAGCAGCTATAGTGCCTAAAGATATCCCTGTAACTATGGAAATCAGGACTGTTACAAATCCAAGTTGTGCTGAAACGGGAAAACCATCAGCAATAATATCATTAACAGTCCTGCCTTCATATCTGTAAGAAGGCCCCAGGTCAAATTCGGCGGTACGAATCAAGTAATCTCTATACTGAATGTACCAGGGGTCATCCAGGTGATATTTTTTGGTGATGTTTTCTTCAATAGATGGGGGTAATTTTTTTTCTGATGCAAAGGGACCGCCGGGAATTGCTTTCAGCATGAAAAATGTTGCTGATACAATGAAAAACAGCGCAAGCAACATTGTCCCTACTCGCCGTAATATATAGCGAGCCACTTCAATCTCCTCCTTAGCTCAAAAATTCCCTCCAAGAAAAGGAAAGGCATGCATGAAATTAACCATGCATACCTTGCACATCTTTACTTTTCAACATAAGCCCAGCGAAATTCTTGAAAACCTCCAATGGTAGGTACTACAACACCTTTTACCCATGGTTTGTACATATTTACATTTGTATAAAAATAAATCGGCATAAAAGGCATCTCATTTAATAAAATTTTTTCTGCATCATGCATAGCCGCAATACGTTTTTTATTATCAAAGCTTGTCTTGGCAATTTCAATTAACCTATCATATTCGGAATTTCTCCAGCCTGCCACATTATTACCGCTGTCGGAAACCCACATATCGAGAAAAGTCATGGCATCAACATAATCAGCATTCCAGCCAGCCATAGCTATTTGATAATCACCATTAAAAAGGGACTTAAGATACACACCCCACTCCTGTTTCTTTAGTTTAACGTCAATATTGAGGTTGCTTTTCCACATTTCCTGAATAGCTTCTACTAGTTTCTGGTGGTCTCCCCTGTTATCATACATTAATTCAAGGGTCGGCGCCCCATCCCCATTAGGATAACCTGCTTGAGCCAGTAATTCCCTTGCCCTTTCAACATTTTCTTGAAAATAATCTCCACCCTCTTCTCGGAAATCACCGTTTATCCCGGGCACACCATTAGGTACAAAAGCATAAGCCGGCTTTTGAAATCCCTGTGCAACATTATCAATTAAAGATTGGCGATTAATTGCCATTGCCAGCGCTCTACGGACCCTTTTATCTTTAAGGAAATCATTATCAGTATTGAACACAGAAAAATAGCTGGATAAATCCGGGTGGATGGAAGCGGTACCTTCATCCAGCAGGCGCTTTATTTCCTGGGCGGGAACTTCTTCTGCAATATCAATTTGACCGGTTTCAAACATGGTTAGCTCGGTATTTCTGGATTCAGCCATAGTCATAACTATTTTATCCAACTTAACGTCATCTGCAGCCCAATAATTAGGGTTTTTAAGAAGTACCAGCTTCTGGTTGTGCTTCCATTCGGCTAACTTAAAGGGACCATTCCCTACATAAGTATCTACACCGGTATGCCAGTCAGGGTTGGATTGGACTATGTTTTGATTTACCGGATACAGACCGGAAAATGCTGTTAAGCTTAAAAAATAAGGGGTTGGTGCAATCAATTCCACTTCTAAAGTTTTATCATCTATAGCTCTTACACCTACTTCATCCGCACTTACATTACCATCAGTATATTCTTTGCCGTTTTTTATGTACCACAATTGGTATGCATAGTAAGCGCCCGTTTCGGGACTTAAAAGCCTTTTCCAGGCATATTCGAAATCATATGCAGTTACTGGTTCACCGTTACTCCATTTAGCATCCCGTAAATGAAATGTATACCTGGTTCCATCATCGCTAATTTCCCAGTCCTTTGCCATTCCCGGAACCGGCTTGTTATCCTTGTCCAAACGAGTTAGTCCTTCAAATACAGCCATTTGTACAGTAGCTTCAGCTTTGCCGGTTGCAGTAGCCGGATCTAAAGTTTCCGGTTCTGCACCCAGATTGTAGGTAATGACCTGTTCTCCATTTTTTAGATCATCTTGTTTTTGACTGCACCCAGCAGTAAGTAAAGCAATTCCTATCATAAAAATCAGGAAATACAGATTCATTCTTTTTGCCACCATTTTTATTACGAAGCCCCCTTAAGTTTCAAAATATACCACTTTCTAAATAATTTGCATATTCTACATAAAGAATCAAAAAAATATAAAAAATACATTTTTACTAGTAATTCTATAAAAAAAATCAATATCCTTCTGTTACGGCAGTTTTTCTAACTGCTAGAGCTTTTAAATTTTTGAAACCCATAACAGTTCCCATGGCAATATATTAGTGTAGTAAAATAGTAAACTCGATCTATTTTCTTTCTTGCAACAAATAAAAAACCCCAGTTGGAACAAAAAAAATCCTAACTGGGGGGCTAAATTTCATTGGTGTAAAATTGCAATTGCTGCTAATCTTCAAGTGATTTTTCAACTGCTTTAATAATATTTTGGTAACCTGTACAACGGCAAAAATGGCCGGACAATTCCCTCTTTATTTCTTCTCGAGTATATTTCTTTCCGCTTTGAACCATTGCAGTTGTGGTAAGGACTAAGCCCGGAGTACAGAACCCACACTGGACAGCTCCTTCTTCAACAAAGGCTTCTTGTACCTTTGACAGCTTTCCATCTTCAGCTATCCCTTCTATTGTTATAATTTCTTTCCCATCAGCCCAAACTGCCAAATAGATACAGGAATCAGTAGGAGTACCATCAATCAAAACTGTACAAGCCCCGCATTCTCCAACAGCACAACCTTTTTTAACACCTGTATAACCTAAACGCTTTCTGAGAACCTCCAGCAGCGTTTCACCGGGGTTAACTTCTAGACTCACTTCTTTTCCATTTACGGTAAAGGAAATTTTCTTAAGCAAGACTCTCACCACCTGCATTTTTGATTGCCACTTTTAGCGCCCTTTGACTTAACTCTTCCACCAGGTGCTCCCTGTACTCTTTTGAAGCCCTCCAGGAAGTTCTTGCTTTAGTTGATTTAACTGCTAGCTTGCCAATTTCCGCTAGAGTTTGGGCCGAAACAGTTTTCCCTTTGGCAAAGCTTTCAGCTTCTTGACATCTCAAGGGAGTAGGACCGGCCACTCCAAGGCCAATTCTGACATCCTCAAAAACACCATTCTTTATCCTGCAAATCGCTGATACGCCTAAAGTGGCAATATCCATAGCTTTACGCATGGAAAACTTGATGTAGTGGCCGCCATAATCCTGATAATCTTCAGGTGATATAACGATTTCAGTCAGTATTTCTCCAGGCTTTAAATCAACCTTTCCTGGCCCAAGATAAAAATCCTCAATCGGAATTACCCGTTCTCCTCCTTGTGTTTGTAGCTTCAGCTTAGCATTAAGTGCAAACAACGTGGAGGCACTGTCTGCAGAGGTTGCTCCATTGCAAATGTTACCGCCAATGGTTGCAACGTTCCGAATTTGCGGACCACCCATAGATAAAGCAGCTTCCTTTAAAACAGGAATATTCTCTTTAATAATCGGATCATTTGCAATTTGAGTAAAGGTTGCTAAGGAGCCAATTGACAATGTTCCATCCTGGCGCTTTTGAATTGTCTCCAGGAATTTTATTTTTCGAATACTT
Organism: Clostridiales bacterium; assembly: GCA_020063565.1. Lineage (GTDB taxonomy): Bacteria > Bacillota > DSM-16504 > Desulfitibacterales > JAICDB01 > JAICDB01. The sequence continues at coordinate 137,419 of JAICDB010000002.1, read as the reverse complement.
AATAAATCTGCTTGTGCTATTTTTCCACTGTGCATTTTAATTAACACATCAGTACCGCCTGCAATAATCAGCAAGTTAGGATGTTCTGCCAGCAAAGCAGTTGCTTCATCAATAGTTTCCGGTTCAAAATATTGATCTACATTATACATTGCGATCCCCCTTCCTATACTAACTTAGCTTCTTTAAACTTTTCAAAAACCCGTTGCGGAGTCATCGGTATACGGTCAAATGCTACGCCTGTTGCATCTAAAACTGCATTTCTAATTGCGGGGGCCGGACTGATAGCGGGTGGCTCACCAAGGGATTTATTTCCAAATGGGCCTGTGGGATCATGGGTTTCCACAAAAGCTACACCAATATCGGGAGTATCCATAATGGTAGGCAGCTTATAATCGAGTAAATTATTGTTTAAAGGCTTTCCTGTTTTTTCATCAAAGAGCATTTCTTCAGAAAGAGCATATCCAATTCCCATGCTTACGCCGCCGTGAACCTGGCCTTCTGCCAGTTGAGGGTTGATAATTTTACCGGAATCATGGACATTAAATATTTCCACTACTTCAATTTTTCCGGTTTTGATATCCACCTCAACTTCCGCAAAGGTAACACCAAAGGACATGGCGTTAACCCTGGCATTATTGGACGTATCACTTGTAATGGGTTTGGCAAACACAGTATCATAATAGGTCTGCATTGCCACTTTAGATAACGGCATGACAACTTCTCCTGAATGTTTATAAACAATATTTGCATCCTCAATATCGAGAGCTTCTGCCGGAATATCTGTCATACCCCACACAAAATTGAGAATTTTTTCCTTAATTTCTAAAGCTGCTTTTTTCACAGCCATTCCTGTAACATAAGTTTGCCTTGATGCATACGCTCCGGTATCAAAAGGACTAATATCCGTATCTTGAGTAGAAACAACATGCACCATATCTACGGGGATACCCAGAACTTCAGCAACCATTTGTGCAAAGACGGTATCACTTCCCTGGCCTATTTCCGTCGCCCCGATCTGCAGTTGAACCGATCCATCCTGGTTAAGCACTATCCTTGCGCCGGCAAGTTCCAAACCAACCGGGTGGGTACCGGAGGCATAACTAAAGCATGCCATTCCCAATCCTCTGCGCTTAATGCCGGTCTGGTTTTTATATTTCTCTTTTTTCTCATCCCAGTTAATGAGTTCCTTACCTTTAGCAATACACTCATGAATTCCACAACTTAAAACCTTATTTCCATTAAGGGGGTCTACATATCCCTCTCCAAGAAGATTTCTCCTACGGAATTCAATAGGATCCATATTTAGTTTCCTTGCTATATTTTCCATATGGGATTCAAGTGCAAATTTTATCTGTGGAACCCCATAAGCGCGCATTGCACCTGCAGCAGGTAAATTTGTATATACGGTGACGGGATCAAATTTTATGGATTTGAAAGAATAAAGGGGTCTAAACTTTGTACCGGCGCTCATGGCAATCGAGTGGCCATGGGATGCATATGCACCATTGTTGGAGATGGCAGTGATATGGGTTGCAATTAATTTTCCGTCTTTGGATACACCTGTTTTAAATTTATACTTAAAAGCATGGCGTGTTCTGGTAGCAATCATACACTCTTCTCGGGAAAGATCAATTTTAACGGGTCTCCCACCTACAGCCAGAGTCAGTGCTGCATTTAAAGGTTCCAAGCAAACGTCTTGCTTATTTCCAAATCCCCCGCCAATGTAAGGCTTAATTACACGTATTCTTCCCCAGGGAATGCCCAGCGCCTGCCCAACGATTCTCCTGCAAATATGAGGAATTTGAGTGGAAGAAACAATAACTATCCTGTCGTCAGCATCCACATAAGCATATGAAATATGGTTTTCTAAATGGCAGTGCTGCACGATACTCGTTTCAAATTCATCCTCAAAAATATAGTCAGACTCCTTAAAGGATTCTTCTACATCTCCAATCTGGTAACCAAAGTCACTTATAATGTTATTATCATATTCTTCATGGATGAGGGGTGCATTTTCCTTGAGGGCATCTTCCGGCGTCAATACCGGTTCTAATACTTCATATTCAACATCAATTAATTTCAGAGCCTTTTCAGCAGTCAAATCATCAGTTGCAACTACAGCAGCTATCTCATCTCCTACAAAGCGGGCCTTTTTAGTCAAGATAGTACGATCTTCACGATCCCTATGCTTCGGATCAAGGGAATACGGATGTCCGGCTGTAGCATATTTGTTATCGGGAACATCCTTGTAAGTTAAAACAGCCTCCACACCCGGTAGGGCTTTTGCTTTACTGACATCAATTTTTTTAACGATGGCATGGGCATAAGGGCTTCTTAATATCTTTCCCACCAGCATGTCTCTTTCCATAAAATCATCAGTATATTTAGCTTTTCCGGTTACTTTGGCAACTGCATCAACTCTTTTCACCCTTTTTCCCACAACATTGACTGTCATTGTTTTCCTCCTTTCTCATTTTCATGAAGAAAATAATTTAATTATATAAAAATTTAAACCAGGCCTCCGTCTTTTCCAGGCTACGAAAAGGACATTCTAACACATCCTTTTCGTAGCCAAGGTAATTTACGGTTACCTGGTAGAGACCCTCGAACCATATTATCGAGGTTATACGAAAAGTATAAAAATATATCGTATTATGAAAAAGTTCTTAAGTAAACATTTAGTAAAATTATTTTAATTTTAGAAAATTTCTTGTTAAACAATTCTACAAATATCTTATAAATCCTGCTTGTTTTTATTAACTTTTATGCATTAAATAAAGCGGATTGCTTCAATGGGGTCCAATCGTGCTGCTTGGTATGCAGGGTAGGCGCTTGCCAGTAGCCCCACCAGAATAGACATAATAACGGTAGCTAAACCCAGCTCCGGGCTCCAGTGAAGCTGCACTTCAAATTGTGTAATATATGGTGAAATAAGCTTAACAAGTAAAATTCCACCTATATACCCAACAACACCCCCTACTGTACTGACAACTACAGCCTCAAATAGTATAATCTTTACAATATGCTTTCTTTTAAAGCCTAGCGCTCTAAAAATACCAATTTCTCGGGTTCTTTCCTTAACAGAAGACATCATTGTAGTGGAAATAATTAAAAAGCCGATCAATAAAACACAAATAGAAATTAGAACTGCGAATTTTGCAAACCTGTTTACTATTTCTTGACGTTCTTCATTTTCTCCCTTTACTTCTGTTATAGCCACCGAAGTAAATTTACTCCTCAAAGCTGAAATTGCTTCCTTATCATTGACACTTAATTCAATAAATGTCACCTGCTTATTCCTGTTAAACACCCTTTGCGCTTCGGCTAAATTTATAAAAACCAGTTCATCTTCTACGGTCCCTGTTTCATTAAGGATGCCGGACACAGTAAATATTTCACCCTTAATCGGAACTTTATCTTCCACAGACAATTTTAGTCGTTGGGCAGTCGATGCTCCCAGGAGGATTTGCTTTCTATTAGGAAATTTTCCATTTATACGCCAGTAAGGCTTAAGATTTAATTCCTCGCGGGAAATACCTGCAATAAGCATCTTTTTTGATTTAATTTCTGCATTTTGTACCAGTTTAGGTGAAATGGCAGTTACATTTTGTCCTCCAAACTGTTTAATATTATGGGCAATTTTCTCCGGTATTGTCTTCCTGGCATAGTTCCCCGAATGGACGCTGATGCCGTGATAGGATAGGAAAAGAGAATTAGATTTCGGAGTTACCAACACACGCATCCCAATATCCTCAAATTTGCTTTCCAGTTGTTCCTGCATTGCCAGAGTAATACCGGTTAAGGATACAATAATGGCAACTCCCAGAATTATCCCCAGTAGCAAAAAAAATATTTTTATTTTTCTAACCCTTAAATTGCTAAAGGCAATATTTAGTAAACGCATAGCGCTCCCTTTCTAATTCTCTTGATTTTTGATAAGCCCATCCTTCATAGAAACTGTTCTTTTTACAAATTTTAGATTTTCCCTGTTATGAGTAACCATAACTATAGTCAATCCTTCCCGGTTAAGGGATTGAAACAAGCGCATTATTCCTTCGCCTGTTTTTGAGTCAAGACTACCTGTGGGTTCATCAGCAAGAATTATGGGAGGTTCATTTACTATGGCCCGAGCAATGGCAACCCTTTCCTGCTCACCGCCGGAAAGTTGATTTGGCAGGCGTCTCATTTTATTTTCCAATCCCACTTTTTTAAGAACCTTTTTAGCCATTTCCAGTTGTTCCTTATGGTTATAGTTTAAAATTGCAAGGGGAACCATAACATTCTCGACAACTGTTAAATATTGAATTAATTGAAATTGTTGAAATACAAATCCAATATAGCTGCTTCGAAAATCAGCCCTGCGTTCTGAAGATAAATCATAGACATCAATATCATCTATTAAGACCTTGCCTCCAGTGGGAGGATTGAGGGCGCCGATAACAGATAATAAAGTGCTTTTTCCTGAACCGGAATCACCCATCAAAGCAAGAAACTCTCCTTTTTGTACGGTTAGATTTACTCCTCCCAGCGCAGTTACCTGCCCCTCACCGCTGTTATAAAACTTAGTAACATTTTTTACTTCTATAAGCGCCATAAAAACACACTCCTGTATATACTTGCAGAACTAATCTTTCAACTCATATGAAACGGAATGCTTCTACAGGGTCTATTTGAGATGCTTTTACTGCGGGATACACACTTGCCAAAATTCCTATAATAACTGCAAAAAGAATAACAGTAACCCCCACAAGGGGATTCCACGAAATGGAGATCTGCATTTCTGCTACTATTGGCGCTAATAGCCTGGAACTGCTAATCCCCAGGACATAGCCCAGTGCTCCTCCAATAAGTCCGATCACTGCTGCCTCAGTCAAGATAATTTCTAATATATTACTCCGTCTATATCCCATTGCACGATAAATTCCTATTTCCGAAACCCTTTCACTAACGGCTGACAGCATTGTCAGCATTATAAGTACTGAACCAATTAGCGTCACCAGTATTGAAAAAAAATAGGCAAAATTACTTAACCGGTCAATTGTTTGCTGCCTTAGTTGAACTGCTTCTGCTAAAGCAGTCACCCTGGCATGGGGAAGTGCTTTCTCAATTTCTGCTATGATCTGTTCAATGGGGCATGAAGTGCAGTAGGCTGCAACTTCTATAAAACTCACTTTATTTTTTTTATTTAACACTTCTTGAGCTGTGAGAATGTGTGCAAAAATTATACCGTCTTCATCACTGCCCTGTTCTTCCAGTATGGCCGCTACTGTAAATTCTCTATCATTTATCTTCATTTTATCTCCCGGTTGTTTATTAAATTTGGAGGCAACTTTACTTCCCAGCAATAAATGGTTTACTGCCAGAGGATTTTCACCCTGAAATCTCCACCATTTTTTTAATTTTAACTCATATTGAAAATCTACTCCCACCAGCACTACATCTTCTTTTTGATATTCTACCATTCCCAGCAGTTTGGGCGCTACAAAAGCGATATTATCTCTATTGGGTATTGTATTAATCTTAATAATATCGTCACTGGAAAGGAGCGCCTCTTCTCCGCTGGATGGTATACTCACCCCTCCATAGGATACTGCGTAATCAGCGGTGTTCGGTTTTACAATGATATTTGCTCCTATTTCATCAAAGGTAGCGGCTAATTCTCGATTCATGGCAGCAGTTAGCGAGTGAAGAGCAACTACAGAACCTACTGCTATGACCATACCTAAAACCATAAATAGCAATTTTGTTTTTCGTCTTTTTAAGCTGTTAATGGCAATACTGTCCAGCCGCAACTTTGCTCCCCCCCTAAATTCTGGGCTGCCATTCCTTCACAATATCTTCAGGAATAAATATTTTTCCATCTTGTACTTCATAAGGTAGTTCTTCAGGCGGATACTGGGGGCATCCTCCGGAAATTCCCCTTAAATCATTTAGATACCACCTTGTACCGCAAGTATCACAGACAAGTATATTTTCCTCAATATGGAAACGCTCAGAGCGACAGGGTTCACACATTGCTATTGCTACAATGAGGCGTCCTGCAGGAGTAATAAACGAGGTAATTGCCTTTCTTTCGCCGGCATTTTGATACTCTGAATAAATAATGCTATTATCAATTACTTCTTGTAGTGAGATAATAATTTTACCATCCCGGACCCTATTGGAAATATCTGTCATGCTTATGGTCCTACCTTTATAATCAGGGGTTTTTCCAATATTATAGCTTCCACCCTCATATCTTCTTGGTAAAACTGCGGTATCTCTGGTTAAATAAGCAAACCAGCCAACACCTACTACGGCAACCAGTACAAAAATCACTATCACCAGGCGGTTAGACCTGCGAGACCTCTGTTTGCCACTGATAAATTCGGCTCTTTTTTTCTCTCTAGCGGACATGAAAGGTCCCTCCTCACTTATTTATCTTCCAATGCTTGCCGAAGCATCTCAACCTCTCTGAGCAGTTTTTTCTGTCTGTTACCTAAAACTACTGTATATATAAAGATCAATCCCCAGATTAAACTGTACGCAGCAACTAAATAACCCATCATAATCCCCCTCTTAATTTTCAGCCCTTAGTTCTTCCTTAATTTTTTCAATCCGTAATCTTGAAAGTTCTATAAAAATTCCTTTTTGAAGAAAATAAAAATAAAGGAAAGTAAATGCAACTACACAGGCAATTAAGGCCTGAAACATGGCAGGGTGCAGTCCCCCGCCTGAACCTTTAACTACTTCAGGGTGGTAAAGGGAGCCCCACCAGCGGATAGCAAAAAACACAACAGGTACATCAAGAAAACCTATTATTCCAAAAGCAGCTGCAAGTACTCCCTTTTTATCTTCTTCTATACTTGCTGAACGAATTAATATATAAGCAAGATAAATAAACCAGAGAATTAATGTTGTGGTAAGCCTCGGTTCCCATACCCACCAGCGGTTCCATGCCGAGCGAGCCCAAATTGGACCGCTTACCAAAACTATTGTGGTAAAAACAACTCCAATTTCTGCAGAAACTTTGGCAATTATATCCCATTTTCTATTTCTGGTCTTCAGGAAAATAATACTTGCAACAAAAACAACAAAGAAGGCAAAAAATGCATTCCATGCAGATGCCACGTGAAAATAGAAAATTTTCTGCACCACACCCATTACCCTTTCAACAGGTGCGTGTACCAAAGCCATATACAAGGCAAATATTATCATGGCAAAGGTCAGCCAGCCTAAAAAGGTGTGGCCCTTTAACTTTTTGGACACTTTTTATACCTCCAGTATATATTCAAATAAAATAAAAGGGACCGCCATAAAAATCACATCATAAACTCCCAGCAGTTTTATCCAGGAAGCGATTTCTCCAATTGAGGCTCCTACCAAAACTATACCTGTAGATTGTACGGCAGCAATTATTACGGGTATGATAATTGGAAAAAGAATAATCGGCAGCAAAATTTCACTTGCTCGCGTATTTGCAGATAGGGCTGACAAAAAGGTGCTCACGCTTGTAAAACCCAGTGTTCCCAGAAAAATCACTAAAACCAAAGTCAGTATTGATCCCCTGAAGCGAAAATCAAACAGTATAAAAAGAAGCGGTAATGTTACAGCTTCAGTAAAAATCATCATTGTAAAGTTAACAATGACCTTTGCAAAATAAATTGCAGTCCGGTCTACCGGTGTCAGCATCAGACCCAGTAGCGAATCATTTTGCTTTTCGTTAAGAAATGTGCGATTAAAGCCTAATATGCCGGAAAAAGTCAGAGCAACCCAGATGATTCCCGGAAATATGTTTTCTGTGGTTTCTTGGGCCGAATTTAATGAAAATGCAAGAATTATTGGTACAAGTATCGCAAATATTAGCATAACGCTCAAAATTTCTTTTGCACGAAATTCTATAACCAAATCTTTCCATACAAGATTTAAAATTTTGGATAAATAGCCCATCATCTTTCCTCCACTAAATTTAAATAGAGGTCTTTTAGACTTTCGAGGGTAAGGAAACTCCCTGGTGTTTCATGAACAATTCTTCCACCAACCAGTATCACCAAACGGTCACTCATATTTAAAGCCTGTTCGAAATTATGAGTTACCATCAGAATTGTGCGTTCATTATTTTTTAACTTCAGTAAAACATTATTTAATATTTTTACGGCAGCCTGATCCAAACCTGTGTAGGGCTCGTCTAAAAAAAGTATCTCAGGCTCATGGATAATAGCCCTGGCAATAGATAGGCGTTGCTGCATTCCTCGAGAAAAATTTCGCACCGGATCATTCAGACTGTATTTTAAACCTACTTCAGAAATAACTTCATTTATGCGTTTTTTCAAATTAGGCACATCATACATGCGGCCGTAAAACAGCAAGTTTTCATAAGCAGATAAGTTATTATAAAGAAAGGTATTATGGGAAATAACACCAATCTTCTTGCGATAATTTAAAGGTTTAGCTGATGCACTTTGTCCTGCAATAATTACTTCACCTGCACTAGGAGGGGTTAATAATGCCAGCACCTTTAATAGTGTGGTTTTACCCGCACCGTTTGGTCCCAGTAAACTTACAAACTGTCCGGGTTCAACCTGCAGGTTAACTCCTTTGAGAATTCTTTTGGAACCTATATTTTTCTCAATATTTTTTGCAAGTATTATGAGAGTTCCCTCCTATTCAGACAGTTTTTTATTTTTAACTGAATATTTAATTTCATCATTGACTACGGTTAATTCACTATCTTCTTGCTTCAGCACATATGCAGCATGTCTTTTATATTTATTTTTAAGTTCTTCATAATCTTCTGCAGAAAGCTTTTTCATCTGGTAATCAAACTCTATTTCTCCCAGGGTTGTAAAAATAGCCTCCTTATTTTGTTCTAAAGTATTCCCAGCGCCAGAACCAATGTCAGTAACAGCTGTTATATCTTCTTCCTGCTTAAGAAGCGGATAACCAATTAAAAGTATAGTTGCAATTATAATAAATGTTCCCAGTACAGTTACCAACAATTTAACCCCCTCCTCTCTAAGAGGATGTTAGATACTATTTAATAATACCTTTTTATTTCCTCGTCTATTATATCTTCATATTCCGCTAGATCTACATCATCCACCTCAATTTGTGATTCCGAAGTTTCGTTATTAAAAACCCATTTATCCAGAGCGAGATAAATCATTAACCCGCCACCCAGGATGGCAAGGAAAGGCGTTACCCAGGCAGAAATATTGAATGGCACACTGGGAGGGGGCGCTGCCATTACTTCTTCCCCGTAAATATTTATCATATATGCATAAATCTGTTCAGGTGTCATCCCTTCAGCCAGCTTTTCTCTAATCTCCTGGCGCATCTGCTGTGCCGTGGCATTATCGCAGGCCTGGAGATACATTCCGCAGCCATCGGTACACATTAAATTTGCTTCAATTTCCTTAAATAGTTCTTCATTTACTACCGGTTCAGCTGCGGAAACCGGCAATACCACAACGAGGTTTATTAAAATCAGCACTAAAACTGACTGCATTACCTTGCGTTTCATTCTTTCAACTCCCATTATTTATATTTGGGACCTAACCGGCTTCCTCTACCGGGCCAGAGTGCAAAAATTGTTCCAAGCACAAGAATATAACCACCTATCCACATCCAGCTCATCAATGGATTAATATGAACTTTAAACGTGGCTGTCCTGCCTTTATCCTTCCAGGAGGCAAGAGCTACATACAAATCTTCCGCTAAGGTTCCATGAATAGCCACTTCACTGGAAGGTTGATCCCATGTCTTATAAAATACATTTTCGGGAGTTAGGGCGCCAATATTAGTACCACCCTTATCTACGGAAATATCAGCATATACTACGGTATTTTCTCCTTCCAAACGCTGGCGAAGCCCATTAAAAGTTAAAGTATAATCATCTATAACAATTTTCTCACCAACAGACACCTGCTGCGTAACTTCCTGCTTATATGCACCGGTACCTACAACTGCTAAAGCAATTAAAATAATTCCCAAGTGAATAATATATCCTCCATAGCGGCGGCGGTTGCGCACCATCAAACGAATCAGTGCCAGAGGATAAGCTTCTCCTGTTGCCCTATGGCGAACACGCATGCCCCGATAGAATTCCTGGAAAATAGTCAACAAGACAAAAATATTTATTGCATATGCCAAGGCGCCGTAAAATTTTTGACCCGGCAAGTAGAAGTATAATGCCACTCCGCTAATTACCGCCAATAACAGTGGCCACATAAAATTGTTGAGTAGATTCTTTAATGATGAACGCCTCCAGGCAATCAACGGGCAGACTCCCATGACAAATATCATTGCGAGAAGAATAGGAGCATTAACTTTGTTGAAGTAAGGTACGCTTACTGTCACCCTTACACCCCTGATTGCTTCAGAAATCAATGGAAAAACAGTTCCCCAAAGGATTGCAAATGCTGAGCCTACCAGTAAAAGATTGTTTATTAAGAAACTACTTTCTTTAGAAATATAAGATTCAAATTGCCTTGCCTGTTTCAGCAAATTAATTCGACTAGTCAAGAAATAAAGGGATACAGCTAGAGCTAAACACATGAACAATAAAAACCAGGTTCCCAATCCCGAATTATTAAATGAATGAACTGATTGGAGTACCCCGCTGCGCACCAAAAATGTTCCAAATAAGGTTAAGATATAAGTTATAATAATCAAGGCCATATTCCAAATCTTCAGCATATCTTTTCGCTCTTGAATCATAACAGAATGTAAAAATGCCGTTCCTGTCAGCCATGGCATAAATGAAGCGTTTTCAACAGGGTCCCAGGCCCAGAAACCGCCCCATCCCAGCTCGACATACGCCCACTGGGCGCCATACAAGTTACCAAGACTTAAAAATAGCCAGGCAATCACTGTCCAGCGCCTAGTTACTTTAATCCAGGTATCCCCCACCTTTTTGGTAATTAAGGCCGCTATGGCATACGCATAAGGAACCGCAAAACCTACATACCCTAAATAGAGTGTAACCGGGTGAAAGATCATTCCCGGGTTTTGCAGCATAGGATTGAGGCCTTTGCCTTCAACAGGGCTCATCCCGCCTGGTATTTTGGTAAACGGATTTGCAATGAAAACAAGTAAAATTAAAAAGAAAAGATTGTTCAATACTAAGATTGTATTAACATAAGGAATGTTTTCTTCCTGACCTCTGGTTAAAAATGTAACAACTGCAGTATAAATGGCTAATAACCACGCCCATAGTAGCAGAGAACCAGCATTACCAGCCCAAAAAGCGGAAAGTTTATATAAAATAGGCAAATTTTTACTGGTATAGTCATAAACATACTTTATTGAAAAATCGCTGGTGGCCAAAAAATAGAAAAGTACTACAGAGGCAATGGTAGTTAAAAGGAGAATTGCTGCCACACCGCCATTTGCACTGGCTCTTAGCCTGCAATTGTCAGTCTTAATTGCAATGATATATGCTGCAATTGTGTATATACTAACTGCTATCGCTAGAAGCAGGGAGAAATAGCCAATTTGGGCCATTATAGGCACCTCCTTTGCCAAGCGTTACTCTGCTAAAGCCTTTTCGCCTTCATACTTTGAAGGACATTTTGTCGTTACTCTTTCAGCTTTAAAAATGTTATTTTCCTTATCATAAAACCCTTCCAAAAATACTTCCGCACCATCTTGAAAATTATCAGGTTCAATGTCATTATAGATTACAGGCAGCTCATATTTTCCATCTGTTACCGAAAAAGTGAGCTGGACGTTTTCCCCATCAAAATTTACACTATCACCAACAAGCTTTCCCGGAACAAGCAAGTAATCGTCTTTATAATCTTTTTCACTGTCAAACAAATCGCTGATTTCTACCTGGTAGCCGGAAAAACTTGAAGTTCCTGAAATAATTAAATAACCTATGGCCGCCACGATTATTAAAATTCCAATTATAATTTTTCCGGACTGCTTCATAAATTATCCCCCTAAGAGTCTTACTCTTTCTCAATATCCTTTAAAAGTTCTTTATAAGTCTCTTCACTTATCTTACCATCAAGCAACGCCTGGCGAAGTTTGCGCTTCTCCGCCTTTTTTGAAGTGACATTATCCTTTTTTCTGCTCTTCTTACTAGCTTTCTTTCCTTTTTTTGCTCTCCGGTTGCGGTTGTTAGTGGAAACTGCAAAGTACAATAAAACTGTTAAGAGAACTATAAATATCGCAAAAAGAACAATAATAGCAGAATTTAGAGGTGAATCTTCCTTTATCTGTGGTTGGGAAGTTTGTCCACCCTGTTCTGTATTGGTTATCACAGCAGGATCACTGCTGTCTCTACTATATGCAATAGAAAATTGAAGCTTATCATCCGTAGTTAAGTTGGAATACTGGTAATAATAATTAGAAAAACCTTTAGAATCAGTTCCTGTTTTCATTGCTTCAGGTAATAATGCTACTTCACCGGATCCTAGAGGAGCTTTAATTTCCACTGTTAAGTCATTTACCGGAAATGCAGGTCTCAAGATTTGAGTAAAAGACCTGGGATTAGTTCCGGCAGCAAAAGGTTTATAATAGTATTCCATCATAACGGGAAATTCATCTCCAGGCTGGATTGGGTGTGAAGGCTTCCAAACGATTACATCATAATCGGGGTTATCCTTTTCCACGATATATCTTTGACATAACATACCGTTTTCTGTCTCACAAACCATATTTATGTCCGCATCTTTGGGGATCTTATACCGCAATTTCCCAGCAAATGGCTCACCGGTATCATTCACAAAGGTTCCGGTATAAATAACCAGGACATCCGGAAAACGGTCATATTCCGGCCAGATGGAATATTTCAGTTGCTTCATGGTCAGGGTCTTCTCACCTTCAGCAAAAGCAGGTATTACAGGTATTAATGTCATAAGTATTGATATAACTAAAGTAACTAACATTAACTTTTTGATTTCTTTTTTAAGCATCAAATATCACCTCGGATATGATCCCAAATTGTAATATTATTCACATGAAAATAGAAAAAAATTGTAGTACTAAAGCTAGTACTACGTCACTACAATGATAAAAAAATATTAATTGGGTCGGTAGGAGAAAGCTTTTAATAAAGCTTATTAATATTATAGGAATGAAATTTGTTGATTTTGTGAAGTTTTTTTGAAAAAATTATGGAGGTTTAAATAAAATTTTCCACTGTTATCCATTCGTAAATTTTTTTCTTTCCGAGTCTGACCGGGGTAGTATTACTGTAAAAGTACTTCCTTCCCCCAGCCTGCTTCTAACATTTACACTACCTTTGTGTGCCTCTACCAGGCTTTTAACTATTGCCAATCCCAATCCGCTACCGCCTGTCTTTCTTGTTCTAGCCTTATCAACCCTGTAAAACCTTTCCCAAATATGAGGTAAATCTTCGGTCGGAATCCCTTCTCCCGTATCACTTACCTTAATTATAAATTTATCATCTTGATACTCTACTTGCAAAGTTACCTTCCCACCACTAGGAGTATATTTTATTGCATTATTGACAAGATTTATCAGAACCTGTTCTATCCTGCCCTGATCTCCGTAAAACAAGGGTATTTCTTCTTGTAAGTGATATTCCAGTTGAACATTTTGCTCCTCAGCAGCAGGCTTAAAGATGCGAACTATACTTTCAATGACATCTTGCAAATAAAACTCACTCATATTGAGTGTTAACTGGCCGGCTTCCATGGCATTCAAATCAACCAGGTCGTCTACAATACGATTTAGTCTTGTCGCTTCCTCTGAAATTATTTTAAGATATTCATTTTTTTCTTCTGCACTTGTAGCCATTCCGTCAGCCAAGGCTTCTGCATATCCCTGCAAAAGACTTAAAGGAGTCCTTAACTCATGAGATACACTTGATAAAAACTGTCTTCTTAATTTTTCTGCCTTTTTCTTAAGTGTAACATCCTGCAAAACTAATACTACTCCCCGTGTACCATTTTCTTGTTCTTTAAGTGGAGCGGCCCTCAGTGCGATCGTTTTGTTATCAAGTTCAATTTCATCCTCCATAAAAACTTCATTCTCACGGGCCTTCCGTATTAAATTTCTGACCTTATTCCAATAAGGAAGTTCTTTTATTGACTGTTCCTCAAAATTTATTCCCAGAATTTTTTCTACCTGCGGGTTTGCCTGAATAACCTGATCATCACCAGTAAAAGTTATCACACCATTATCCATACTTTTTAGGATATTAGATAATCTTTCCTTTTCAGTAGAGAGGGCGCCAATATTTTTTTCAAGTTCTTCAGACATAAAGTTAATTGTCTTTGCCAGATTGCCTACTTCATCCTGGGTTTCTACCGGCACCCTTCCAGTAAAATCACCGGCTGCCACCCTTTTAGCAACCTCGTTCATAATTAACATTGGTCTGGCGATTTTGCGAGATATGAAAAAACCAACAATAGTAGCCAAAATAATTGCGCCAATAGCAGTTAAAAGGATCAGCCTGCGAAAATTATTTAATGTTGCGGCTATCGGTTCAACCGGCTTAAAAAGCATAATGGCACCTAGTACCTCATTATTTTCTTCAATGGGAATTGCCACCATCAGCATTGATTTTTTAAAACCAAAATTTCTACCCCTTCGAACGACAATATTCCCTTTAAGGACTTCTTCAATTTCCTCCCCCTTCAAATGCATGCCCGGCTGCATTGGCATTTCAGAATCACAGGCTCCGATCATTCCCTTTCTATCAAAAGCCATAACATGGCCTTCAATAAAACTACTTATAATATCCATTTCCTGTGAAAGCGCTCTGGGAGTCGCAGTTCCCCTCATCAGTGCATCTATCTTTTTACCTTGATTAATCATTGACCGAGCCTCAATATCGAAATACAAGTTTTCCAGGAGAGTATTCAAAGAAAGTCCTACTGCTAAAAGGGTTATGGAAACCAGTAATACAATCAGCAACCATAATTTTAATGCTATAGTCTCCCTCAATCTACCACCTCAAATTTATACCCCACTCCCCAGATAGTGTGAATATATTTTCTTTTGAAATTTTTTTCAATTTTTTCCCGTAAATTCTTAATATGGGCATCGACAGTTCTTAGATCTCCAAAATGTTCATAACCCCATACTTTGTCAAAAATCTTTTCCCGGGAAAATACATGACCTTTATTTCTGGACAAGAAGCATAATAGATCATATTCCTTTGGTGTAAGAGTTACCTCTTTTTCTTCAACAAAGACTCTATGGGCTTCCAGGTCAATGATTAAACCCGCAAACTGCAGCTTTTGGTTTTCGTTTTTTCTTTGCCTGCCTTCAGTACGCCTGAGAAGTGCTTTGACCCTGTAAGCAAGTTCCCGAGGACTAAATGGCTTTACTACATAATCATCTGCACCCATTTTAAAGCCTACTAGCCTGTCCACTTCATCACCTTTGGCAGTAAGCATTATTATGGGAACATCACTAAAAGCACGTACCTGCCCGCAAACTGCTAGACCATCTGTGCCCGGAAGCATTAAGTCAAGTATTAACAGGTTATAGCTCTTATTTCTTACTTTTTCTAATGCTTCATCTCCATCAACCGCTTCATCTATTTTATAACCTTCTTTTTCGAGATACATCTTCACTAGAGAACGAATTCTTTCTTCATCATCTATAACCAGTATGCTGATGGTTTTCTGCATTTGAATCACCCCATATAGATTTCTCTCTAAATCATTTCATGCCATTCGACTTTTAAAGGCAATGCTTTTGTTTTTTCTAGAGCCGAACCCCTGGTTCTCTAGGACGCTTCGCTGTGACCCTCCTATTAATGACATAAACCTCCACGTACAAGAAATTTATCCACAGGTAATATGCAAGCATAATTTCTTGTACTATTAAAAACGGCAACTTAATTTAGAAAGTTGCCGTTTCCCGGAGAATTACCAGCCCATCATACCTCCGCTCATTCCGTAATTGCTATTTTGAGGACCATATCCTCCCATCATACCGTTAGGACCCATCATGCCTCCCATTTGCCTGTTACAGTAGTCATACATTTGGTTAAAGAACTCTTCATCATATTCAGGTAGCTGCTCCCCTCTTTTCTCTGCTATTTTTTCCCTAATTTGCCACATCTGCTTATTTAACTGCTGAATCTCTTCATCTTCAGGGGTTGTTGTTACAACAGGAGTATCGTTGCCTGCAGCAAAAACAGGAATGGCTACCACCACTAAAAGAGCTACCGCCAGTAAAATTATTAATTTCATTCTCATAAGAAGATTCCTCCTTTAAATCAACTATGTACTTTTATTGTGTTACTTATATTGTAATCTCCTTTTTTAATGAAATTGTGAGATAAAAATGAAGAAAATATGAAGTTTTTCATATTTATGCTGCAATCTTTAAAATATCCCGCTCCATATCTTTAAAGCTGACAAGCCTATTAAGCCTGCCAGCAGGTAATGTAAAGCTCTTACCGGTACTCTTTTACTTATAATACTTCCTAACCTTGCTCCCGGGGTAACGCCAAGTACGACGGCTAGAGTTATCACTACAGGTACTTGACCAACACCAAGCTTTCCTATCACTCCTGCAAGCGACGAAAAAAATACTATGGCAAGTGAAGTTCCAACTGTAACACGTAAAGGTATTTTTAATACGTAAAGCATTAACGGAATCAAAATAAATGCACCGCCGGCTCCTACCAACCCTGCCAGTATACCTGTAACAAAAGCTATTGCAGCCGCTAAAGGTTTATTAAATTCAACTTCCAGTGAAGAACTTTCTTTCCTCGGTAAAAACATTAATACAGCTGCAGCCAGCGCCAGCACTGCAAAGACTCCTTCGAGAAAATTCGTCCCTACATATTTTGAGGACAGCGCACCTGTTAAAGAACCGGCAACTATTGCACTGCCCATTGTCTTCAGCAAACTGGGGTGAACATGATTGGACTTACGGTGTCCCAACATACCCACTCCTGACGCAACTAAAACCTGAAACATTGTTATCCCGCTGATGGATTGAATGCCTAAATTTTCAAGCCCAAATAAAGGAGGGACATACAAAAGCATCGGAATCATTATTATTGCCCCTCCTATCCCTGCCAATCCTGAGATAAAACCACCGGTCAGCCCCACAAGAGCATATATGAATAAACCATAAAATCCCATTATCAAATTTTTCTTCCTTTTATACCCATTTCAAGGTATTCACCACCGATATCCCTGTAACATTCTATACCGTGATGTAAAATTTTTACTTTATACTTCAAAACAGTAAGCAGCGGGCTGACAAATGATGCCTTTTGACCGGTGTTGCAAATCAGTATGATACTTTTTGAACTGCCAGTTTATCCAGGTGCTTTTCAAACTCACTTAGAGGTGCATTTACTGAATTTTTTATGTGATATAGTTCAAAACTGCTTTTCTCTCTGATATCAACCAGTTGAAAATCTGCTATTTGTCCTGTTTCAAACATCAGGTCCAGTTCTCCCGGTTCCAAATAAAATTTACCCACAGGGACTTCACAAAGATATTGTCTTGCTTCTACAGTTGTCATAACAAATCTCTCCTTTTTTAGAATTGTAAATTTACATTTTTTTCTTCGCTAGTTTAATAACAGTATACAAATAATTATTAAAAAAACTGTGCAAGTGAAATGAAAATTTTATGAAAATAAAATTGGCAAATATTTTATCAATCATCTTTTTTTAATACTGCTGTAACCTACTGCTAACAATGTTTATATCCCTCTAGCCCCAGTTCACATTCTCGATATAAAGATGAAGAACACATGAAATTTTTAAAAAAAATAAAAACACCGGAAATTTTCCGGTTTCTTTATTAAGTGAATAAATTATGATGCATGACTATTAGCTATTTTTCAATGCTCAATTCTATACATCTCTGTGCCAGACCGCCGATTTTGGCATAAATGCCTTAACACATAACTTCTTGGAAAGATGGTTTGCATTTAGGCACCAGGGGTTAAAGCTGAACCTGAAAAAGGTAATTCTGGCGGTTGTTTCCGGAGAAAGTCATAGTGAAATAACAGCAAAATATTTAAAGACCTTTTTTGAAATGTACCACGGTATAATAGTATCTAATCTGTACCCTTTCCCCGGCAACTCCAATCTTTAGGTTTATAGGTATTAAAAAAAGCCCCTCACTGTTTACAGTCAGTGAGGGGCTTCCTAGTGCGTTATAATCTTAGACTACTACTGGCTATGTGTATCAATTTCCTCTAAGTGGGGTGAGTTAGAGACGACCACCGGACATGTTATTCTTCTCCCTGGTAGCAACAACGACTTTTTGTAAGATTATACCATATATCTCCCCTAACCTTAATATTAATAGCATTTAAAATCCAGCCTTACAAGCCGGTATATTCATATAGTCCAAAAGCTTTTGCTGCCCTTCCGGGCCAATATCTTTCTCGAATACCTTTCCAATTGTTCATTGGTAAAGCTCATTATCTCCCCTTCCAATTCTTTTTAGGAAATTTTTTATTACTCTTGAAAGAGAGGTGTACTCAAATACCTTTCACCGGTGTCAGGAAGAATAACAACAATAATTTTATTGCTGTTCTCTTCTTTTCGAGCTTCCTGTAATGCTGCAAACATTGCTGCCCCTGAAGAAATGCCTACCAGCAAACCTTCTTCTCTGGCAAGCAGCCTTGAAGTGCTTGCTGCTTCATCATTTTCCACCTTTACTATCTTATCTATAACAGCGCGATTAAGTACTTCAGGTATGAAGCCTGCACCGATACCCTGAATTTTGTGTGGCCCGGGCTTTTCACCAGAAAGCACTGCTGAATCAGCCGGTTCTACGGCAACTATTTTCAATTCCGGCTTTTTTTCTTTTAAGACTTCTCCAATACCTGTTATTGTGCCCCCGGTACCAACTCCACCGACAATAATATCCACTTTGCCGTCAGTGTCTTCCCAAATCTCCTTTGCCGTTGTCAGTTTGTGAATTTCAGGATTCGCAGGATTTTCAAACTGCTGGGGCATAAAGGAGTTAGGTGTTTCAGCAGCGATTTCTTGCGCCTTTTCTACGGCACCCTTCATTCCTTTCTCTCCGGGTGTAAGTACAACCTCTGCACCAAGCGCCTTAAAAAGCTTCCTTCTTTCAACACTCATCGTTTCAGGCATTGTTAAAATAAGACGGTATCCCTTGACAGCAGCCATTAATGCCAGCCCAACGCCTGTATTCCCACTGGTAGGCTCAACAATAATACTATCTTTCTTAAGTAAGCCCTGCCTTTCAGCATTTTCAACCATATTTTTTGCAATCCTGTCCTTGACACTTCCTCCTGGATTAAAATACTCCATTTTTGCAAGCAGCGTAGCATCCTTTTCCCCAACCAGCCTGTTTATCCTTACTAATGGGGTTTTGCCAATCAATTCAGATATGTTGTTTGCAACTTTCATTTAATGTACCTCCTTATATTTTAATCATACTTTTCCCATGGATTTAATATGATTTAAAAATAAAAAAATTTATATATAATACATATATGCTTCTTCTGCCAGTCCCATCTTCCTGGCATCCTCACATAAATCTTCTAAGGTAACGGAATATAGAACTTCTTCCATACTCTCCTTAAGACGTTCCCAAAAGTTTCTTGTGACACATCTCTCCAGCCTGTTGCATTTGTTGTCTTTATCTTCTTCCACACATTCAACGGGAGCAATAGGTCCTTCCAGTGTTCTAATGATTTCTCCCACGCTAATTTCCGCCGGGTCCCTGGTAAGCCTGTATCCCCCCTGGTTACCCCTGATGCTTTCAACTATTCCTTCTTTACGCAATATAACCATGATATGCTGTAAATAACGTTCAGGGATATCCTGCTTTTCAGCGATAGTTTTTAATGCAACGGCACCATCCTGGTAATGGAGTGCCAGCTCCAAAGCTGAACGTAAGCCATACCTTCCCTTCGTTGAAATCTTCATCCTATTCACCCCATTATAACCTTGTATTTGTACATAATTATATCGGATTAGTAATATTTAATCAAGTATTATATTATGACTGCTCAACCCAACTAAATTTCAACGGTTACAGGTAAAAAAAGGAAGCTACCTGTTCACTGGTAGCTTCTTATCTATTTAAAAGGAGATTTAGGAGAAAAATTGTCTTCGTTAAAGCATTTAATTAAACTTCACCAACAAGCTTTGCGCTTTTTCGGTTAAGGTATTTCATATACATTGCGGCAAAGGGTACTTGTAATAAATAACCTACTGCTATCAGAAATACCGCTAACCCACCTTCAAGGGAACTGATTGTTAAAGCCATAGCAATTGTTAAATTGCGCATTGTTGTTCCATATATAAGTGCTACACCATTACCGTAATCCAGGTATTTTCTTCCCAGATAATTACTGGTTAATAAAATTAAACTGTAATAAAATAATAGCTAACAGTAAGTTGACGGAAATAATAATCAAGTTTGTTTATTATTATACTATATGTATTTTTCACTATCAAGTATAATTTGCGAAATTTTAAAAAGAGCTTACTTGATACATAAAAGCTTCCAAAACTAACTGATGGAATAAAAACAATTTTATATTACATAAAGGAACAAATTATTTATATCAGGTCATTTAAAGCAAAATATCATATATAACGTTCTTTGAAGGCCCTTTCAATTTCTCTTTTGGCATCCCTTTCCGCAATATCTCTTCTCTTATCGTATTGCTTCTTACCTTATTCACCGAAAAAGTATTCTTGTCTCCAAGTGTATTGCTGCCGCCTTTATATGGTAAAATAGATTGGCTGTTATCACTCATGTATCTCTTCCACACTGGCTATGAATTCTCTGCCCGAGATTCTCAATTTATACACTTTTGTCAGACCCGGATTTATAGCAAATTCCTCTATTTTCCCAATGGTATTTTCCTGAGCACGGAGTGCATTATATGCCTCTTCCAGAGTAACCGCTTTAAATCTAATTTTACTTCCGGGTGTTAATTGAGCCAGTTTATTTAAATCCGTAGAAATGACAGTGGCTATCTTTGCATAACCTCCGGTAGTCTGCCTGTCTGCAAGCATAATAATTGGCTGGCCGTGGCCCGGTACCTGAATGGCTCCCGGGGGGATTCCGTCTGAAATAATATCAGCGCCGTCCTTATGCTTGATAATTGGTCCTTTCAACCTGTAGCCCATTCTGTCAGATTGTGCGGTAACTTCATAAGCCGATGATAAAAATTTTTCAATACTTTCCTTTTTAAAAAGCTCGGCTTGAGGACCGAGTATGACGCGTATTTCTTCATATTCCTTAAAATCCGGGATGAAACCCTTGGGTAGCCTGCGGTTTTTAAAGTCGGGAAAACCTTTTCCGGACTTCCCTGTTTTAATAATATCCCCGGCGGCAAGTTTGCGTCCTTCAAATCCCCCGATTTTTGCCCTTAAATAAGTAGACCTGCTCCCCAAAACCTGCGGTACGTTTATTCCGCCGCCGATTGCAACGTATCCCCTTAAACCAGACTTAATCCCTTGAAAACTGATTATGCTTCCTTTTCTAACAAATATGGATTGCCACATGGGCAGAGGTTTATTATCCAAAAAGGGAACAGTTTCCGCTCCTGTAATAGCAATAACTGCATCCTGTAAAAACTCCATTTTCGGACCCTGCAAGGTAAATTCAATTGCGGCTGCTCCTTCATCATTTCCTACCAGCAAATTTGCAATTCTGTACGAAAAGAGGTCCATTGCTCCCGCAACCGGCATTCCGAATCGTTGATAGCCTTTTCTACCCCTGTCCTGAATAGTTGTCAGGGGACCGGGTTCGATTAATCTTACCGCATCCATAAAATTTACTGCCCCCTTACAGCAAAGATGTTTTTACATGATACTGGTTCTTCTCCACCTGATCTTTGATTCTGTAGAATTCTTCTTCATCTATGGCGGTAAATTTTAAGTAATCTCCGGCTTGTAACAGGAAAGGAGGCTGATGGTCAGGATTAAACAGCTTCAGTGGTGTTCTTCCTATCAGACGCCAGCCCCCGGGACTTTCGACAGGGTAAATCCCGGTTTGAGACCCGGCAATCCCAACGCTTCCTGCAGGTATCCGGGTTCGCGGGTTTTCAAGCCTGGGGGTAGCAATTTTTTCCGACATTCCTCCCAGGTAAGGAAAACCAGGTGTAAATCCCAGCATGTAAATCAGATATTTTCCCCGGGAGTGAATTTTTATAACTTCCTCAATACTGAGGTTGTTGTAATTTGCTACAAATTTCAAATCAGGTCCGAAGTCATCCCCGTAAAGAGTCGGTATTTCAACTACCTTCGGTTTTGGAATTTTTATTTCCTCCAGACGATTTTCAATATCTTTCAGTTTCTCTATCAAGCTGTCCCCCCTGATTTCAAGCGGATTGTAATTGACCAGAAGGGATCTGTAAGTTGGAATCACTTCCTCTATTCCTGTTAGCATACTTTTTTCAATTGCCAGGCACATGCTCCTTACCTTGGAATTGACCTTTTCGGAGATTTCATTTTCAAATTCTACAACTATACTCATATCACCTGCTGCTTTGTATTTTATAACCACCACTTATCTCTCCTTTTTTATCGCATTCTAACTGGCACTAAGACTCCCACTTCAAAGCTCTGCTGAGTGGGGATCAACCGCCAATAAGAACCCGATTCGTTCAACTTACTTTCAGTGGAGGATGAAAAAAACACTTAAAGAAGTTTTACTTTATAACCGAAAGTATAATTCTGGAGAAATATAAATCCAAATAAGTTTAAGCCTATTTCAATGCCTTAACCTCAACCTCAGACTCTTTAAGTACCTTTCTGATGTACTTAACTAAATCTACTGCCTCTTGGTTATCCCCATGCACGCAGATGGAATCGGCTTTTAAGTTTATTTTTCCGCCGTCCAGTGTAGTTACCTTTCCTTCCAAAACCATTTCCAGAACCCTCGATGCCGCTTCCTCTTTATCATGGATTACCGCTCCTGTGATTCCTCGCGGAACGAGGGTGCCTTCGGAAGTATAGGCTCGGTCTGCAAATACTTCACTTGCCGTACATAGACCAACCTCTTCCCCTGCTTTGATGAGTTCGGAACCTGCTAACCCCATTAGGACAAGCTCGTTATCAACGGCATAAACAGCTTCCGCTATTGACCTTGCCAGCTTGTAATCTTTAGCAGCCATGTTATAAAGAGCGCCGTGTGGTTTCACATGCTGCATTCTACCACCTTGGGCCTTAATAAAACCATTAAGAGCGCTTACCTGATAAATGATATATGCTTTTGCTTCCCTGGGACTTATAGACATGTTGCGCCTTCCGAACCCCATTAGATCAGGAAGTCCAGGATGAGCGCCCACCGCCACATTGTTTTCCAGCGCAAGTTTTACCGTTTCTTCCATAACCAGGGGATCCCCAGCATGAAAACCGCATGCAATATTTACAGAAGTTACATACTGAAGGACTACTTTGTCGTTACCAATTTTATAATTTCCGAAACTCTCGCCAAGGTCACTGTTTAAATCAACCTTAGTCATTATTCAACCTCCTTTGATGATAAAAATGCATTAGCCTTCATTTAGAAATAGCAGGCTAACTATCGTACCATCATATTTGGCAACGTAAGTACAATTTCCGGATATAAAGTAATAACTGCTACAACTAGTAATATAATCAAAAAGGAAGGTAGTGCGTAAAGAGCAATCCTAAACACATCCTCATTCACAAGACCATTAATTACAAAGAGATTAAATCCTACCGGTGGCGTTATCTGAGCGACTTCAATCATAATTACAAGATAGATACCAAACCAAAGGGGATCGAACCCAGCTGCTGTAATCAATGGCAGAGCGAGAGGAAGACTCATAACAATCATCGAAAAGCCGTCCAACATACAACCCAGAATAATATACATAATTGACAGGATAATAATCAATTGATACTTTGAAAGCCCAAGGGTCCCGATGAATTGGGTAAGTTTGGCCGGAATCCCCAGATAACCCACAGCTACAGACAAATATGAAGCTCCAACTACAATCAACATAATCATAGCACTTGTCTTCACAGCACCCAAAACTGCTTCCCAGAATATTTTTTTATCCATACTGCGGGAAGTTATTGCAAAAAACAGCGAACCGAGAACACCCACAGAAGCAGCTTCAGTCGGTGTAGCCAATCCCGTATAAATACTTCCTAATACGAGGACAATTAAGACTATTACCGGCAGTAGCTGGGGAATTGTTTTAATTCGTTCGCTCCAGGTGTACTTGTCCCCACGCGGTGCAAGGTTGGGATTTATAATACAACGCAGCATGGTATAACCGCTAAAAGCGCCGGCAAGAATAATACCGGGAATAATTCCGGCAATAAATAATTTACCGATACTGACCTCTGCTACGATTCCATAAACAAGCATCATCATGCTTGGAGGTATCAGGAATCCTAAAGTCCCGGCTCCGGCCAGGGACCCAAGGCAAAGAGATCTGTCATAGTTTCGCTTAAATAGCTCCGGCAATGTAATTTTTCCCACAGTAGCCGTAGTGGCGGCGGATGATCCGCTGACAGCAGCAAATAAACTACAAGCTACGATATTAACGTGGATTAAACGGCCGGGCAAATAGCTCATCCAGGGGGATAACCCCTTAAATAAGTTTTCGGATATCTTGCTGCGAAAAAGAATCTCCCCCATGAAGATGAACAACGGAAGTGCCATCATAGTTGAACTGCTTGTATTGTTCCAGAGAATATTGGCCAGAATCGTAAAAGGGGGACTACTCGTAAAGAGCATGAACCCCGCTATACCTACCAGAAACAAAGATACGCCAACCCATATGGTGCTTCCTAAAAACAGGACAAGAAGTCCCAATAAAGTTAAAGAAACAATAGATAAACTCAAGGCAAGCATCCCCCTTAAAAAAATTAGTCCTAAATATTACTATCAGCGCCCCAGTGCCCCGGACTCCACTTCCTCTTCTTCCACGTCTCCAGCGCGAAGCTTAAGTATTGAACGGAGTAATTCAGCAGCGAATTGAAGTGTAACAATAAATGAGCCCAAAGGCATTACGGATTGAGGAATGGCAAGATAAGTCTCTGAAATTTGCATCGAACGGGTTTGTGAAACTACAGAATCCCAAAAGAAATTGAAAGTAGTTATTGTAATTAAAGTGAAAACAGCTAGTCCTATTATAAACGCATAAATGTCAAGGAGAATTCGAGCCTTCCCTTTAAGTACCTTGTGCAGGAAAACCATACGGATATGGCCTTTTTCTTTCAAGGTATATGCCAGACCTAGGAATGTAATGGCTACCATAAGATAACCGGTATATTCTTCTGTAATATAAAGCGTTTTATCGAAAAGGGCACGAACAACAATCTCTGTTAATACCAAAGTTACACCAATTAGCATCATAACTCCTGCTATACTACCGAAAACTTTTGAAATACGGTCAAATAGTCGAATAATTTTTTCCATGCTTTTCCCCCTTTCGAGTAAGAAAAAAAGCAACCGGCAAGAACAAAAGCATTTCATGCCATTCAGCTTTTAAAGGAAATGCTTTTGTTCTTTCCCAGGGAACCCCTGGTTCCCTAGGACGCTGTCGCTGTGACCCTCCTAAAATTGATATAAGGGGGCACACCCCCTTAAAAACCCCCAATTTTAGGAAATTTTTATCCACAAAAATATAGACCATAATTTCCTAAAATAATATCTAGCCGTTGCCGGTTGCCGTTTTACCTTACTTATTCACGGCCAACCTCTTTTTTGAACTTATCAACGATTTCTTGTGCTTCCGGCGGGGCATCCTTTAACCATGCCTGACGAATGTCTTCCGTAACTGCAGACAATTCATTCAAGAATTCTTTGCTGGGCTTAAGAGTAACAATGCCATTCTCATTGCAGATTTTTTCCTTCTCCTTATCAAGCTTGGCCACATCTTCCCACATTTTTGCTTCCATTTCCTTACCGGCCTTGATTAATGCATCCTGAGTCTCTTTATCAAGCTTATTGAATTCCTTAAGGTTAACTGTCACAAGATCTGTAGCCATAGTAACATTGGCAGGTACATAATAATCCAAAACTTCCCAGAACTTAGCATCAACTGCTGTAGGAGTAGATGTCAAAACCGAGTCGATTACTCCGGTAGCCAAAGAGGAATATACCTCACTGAACGGAAGCGGATGAGGAGTACCACCCGCAGCCTCCACCACAAGGGCTCCATTCTTATCATAGGTACGCATTTTTAGACCTTTCATATCTGCCAGCGACTTGACTTCTTTTTGGGTCCAAAAACCAGCTGCCGGCCATGGAGCAACATATAGTATCTTTTGTCCCCATTTCTCTTCCGCAACCTTGTCAAAATACGGTCGGGCAATATCGTTTAGTATCTTTCCTTCTTCAAAGCTCTGGATAAGAAATGGAAGAGTAACTACTCCAAAAATAGGTTCATCTCCCGCAACTCCGCTGGTCAGCATGTCCGATACCGGTACAAGCCCGTCGCGGACAACCTTCAAAAGTTCCGGACCTTTGTAGCCCAGCGCTCCACCGGTCTGAACCGACAGTTCCACCTTTCCGCCAGTAGCTTCTTTAACTTTTTTTGCAAACTCTTCTAGACCTTTGCTGTGATGGTTATTTGGAGGCCAAACGGAATTGGCTACCCATTTAACAGGTTTTGAAGACTTCTCCTTTTCAACTTCTTTATTACCGTCAGCCTGCTCATTACCTTTGTTGCAACCTGAAACTACCAGCGCCAAACTTAAAACAAGTAAAATTACTATAGCCAAACGAGATTTTTTAACCAAATTGAACCCTCCCATTATATTTTTCAATAATTTTAAAAACATCTTCTCAAATAGTTACCTATCCTTATCGTTCCCTTAAAACCTCCCCTTTATGAAATTTTTATGGTATAAAAGTATACCAAAATATTATTAAGCAAATTTTGTGCCAAAAACGCGCCGGAATCGGTAAGCTCATCTGAACACTCATATATATAAAAAATTTAGCCGGCAAAAGCCTTTGTTGCACTTTGTTTTCCCTACGGTAAAGAAAGAGACACCCTTCACTTATTTATCAGCAGGGTGTCTCTGGAATTCCCGGTTAAAAGAACTCCAGCTGTTCGGACGCGCACTAATGTTCAATAACGCACGACTGTTACCGCACACATTTCAGCCCGTTACCTTATATTTATCCAGCCTTCTCAGCAGAGCATATCTACTGATGCCTAACATCGCTGCAGCTTTGGTCTTATTCCCGCCGCTTAACCGTACCGCTTTTTCTATATATGCTTTCTCAAGGTTTTTTACCTCTGTTTCCAAACAAAAATCTTTTGCTTTCAAATCATTTGTTATTTTATCTTCAACACTAAAGAACTGCCTACCTGCTTCATTTAACTTCTCAATAAGTTCAATGGGCAGGTGTTCTTTTCGTACCACAGTCTCTTCATCATCAATGAAAATTGCAATTCTCTCAATAATGTTTTTTAATTCTCTAATATTACCGGGCCATGTATGTTTTTTTAAAATATCTCCCGCTTCAGCAGAAAGTTCTGTCACACGCTTGCCCAGTATTTTGGAAAAATGGTTAATGAAAAACCTGGCAATTAATATTATATCGTCACCACGTTCTCTTAAGGGAGGTACATGCACCGGCACAACATTCAAGCGGTAAAATAAGTCTTCGCGGAAGTTCCCCTTTTTTACCTCGTTTTCAAGGTCCTTGTTTGTGGCTGCAATAATTCTTACATCAACTTTTTTGTTAACCAGTCCCCCAACTCTTTTGAACTCTCTCTGCTCTAAAAACTTCAAAAGCTTCACCTGGATATTTAAGGGCAGCTCCCCCACTTCATCAAGAAATACTGTGCCGCCGTCAGCAATTTCGAACAACCCTTTTTTGGAACTGGTAGCTCCTGTAAAAGCGTTTTTTTCAAAGCCAAAAAGCTCACTTTCAATCAGATTGTGCGGGATTGAACCACAATTTATGTCCATAAATGAACTGTTCATGCGACTGCTTTTATCATGTATTTCTTTTGCAAGAAGCCCTTTTCCAACCCCTGTTTCACCAAGGATTAATATAGTAGCCTCACTTTCAGCTAAAATAGCAACTTTTTTCAGCAGTTTTTTCATTGCCTGACTTTCACCGATAATTTTATTATTTCGGAAAAACTCCTGCTGTTTTTTCTTGAGTATTTCCACTTCATTTTTTAAATCCCGGGTTTCTAGCGCTTTCTTAATAGCAATGTTGAACTCATCCAAATCAAAAGGCTTTTCAATATAATCGTAGGCTCCTTTTTTTATAGCATTAACAGCTGATTGGGTATCACCATATGCAGTTATCATTATAACCACAATTTCGGGGTCATAGGATTTAATTCTTTCAAGTAAAGTAATTCCATTCACATCAGGCAGCCTCACATCCAAAACTACCAGATGGGGGTTCTGCTTTTCAATCTCCTCCAGAAGTCCGGAACCGTGTGGGTAGGTGAATATGTTATACCCCTGGTCCGTTAACGCTTCCTTTAGAGAAAGCCTGATGGTTTCTTCATCATCTACGATAAAAATACGTTTTCTCATTTAGAAGAGTCCTCCTCTATCAGGGGAAGTTTAATTGTGAATCTGGTTCCTTCCCCCGGCCGGCTGGCTACTCTGATATCGCCGTTATTTTGGATAACCAACCTTTTGACAACTGATAAACCCAGTCCTGTTCCCTCAGCATACGTAGTAAAGAAAGGATCAAATATTCTATCTATAATTTCCGGTGAAATGCCCTTCCCCGTATCTGCAATAACCAAGGTAAAATAGGGTTCTTGTTCCTGTTTTCCACCTTTCAGCAACAGCTCCCCGCCATTTTCCATCGCTTTTAAGGAATTCATAACAAGGTTAACTAAAATCTGTTTAAACTGACCTTTATCAATTTTGCTGTAGTATTTTTCACCGGGTAGTTCATCTTTGACTATTACATCTGAGCTTTTAATATGCTCACCCATTAATTCCACAGCTTCTCTAATTAAAGAAGTGACTTCTGTCACTTCCAAACAAGGTTCTTGAGGCTTGGCAAAATTCAAGATATCGGATACAAGTTCATTCACTCTATCTATCTCGGAAACAATCTTATCTAAAAGCATTACGGCCGACCTGTTATTCTTCAACCTGCTCATCAAAACCTGAGCACTGGTTTTCATACCGGCCAGGGGATTGCGAATTTCATGAGCTAACCCAGCAGCCAGTTGCCCTAAAGATTTTAATTTATCAATTTGCTCCATTTTTTCCTCAATTTCTTTTCTTTTGGTAATATCGTTAAAACTGCAAAGAGCTCCAGTAACTATTCCTTTCTCACTCGTTAATAAAGACGTATTAATTTCAATTACTTTTCCAGTTTCAGTATCTGAATTAAACTTATACAGGTCACTAATTCCTCTACCTTTTTTAAGCGCTTTTAAAGATAACTCAATTATTTTACTATAAATTTCTTCATTAAGCTGCTCTCCCTTTCCCAGTATTTTTTCGGCAGCCCTGTTAATGGAACTAACGTTTCCGCAGTTATCAACGGTTACAATCCCGGTAGTAGTGCTTCTAAGGATGTCCTCATTCATTTCTTTTAAGTTCTTTAGTTCCTCGGTACTCCGTTCAATTTTACTTATCATGTTATTGAACGCTTCCGCCAAGACTCCGATTTCATCCGTCCTTTTAAAATCAAGTTTTTTGTTGAAGTCACCCGTTGAAATCTTGTTGCATGCTTCAGCAAGCTTTTTGATAGGCTTTGATAGATTATGAGCAATAGCAATTGTCAGTTCTACAGCTATAATTGCAAAAATAATAGCAACAAATATAGTATATTTTTGAATCTCCAGCAGTGAAAAACTGACTGAATTTAATACCATTCCCGTTCCTATATACCAGCTTTGAGGGTAGATCTTCTTAAAAAGAAATAAAATTTTATCATCCCTATTGTCCAACCTAAATTGATAATAATCATTTCTTTCTTTAGTTTTTTTAAATTCCTCCAAAAGGTAGCGATTTAAATCTGAGCCGTAATCGCTAAAAACGGTATTGCCGGACCCGTCTATGATAATCAGGTTGTTCTTCTTCAATTTTTTGATATTAGTAACCACTTGATCGGAGGTTAGATTGAAATCACTCCGTTCAATAATTCTTGAAATTTCTTCAAGGTCCTCCTGCAATTCAGCCAGCTTACTTTCCAGAAGCAGGTGATAACTTCCATTATAGGAAACCAGTCCCACAGCAAAGATTGAAATTATTATCAGAATTATAAAAGGGATTAGTATTTTATTTTCTATATCTAGTTTCATAGTTGCATTCTCCCACCCCGATTTTGTGTCAATAAACTTACCAGAATAAATAGTATTAAGGATGCAATAACACCTGGCAGAGCGGGATTAACCACATAATCGGTCGTGATTGGAGTTATCGCTTTGTACCCGACTTTAGCTATATAGAAAGGAAGGCTGGTAACCAGTCCTCCAATAAAAGCCGCCAGCGCGCCTGCTTTGGTTGCCTTACTCCAGAATACTCCACCATATAAAGCTATGAGAAAAACGGCAGCAAAAACACCCCATATTTTGGCGCCAAATATCAACAGGCTGGCCGGAGGATTTAACGCCAGTAATAACGAAGTAGTCCCTCCCAAACCTACAAAAAACCTGTTTAAATTAAGAAATTTTTCATCATTAATGGACGGGTTAAACAAATTTTTGTAAATATCGTTACAAAAGCCGCTAGCTAGTATCAAGAGTTGTGAATTGGCCGATGATATAGCCGCAGCAATAATACTAATCAATATTAATCCGCCGTAATGAGTAGAAAAAATGGTGTCTATTATATATGGGAAAATTTCGTCGATAGAATTTATACCTACTGCAGTTGGGACAAGTATTCTGGATCCCAACCCTATTATCAGGTTGGAAAAGTATACTAATATCAAAATTAAGATAGTTATACCAACCATGTTTAAAGCGGTCTTTTTATCTCTGGCGGAACTAATTCTAATTGCATATTGCGGATTGGCTGCTAATCCCAGCCCCCAACCGAAAAACGATGAAATCAACAGGATGGGTGGCTGTAAACCTTTGGCAAAGGGGTCTAATAAGCCTCCTTTTATAGTATAAAAACCACTATTTTTAATAACTTCCGTGTCAATTACAGCAGCCTGCAGATGCATCTGCTGTAAGCCATCAAGTTTTGACCAAATTATGAATCCTGATAATAAGCTACCAAAAACTATCAGCAAAAAGTTTATAATATCTGTCCTGGCAACAGAATATAACCCGCCAAAGGTCGTATAAAGAATAAATAGATACACCAGAAAAATGGCTAAACTATAAGGTATATCCAACAATTTGGTCATAATAATTCCAAAACCCTTTATCTGAATTACTATATAAAACACATAGCCTATTACAATAACAAGACCGCCTGCAGCTTGTAAAAAAGTACTTCCATAACGTATTTTGAAAAACTCAGGCATGGTAACAATTGAATATTCCTTAAATTTATTTGCCAGAAGAACTATTAAGAATGCACCAAAGAACCACCCGATTACACTGTATAATATGGCCGAATACCCAAATGCATAAATAGACCCGGTCAACCCCAACATAGAAGCTGCACTAAACCAGGTTCCACCAAAGGTTGAGATGCTGGTAAATAAACCCAATGAACCGTTGGCAATATAAAAATCCCTTGTAGACCGGGTTTTATTGAAACCGGACTTCCCAAACCATAATATAAAAAATGTATATAAGACAAAATAGCACATGTATACCAGCGATTTTGTCACTAGCGCATCACCTTTTTCTGTTTCCTAATAATTATCTGTGCAGCAGCAAAAGGAAGTATACCTGTAACTATCCAGGGTATGATTACAATAAACCATGTTTTTAAAGGAAGACCTAACCAACTATAGTCTGCCACCATCAGGCACCTCTCCAACTCATATTTTTAATAATATATTTCGACCTGTAATGGGCTTATCCCTGTAAAAAGATTCGTATACTTTAAATATAAAATACAATAAAGCAATTAAACTTCTTAAATGAAATTACTAATTATAATTAATTATCTAGTAATTACTAGAAAAAAACAAAGAGCTAAATTAATCATAGAAGATTATAAAAAAGTTACACCTAGAAATGGTTGATACAATGATAATTTATTAAAACAGAAGGAAGAATTTTATGAAAATTCATGTCAATATAATAAACCAGCCTCGTTTAGAGACTGGTATTTTTTATGTATTGGTGGAGGCGAGGGGAATCGAACCCCTGTCCGAAGGAATACCCACAAGAGCTTCTCCGAGCGCAGTCTGCGCTTTAAGGTTTCACTACCCGGACGCCCACAGACAGGCTTCCGTAGCAGCTAGCCCGATTAGTTTCCCAACCGACTATCAGGCGCTCACCGGATGGTAGCCTGCTGGGTTTGACACCCCGAACCTTCGCTCACAGGCAAAGCGAAGTGGGATGGGCTGCGGTTAATTACGCAGCCAGAGCGTAATTTTCTTTGCCAATTAAATTGGCTTCCACCGTTTTACGAGCTGGTGGGATCTCGGCCCGCTACTCTTGCTCGTACTTCCCCCGTCGAAGCCAGTACGCCCCCACGAAAATCATTCAGTTTTCATATATATTATACCATAATGCATAAATTATAGGTAAGCAAAATCACCACCGCTCTTTAAATGCACGTTCTATTTCCCTTTTAGCATCTCTCTCTGCAATATCATGCCTCTTATCATAGAGCTTTTTGCCTTTAGCCAGAGCTAATTCTAGCTTGGCAAGCCCTTGTTCATTAAAATATATCCTTAATGGAACTAATGTGTATCCCTTTTCTCGGGTTTTTCCCCATAGCCGCATAATTTCCTTTTTATGCATCAAAAGCTTCCTATCCCTTTTGGGGTCGGGATTAAAGCGGTTTCCCTTTTCATACGGCGAAATATGCATATTGGCAACAAATAATTCTCCATCTCTAATAAATGCATACGCATCTTTGAGGTTAGCTTTGCCTGTACGAAGCGACTTCACCTCTGTACCCTTTAACTCTATTCCCGCTTCATAAGTTTCTTCTATAAAGTAATCATGTCTTGCTTTTCGGTTGTCAGTAACTACTTTAATCTCGCTTGCCACGGAAAGTCACCTCGTTTTTGTATCAATGCGCAACTTATATTATAACATCTATAATAAAATAGTCAAGAAAAAAGTAGCAAAAAAATCATTGCTGAAACTCTATTAGTTCAAAGTCTATTTGCCTTTGTTCTGTATTAACCTTTGCAACCTGAACTTTTACCGGTTTACCTATTTTAAATATTTTTCCTGTATGTTCTCCGTACAGCGCCAAATTTTTCTCATCAAAATGATAAAAATCATCTGTCAGGGTTGAAACATGCACCAAACCTTCAACTGTATTTTCAAGTTCTACAAAAAAGCCGAAGCTTGTTACACTTGAAATTATACCCTCAAAAATCTCTCCCAGATGCCTTTCCATATATTCAACTTTCTTTAGGTCTAGTGATTCCCTTTCAGCTTCTTCTGCTACTTTTTCTCTAATTGAACTTTGTTCTGAAGCTTCTGCTGTAAATTGTTGAAGCTGCTCTATTCTCTTTGGACCTAAACTACCCTTTTTCAATGTCTCCCTGATAATCCTGTGAATTACCAGGTCAGGATAACGGCGAATGGGAGAAGTAAAATGAGAGTAATAGGTGGACGCTAATCCAAAATGTCCCAGCGCCTGGTTGGAATACCGAGCATGTTTCATGCTCCGCAGCATAACTGTATTAATAACTTTCTCCTCAGGCTGCCCTTTGACTTTCTCAATAATCTCCCGAAAACTCGCCGGATGAACCCCATCATCTGTTGCCCTGATGTGATACCCAAAGGTATGGAGAAAATTATTTAAAGCTTCCATGTCATCAGGCTCCGGTTCTTCATGGACCCTATAGACAAAGGGAATTTCCAGCCAGTACATGTGTTCTGCCACTGTTTCATTGGCTAAAATCATGAATTCTTCTATAATTCTTTCAGCTATCCCTCGCTCTACCTTCACTATTTCCACAGGTTTTCCTTCTTCATCCAATTTTACCTTGCTTTCCGGGAATTCAAAATCTATAGATCCCCTCTTCAATCTTTTTTTCTTTAAAATCCCGCATAATTCTTGCATAAGGTAAAAATCATCCAAAAAATTAGCATATTCCTTTTTTAGCTCCTCATCATTGTTGAGAAGAATTTTATTTACTGTTGAATAAGTCAACCTTCTATCAATATTTATTACAGACGGTGTAATCTCATACTCCTTTACATTACCTTGATGGTCTACTTCCATGAGAACTGACATTGCCAGACGTATTTCACCTGCATTTAAGGAACAAATACCATTTGACAGTTCCGGAGGGAGCATAGGTATTACCCTATCCACCAGATATACACTCGTACCCCTCTCAAAGGCTTCCTGATCCAGTTTTGTGCCATGCTTAACATAATATCCCACGTCAGCAATGTGAACTCCCAGGTGATAGTTGCCATTTTGGAGCCTTGAAATGGAAACTGCATCATCTAAATCCTTTGCATCTTCTCCATCAATTGTTACCATGCGTATATCCCTTAAGTCTCTTCGATTTGAAAGTTCTCCTTCAGGAATTTTTGCTACTTTTTCTGCTTCTTGTAAAACGTCTGCAGGAAACTCCTCCGGCAGCTCATATTTACGTACTATCGAAAGGACATCTACACCTTTTTCGCCTTTGGCGCCTAAGATTTCAATTATTTTTCCTTCAGGACTTCTGCGGCTTTCGGGCCAGGTGGTTATCTTAACAACTACTTTATCACCAGTTTGGGCCCCTCCCATTTCTTCTGACGGAATAAATATATCATAGTACATTCTGGAGTCGTCGGGAATTACAAAACCGAAGTTGCGACTTCTTTCCAAGGTACCTACCACAGTTGTATTGCTTCTTTTAAGTATTCGTATTACTTCACCTTCAGGCTTTTGTGAACCGCTAAGTTTACCCAGGAGACGAACAATCACCCTGTCGTTATGCATTGCTCCATTGGTGTTAGCAGCGCTGATATAAACGTCTCCGCCTTCATAACGCTCGGGCTTTCTTTCCGGAATTAAAAAAGCATAACCCTTCTGGTGTGCCTGCAGGTAACCTACTAAAAGTCCCATTCTTTCCGGAATTCCATACTTATTCTTTCTGGTGACTATTACGTCACCGTTTCTTTCCATTTCACGTAACTTTTCTAAAAAGGAGGTTATATCTTCAATTTGGAGCTCCGATACCAGTTCTTCTGAAGTCAAGGGTTTATATGTACTTTCCCTCATATAATTAAGAATTTCTTGCTTATTCATATCTTCACCCCTAATTCAAACTGAGCCGGGCGAAACCCCGGCTTCTATTATTTATTATTAATTTTTCCATATCTATACTATTTTAATCACTACAGTCCCAACTCGTTACTTATATCTTTCATTGCTTCCAATCCTATTCCCATAAATTCATCCAATTCCATATCAAATTCAGAACAAGCCTTTATTGCCTCTCTGTTTGCTCCCCTGGCAAAGGATTTTTCTTTAAAGCGGTTCATAAGGAAATCAACATCAATAACGTCAAGTTTCTTTTCAGGCCTGATGAGTGCCCCGGCAACAATAAGACCCGTCAAAGGATCCGTAGCATATAAAGCCTTATCCATGAGACTTTTTCTGGGAAGTCCATGATATTCATTATGTACTTTTACGGCATAAACTACCTCTTCCGGCAAGCCCATTTCTGAAAGCATTTCCGCACCTACCAAACTGTGCCGTGCAGGATCATCTTTAGTTTTTTCATAATCAATATCATGCAGAAGTCCTGCCAATCCCCATAATTCCTTATCTTCATCAAAGTGCACTGCAAGAGCCCGCATTACTGCTTCTACAGACAGACAGTGTTTTTGTAGATTTTTGTTTTTAATGTGCTTTTTCATAAGTTCTAGAGCTTCCTGTCTTTCCATATCAATAATAGCCTCCTTCACTTAAAAATCTTTGGATTTGAACAAAAAGCCACCTGTTTTCAGGTCCCATGGTTACAATGTGACCTGATTTTTTTAAAGGCAAAATTTCTTTAAAATCACCGCTAACATTGCTATATATGTAATGAGCACTATCCGGTTTTACAACAGGGTCATCTTCAGACTGTACGATCATAAGGGGAATCTTAATGTTAGCCAATTCAGTCTTTAATATTTTTATTAGCTGTAAGAGGTTATTTACTGCATTTAAAGTCTGGCAGTCATATGCTATCCTCTTATATTCACAGAAAGCAGGAGAGTAATTTTCTTTTTTTTCTTTTTTCTTTCTTATGGATCTTATAGCATTATTTTTTCTGACATGGGGCATTACAAAACGTAAAAAAGGGACTAAATGTATTTTTATATCTCTAATGTAAATTGGAGCAGCCAATGAGACAACTGCCTTTACAGGCAGACTACGGGCGGCTCCAAGAAGGCTCAAAACACCACCCATAGAAAGGCCAATGAGAAAAACTTTATCACACTTCTTTGACATTTCTTGTACCGCATTCGCCATTGTTTCATACCATTTATGCCAGGATACATTTACTAAATCCTCAGGTGTTGTGCCATGACCAGGTAAAAGAGGTGCATGAACAGTATAACCTACTGAAGCAAGATAATCACCCAGAGGGCGCATTTCAGAAGGTGAACTTGAAAGACCGTGAACAAGTACGCAACCCTTTTGTCCACCTTCCAGATAAAATTCTTCAGCACCAGGCAAAACCATCTTTCTCCATCCCCAATCATCAAAATAAATGCGAAACTTAATTCAGAGGGAGTTTTTTACTCTCACTCTAAATTGTAATGAGACTGAATCCTGTTACCTATCCCCCGCTTAAAGAAGCGGATGTCTTTAATTACTAAATTAAAAGTGTTGGCTTTAAAACCAACACTTTTAACTACATCTAAACCATATTTTACTATATAATGTCAATTTAGAAAAGTGGCGCAAATACCAGAGATACAATAGTCATCAGCTTAATTAAAATGTTGATGGAAGGCCCTGAAGTGTCTTTAAAAGGATCACCTACTGTATCACCATTAACTGCAGCAGCATGAGCCTCGGAACCTTTGCCTCCGTATTGTCCTGTTTCAATATATTTCTTAGCATTATCCCAAGCTCCCCCTGCATTTGCCATCATAATAGCAAGCAAGAAACCGGATACAAGGGCACCCGCCAACATACCACCGAGTGCTTCTTTTCCTAAAACGGGAAGCAAGCCAACTGCAAGCGGAACTACAACTGCAAGTAAACCTGGAATAATCATTTCTTTTAGAGCAGCCGCAGTACTGATACTTACACAGTTAGCATAATCGGGCTTGGTAGTTCCTTCCATAACACCTTTAATTTCTCTAAACTGGCGACGTACTTCTTCAATCATTTTGAAAGCCGCACGTCCCACTGCCTGCATTGTTAATGCAGAGAAAAGAAATGGTAACATTCCGCCTATGAATAAACCTGCCACAACCTTGGGAGAAGTAATATCAATACTTGCAATATTTGCTGCTTTAGTATAAGCAGAGAACAGTGCCAAAGCAGTTAAAGCGGCAGAACCGATTGCAAATCCCTTTCCGATGGCAGCTGTAGTATTACCTACAGCATCAAGTGCATCTGTAATTTTACGCACCTTGGGATCTAAACCTGCCATTTCAGCAATTCCACCTGCATTATCTGCAATTGGACCATAAGCGTCAACAGCAACTGTCATACCGGTAGTGGAAAGCATACCTACCGCCGCAAGTGCAATTCCATACAATCCTGCAAATTTATAGGCCATAAGAATTGCGACAACAATAACGATAATGGGAAGTGCAGTACTTATCATACCAACACTGATACCTGAAATAATATTTGTTGCAGTACCGGTTTGGGAAGATTCTGCAATACCCCTTACCGGAGTATATCTTTCAGAAGTATAGTATTCTGTAATTTTACCTATTAGTAATCCTGACAACAGTCCAGCTACAGTAGCTATAAACGCTCCCATTCCGAGATCCTCCGGAAGCAAGTTTGTTGTTAGGAAATATGTAGCTACAATAGAGAGAACTCCAGCAACCATAGTCCCCATATTAAGCGCGTTTTGTGCATTGGCTCCCTCACCTGTACGAACAAAGAAAGTTCCAATTATTGATGCAATAATTCCTGCACTTGCAATGTAGAGTGGTAGTAATGTACCATTCTCAATCCCCAGTGCGGCACCTAACGCAATTGCTGCAATAATTGAACCTACATAAGACTCAAAAAGGTCGGCACCCATGCCCGCAACGTCACCAACATTATCACCAACATTGTCGGCAATAACTGCCGGGTTTCTCGGGTCGTCTTCCGGGATACCTGCTTCTACCTTACCCACCAAGTCCGCACCAACATCAGCAGCTTTGGTGTAGATACCTCCACCAACGCGGCCGAAAAGGGCAATTGAACTGGCCCCCAGGGCAAAGCCATTGACAACTTGAGGATTGTCAAATATTATGTTAATAATACCTAAACCAAGTAGTCCCAAGCCAACAACTGACATACCCATTACAGCACCGCCGGAAAAGGCAACTCCCAGTGCCTTATTGGCACTTTCCTGAGCAGCATTGGCTGTTCTAACATTAGCCTTGGTGGCAATGTTCATTCCAATGAAACCTGCCAGTACGGAGCAAATTGCACCTGCAATAAATGCAATTGCAGTCGCAGGTTGCATACTATCCTGACCTGTTGTCATGGAACCTGCAATCACAATCACTGCAGCCAGCGCAATAACAAATATTACCAAAGTACTATATTCCCTTTTTAAAAATGCCATGGCACCTTCATGAATAGCGTTAGCAATCTCAGTCATTGTTTTATTTCCTGCATCAACCTTATTGACTTTACTTACAAGATAAAAGGCAAATAAAAGTGCTATAACACCAGCAATAGGAGCTATAAATGTAGCCACGAAAATCAACCTCCTTTTTTCTGCAAATCATTTAGCTTGTAAATAACTTTTATTTACTAAACAATTGATAGTAATAGAGTAAGAACTAAAAACGCACCAGCAAGGATTGTGGAGATTTTGCTGAATAAATCATCCAATCCCTTTTTCTTACCAAAAAATGCTTCGGCACCACCTGCAATAGCACCCGAAACACCTGCACTTTTTCCTGATTGTAGTAAAACACTAGCAATTAATCCTAGTGATACCAGTACCTGCAAAATTACTAATAGTACTTTCATCAGCTCACCTCCCATCCCCACTTTTAAAACAAATTCATTTTAGCATACAAGATAGTAAATTACAACAAGATTAAACTTTCAATATTACTTCTTATTCACTATATTTTTACCAAACTTTAGCTTTTAAATTCGGTTTAAATATTGAAAATCGATATACTTCCCAAAAATTATACTTTCTGAAAGTACAAAAAAGCAAGTCGTTTAGACTTGCTTTTTTGTATTTAATTTATTTCTTCAGATTATAAAAGGTATTTATACCCTTATATTCTGCAAGGTGACCCAGATCATCTTCAATTCTTATAAGCTGGTTATATTTTGCTACGCGATCAGTACGTGAGGGCGCTCCTGTTTTAATCTGTCCGGCATTTACAGCCACCGCTATATCAGCAATTGTTGTGTCTTCAGTTTCTCCGGAACGGTGAGAGATCACACAGGTATAGCCGGCCCTTTTAGCCATTTCAATGGTATCAAATGTTTCGGTTAAAGTACCAATTTGATTTACTTTAATAAGGATAGAGTTGGCGGTATTGTTTTCGATTCCCCTTCGCAGTCTTTCGGTATTGGTAACAAAGAGGTCGTCACCTACAAGCTGGATCTTTCCACCAAGGCTCTGGGTTAATTTTAACCAGCCATCCCAGTCATCTTCATCTAATCCATCTTCTATTGAGATGATGGGGTATTTTTCAACCAGACCTATATAGTAATCAACCATTTCTTCAGATGTCTTGCTTTGACCTTCACTTGCCAGTACATACTTGCCGTCTTTATAAATTTCACTGGCAGCAACATCCAGTGCAAGTACAAAATCCTTACCTGGCTCGTAGCCTGCCTTCTGGATGGCTTCTACAATTACTCCCAGTGCTTCTTCATTAGAGCCAAGGTTAGGAGCAAAACCACCTTCATCACCCACAGCAGTGTTTAAACCGCTGCCTTTTAAAACCTTTTTCAGGTTATGAAATACCTCAGCACCCATTCTGATAGCTTCAGTAAAGTTAGGTGCACCTACAGGCATTACCATAAATTCCTGAATGTCTACATTGTTATCGGCATGCTTACCACCATTTAAAATATTCATCATTGGTACAGGCATTTGCTTGGCATTTACACCGCCAAGATACTGATATAAAGGAAGTCCCACTGCATCAGCAGCGGCTCTGGCAACTGCCATGGAAACACCTAAAATCGCATTTGCCCCAAGTTTAGATTTATTTTCAGTTCCGTCAAGCTCAATCATTAATTTGTCTATACCAACTTGATCAATTGCATCAAATCCAACTATTTCAGGGCCAATTACAGAGTTGACATTTTCAACTGCCTGCTGTACTCCTTTTCCCAGGTAACGATCTCCGTTTCCATCACGAAGTTCTACAGCTTCATATGCACCTGTAGAAGCTCCGGAAGGAATACAAGCACGGCCCATACTTCCGCTTTCCAAATATACTTCAACTTCAACAGTTGGATTTCCTCGAGAATCCAAAATTTCCCTCGCATAAACATCTGTAATTATTGTCATTTGCTTTCCTCCCTACTAAATTTCAAATTAGTTTTTTATGAGTGATTGTCCTGTCATTTCCTGTGGTTTTTGCAAATTTAAAATCTTCAGCATTGTAGGAGCTATATCCCGTAATGCCCCATTTTCACGAAGTTTTACATCTCCAAGTCCTACCAGTATAAGAGGAACCTTATCGGAAGTGTGGGCGGTATGCGGTTTACCTGATTCATCCCGCATTTTTTCACAGTTGCCATGGTCTGATGTTATTATTGCTACTCCACCCGCTTCTTTAATACTATCTATTACTTTTCCAATACAACTATCCAGAGCTTCCATGGCTTTAACTGCTGCGTTCATGTCACCTGTATGCCCTACCATATCAGGATTAGCATAGTTCAAGATAATTACATCATATTTTCCGGATTCTATTTCTGCAATTACCCTATCTGTTACCTCATTAGCGCTCATTTCAGGCTGCATATCATATGTGGCTACCTTAGGAGAAGGTATCAGTATCCTGTCTTCACCGGGGTTTTCTTCCTCTACGCCGCCGTTAAAGAAAAATGTTACATGGGCGTATTTTTCAGTTTCGGCTATTCTCAACTGTTTGATTCCATTGTGAGCCAAAACCTCTCCCAGAGTATTTTTGAGATTTAGGGGCGGGAATGCAACGGGTGCTTTTATGGTTGCATCATATTCAGTCATACAAACATAATAAACACCCAGTCTACCACCCGGCCGATCGAAACCGTCAAAATCTTCATCTACAAAGGCACGAGTGATTTGGCGCGCCCTGTCAGCCCGGAAGTTATAGAATATAACACTGTCACTAGGCTGTACAGCAGCTAAAGGATTTCCCTCATTTTTAATTACTGTAGGAAGTACAAATTCGTCGCTTGTATCCTTGCCATATGATTGTTCTACTGCTTCTTTTGCTGAAGACGCCTCTTCTCCCTCTCCAAGTACCATGGCCCGGTAGGATTTCTCAATACGTTCCCATCTTTTATCACGGTCCATAGTGTAGTAGCGACCTGAAACAGTGGCAATTTTTCCAATGCCTAGTTCCTTAAATTTATCCTCCAGAGCATCAATATATTGGAGGGCGCTTCTGGGAGGCACATCCCGACCATCGAGAATTGCATGAACATATACTTTATCTAAGCCATGTTTTTTAGCCATTTCCAAAAGCGCATAGAGATGATTGATATGACTGTGGACCCCTCCATCAGATAAAAGACCCATTAAATGGAGCGCTTTGTCATTTTTAAGGGCGTTTTCCAGAGCTGCTTTCAACACTTGATTTTTAAAAAAATCTCCGTCTTTAATTGCTTTACTGATGCGTGTAAAATCCTGATAGACAATCCTTCCGGCCCCAATATTGAGGTGGCCTACTTCCGAGTTGCCCATTTGCCCTTCAGGCAGGCCTACCTCCTCACCGGAAGCATCTAATTCCGTATGTGGATATTCTTCTATGAGCTTATC
The DNA here is from genome assembly GCA_020063565.1 of Clostridiales bacterium. GTDB lineage: Bacteria > Bacillota > DSM-16504 > Desulfitibacterales > JAICDB01 > JAICDB01. Next base: position 95,330 of record JAICDB010000002.1, on the reverse strand, counting down.
TAGATTGGGGGTATCTGCAACTTTAGCAGCGTTTCCTTCTTCATTTTCACTGAGACCCCAACCATCTACAATTATTAATGCTAGCGGTTTTTTTGCTGTCATATTTCCACCTACTCTTTCTCTGAAGCCGAATATTAGTACTTAATTATTTCGCTAAATGATTGGGATTTTAAGCTAGCACCGCCTACTAAGGCTCCGTCTATATCTTCTTTTTCCATAAAGGAGGCAATATTTTCAGGTTTTACGCTTCCTCCATACTGGATGCGTATTTTACCGGCTACTTCCTCATTTAAAACTCTTGCCAGTGTTTTTCGAATATGAGCTATCACTTCCTGGGCATCTTCACTGGATGCTGTTTTACCTGTTCCAATTGCCCAGATCGGTTCGTATGCTATGACGATATTCCCGGCATCTCTTGGCTCTATTCCCTCCAGAGCTTTTTGCACCTGGGACTCACAAACCTTAAATGTGTTACCTGCTTCCTTTTGCTCCAGTGATTCCCCTACGCAAATTATCGGTATTAAACCGGCTGCAAGCAGCGCCTTTGCCTTTTTATTAACTGTTTCATCCGTATCTCCAAACATAGCCCTTCTTTCAGAGTGCCCGATGATACAATATGTTACACCCATATCCTTCAGCATTTGAGGAGAAACTTCACCTGTAAAGGCCCCTGATTCTTCCCAGTGGACATTTTGTGCTCCTACTTTAATATCTGTTCCCCTGCATTCTTCAATTACCGGAGCAAGAGCAGTAAATGGAGGGCATATCACTTTTTCCACACTGTCATCCTCAGGAAGAAGAGGTTTTAATTCCTTTATAAATTGAACCGCTTCAGAATTCATCTTGTTCATTTTCCAGTTTCCGGCTATAATAGGTTTCCTCACAAAATCCGCCCCCTTATTTGTCCAGTTTTAACTGATGACTCCATCTTTAAGCAGTAACTGGATTAAGTCTCACTAAAATTCAGAGTGCGAGAAAAAACTCGCTCTGAATTAAGTTTCGCTTTTATCTTTTAATGCAACAACACCGGGAAGTTCCTTACCTTCAAGGAATTCTAAGGATGCGCCTCCGCCAGTTGAGATATGGAAGATATCTCTGGTTACTCCTGCTTTTTCAACAGCAGCAACAGAGTCCCCTCCTCCGATTATGGTCTTACCCCGGCAATTTGCCATTGCATTAGCAACCTTCATGGTTCCTTCAGCAAATTCTTTTATTTCAAATACCCCCATGGGGCCATTCCAAATCACTGTTTTTGCATCTTTAATTGCTTCAACATATTGTTGTGCTGTTTCAGGCCCTATATCAAGCGCTTTATAACCTGCGGGCACCTCATTCGCAGCTACAACTTGGGTAGCAGCGCCCTCTTTCATCTCCCGGGCTACGACTAAATCTGTAGGTAGAAGTAAATTGACACCATTTTCTTCATATTTCTGCATAAGTTCTTTTGCCAGGTCCACCTTGTCATCTTCAACAAGGGATTCGGCCATATCGTACCCTTTAGCCTTCAGGAACGTATTTGCCATTCCTCCACCAATAATCAGAGTATCTACCTTATCGATAAGATTTTCTATAACTCCAATTTTATCGGATATCTTTGCTCCTCCTATAATTGCCACAAAAGGATGTTCAGGTGCAGTGAGGGCTTTAGACAAGACATCTATTTCCTTTTCCATTAAAAATCCTGCTACTGCAGGCAGGTAATCAGCTACACCGACAGTGGAAGCATGCGCCCTGTGGGCTGCACCAAAGGCATCATTGACAAATATTTCTGCAAGGCTTGCAAGTTCCTTTGCAAAGCCCGGATCATTTTTCTTTTCCTCCGGGTTAAAGCGTGTATTTTCAAGGAGCAATATTTCTCCGGGCTGTAGCTTTTCAGCTTCCTTTTTAGTGTCAGAACCTGTACAATCATCAGTCTTTTTAACTTCCTTACCCAAAAGGTCAGCTAATCTTTGCGCCACAGGATCCATTTTTAAGTCTTCTTTTACCTCTCCCTTGGGACGACCAAGGTGAGACATAAGAATTACCGCTGCATTGTTATTTATAAGATACTCAATGGTAGGAAGGGCAGCCCTTATCCTGGTGTCATCAGCAACCTGACCGTCCTTTAAAGGCACATTAAAATCTACCCTTACTAAGACTTTTTTACCGGAAACATCAATATCTTTTAAAGTCATTTTTTTCATTTGCGCCACCACCTTTTTTCTACTTATCAACTGTAAAAGGATATTCGAGTACTTAACTTACTGATCGGAATAAAGGGGATTAAAGCATCTCAATATGCTTTAATCCCCGAAGTATTAAATTGATTAATTTTAGAGTCCCTTTTCAGCCATATATTTAGCAAGCTCTACAACGCGGTTGGAGTAACCCCACTCATTATCATACCATGCAAGAATTTTAACCATGGTATCTTCAATAACCATAGTTGAAAGTCCGTCTACTATAGATGAGTGAGGATCAGTATTATAGTCCTTTGATACAAGCGGCTTATCTGAATAAGCTAATATTCCCTTGAGTTTTCCTTCTGCAGCTTCCTTTAAAGTAGCATTAATTTCTTCTGCAGTTCCTCCCTTTTCCAATTCGGCAACAAGGTCTACTACGGAAACATTTGGAGTTGGTACCCTCATGGCAAAGCCATTGAGTTTACCCTTTAATTCAGGCATTACTAAGGCTACTGCTTTGGCAGCGCCAGTAGTAGTTGGAATAATTGACATTCCGCATGCCCTTGCTCTTCTTAAATCTTTATGTGCCATATCCAGGTTCTGCTGGTCGTTTGTATAGGAGTGAACTGTTGTCATTAATCCTCTCTTAATGCCGTATTTATCATGGATTACCTTAGCAACAGGCGCCAGGCAGTTTGTTGTACAAGAAGCGTTTGAAACAATATGGTGGTTAGCGGGATTATATTTATCTTCATTTACACCAAGTACTATAGTAATATCTTCATTTTTAGCAGGTGCGGTAATAATAACCTTTTTAGCGCCTGCATCAATATGCGCTTTTGCCTTATTTGCATCCCTAAATACACCTGTAGCTTCCAAAACTATGTCTACACCAAGATCTCCCCATGGGAGCTTGGAAGGATCCTTTTCAGAGAAAACCTTCACTTCTTTACCATTAACTACAATTGCATCTTCCTTAGCCTCAACATCTGCATCCAGAGTACCGTGTACTGAATCGTACTTTAAAAGATGTGCATTAGTGTCTGCATCTGTTAAGTCATTTACAGCTACTACTTCCAACTCGGGATGTTTCATTGCCGCCCGATAGGAAAGACGTCCTATTCTACCAAAACCATTAATTCCAATTTTTACAGCCATAAATTATTCTTCCTCCTTTAAAAATAGTTTTCTTATTTATTTAAAATTTTACTCACAAAAAATAAGCAAAAAGAAAACTATATTTCCGCCTTTATTACTTTAGTCCCTTTTTCTGCTATTTGGTACTCATATTTTTTATCTAATTTGGAATCGGTTATCAAATAGTCAACAGCATCAAAAGTAACTACGGAGGCAAAGGCCGGTTTGCCGAATTTGGAAGAATCCGCCACGGCAATGATTTTACCTCCGGAATTTATCATTGCCTTTTTAACCTGAACCTCATTCAGACTATGTGTTGATAAACCTATTTCAGGGTGAATTCCGTTACATGCCAAAAAAACCTTATCAACATTTACTTTTGCCAGGGCGTCTTCTGCAATGGTTCCGACCAGTGCCAGCGTTTTATGACGAAGTTCTCCACCGGTAATCACGAGGTTAATATTCCTATTATTCATTAATTCCTGCCCGATGATTATGGAATTGGTTACCACGCTGATTTGAAGCCTGGACTTCCTCAGGAGTTTTGCTATTTGATATGTAGTAGTCCCCGAATCCAGTAGAATGGTATCTCCTGTCGAGATATATTCCAGCGCTTTCCTAGCAATAGCCTGTTTTTCAGTTAAATACCTATCCTCTTTCTCAAAAAAAGAAAGTTCAAAACTTGCCTTCTGAGGTTTAATAGCCCCTCCATGAGTTCTTTCTACAAGGTTTTCTTTTTCCAACTCCTGCAAATCACGACGAATAGTTGCCTCAGAAACATTGAAAACTTTACTCAAATCAGCAACCTTTACACTCTTTTCATTTTCAATTAATTGCAGTATCTTTTTCTTGCGTTCTTCGGCAAACACTTGCTTCACCGCTTCTTATTTATGTTTGATGTTGCTCAATTATATGTTTATTTATGTATGTTTATGCTTAAATTTTATTTTATTATGAAAGTATTGTCAATACATTACTATTTATTTTTTCATTTTTAATCTGATTTTATAAATGTTAAATTCAATTAACCATAATATTTTATAGATCCGTAAAAACCATGACTCAAATACCAAGCGCCCTGTAAACCTTAAAAGATTTAGAGGGCGCTTTTCTATGATAATTTGCCTGTTTTTTATAATCCAAATTAGACTATTAGTAATTTTCCTCTGCCGTCTTACTTACTTCCTTCAGATATTCCTCAACCTCAGCTGCAGTATTCAAGGCAAGGACTTTATTCACGTGTTTTTCTGCTTCCTTTTTGCTGAGCTCCCTGACCTTCTTTTTCACTTCCAAAATTGAACCGGGGCTCATACTCAATTCAGTAATACCCATTCCGACAAAAATAGGAGTTAAGAGAGAATTGCCACCTGCTTCACCGCAGATACCAACCCAGATGCCTGCCTTTTGAGCCGCTTCAGCAACCCAATTAATGAGCCGCAGTACCGCTGGGTGATAAGGAGTATGCAGTTCAGAAATCTTTTCATTGGTACGATCAACAGCCACCGTATACTGAATCAGATCATTGGTACCTATACTGAAAAAATCAACTTTATCAGCAAAGCGGTCTGCCATAAGAGCTGCTGAAGGCACTTCGATCATCATCCCAACTTCCATTTTCCGGTCGTAGAGAATGTTCTCAGACTCTAGTTCTTCTTTAACTTCATCTAATATTTCTAAAGCTTTATCCAACTCCTCCAGAGATGCAATTAAAGGAAACATAAGCTTTATTTGCCCGTAATTACTGGCCCGTAAAATAGCCCTGAGCTGGGTTTTAAAGATATCTTTTCTCTCCAGCGATATTCGAATTGCCCGCCAGCCGAGAAAGGGGTTCATCTCTTCAGGAAGGTCCATGTAAGGCAGTTCCTTATCACCGCCAATATCCAGTGTCCTGATAATCACCGGTTTACCGGCCATTTTTTCCACTACTTCTTTATAAGCCTTAAATTGTTTCTCTTCATCGGGTAGCTGCCCGGTATTCATATAGAGAAATTCGGACCTGAAAAGCCCAATGCCATCTGCATTAACTTCAAGAACCCTATTTGTATCCTCGGGTATACTGATATTGGCTGCTACTTTCACCCCAAAGCCGTCACAGGTTCGTGCCGGTTTTTCCTTTAACTTGGATAATTCCCGCTGTTTTTTCTCATATGCGGCCAGTTTAGCTCTATATTCAGCCAGCGCTTTCTGATCAGGATTAATGATGACCTGCCCGGAAATTGCATCAAGAATAACATCTGCACCATGCTGAGCCTCATCTAAAATCCCTTTAACACCAACAATCGCCGGAATCATCAAATTCCTGGCCATAATTGCTGTATGGGATGTTTTACCACCCCTGGTCAGGATAAAGCCCTTCAGCTTATCTTTATCTAGTAAGGCTGTTTGGGAAGGGGTAAGATCTTCAGCCAGAATAATGGAATCATCACCGATGTCTAATAAGGTATTAAGATTCCCCGTTAAAGCTCTCAACAGGTGATCACCTACATCCTCAATATCCTTAACCCTTTCCCTAAAATATTCATTGTCCATTGCTGCAAATTTAGCTATTATATTTTCTATTGCCTTTTTTACCGCTGCCTCAGCATTTATTTTTTCATCATTAATAAATTTTATCACTTCATCATTCAACATGGGGTCATTAAGCATAGCAAAATGGGCATCAAATATTTGAACTTCTTCCGAACTCAATTCCCTCGTTGCTTTTCCTTTAATCTCGTGTAGAAACTTGTTTGCTTTTTCTTTAGCTTCCTCCAGCCTGTTGATTTCTTCCTCAACCTTTTCAGCAGGAATAGAACGGGTAGTAATAGCCAATTTTTCATTTGCATATTTATATATCCGGCCAATAGCTATTCCTTTCGATACTACAATCCCTTTATACATCTTCTACTCCTCCCCCAGGCCGGAAGTAAAAAACTCTTTTAAATCATTAATTGCTTTATCTTCATCTTCACCAACTGCTTTAACAGTCAACTCACTGCCCTGGACTGCCCCCAGGGACATAACACCCAGAATGCTTTTGGCATTAACTTCTTGCCCATCGTAAGCCAGGGTTATTTCTGACTTAAATTTATTGGCCTCCTGCACCAGCAAGTTGGCAGGGCGGGCATGTAAGCCTGATTTGTTTGTAATTTTTACTGTAGCCTGCATCATTTTTCATCAACCCTTTATTTGTAATAATGTTTTATTTGTATTGATGTAATAATTATCTTACAGCTATATTTTTCAGAAATTTTACAGCTTTAAAAGGCTTACTCATTTTTATTTATTGTTCCACCTTTGGTTTCAATATTCTTAGCATTACCGCCGTAATAATCATACCGGCCAAAATAGCAACTACATACATTCCAAGATTGCCCACGACATTAGGAATTGGAAGTACAAAGATACCGCCATGGGGCGCCTTTAAACTTGCTCCAAAAAGCATAGACAGGGCTCCTGTTACTGCAGAGCCGGACATAATTGCAGGAATCACTCTGAAAGGATCGGCCGCCGCAAAGGGAATTGCTCCTTCCGTGATAAAGGATATACCCAATATCCAGGCCGCCTTTCCTGCTTCCCTTTCTTGCTTATTGAATCTATTGGAAAAGAGTACTGTCGCCAGAGCAAGACCAAGTGGCGGAGTCATACCGGCTGCCATGACTGCGGCCATCGGTTCATAAATATTTGATCCCAATAAACCTACTCCAAAGGTATAGGCTGCTTTATTGACAGGACCACCCATATCAAAAGCCATCATAGCTCCCAGTATTATGCCCAATAGAACAGCATTAACATCACCCATACTTTGCAACCAGCTTTTTAATCCTTCCATAACAGCCTGGACCGGTTGACCTATGACATAGATCATCAGAAGGCCAACTACCAAACTGGAAATAAACGGAAGAATCAGAACCGGCATTAAACCCTGAAAGCTCTTTGGTAATTTAATAGTATTTTTTAACCATTGTGTAAAATAACCGGCAAGGAAACCTGCAACAATACCACCTAAAAAGCCGGCACCGATCTGGTTAGCTAGAATACCACCGATCATACCGGGAGCCAGGCCGGGCCGATCAGCAATTGAGTAAGCGATATAGCCCGCTAAAACAGGTACCATTAACGCAAAAGCAGAACCGCCACCTATTTGCATTAATGCTGCAGCCAGGGTGCCTTCCTCTTCAAAGGCCTTAATCCCGAAAATAAATGAAATAGCAATAGCCAAACCACCGACCACAACAAAGGGAATCATATGAGATACACCTGTCATCAAATGCTTATATGGACCTCTCCGCTCAGATTTACGAGCGCTTTTTATATCACTTACCTGTGAATAAATATCACCTTTCACTTCAGTTGTTTTTCCCTCTTCTGCTCCCTGAAGAGCCTTTTTTATCAGCCCTTTAGCATCATCAATAGCTTGCGAGGTAGCAGCAGTTACAACATATTTACCTTGAAAGCGATTTGTATCAACATTTGTATCTGCGGCTACGATAACTGCATCTGCCTCAACAATATCTTTTTCCGTTAACTCATTTTCCACACCAACAGACCCGCAAGTCTCCACCTTAATCTCTACACCTAACTCTTTTGCCGCCTGTTCTAAGGATTCAGCAGCCATATAGGTATGAGCAATACCTGTCGGGCAAGAAGTAGTTGCCACTAACTTTTTCACTATTGTCCCCTCCCTAAGTGATTTTTCCTTCATTTTAGATATCCAATAAATGCTATTAAATGTTTAATTGACTATTTCTTATACCGCCTAACCACCTCCCTGATTGCTGCTGGGGTATCCGCTTTGGATAATGCCTCCCTGAAATCTTCATGTACAAGCATTCTTGATAAGGTAGAAAGAAGTTTTATATGCTGGTTATCTGATTCTTCAGGTACCGCAATTAAGAAAAATAAATAAGCTGGTTTGCCATCCAGGGACTCATACTCAATTCCTTTCCTGGATTTACCAAAAACAATTGCCGGTTTTTTGACAGCATTACTTTTTACATGGGGTATAGCAACCCCGTTACCGACTCCTGTAGTTCCTTTCTTCTCCCTTTCCATTACCCCATTAAGAACAATCTCCCTATCAAAGATAACATTATTATCCTCTAACACCTGCACCAACTCTTCAATTACTCCTTTTTTATCTTGACTGGCTAACTCCATTTTTATAAATTCAGGTTTAATAAAATCCTTTAATTCCATATTAATCCTCCTATTTTATAATTGGTTTGATTTTCAGCTCAGCTTCCATCTCTGTAATTAACTTCCTCTTCAATGTGCTTATTTTACCCGTTTTCACATAAGAAGTAGCTACAGCAGTTGCAAAACATGCCAATTCAGCTAGTGAACTACCCCTTAACAATTTCACAGCCAGACCGGCGACCATTGAATCCCCTGCTCCTACCGTAGTGCTCGTTATATCTACCTTAGGGGTTATCACTTGAAAACATTCATTTTTATCAGCAAAGATTGCTCCCTTGCTGCCCAAAGAGATAGCAACTATCTCAACGCCTTTAGCCAGGAAATATTCTGCAGCTTCATAAAAATCTGTATCGCTATTGAGTTTTCTGCCTATGAGCGCTTCTGCCTCATGGAGATTAGGCTTAATTACAAAGGGCTTGTCCTTTAACCCTAACGATAAGGAGTCACCTGCAGTATCTAAAATAGTCTTTACTCCATATTGGTCAGCTAGTTCTAGGAGCTGATTGTAGGTATTTTTGGGCAGTCCCTGCGGGATGCTACCGGCTAATACCAGCAACCTAGCTTGTGCTAACTGTACCTTAAGGGATTTTTTTAATTCTTCTAAATCCTGGACTGATACCTGTCCGGGTTCGTTTATTTCGGTCTCACGACCTGTTTCACTTTCAATGATCTTTATATTTTGCCTGGTAGGGTATTCCGTCCAGGTAAAATCTCGTTGCACACAATTTCTTTCTAAAAAGTTATCTATTTCCTTTCCGGTATCCCCACCAAGAAAACCCATCGCCATAGTCGGATCACCCAGCCGGTGAATTACCCGGGCCACATTAATTCCCTTACCTCCGACTGAATTTACTACGTCCCGGACTCGATTCAGTCCGCCAAGTTTAAAGCTGTCAATTTTGATAATTTTATCTATTGCCGGGTTTAATGTTACTGTAATTATCATAATCTCCCCACTCCCACACTTAATCTGCAATAATCACCTCTATCCCTGATTCGGATAGTTTTTGCCTGAGGTCCTCTGTTATCCGGTCGGTAATTATATAATCAATATCTTCTAAATCGGCAAATTTGCTAAAAGTAACCTTATCAAATTTTGAATGGTCAAAAATCAAATATACTTCCTGAGCAATTTCAATCATAGTTTTTTTAATTCTTGCCTCAATTAAATCCGGAGTAGTTGCACCGTCTTGAAGTGTAAAGCCGTTAGTAGCAATAAAAGCTTTATCTACTCTGATATCTTTTAGGACATTTTCAGTTAGCGGTCCAACAAAAGCCTGGGTTTTAGGTTTAAATACCCCCCCTACCAGGACAACTTCAAAACTTGTATCTAATAGCTTAACCTTATCCATAATATTTAATCCATTGGTCACTAAAGTTAAATTATTTTTATCCTTGAGATGGGTAATAATATGAGCAGTAGTGGTCCCTGTATCAATTAAAACTGTCTCCCCATCATTAATAAATTGACTGGCCCTAAAACCGATTTTTTCCTTTTCTTGTAGGTATCTATCGGCTTTTTCTTCAAAGGATGGTTCAAATCTCCTGCTGCCGGCCTGGATAGCACCTCCATGTGTCCTGAGAATAAGACCCTGTTTCTCAAGTTCTTTTAAGTCACGCCTTACCGTTACCTCGGATACATTAAATGCTGCACTTAAGTCACTGACTTCAATACGGTTCTTTTTTTCCAACATCTTTAGAATCTGTTTTCTCCGCTCTTCCGCAAACATAGCAAGGCTCCTTTTCCAGAAGACATTATGTTCTTTTAGTTATTTCTATGATTATTTATGATTATATACGATCACTTTGATCATGTCAATAAATTTTCACAAGATTTTAAATATGGCAAAATATAAAAAAGCCACCGGAAATTTCCGGTGGTATCAAAAAAATCACTTTATTTCGCCCTTAATTAATTTTTCCATTCGATTTAATCCTTCTTCAATATTTTCCATTGAAGTTGCATATGAGAATCGCAAGTTACCTTCCGAACCAAAGGCTGAACCGTGAACAGCCACTACATGACATTTTTCCAGCAGTAAATCTGCAAAGGTTTTACTGTCATTTACTTCAACTCCGGCAATTGTTTTTCCAAAAAGCTGACTAATGTCAGGGAAAGCATAAAACGCACCCTTTGGCATACTACAGGAAACACCCGGAATTGAATTGAGCTTTTCAACAATAAATTTTCTGCGTTTATCAAATTCTTTTCTCATCTTTTCTACTTCTTCCTGATTTCCTGAAATAGCTTCGAGGCTTGCTTTTTGTGAGATGGAGCTTGGGCCGGATGTAGCTTGCCCCTGCACTTTAGCCATTGCCTTGGCTATTTCTTTTTCTGCTGCAGCATAACCGATTCTCCAGCCGGTCATTGCATAAGCCTTTGAGACACCATTTATTGTGATGGTCAGTTTTTTGATATCTTCTCCCAGAGAAGCTGTACTGACAAATTCTAACTCGTCATATACCAGCTTTTCATATATTTCATCAGAAATTACATAGATATTATGTTTTACTGCCACTTCTGCAATAGCTTGCAGTTCATCTTTAGTATACACTGCACCTGTCGGGTTGCTGGGACTATTTAAAATTAATATTTTAGTCTTATCTGTAATGGCCTCTTCAAATTGCTCGGGAGTAATTTTAAAATCGGTAGAAGAATCGGCTTGTACTACTACAGGTTTACCACCTGCCAGCTTAACCATTTCGGGATAACTTACCCAGTAAGGAGCTGGAACAATAACCTCATCACCCGGGTCAACTAAGACCATAAAGACATTATAGAGACTGTGCTTACCACCATTAGACACTACTATTTGCTCAGGGGAATAATCCAGGTTATTTTCTTTCTTCAATTTTTCGCAAATAGCTTCCCGTAGTTCGATAGTTCCGGGAGCGGCGGTGTATCTCGTGAAATTTTCATTAATGGCTGCAATACCAGCTTCCTTAATGTTTTCAGGAGTGTTAAAATCCGGTTCCCCGGCTTGAAACTCAATTACTTCTATACCTGCCTTTTTCATCTCCTTCGCTTTTCCTATCAGTTCCTGGGTTTGCGAAGGAGATATGTGCTGTACCCGCTCGGCCAATTTCATTTTACAAATCCCTCCTAAAGCGTTTTTATGTAGTATTTGCCATATTAGGACTAATATCCTTTTTTTAATAGTACAAAAAAACCCCTAAATCTAGGGGCTTTTTTGCATGATTACTTTTCACAAACCTGGTTACCTACCGTGCATGATGTTTTACATGCTGACTGGCAGGATACCTGGCATTTGCCGCAGCCTCCGCTTTCCCAGGTTTTTTGTAGTTCAGGCTTAACTATAACCTTGATATGTTTTTCTTTTGCCATTTATAAAACCTCCCAAAACAGTGATCAATAACAAGAATATAATACCATTAAAATTATAATTCGTAAATTTAATAACGCTTTCTTTTACTAGTTGAAGGAATACCAAGTTCATCACGATATTTAGCAACCGTACGTCTGGAAATCTTTATTCCCTGTGCTTTTAGCATATTGGTAAGCTGCTGGTCAGTATAGGGTTTTTTAGGGTTCTCCTCATTTATATATTCTTGAAGAAGCTTTTTTATACTATGGGAACTGATGGAAGAACCACTTAAATTTCCAACTCCGCTGGCAAAGAAAAATTTGAGCGGGTAGACTCCCTGAGGAGTTTGAATAAATTTATTTGAAATAGCACGGCTAACGGTAGACTCATGAAGGTCCAATTCTTGAGCTATCTGTTTTAAGTTTAAAGGCTTTAAATTCTTTACTCCATTATCGAAAAAGTCCCTCTGGAAACGCACAATACAATTTACTACCTTGTAGAGTGTCATTCTGCGCTGTTCAATACTTTTTATAATCCAACTAGCAGCATTGAGTTTCCCTTCAATAAATCTCCTAGTATTTGAATCACACTTTGAACTTTCCTTCATTAATGTACGATACAACGGGTTAATACCTAACCTGGGTGTAGATACATCATTTACCAAAACCACATATTCATTATCAACCTTTTCCACAACCACATCAGGTACTATATACCGCACACTGTCTCCGGAAGCGAACCATCTACCCGGTTTAGGATCAAGTGTTTTAATAATATCCATTAATTCCTGTACTTCTTTGACACTCAAACCAACTTCCTTGGCCACTTTATTTAGTTTACCGTCACCCAAGTCATGCAAGTAATGCTTAATAAGACACTCTAAATATTCGTTCTCCAGACCTCTGCCCTTAACCTGAAGAAGAAGACATTCCTGTAAACTTCGAGCCCCTACACCTATAGGGTCCAATGATTGTATAATTTGTAATACGTCTTCTACCTGGTGCAGATCTACGCAAAAATGATGAGCAATTTCTTCAACAGTGGTACAAAGGTAACCATTTTCATCAAGATTTCCAATAATGAATTCTCCGATTTTTTTCTGCAATTCTGACTTTACAATCAAATGAAATTGCAGTAATAAATGTTCCTGGAGAGTAGGCGCTTCACTTAAGAAGTTCTCATAAACTACTTCTTCTTTTCTTTCCCTCGGGGCTTTTATATAACCTAGATCACTTTCGTCTTGAAAATACTCCTGCCAGTCAATATCAAATTCTTCCTTCTCTCCGGAATCTTCTGAATGATCTCCATGAGCTTCTTCTTGTGAATCTTCCTTCAATTCTAAAACAGGATTCTCTACAAGTTGCTCTTCAATATATTCTGTAAGTTCCTGGGTTGATAGCTGCAGTATGGCAATTGCCTGCTGCAGTTCCGGAGTCATAACCAATTTCTGAGTCTGTTCTAGGTTAAGCTCAAAACCCATTCTCATAGAACCCACTCCCAACAAAATTACACCTAAACCTTTGTTTTATTACTATTCTGTAAAGATAGTATTTTTTCCTGCCTTTGAGGTCTGGTAAATATTATTTTTGTAAAATTTTTAGAATTTCAGGAAAATAACTTTTTTTACAAATACTTCTTATTAAATCTATATTTTACCAGAGCCCAGGCAGCCAGAACTGTGCTTAAAATTACTGCAGAAATTAATGCCAAAAACCATTGCCCGTTATCATAGAGGTATGGATGCAAATCCAAGACATAATCAACATAATCCCAAATAATAAACCAGATAACAATTGCTATAATCCTTGGTTTTGTAACTTTAAAATGTCGAAAATAGACGAAACCCTCGAGAGCCATCCCCAGGTGAGAAAACAATAGCATAGCTTCGGTAATACGCACATCCCCTGAAAATAGCCAAAAATGAGTTATCAATATAACTGCCCAGATACCGTATTTAATTACTCCTAAATAGGCTATACCATGCAACCATGATTCAATATTAATTAATGCAATTATTATCAGAGAAATTGCAAATAAAGTTGTTGAAAAAGGGCTGTCGGGAACAAAAATCCAGTATTTGAACTGGGTAGCAGCCAGCTGGTTTTTATACCAGTAGTAACCATAAATGGAGCCAAGAATATTTATAATTATCAATAAATACATTATCGATTTTGTATAAGGCCTGTCCCTCAATACTTTATAAAAATGCAGCAACATTACTCTCTTCCTCTCCAGGGTTTTTCTTGCGATAGTCTAGGCGGATTTTTACGGGTACTCCCGCCGCAAATGCTCCCGGCGGGACGTTTTTGTCAACCAGGGCTCCCGCCGCAATTACAGCATCATCACCTATTTCTACACCTGGAAGTATTGTAGCGTTAGCGCCAATCATTACATTTTTACCTATGATAACCTCCCCCAGGCGGTATTCATTAGTTAAAAACTCATGACAAAGAATAGTACAGTTGTATCCCAGAATGGTGTTGTCACCTATTGAAATAAGCTGGGGAAAAAAAATGTCCAACATCGCCATCAGGCCGCTGGATACATTTTTACCAACTTTAATTCCTAAAAGCCTGTACAGAATATTTTTTAGTTGTAGAGAAGGAGAATAGCGACAAAACTGAATAACTATAAAATTTACAATTACCCTTAGAGGATGCACAATTTTCGGCCAGTACTGCAATGAGTTTTTAGGTCCCGGTAACGGGTATCTTGTTAGTCTCCGCTTTTTCAACTACTTTTCCCCCTTAATTTGTCAGCAATACGTTTTAAGCGTCTCATGCGATGATTAACACCTGACTTGCTTAAAGGCGGTTCCATTGTTTCTCCTAGTTCCTTTAAGCTTACTTCCGGGTTTTCCAGACGAGCACGTGCTATTTCTTTCAATCCTACAGGCAGGTTTTCCAAGCCTATGGACCTTTCAAGATAACGAATGGTTTCCACCTGTTTCAAACCTGCTTCTACAGTTTTATTTAGATTAGCAGTTTCACAGTTTACAATACGGTTGACCCTATTTCTAACATCTTTATGGACCCTAATATTTTCAAAATTAAGAAGTGCGGAATGAGCGCCTACAACATTTAAAAAATCAACAATCATTTCGCTATCCTTTAAATAAATCACGTGAGCTTTTTTTCTCCAGGTAGTTTTCGGTTCAATGTTAAAATTGCGCATTAATTCCGATATTAACTCATCATTAAAGCTGTCACTTGTTATTATTTCCAAATGATATGTTTTTTGTTCTGGATTACTTATTGAACCCCCTCCTAAAAAAGCCCCCCTGAGATATGCCTTCTGGCAGCAACGCTTTTTTACCAGTTCAGAATTCCAGTGGATTTTATAACCCGCCGGGGTAAAGTCTATCCCAAGCTTGTCCAGTGCTTTTTTAGTTCCAGGTTGAGGCACCATTTTGACAGAGTAGATAACATTTTTTCTTAGCCTGTTATTACGCCGTACACTTACCTCTTCCTTTAAATTAAAGAGGGTTTTTCCAAGAAAATACATTTTACGGGCAACTGCCGCATTTTGAGTTTCTATTCCCAGTGACATGTGGTGATCGGCACTGATATGAATACTGCCATCCATTCTTATTAATGCAGCCAATTCTGCCAGCTGGCAGCACTTATCCTTTGGAATTATCCTGGCAAGTTCATTTTTTGTTTTCTGGGAAAAAGACATGGTAACCCCCTCACCCAATTAAATCCTTAAGTTTGCCCAGTTATAATTAAAAACATCCAGAATAGGCAACTGAATTAAGTTTCGCTTTAATCATTTAAATCAAACATTTTAACTCTTTCGTAAGTAGGTTTTAATTTTATTATTTCACCAACGATAAGACGGGCTAAAACATCGGAATCATGCCTTACATAATCTTCCTTTTGAAGTAGAGATGCCTTTAGCACTTTCACACCGGCCTCCTTCAGTGCTTTTTCTTTAATTTTTACCGGTTCGGCGCCTTCATTTTTATAGCGTTTTAAAAGTTTTTCTGGAATTCTTTCCGTATTCACAACAATATAATCAATAAATTCACCCTGGATATGGTCCTGTATCGCTTGCAAATGTTCCTGAGCAGTATATCCATCAGTTTCTCCGGGTTGCGTCATTATATTGCAGACATAAAAAACCGGGCAATCCGCTGAAATAACAGCTTCTTTTATACCTTTAACCAGGAGATTGGGAATTACACTTGTATATAAACTTCCCGGACCTAAAATTATAGCATCTGCGTCATAAATTGCTTCCAGAGCGCCTTCCAAGGGCTTACAGTCTGCAGGACTTAAAAATACTTCCTTAATGCTGCTTTTATGCTGTACTATTTCTGTTTCACCCAGTACCGTATCGCCATTGGCCATTTTCGCACCCAGAACTACAGATTGTAGAGTTGCCGGCAGAACACTGCCCTTTATAGCAAGTACCCTGCTTATCTCCTGAATAGCACTGTAAAAATCCCCTGTCACCTGGGTAAGCGCCGCTAAAAGAAGATTGCCCAGGTTATGCCCCTTTAATTCTTCCCCCTGATTGAAGCGGTAATTCAACACCTTTTCCATAAGGCTTTCCTGATCAGCAAGTGCAAGCAAGCAATTTCTAACATCCCCCGGAGGAAGCATACCAAGTTCTCCTCGCAGTCTTCCCGAGCTCCCTCCATCATCTGTCACAGTTACTATAGCAGTGAGGTTTGTGGTATAGTTTTTCAATCCCCTCAAAAGCATAGAAAGACCTGTTCCGCCACCTAAAGCAACAATTTTAGGACCCTTTTTCAGTTGCTTATTCTGGTAGACAACTTCTACTAATTTATTCTCATTATAAGGTAAGATTGCATTAAGAATAGATAAAAGTATTTTTTGTAAACCTGTCAACATAAGTACAAACCCTAAAAGAAGTAGGCCGGAACCCGTTAATAAAGCAGTTTTACTATTAAAATAAAGGTAATTAAAATATTTTGAAATAGCTGTTATAATGAGTATCCCCTGTGATTCCATTACCAAAGAAAGTCCTACAGTAGCCATAATAATGCCACAAAGAGCTACCAGGAGCCATCTCTTTACCCCCAATCCGGGGTAAAGCCACTTTAAAAACTTCACAGCAATCTCTCCTATCGGTCCACATCCCGGTGCTTTACTGTTACCCTGCACATGCAATTAACGTTTTTCAAACTTTCTCCTATTTTATTAGCCAGGGCAACAGAACGGTGTCTTCCCCCCGTACACCCAATGGCCAGGACTAGATGACTTTTTCCCTCTTCATAATAATATGGCACTAGAAAATTTATAAGACCTTCAAATTTTTCCATAAACTGTTGAGTCACAGGATTATTAAAAATATAATCCTTCACTTCCTGCTCATGTCCGGTCAATTCCTTCAAGTGTAATTCATAAAAGGGGTTTGGCAAAAACCTTACATCCAGCACCAGGTCAGCATCTAGAGGTATACCGTATTTAAAACCGAACGACATAACCGTGATGGCCATGGTGCCCTCCGTAGCTTTACCAAATAGTTCACGTACCTTGGCACGTAATTCTCCCGGTGAAAGGTTGGAAGTATCTATCACTACACTGGCCTTTCCCTGGACTTCTTCCAGTTTTTTTCTTTCTTCCAGAATCCCCTCAATAATTCTCCCTTCACCTGCAAGGGGATGCTTTCTCCTGGTTTCTTTAAAGCGCCTGATCAATATTTCGTCTGATGCTTCAAGGAACAAGATTTGATAACTGTAGCCTTTGTTCTCCAGGCTAAGAAGTGCATCATTCAAACCTGCAAAGAATTTACCTCCCCTGATATCCATTACAAGCGCTACTTTATCGCTGTGCCCGGAAGAAGTAATAATATCTAAAAGCCCCGGTACCAGAGTAGGCGGAAGGTTGTCCACACAAAAATACCCCATATCTTCCAGACAGCGCAGCGCTTGTGTCTTGCCAGCCCCTGAAAGCCCTGTTATAATTACTAACCGCATTTCTTCTTTGGGCATACTACCACCTCAATGTACTATGTTGGCAATCTTTTCGGGAGAAATTTTTGCCTTTAATAAGATTTTGAAACCAGGATCTAGTTTACCTACACTCCCTGTATAGTGGGCATCACTGTTAACTATAAAGGCTGTGCCATAGGAAGCCACAATTTCTATTTGCTGCGGTTTCTGGAAATCATGTCCTGTATTAATTTCAAATAGAGTACCTGTTTTTACACATGCGTCTGCAATTTCTTCCAAATCTACCGGCATCTTCAAACCGGGATGAGTAACTGCATACGGCCGGTGGCGTTTTATTGCATTTTTTAAAGCTTTAGTATTGCTTTCTATAACTTTACCTTTTAAGTAACCTGTATAATTATGAATTAAATTTTGTAATGTCAACTGCCAGATATCCCGCAAATTATTAGGCAAAGCATAGGGATGCAACCCTATTAACAGGATATCCAGCTCCTTATAAATTTCTTCCGGAACATCAATATCCCCATCACAACTTATCACATCCGCTTCAGCGCCAACCAGTATCTTAAAATCGGACTGGTCCTTATTTAATTTTGCTGCTTCTTCCTTTATCTCCAGATATTTACCTGCACTTTTTACACCTGTGCCAATATTGCGAGGGCCATGGTCAGTAATGGCAATTTCCTTCAGACCTAACTCTTTAGCTGCTTTAGCCAGCTCGGCTATGGTAGCCCTTCCATCGCTGTATTTAGAATGCATATGGTAATCTCCATAGGGAATATACTGCATGATATACTACACCCTCATTTCTAAAATGGATGTTAGGAAAATTGCTCCTTTTCGAACAGTCTTTTATAATATTTATGCCTCCGGTGCCCTCATTTTACTGCGTCCCTTTATAAATTCCTTCACTCTGGAAGCTTTTAAATTTACTATCTGTTCTTCTTTAACACCAGCGTTAGTTATCAGTTCTATGGCATGTTCAAAGCGCCCCACATCTTCAGCCCAGTGAGCATCACTCCCCACACAGATCCTAATACCCTGGCTGGCTGCTTCTCTGGCAATTGTCAGGCAGTTATCACAACTGCCTTTGCGACTTGTATATAATGAACTGTTATTGATTTCCAGGAGCACACCGTTTTTTCCGGCAGCTTCCACTACCTTTTCATAATCCACCTCAAACATAGGATTCCCCGGGTGGACTATAATATCTACAAAAGGATTTTCCAGTACCTTAAGCAGAGTTTCTGTGTATTGATCCTTATCCCCGCCCAGACATGCATGGTCATGGAAACCTACTGCAACAAAATCCAGTTTTTTAAGATATTTTTCTTCGAGGTCAAGTTCGCCATCAAAATTAATAATATTAGCTTCCACACCTTTAAGTATTTCAACTCCCTTATATTCTTCGGGGATTAGTCTCAGAGCGCCAAAATGATACGGATGAGGAGCTCCGGGCATGGAAGGACCATGGTCCGTTAACCCTATCAGCTTTAACCCCTTTCTAGCAGCTGCACCCACAATTTCCATTACGGTAGAGTACGCATGGCCGCTGGCAACAGTATGGATGTGCAGATCAGCTTCAAATTTCATTTTCTCACTTCCCCAGCACAAGTTTTTCGATGGCTTCAGCCACTCCATCATCATCATTGGAAGAAGTAACATAGTCAGCATATGATTTCACTTCATCCCTGGCATTGCCCATAACAACTGCCGCACCTGCATACTTAAACATTTCCAAATCATTTTCATTATCTCCAATTGCCATGGTTTCCTCTCTTTTAATACCCAGGGTTTCAGCAACCGCTTTTAATCCCAGCCCCTTTGTAGCTTCTTGATTCAGAAACTCAAGGAAATAATGAAGTGAGCGTGTAATATACAGTTTAGAACCTTCTTCAACCATTTCCCGCCGCATTTTATTGAGCTTTTCTTCGTCTCCTATTGCTAACATTTTGTTTAAACCCTGCGTTCCCTGATTTAAGAGTTCTTCCAGGTCATCTACCTTATTTAACGTAACTCCCACCCTCTCAGCATACCTTTCGGCTTCAGGGGTTATTCTATCTACAAAGAGCTCATCATTGATATATACATTGAGTGTAAAACCATATTTTCTGCATTTATTTATTACTTTTCTTGCTTCATCCAGGGGTACTGACCTTTCATAAAGTATCTCTTCAGTTTGCGAATTTTTGACAAGGGCACCGTTATATGTAATAAGGGGCACATTAAGCCCCATCTGATCCGCATAAGGTTTAGCAGAAGCAAACATTCTTCCGGTGCAGATGGTGACCTGGGTTCCTCTCCTTCTTACTTCTTGAATTGCATTTATAACCCGCGGGGATATCTCCAGGTCGTTGTTTAAAAGTGTACCGTCCATATCAATTGCTATTAAGCGATAATTTTTCAAAGTAATTCCTCCTAATACTATAATATGTCATAGCCATTTTCTTATATTATACTATTTCTATTGAAACTTCGCATTTATAGGCATATTTTCAGCCTAAAAAGAGCATTTTTATAGCATTCAGCTTTGTCTCAGACCATAATTCCTAAAATAAAAAACCCTACGATTATGAGTGGGTTTCTAACCTTACCTGCATAAATGTTCATAAACCTTTTCTGCAGATTTCCTATCCATGCTCTCAACACTTGCTATTTCTTCCAAAGTTGCTTCCTTAATTTTTTTTACAGAACCAAAATGTTTTAGAAGCGCTTTTTTCCTCTTGGGGCCTATTCCCGGTATCTCATCTAGAACGGATGTTGTAAAGGCTTTTTTCCTTAAGTTACGGTGGTAGGTGATGGCAAAGCGATGCGCCTCATCCCGCAGCCTTTGCACAAGGTGTAAAGCCTCACTATCCCTGGAAAGCCTAATGGGTTCCGGTTCTCCCTGTCTGAAAAGGAGTTCCTCTTTTTTGGCAAGCCCGAACACAGGAATGGCACTTACCCCCATAGTCTTCATAACTTCCACAGCAGCGCCGAGCTGACCCTTTCCACCGTCAATTAATACCATATCCGGCAGAACGGAAAATTTCCCGCTATCATTTCCTTCCTCCTGCTCCTGTTGATAGTTTTTAAAACGGCGGTACAGTACTTCCTGCATTGAAGCAAAATCATTAGGACCTTCTACCGTTTTAATTTTAAAGCGCCTGTAATCACTGTTTTTGGGTCTTCCATTTTCAAAAACTACCATTGAACCTACGGAATTGCTGCCGCCTGTATTTGAAATATCATAACATTCTATTCTGTAGGGAGGCTTTGGTAGCTGCAATTCTTTCTGGAGTTCCAGCACAGCTTCTTCTTCTGCCATTGTTTTTTTACGGCGTGCCAGTTCTTCTTCTTTGAGAAGCATTAAGGCATTTTTGGCAACCATTTGCACAAGCTTAAGTTTTTCGCCCTTTTGCGGAACATGTATTGAAACCTTGTTTCCCCTCCGTTGTGAAAGCCACTTTTCAATTACTTCCTTATCTTCAATAGGTTCCTCGACGATTAGCTTTTTAGGTAGATCCTGGACCGTGCTGTAGTACTGCTTAATAAAAGCTGTTATAATTTCTGAACGACTCATGGAATCAGTTTTATTCATAAAGAAATGTTCCCTGCCGATTACCTTTCCTCCCCTTACAAAAAACACCTGCACACAGGCCTCGTCAAGTCCGCGTGCCATTGCTATAACATCCTGGTCTTCTTTTGTTGAAGAGACTATTTTTTGTTTTGCCAGTACCTGCTTGACCGACTTCAGCTGGTCCCTTAGTTCAGCAGCTTTTTCAAATTCTAAATTTTCCGCTGCAGCATGCATTTTCTCCTCTAATTGTTCAACAAGCTTTTCCTGTTTGCCAGATAAAAACATGAGCGCACCGTTAATTCCTTCCAGATATTGTTCTTGTGAGACTTTACCGCTGCAAGGGGCCAGACACCTTTTAATATGATAATTAAGACAAGGTCTTTCCTGCCTTTCCAGGTTTCTACAGGTTCTAATGAGAAAAAGCCTGCGAACAAGTTTTAAAGTTTCATGCATGGCACCTGCTCTTGTATATGGCCCAAAGTACTTTGCCCCATCTTTTTTTACCCTTCTAGTAACCTCTATTCTGGGAAAAGCTTCGTTTAAGGTAACTTTTAAATAAGGATAAGTTTTATCATCCTTTAACATGGAGTTATATTTAGGGCGGTGTTCTTTGATGAGGTTACATTCAAGTATCAAAGCCTCTACTTCTGAGTCGGTTATTATATAGTCAATATCCTCTACATGCTCTACAAGCGCTTTAACTTTAGCAGATTGCTGTCCTCCCCGAAAGTAGGAACGCACCCTGTTTTTCAGGGAGGCAGCCTTACCAACGTAAATAATATTGTCATCTTTATCTAGCATTAAATAAACTCCGGGTTTACCCGGTAACTGTTTGAGCTTTTCCTCCAGCATTTTTCATCACCTGCCAGGAGTTTTTTCAGAGAAGGGTGGGGAGTCTCACGGAGAATAAGCCACGCTCCGCTGTGCCCCGGTACTTAATTTATTAAGCGCTGAATGCTCCCTTTCGAGCAAATTTTTTAAGAATCTGCCTGTGTGGGACTGTGCTACCTGTATTATTTCTTCCGGAGTTCCGGTAGCTACAATCCGACCTCCGCCGTTACCACCTTCCGGTCCCAGGTCTATGATATAATCGGCTGTTTTTATAACGTCTAAATTGTGCTCAATAACTATGACGGTGCTGCCATTATCTACTAGCCTGCCAAGGACCTTCAGCAGCTTGTTGATATCATCCATATGCAGACCGGTTGTAGGTTCATCAAGTATATAGAGCGTCTTACCGTTACTGCGACGGCTCAATTCAGTAGCAAGTTTTACACGCTGCGCTTCTCCACCGGAGAGTGTGGTAGCGGGTTGACCCAGCTTAATATAACCAAGGCCAACATCCTGCAATGTCTTCAACTTGCGATAGATTTTAGGAATGTTACTGAAAAAGACACATGCCTCATCAACAGTCATTTTCAGTACGTCAGAAATTGTTTTGCCTTTATATTTTATTTCCAGGGTTTCACGATTATAGCGTTCACCCCTGCAAACTTCACACGGTACATACACATCAGGGAGAAAGTGCATCTCGATCTTAATTATCCCGTCACCTTTACACGCTTCACAGCGTCCTCCCTTGACGTTAAAACTAAAGCGTCCCGGTTTATATCCCCTTGCCCTGGCATCGGGAGTTTTTGCAAATATTTCCCTGATCCCGTCAAAGGCTCCTGTATATGTGGCGGGGTTGGAACGGGGAGTCCTGCCTATGGGCGACTGGTCTATATCGATCACTTTTTCTAAATTCTCAATTCCTTCAATTTCATCATGTTTACCCGGACGCACCTTTGCCCCGTGCAGTTTACTTGCAAGCCCCTTGTATAAAATTTCATTGATCAATGTACTCTTTCCGGAACCCGATACTCCTGTCACACAGTTAAAAACACCCAAGGGAATGGTGACGTCAACACTTTTTAAATTATGCTCCCCAGCACCCTTGATTTTGAGATAATGACCGTTACCCTTTCTCCTGACTGCAGGAACCATAATTTCCTTTTCCCCTCGCAAATATTGTCCTGTAATGGATTCCGGAGTATTCATTATATCCTCTACAGTTCCTGAGGCAATCAATCTCCCTCCGTTTGCCCCGGCGCCGGGCCCGATATCTAAAATATGATCCGCGCTTCGTATAGTGTCCTCGTCGTGCTCCACAACTATTAAAGTATTGCCAATATCCCTTAAACGTTTCAGGGTATTAAGGAGACGTTCATTATCCCTCTGATGCAGTCCGATACTTGGTTCATCGAGGATATAGAGAACCCCTACAAGACTCGAACCTATCTGGGTAGCCAGGCGAATCCTCTGGGCTTCTCCACCTGAGAGGGTACCTGCAGACCGACTTAAAGTTAGGTATTCCAAACCTACATCCGTTAAAAAAGTCAACCTTTCTTGAATTTCCTTTAACACCTGGTGTGCTATGAATTGTTCCCTGTCAGTAAGCTTTAAGTTCGCAAAAAACTCTTTCGCCTCTGATACTGACATGGTAGTAACTTCATAAATGTTTTTACCACCAACCAAGACCGCCAGTACTTCCGGACGAAGCCTCGCTCCCTTACATTTCGGACAGGGGTGAGTACTCATATATTCCTCTATTTCTCCCCGTACGTAATCCGATTGTGATTCTTTATAGCGCCTTTCAAGGTTGGGTATGACACCTTCAAAGGGAGCCGTATAATTTCTGTGGTCCCCAAATCTATTGGTATACCGGAAACGAATTTTCTCACTACCGCTTCCATACAGGATAATGTCAAGGTGTTCCTTATTCAGGTTTTTAATGGGAGTATTAAAATCAAAACCACAATGGTCTGCTACCGACCTTAGCATTTGCCAGTACACATTATTATTTTTATTTTTGCTCCAGGGAGCAATGGCACCTTCAGCAAGGGACAAGTCCTTATCCGGTATTACCAAATCGGGGTCCACCTCATTGTTAAATCCCAGACCGCTGCAGTTGGAACACGCACCATATGGGCTGTTGAATGAAAAAGATCTGGGAGCGATTTCTTCAACACTTATTCCACATTCCACACATGCAAAATTTTCGCTAAAGGTTAGTTCTTGATTATCCAGGACATCAACCTTAACAATTCCTCCAGCCATTTTCAAGGCAGTTTCTATTGAATCTGCCAGCCTGTTTTCTACCCCATCTTTAATAATTATTCTGTCTACCACCACTTCAATATTATGTTTTTTATTTTTTTCGAGCTTAATCTCTTCAGAAAGGTCGCGGATTTCCCCATCTACCCTAACTCTTACAAAACCGTTTTTCCTAACCTCATCCAACAGTTTCTGATGCTCTCCCTTTCTACCCCTCACCAGGGGAGCCAAAATTTGCATCTTGGTTCTCTGGGGATATTCCATTAATGCGTCAACCATTTGAGAAACAGTCTGCTGTGTAATGGGGCGACCACACTTAGGGCAGTGTACCTTGCCAATCCTGGCAAAAAGAAGTCTCAAATAGTCATATATTTCAGTTACTGTACCCACAGTTGAACGGGGGTTTTTACTTGTAGTTTTCTGATCAATGGAAATTGCTGGAGACAAGCCTTCAATATAATCTACATCCGGCTTGTCCATTTGACCTAAAAACTGCCTTGCATAAGCAGAAAGTGATTCCACATAACGCCTCTGGCCCTCAGCATAAATGGTATCAAAGGCCAGGGAAGATTTTCCAGACCCACTGAGGCCGGTAACCACTACAAGTTTATCTCGAGGAATCTCAACATTTATATTTTTTAAGTTATGTGACCTGGCACCCTTTATTATTATTTTATCTTTAGACATAACAGTTTCACCCGCCAAAATTTTACTCTTTGTTAATAATGATTATTATAATTGCAATTACAATTATAACACTACCCATTCATTGCAGCAATAAAGGTTTCCTTCAAGAATTTCATGGTAAAACATGTAGAAATTTGTAGTTTTTTAAAGGAATTATACAACCAATAAAGAATATATAAATAAAAAAATTAAGAAAAAGGCAAACTGCCCGAAAGGGTAGGGCGCAAAGCTATGGGTCTAAATCCTTGGGCGATTTGAGGCAAGGACATGACTGCCAGGCTGCCGTAAGATATTAAAACTTGTAGCAGCCAGGGTTGGGCTGTTTATATTTTTTGGGAATAAATTAGCTTGTACAGGAGGTTGTGAACAATGCAAACTACAAATTTTCATATTTAGTTTTAAGTTTTTATTAAATTAACCGGATTCACTTAATTATTTTGATGGGAGGCAAAAATTATGCTTGATAATTTTAAGTTACGTACAAAATTATTTATAGCCTTTTTTGCAATCATTATTATTTTTACAGTAGGGCTAGGTTTAATTGGTTATGAACTATTTGAAATACGCAGTAATACTAACAATATTATGGCTGACACAAAAAAAATGTCTGGAGCTTTTGCGGTGTCACAGGCCGCAGAGGCAAAATACAATACTTTTATTGACTTATATTTTACTAATCCCTCCGACTCCTCAAAAGCAAACGAATATTCAACGGTACGTACCGAAATGAAGTCAGCAATTAATACATTAAAGTTATCTTTAGATGAAAGTGAAAATAAAAATTTGCAAGAGCTGGAAAAAATAGACGATAAAATGAATGCTCTTTACGGTAATGAAATGATAGCTGCCTGGCAGCTTCAAGATGAAGAAAGGATGAAGGTTGTTATTCAGAAAGCTCAAAAACTAAGAGATGAAATGAGAATATATGCATCAAAATTTGTAGCAAATTCCAGAGCTAATACCAATCTAAATAAATTAAAAATTAATGATATTTTAGATAAAACTGAACATCATTTTGTGATTGTTCTAGTAGTATGTTTTGTTATAGGATTAATACTGGCTTTCTTCTTAACTCGGGCTTTAACAAAACCAATTAAGCTGCTTGCTGAAGCCAGTTCCAGGATTGCGTCCGGCGATTTAACGGGAGAGAAATTAAATATTCGTTTCTGTAAAGAACTAAAAAACCTTTCTCAGGTATTTAATGAAATGCAACAGAATCTCAAAGAGCTTGTGACGAGAATCATAGATACAAGCAATCAGGTAGCCGCAGGAAGTAAGCAACTGGCAGACAGTGCAGAACTGGCAGGAGACTCCGCTCAGCAAGTAGCAGCAACTGTAGAACAAATAACTTCAGGCGCCCAAAAACAACAAGAAGATACCCAGAAAACTGCCGACATGATAAAAGAATCAGTCCGGCACATTCAAGAGATAAATGACAGTGTACAGGCCATGGTGGAACAAGCGCAGTCAGTTAATAAAAAAGCATATGTCGGCTCTGAACTTATGGAAAACGCCCAGGCACAGATGGACCAAATTGCAAACCGTACTTCACAAGTACACTCTACAATTCAAAAGCTGGATGACCGTTCAGGTCAAATAGGAAAAATTGTTGAGATGATTACTAATATATCAGAACAGACTAACCTTCTGGCGCTGAATGCCGCTATAGAAGCTGCACGTGCGGGAGAACACGGTAGGGGATTTGCTGTTGTGGCAGAAGAAGTCCGCAGTCTGGCTGAGCAATCTGCAAATGCAACTAGAGAAATAACAAATTTAATAAATGAAATTCAAACCGAAACAAAAGAAGCCACTGCATCCATTAAAAATGGGGTTAAAGATGTTGAAATGGGTAAAGAAGTTATGGATAAATCGAGGCAACACTTCCACGATATATCAAGTTCTATCAAAGAAATAACAAATCATATCGAAAAGATAGCTTCACTAACGGATGAACAAAGTCAAGGTGCAAGTGAGATTTTAGAAAGGGTAGACAATATAGCTGCAGTTACTGAAGAAGCATCTGCAGGATTAGAGGAAGCTTCGGCTGCTACTCAGGAGCAAAATGCCGCAGTAGAAGAAATAACTGCATCTGCCCAGGAACTTTCCGAGGCTGCTGAATACTTGAAGGAATCTGCCGCCAAATTTAAAATTGACGAAAATGAAGATACCAGTGAAGATATGGAAATAGCAGAAGAAATTCTTGAGGAAGGTAAGGTAAAAGAAGCTGACTCTGAAAAACATGATGATGTCGTACTTCCCGATGACAAAACTGGAGCAGCAGATACTGATTCGTTGGAAGGAGAAAAATAGCAATAAAAGATTGCTTCTAAATAATAAAAGCACAATACTTACTAAACCCCCAGGGATAGACCCCGGGGGTATTTTAATATTATAAGCTAAAATTGGATATATTATTTTTACAGACTATCACGGGAGGTTAAAAGGTTGAATATTTATTTTATGATCTTTGTAGTTCTTATCCTATTATTTAGTACGAGTCTCTGGCTCTGGTTCAGCAGAGCCAATGCTCCTGCCCTCAAAAAAATGATCGATGAGGAAGCAGAAGAAGTTGTGGAAAAATACGCTCAAGACACTGAATTTGATAAATAACTTACCATGTCACTTCAAAAGATGTAGTAAGCTCATGGAAATTCCCGGGAAGTTAGTTATAAGAATTATTGTTATGAGCTCTGCCACTAGGAAGGGGATTATAGTTCTACTAATTTGCTCTATCTTAATATTAGTTATGCCACACGCCACAAACAGGTTAACAGCCATAGGAGGCGTAATCATACCCGCTGAAGTATTGACTACTATTATTATGCCAAGAAGTAAAGGATCTACACCAATTTTTGCCGCCAGAGGCAGCAAGATAGGAGTAATCAATAGAATTATGGCCTGCGTTTCCAGGAATGTACCAAGGAACAACAACAGAACGTTAATTAAAAGAGTAATTACAAATACGTTATCAGATATTGCCAGCATTGTATTGGCAACAAGCGCCGGAATCTGCTCACTTGTAATTAACCAGGAAAAAGATTGAGATGTTGCAATTACGAACATTACGATACTGGTACTAATACCAGCCTTAGGAATTATTTGTCTCAAGTCCTTGATTTTTAGTTCCTTGTAAACAAAGAAACTAATTAAAAATGCATAAACAACAGCCACTGCAGCCGCTTCTGTTGGAGTGAATACCCCACCGTAAATTCCACCTAGAATGATTACAGGCATAAACAAAGCCCAGATAGCATCTATACCTGTACGTAAAATTCTTTTAAGGGAAAGTTTTTCCCCACCTCTTAGATTCATTTTTTTAGCATAAAAAACAATTATCAAACATAATGAAACTGCCATTAAAAGACCTGGAACTATTCCAGCAATAAACAAATCACCAATAGATACACTTGCTACAACACCATAAGTTACCATCGGGATACTCGGGGGAATTATAACCCCTAAAGTACCTGCAGCAGCAGCAACTGCCGCAGCGAAACTTTTAGGATAACCCGCTTTTATCATAGCAGGAATCATAATTCCACCAATAGCTGCTACAGTAGCAGGGTTTGAACCGGAAATTGCACCAAAAAATGCCGAAGCAACAACTGTAATAATTCCAAGGCCACCCGGAATTGGACCCACAAGGGATTGCGCAAAATTAATCAGTCTTTTAGATATTCCACCGCCTTCCATTAGTCCCCCGGCAAGCATAAAAAACGGGATTGCCATAAAGGGAAAGGAATCTACAGATGTAAACATCCTCTGGGCAACAACAAGGGGAGGAATAGGTGTATTACCAAATGTGATGGCTGCTATGGCGCTCAAACCCAAGGCAACTGCAATGGGAATATTAAAAACTAAAAGCACAGCAAGTGTTATGAACAGTATACTCGCCATTAATTTTCCTCCTCATCACAAGGCTATTCTTCTTCCACCGGAACAAATAAAACCTGAATAGAACGAATTATCATCAAAAACGCACCAGCCGGAATTGCTAAATAGGCCCAGTAAATGGGTATCCGCAGTGCAGGTGACAACTGCTCTGTTGCAATTTGATTTTGAATTATCTGGAAAGTAAAATAAATCACTAAAACATTAAATAAGATTATCATGGCAGTTCTAATATAGCCAAAAAACTTCTTTAATACATCTGGTAATAATGAAACAACTATTTCAACTCCAAGGTGAGCATTTTTCTTGATACCCAAGCTTGCCCCTATATAAGCCAACCAGACCATGACATAACGGGCTACCTCCGATGACCATGGCAAGGGAAAGTTTGTTAAATACCTTACCATAGTTGCCACAAAAACCACTACAACCATAATGGGAAACAAAACCATTAAAACGTATTCCTCGAGGTTGTCAAATAATTTTTTCAGGCTCACCAACATTCACCACCTTTTATCGGTAAGTTAGAAGAGCAGCCTGTACTATGCAGTACAGGCTGCAACTCAATCTAGCATTACATGTTCAAAATGGCATCAATTGTTTCTTTACCAATTTCATCCTGGAACTGCTCGTACACAGGCATAGTTGCCTTACGGAATTCTTCCTTATCAGGGAAAGTAACCTGCATGCCTTTTTCCTTAAGCTTTTCCAGCAATTCTTTTTCTTTATCTATACAGAACTGACGTTCAAACTTCTTGGCTTCATCAGCAGCTTCAATGATTGCTTTTTGTAGGTCTGCATCCAGTTCGTCAAATAGTTTCTTATTCATTAAAAGAGCTGCCGGAGCATAGAAGTGACCTGTCATAGCAAGGTGGTCCTGAACTTCATAGAACTTACTTGTATCGATAATTA
Organism: Clostridiales bacterium; assembly: GCA_020063565.1. Taxonomy (GTDB): domain Bacteria; phylum Bacillota; class DSM-16504; order Desulfitibacterales; family JAICDB01; genus JAICDB01. Next base: position 65,459 of record JAICDB010000002.1, on the reverse strand, counting down.
TCAGAGGGTTTTCCTGGCCGTCTACAGTTTGCTGTTGTAATGCTGTAAACAGTTCTCCAAACGGCATTGGAGTGGGGTTAGCGCCTAAAGTTTGGAATGTAGCCATATGAACAGGGTTTTCCATTAGACGGATCTTAAGACCCTTTACATCTTCAGGTTTATTGATTGGACGCACACTGTTTGTCAAGTTACGGAAACCGTTTTCCCAGAGTCCGAGTCCCTTAATTCCTTTGCTTTCAAGGTCCTTCAACATCTTCTGACCTACTTCACCATCCATTGCTTTATAAGCGCTTTCCCTATCTGTAAAGATAAATGGCAGGTCAAATACCAGGAATGCCTTTGAGAAGTTAGCTAATGGTGCAGTAGATGTTAGAGTCATTTCTAAAGTACCAAGGCTAACACCTTCAATAGCATCCCTTTCACTTCCTAGCTGTGCACTACCAAAAATTTGAACATCAATTTTGCCATCAGTTTTTTGTTCTACAAGCTCTTCAAATTTTTCCAAACCAGCCTGATAGTGGGAATCAGGAGCTAGAGTATGGGAAACCCTGAGAACTATTGGTTCATCCTTTTTCTCTCCACCGGTTTCTGCCGCATTATTACCATCAGAACTTCCGCCACCACAACCTACAGCAAAAATCATTATACCTATTAAAAGTACAGCTAATAATTTACCTTTCATGTAAAAGTACCCTCCCTTGATTTTTTTCAAAACAGCTTCTTGCCAATTCAGTAATCTCACTTGACAGTCTTCCTTGTATCTGACTACCACCTCCCCAAGAGGTTTTATCTTAACTACTTAAGTTTAAATTCAGTTCTTTAACCTCTTATAACGGGCAGCATATCGGGCGCATGGGTTAAAACCGTAACCTTTGCATCTTCACCCTTAATCTTTAGCGCTTCATCTATAGCTTCCTGTACCGTATCAAAAGGAGTAAAGTTCAACTTTTTAGCTTCTTCATCACTTATACCGCCGGATACAATAAATACTCGTTCTCTTTCTTTAACATTTCCCCATGCTATTGCCAGAGCAGCAGCAACTTCATCCTCTATTTCACCCTTTTCCAGCATATCCCATACTTCTTGAGGGGAAAACGATGTTATTTCCACCATATCTGCATGGGTTTTTGCTACCCCTTCCGGGCATGGAGTAACGACAATTATAATTCCATCCTTCTTTACCGCTAAATCTGAGGGATATAATGTTTTATGGGCTTGCCAAAACTCCAGGTCACAAGGGTGAGAGCTTGAAAGAACAATATCTGCCTCCTGGGGTAATTCTATCTCATAAACCTCCCTGGAAGTTTTTACACCTTCCTGAAATGCTTCAACTACATCTCCAAAGAAACATTTAACAACTTCTCCATACCTGTTCAATACAGTATTGAAAATAGTATTTAATCCCACTTTACGTGCAATTGAATCCAATTCTCTTCTTACAGGGTTGTCCAAAATTCCTAGACATGAACGGGGATTTTTTACACTCAACAGGTGAGTTTCCGCCGTAGTTTTTTCTCCTGAAACTCCAGGTTGTACAATTTTAGCCCCACCTGCAAAACCAGGAATATGATGAGGAACTATACTCCCAATGCCAATCTTAAAATCAGCTTCATATACTATTTTATTTACTTTTATGTGTGTTCCGTTTTCAGTAGTTCCAAGGTCTACCAGTGCATCAGGGTTCTTATAATCATGGTTTATAATTTCTACCCTGTCCACAACTTCTTGTCCAAACTTTTCCAAAATTTCTTCATCAGTCATAAAGCGGTGTGTTCCCAGTGCTATCACTATCTTGACCTGCTCATCTTTAACACCCGCCTTATTCAATTCATTTAAAAGCTGTGGAATTATTAAATGTGTAGGTGTGAGACGGGTATTGTCATCAGCAACCAAAACTACCGATTTGGCATCCTTTGCAAGCTCTTTAAGGGGTGAGCAACCAATAGGGGATTCCAATGCCCTTGTAATTTCTTGGTTCAGATCTTCTACCGCCGGTACTTCCTTTGGAGAATAGACCCCAAGTACATTCTTTTCTGGAATTTCAACTTCTATAGTTTCTTTGCCATAGGGTAGACTCACCGACATATAATTCATCTTATTGCCTCCTCTATTGGAAAATACTTTTATTCTTAGTAGAATTATATTTAAATTATATCTTATACACAATAAAACTTAGCAAAGATTATGCCAAAATTAATTAAAATCTGAAATTAAATTGATAAAGACCTTTTATATTTTAACATGAAATAACCCCTTTAAAACAAGGGGTTGCGGGATTTTCACTTTGAAAAATTTACCAAAAAAAGTATGGTGTAATAGCTCACCATACTTTTTTTCCAGAATAATAGTTGTTTTTTGCAGCAATAAATTGCAAAAATAAAAATAATAGCTAGTATAACTTCTTTTGGCAAAATGCTAGCTTTTTGCACTTGTTGCAAAATCCATCTATATGTTGTAAATTTCAACATTTTTATTTTTTATTTAATTTTCTCCAGATGGTACTTCTATCAATTCCAAGTCTTTTAGCAACTTTAGTTTGGTTGCCGCCTTCCTCTTCCAGTAACTTCTCTATAATCTTCCTTTCCATTTCCTCCAGTGTTCCGGAAATTGCTATGCTATTCTTTGCCAAGGAATCGGGAATATTCTCTTTAATTAAATTTTGATTCAAATCAGAAAGTACGGCTTGCAAATCGGATTCCTCAACCACTTCACCTTTAGCCATGATTAACATTCTCTCTACCACATTTTCAAGCTCCCGTACATTTCCCGGCCACGAATAATCCTTTAGTGAGCGATTAACTTCAGGAGAAATACCAATTATTTTTTTATCCATATGGCGATTTAACTTTTTTAAAATAACCTGAATTAAGGAAGGTATATCTTCAGGCCGCTCCCTAAGGGGAGGAATTCTTATTGAGAGAACATTTAACCTGTAATACAGATCCTCTCGAAAGTTTTTATTCTCAACTTCTTCTCTTAAATTTCTGTTGGTAGCACTGAGAATCCTAACATCGACAGGTATTACCTTGTCGCCACCAACTCTCATTACCTCTTTTAACTGCAGTACACGCAATAAGCGCGCCTGCAGAGACAATGGCATTTCCCCAACCTCGTCTAAAAACAACGTTCCGCCGTGGGCCATTTCAAAAAGCCCCGGTTTACCTCCCTTACGCGCTCCCGTAAAAGCCCCCTCTTCATAACCAAATAGCTCACTTTCAAGTAAATTTTCAGGTAGAGCTGCGCAATTTATAGCAATAAAGGGCCCATTTTTCCTAGAGCTGGCATTGTGGATGCCCTGGGCAATCATTTCTTTTCCGGTACCGGATTCTCCGGTAATTAAGACAGTAGAATCGGTAGCTGCAAACTGGCGAGCTTTTGAGACCACTTCTTGCATTGCAGGAGATTTTGCTACTACCTGTTCAAGGGTGAACTGGGCAGTTAAACCTCTGGCATGCAGCTTTTTTCTGATTCTCTGTTCCAACAGCTGAATCCGTGTTACATCCTGAAAGGTTGCTACAGCTCCAACTATAGTGTTTTTGACAGTAATGGGAATTTTATTAATGGCAACATTACGATAATTTATCATTTTTACTGTATCATAAACCTTTTCTTTCTTATCCAGTACTTCCCGTAATCCCAACTGAGGTATGACTTCCTGAGATGATCTTTTCAACGCTTGTTCACAGTCTATTCCCAGTATTTTTTCAGCTGTCGGATTAAAGACAGTTATCACGTCATTTTTATCGACCGCAACAATTCCGTCATGAGAGAAATCCACAATCGCTTTAAAACGTTGAGCTTTTTCCTGTTCAGCCCTTTTAACATCTGCCACATGTTTAGCTTCCAGTAAAGCTGAAGCAATTGCCTCCTTACCGGAACGAATCAAGATGCCTTCAATACCGCATTTTTTAGCAATACGAATCCCACTGGCATCTCCCAAGATTAAATTGATCCCCAGTTCCTTTATTCGTGCAATTTCCTCCTCTTCATTGCTAGACAGGATAAACTGGTGCAAATCTATATTAAAAACTGAGACAATGGTTTCTGCTCCATAAATGACGTTTTTATAGCCTACTAAACCTACAACAAGCGGCCGGAAATCTTCCTGTTTTGATTTAAGAATACCATTAATTGCATTTATAACATCTACACTGCTTACCTGTATCTCCACAACAGGAACATCCATTTTTTCCTGAAGTAAAGACGCAGTACCGCCCCTGCTTACTACGACTTCAGCACCCTGCGCTACCGCCTCTCTAGCCTTCTCCAACCCCTTGAGGAGGTCACCGCAAACTACTTCTGCAGGTATATTTAATTCGGAAATGACCATCTGAGCCTTTTCGGCCAATTCCTGATATGGAGCTATAACGCAAATAGGTTTCATTATACATCACCTGTATTACGCCCCATATTCGCACTTGTTTCCGCAGTCAGAACACTTTTGCTTAAGAGGCCTGATTTCTTTTTCACCCTTAATACTCTTTATTAGTTCCATGGTTTTGTCTACCTGGTCTTTTTCTCCTTCAACCGCAAGTACAACGGAGCCCTCAGAACCTCCAACGCCACCGGCGCCAATGCAGGTAGCTTTAACTCCCGTTAATACATGCAGAGCTTCAATTTCCGTAATAACTTTGCCGTAGCTTACAGGCATGAGGCCAACTTTCATACCGATGTGACGGTCAAATGCTTGAATTCCAGCCACATTGGCAGCTGCAATCACATCAGGAATAAGCTTTTCCAGACCTACAGGAAGTATAAGGTGAGAACCTCTAGCAGTTACAATCCCCAGAGCTTTGCCTATGGTTCCTCCCACCGGGTTGGCGAGTAGAACTCCTACGTTTCCCTTATGGTCTAATGCATTACCGCCTTTAATGAAAACATCATCTGCGGTAAACTGCTCAACTGCTTCAGCCCAGCCTAAACTGCTCTTCTTGCCATCTTCCAAAACAACAGGATTTATTCTTTCTTCTGCAGGTGTAAGACACTGTCTTCCCTTAGTTATGATACCCGCAGTATAGGCAGCCTTATCGATTCCCTCTCCCAACAACTCTTCTGCAACAAAACCATTGGTAGTTCCCCCGGAAACAACTACTTTCCCTTTTTCAAGTGCTTTTTTCACTTCCGGTAGCTGACAAACTGCCTTTGCCAATAGCCTCTTTGATTCAGAAGAAGTTAAAGTAAAAATTGCTTTCATTGTTTTTGCCTCCTTGTATTTCTAAATGTAATCTTGGTAGGGAACGGTAGCGCTTCCTACCTTATTTCTTCCTGTAATTCAAAAATCATATCGCGGAGTTCTGCCGCCCTTTCGAAGTCCAGCTGGCGTGAAGCGTCTTTCATTTCTTTCTGGAGCTGTGCAATAAGTTTCTTCAATTCTTTCTTTGACATTCTTCCCACATTTTCCTTCGTTACATAGGTTTCTTTTTCTTCCGCCACTTTAGTTGCCTTCATCACTGCACGCACTGATTTTTTTACTGTCTCGGGAGTTATTCCATGTTCCTTGTTAAATTTAATCTGAATTTCACGGCGGCGCTCTGTTTCATCTATTGCCTTTTTCATGGCTCCTGTAATTTTGTCGGCATACATTATAACCTTTCCTTCAACATTTCGTGCCGCCCTGCCTATTGTCTGGATTAATGACCTTTCTGAGCGTAAGAAACCTTCTTTATCAGCATCTAAAATTGCTACCAGGGAAACTTCCGGGAGGTCCAGACCTTCCCTTAAAAGGTTAATTCCCACTAAAACATCAAATTCCCCCAGGCGCAGGCTGCGAATAATTTCCATTCTCTCAATGGCATCAATTTCAGAATGCATATACCGTACTTTAACGCCGGCCTCCCGGAGGTAATCAGTCAGGTCTTCCGCCATACGCTTTGTAAGTGTGGTTACAAGTACCCTCTGGTTCTTTTCCACACGCTTTCTTATTTCATGCAGCAAATCATCAATCTGCCCTTCCACAGGTCGTACTTCAACCTCGGGATCCACAAGCCCTGTGGGTCGAATTATTTGTTCCACAACCTGATTGCTAACCCTGAATTCATAATCTCCCGGAGTGGCAGAGACGAATACTATTTGATTGATCTTTTCCTCAAATTCATCAAAGCGCAGCGGCCTATTATCCAGAGCTGAGGGAAGTCTGAAACCGTAATCAACAAGCGTCTGTTTTCTTGACCTGTCCCCTGCATACATACCACCTATTTGGGGTACTGCCACGTGGGACTCGTCTACGATTATTAAAAAGTCATCCGGAAAATAGTCCAAAAGTGTATAAGGAGTCTCGCCGGGTTTACGGTTAGTGAGGTGTCTGGAATAATTTTCGATTCCGGAGCAGAATCCCATTTCCTGCATCATTTCCATGTCGTACCGGGTGCGCTGTTCTAACCTCTGTGCTTCAAGGAGCTTATCCTGGGAACGTAATTCCTGTAACCTTTCCTCCAGTTCCTTTTCTATGCTCTTGAGGGCTCTTTTCATATTATCTTGATCAGTAACATAGTGGCTGGCGGGGAAAATTGCAACATGTTCCCTTTCTCCCAGAATTTCCCCCGTTAAAGTATCAACTTCCAGAATGCGGTCCACTTCATCGCCAAATAGCTCCACCCGAATAGCTTTTTCCGTAAATGATGCGGGGAAAATTTCTACTACGTCCCCCCTCACCCTGAAAGTACCCCGGTGGAAATCAGTATCGTTTCTCTCGTATTGAATATCTACTAATTTTCTTAAGATCGCATCCCTATCATACTCATAACCTTCCCACAGCGACAGCATCTGTTCTTTATAGTCTTCCGGGGAACCCAAACCGTAAATACAGGAAACACTTGCAACAATAATTACGTCTTTCCTCTCAAAAAGTGAAGCGGTTGCCGAATGTCTTAGCTTGTCTATTTCATCGTTAATGGAAGCGTCTTTTTCTATATATAAATCAGTTTGGGGCACATAAGCTTCCGGCTGGTAATAGTCATAATAGCTTACAAAATACCCAACAGCATTGTTGGGAAAGAACTCTTTAAACTCGCTGCAAAGTTGTGCAGCCAGAATCTTGTTAGGTGCTATGACAAGGGTAGGTTTTTGGACATTTTGAATCACATGGGCCATTGTAAATGTCTTACCGGTACCTGTTGCCCCTAAAAGTGTTTGTGCACGGTAACCTTTCAAGATGCCTTCAGAAAGCTGTTCTATGGCTTTCGGTTGATCACCTTTGGGGGTGTATTCGGAGACAACTTTAAACATGTCTAATCAGTCCCATTCTCTCTTAGGCTATTCTAAATTATTATTATATCATAAAATATTTTCAGCCAGATAGCAAAAAGGGCCAGTTTAAAATTAAACTGCCCCTTCTGGATATATATATATATATATATTAAATGGGAGGAGGTTTTCTAAAAAGTAGAAGCTATCCTGTAAATTGCCATTTCCCTGTTACCATTAATTTCTGCTTTTGTCAGTTTTCCGGAAGCTACCTCCTGCAAGAATTTATAAGCTTTTTCACCCATGGAATCTATAGTTTCCTTACCTTCAAGTATATCCGCCACACAGATATCAATATTATCAGCCATGTTTTTGCAAGTTTCGGGATTACCGGATACTTTAATGACAGGCGCAATGGGACAACCTGTGGGGGTTCCCCTTCCGGTAGTAAAAATAACTATTTGAGCTCCACCTGCCACCATACCCGTAATGGATTCTATGTCCTGCCCGGGTGTATCCATAAAGTACATGCCTTTACCTTTTATTTCTTCTCCATATTGAAGAACTCCCTGCAAATCTGCCGTACCTGCTTTATATATGCAGCCCAGGGATTTTTCCTCAATTGTGGTTATTCCACCTGCTTTATTGCCAGGTGTGGGCTGTCCTTCCCTGAGATCAACTCCGCAGGAGATAGCCCTCTGTTCACATTCTTTTACAGCCCTCAACAAGTCATTTGCAACTTCTTCATTAACTGCCCTTCTGGCAAGGATGTGTTCAGCCCCTATAACTTCAGTTGTTTCAGAAAGGATGGATGTTCCGCCATCTGCCACCAAAAGGTCCGAAACCTTGCCTACCACGGGATTTGAGGCAATACCGGATGTAGTATCACTGCCCCCGCATTCCATTCCCAAAATAAGTTCGGAAATATCAACTTCCGTTCTTTTAGCAGAAGCAGCTTTTTCTACCAGTTCTTTTGCAACTCGGACTCCTTTTTCCGTACACTTTAGAGAGCCGCCTTCCTGCTGAATAATTAAAGTTTCCACGGGTTTTCCGGTTCCCTTTATACCTTCAACTAATTTCTCCGCAACCACACCTTCACATCCTAAAGCAACCACCAATACAGCAGCAACATTGGGGTTTTTCCCTAGTCCTACAAGGACACGTTCAGTCTGTATTAGGTCTTTTCCTATCTGACTACAACCGTGTTGATGAGTAATCGGTACCGTACCCTCTACTTGAGAAGAAATAGCATTTACAACTTGTCCGGAACATACTGAAGCAGCTATTATTGCAACATGATTACGGATTCCTACGGCCCCGTTTTCACGTACATATCCCTTTATTTTCACCTGTCTCACTCCTCTAACTAGATTTTACCAGATCTCCGCGGCCCCGGTTGCTCATGAGATTGTGGAGATGAACATGCTCTCCTTGACTTATATTCATAACGGCGCTCCCTATACTTTCTCCGTATTTTATTATGTTTTCTCCTTCCTTTATATCTCTAATGGAAATCTTGTGACCAAATGAAATATCATTTCTTGCTTCAATTTCCAGCTCAAAATCCGGTCCAATAACATTTACTGTTTCACCTGACTTTACATTGCACATCATAGTTGCAACATTATCATTCTTTTTCATTACAATCGCTCTAGCCATTGAAAACTGCCACCTGCCTTTTAAGCGTATTGAAAAAAACTTATAAATTGCTATTGCAAAAACTATACCAAAGTGTTTATAAAAACCAATTTTTTTAAGGATGAAAGTACAAGCTTTTAAATATCACAAACAAAAAATTACTTAAAACTAATGTTGAATTATGCAATAAAAAACGGCGCCTGCTGCATAATGCAACAGGCGCCTGCGCTAAAGACTTGGGGCAAGTCAAGTTTTCATTTATTTTTAGAAATGTATTCGTTAATTTTTTTGAGGAGATTTTCCTGAAGTTTATCTACTTTGGAAAAATCTACCGCCTTTTTATAATAATCGCTTAACTTCTTATGCTTTCTTCGAGCTTCTCCAAGGGATTTCACTGCCTGCGCCTGCGTAAGCCCAAACTCTTCTTCTGCCCTTTTAGTCTCTTCCTTATATTTTATAATTATTTCAGGCTGAACAGCTTCCAACATATCTATAATAACATCTCCCGGTTTGGTAGCCTCAATTCTGTGGGGTTCCGTTCCATGGATAACCGCTATCCCCAGTTGCTCTATTACAATCATATCTATATTTTCCGGGTCTAAAGAACAGTGGTACATATCAACATAATATCCTTCATCCAAAGCCCTTTGTGCAATTTTTTTAATAAGGGTAGATTTTCCTGTGCCTGGCTGTCCATGCAGTATATACCGTCTTTTACAATCAGTTGTTATATTATCGATGAAATTAACAGGTCCCTCAGCACCAATGGAACTGGCAAATAGATGCCGTAAAGGAGGTCTTTGGGGTGTAAATATTTCTTTCATAAGTTCTTCGGTTTTTGCATCTGCAATTTTAAAGTTAAGTCCTTCAAGGAAGTACTGTTCCCACTGGTCATGAATTTCTTTCGCAGTTTTTAGATATCGATAGGCTTTTTGATAGACAGCCCTTACTTCCTCAGTAAGCTTTATTATCGACTCCCTTTCCTTTTCCAGGTAATCATGATCCCAGCAGTTTTCCAAATTAATAACTTCCTCCACAGCCCCCGGGTAGCGCGGCTCCACTACATGAGGATAAGAACCGTCTACTATAGCCAGTTTTAAAAGAGGGACAAGCAGGCCATCAGGGTTATTGTCTGCTACACAGATCATATAATCAACATCAAATCCCTGCTCTGTTAAGTTTTGTCCTATTTTTTTTATGATAGTTGACTTTCCGGTAGAGGGCGCTCCCTTTAAAATATAGATTTTTTTCATATCTTCCAGGATAGAACGATAATAACTTCTATAGCCGTTAGCCGTATTGGCGCCGGCAAAAAAATACCTAGTCTTACCCTTTTGATTCACTTGTGGGTACCCCCAATCCCACTAATGCTTTATTTTTTTAAACCACCTCAATAAAATACCCTGTGTCGAAAGGTGTACATGAGGTCTATCATTTTGCTCGGGTGCAGGTATAATTCCAATGGTTTCGTTGTTGCGTCTCCATAACACCTCTCTAGTAATTGTATTACTTTGACCCTTAAGATATTCTATTTCCAGATAAATCGTGACTTCTTCCAAAATTTCTTGCAACTCATAGCGGTTATTGACCTCGACTCCATTAATACTATAGATAATGTCTCCGCTTTTGATACCTATCCTGCTTGCAAGAGACTCTCTCAGCACATCCAGCACTTTAACTCCACGCTCTGGAGAAACATAAAAAGGTATTCCGCGCAGTTGATTCCGCTTTCCAATCCAGATGGTAATCTCATGTCCTAGAGCACCAAATAATGCCGGTAAAATATTTAAATACGGGGCCCGTGATGCAATTATGGAGAGAAAGAGCAGTACAATACTGTATACCGCTAGAATTGCAGCAGAGTGACGGCTCTTTTGCTGCGGGGGCATTGTAATTGCCACATCACCATATCCCAGCCCTGCCATAACGGGAATAATTGCGTAGATATAATCATCCCCGCCTTCAAGGGGTTTCAGAATAGGCCACCAGTCAGGAGTTTTCAAAACATCGCCTGTAGCTCCTGGCTGAAGGCTCTCCACTAACATTAATACCACAATGGGTATTGGCCAAAACTTTTGCATGCTAAAGGCACCCACCGTTTGACCTTGGGAATTTTTGGTATAAACTGCTATTGCACCCAGGTGACCACTGATAAGTATTAAAAAACTTTCTACTAAATGCAAGATGGCTACAAGGCCCATAAGCTGCGCCACTTCAACCTCAGGCCAGCCAAAAATCATATAGCTTAAGGCAATTATAGTTCCTGCATACGAAAAACATAAAAAACGGGGGCTGATAAACATTAGGGCAATTGCCACTACCCACAGAAAGCCTATTCCTATATCACTTATTGAAATTCCAACAAGAACCATTACAAAACTTCCCACAAGTCCGCCTAATATTCCATGCAAGGTTGCAAGCAGGGTATGCTGCCAGACAGGTTCATTTGGGATTCCGTACAATCTTTTTTTAGAAGAATTAATCCTCTTATATTGCATTCCAATAAAAAGCACTATTGCCCAAAAAATAGGGTTAATAATTATTCTAATTAGTGCTTCCCATATCAAGGGTATCACTTTCACAAGAAAAAACATAATGTCACCAACTTCAGCTATTGAAGTTTTTTACTTAATATCTCCAGGGCCTTTTTCAGCTGCGCATCTTTTTCCGTATCAGGCGCATTTAAAAGAGCTTGTGCAGTCTCTTCATGGCCCATTTCAACTACCACGTCAGGATTAATACCCTTTTTATGGATATCCCTTTTATCAGGTGTCAGGTATTTGGCTGTTGTTAATTTAACTGCCGAACCATCCTCAAGCTTAAATAAACTCTGGACAACTCCCTTGCCGAAAGTTTTTTTCCCTACGAGGATACCGGCCCCTGTGTCCTGGATAGCGCCTGCCAGAATTTCAGAAGCACTGGCGCTACCTTCATTGACAAGTACCACTACGGGAAAGTCGGTTTTACCTTTCTTAGCTTTGTAGACTTCCGTATTATACTTGCTCTTGATATGGACTATCGGTCCTGAATCTATAAAAACATCGGCAGCTTCCACTGCAGCCTGTAATGCTCCACCGGGATTATTTCTTAAGTCCAGAATAAGAGCTTTCATGCCTTTAAGCCTTAATTCTTCAACTTTTTCTGCAAGTTCCTTACCTGTATTTTCATTAAACATACTGACGCTTATATACCCCACGTCAGGATTTTCGGAAATAATTTCACCGTCTACCGAAGGAATCTCTATTACTTCACGGGTTATTTCATAAACCTTTTCCCCTTTATTTTTGCGGTAAACAGTCAGAGTAACCTTTGTACCGGGTTTTCCTCGCATTAAATTACTTGCTGTCTCCAAATCCATATCCGAAGTGTTCCTACCATCTATGGCAGTTATTATATCACCGGAAAGTATACCGGCTTTATGGGCAGGAGACCCTTTAAAGGGACTTACAACTGTTAACAAATCATCTTCTGCAATCGTAATGAGCAGTCCTACCCCTGCATAGGTACCATGAATCCTTTCGGTAATCTCTTTAAAGACTTCCGGTTCCAGGTATGCAGAATACGGGTCATCAAGCGCTTCAATCATTCCCTTCATTGAACCTTCCAATAATTCTGCAGCGGATAATTCCTTCAAGGAGTGAATTTTAATTAAGGATATAATATTTACGGCCTTGCCAATGTTTTCAAAATTGGTTGCTACAATAAAACCAAAAGCTGCTGTAAAAAATACGCAAAACATTACAAAGAGGGTTGCTAACCCTATGCCAATTTTTCTTAAATTCAACTGCATCACCTGCCATTTTAAGTTAGTTTTTATAATTGCATGCTACTATATATATGCTTTCATTACAACTATTATACACAATAAGTTTTCCATAATTGCATCTAAAATTAGAAAACAAAAGTAAAGGAGAACTTATACCGTCCTCCAAATAAAGAATAGCGCTAATTGTAGATTACCTGAAAAATTTCCAGGGGTTAATATCTTCTCCATTCTTCATAACTTCAAAATGTATGTGAGGTCCGGTACTGAGACCGGTACTGCCAACTTTTCCAATTTCCTGTCCCCTGGAGACAAACTCCCCTTCCTTAACCAAAATTTTTGAAAGATGGGGATACATTGTGGAAATGCCTCCACCATGCATTACAATAATTGCATTTCCGTATGCTCCATACCAGCCGGTAAAAGCCACCTTGCCATCAGCGGCAGCAACCACCTTGCTGCCCCAGGGAGCTGCTATGTCAATACCTGAATGCCATCTTCTGGTTTTTAAGATGGGGTGTATTCTCCAGCCATAATCAGAAGTAACTCTACTATACCCGGGTGTGGGCCAGGTCAATCTGGTAGGTGCCCTGGAACTAAGTCCTTTCTGTTCAAGTTCCATTTTTCTTATCATAGCAGCTATCTTCTTACGATCTTCTTCCTTTTCTTCTAGAGCCCTTGCCAGCAGTTCCTTCTGCTGTCGAACTGCCAGTAACATTTCCTGCTGTGCATTTTTTCTTTTTTGTAACTCTTTTTTCTTAGCCTCTGTTTCTTTTTTTAAGGCAGCCACTTCATCCCTTTTCTGCTCCAATTTCTTTTTCTTTATTTCCTGTTCCTTTTTTTTCTGCTTTATTTCCTCCAGCATCTTCATATCGTGGTCTGCAATCTTCTTAAACATTTCGACCCGCACCAGAAAATCAGTAAAACTCGTGGAATTTGTAAGAACCTCAATTATCTTTACATCACGGTTACGGTAAATGTCTACAAGCCTTTCTTTAAATGTCTCCAGTTTCTGTTCCAATTCTTGCTTGATTATATCCAAATCTTTTTCTGCCTGTTTAACCTTTTGCTCGGCACTTAAAAGCCTTCTTTCTACAATCTCCAGTTGATGTTGTACGGCAGCCACTTGCTCGGCCAGTTCCCGGACCTGTTCTGAAAGGCTTTGCTCCTTTTTCTTTTCTTCCTGCAGCTCTTTTCTGGTTTCTTCCATTTCCTCTCTAATTTGCTCCTGTTTCCGGCGCAAATCATCGAGTTGATCTGCATAAGCCTTACCTACGTGAGATGGGAGCAGGAATGTAAAAGCTACTATTAGAATTGTTAAAGATGCGATCAACCTTTTCAAACTTCTCCCCTCCCGGCAATTAAAGCCTTAAATATCTTCCAAGGGATAGGAAACTAACGATTCCCCCTAAAACAGTTCCTATTGCCACAATTAGCAAGGAAATGTTTCGCACGATAAGTGTATCCTTAATAAGGGGCAAAAAGCTGACATATTTAGCCACATTGTCTATCAGTACAATATAACTTATATAAAGAACGCTTGCGGCAATTAGTGAGCCCACCAGTCCCAAAACCAGCCCTTCCAGCAGGAAGGGCCAGCGTATAAACCAGTTACTTGCACCAACAAATCTCATGATTTGAATTTCTTTATTGCGTGCATAAACTGTAAGCCGGATTGTATTACCAATCAGAAAAATCACAGCCAGCAAGAAAAGGATAATAACACCTGCGCCAATTAAACGCATCCAGTACATGAGAGCCATAAGCTTGTCCAGGTATTCCTGACCATAATCTACCTTATCTACATTAGAGAGGGCATTTATTTTAGTTGCAACGTCCTTTACAAACTCGGGACCTGCTACCTTTACCACCAGGTAATCGGGAAGCGGGTTATCACCGTTTAGTGTTTTTAATAGGTCAGTTTCACTGTTAAAGTAGTTTTTATTTATTTCTTTAATGCCCTCTTCCTTGGGAACAAGCTTTACCTGGGTAACATTTCCGAGGTTTTCAACATACGTTTTTATATTTTCAACCTCACTACGCTCTGTATCTGCTTCGATCCAGACCACCATTTCCAAATTTGATTCTATTTTTTTGGATATGGCCTGAATGTTAAGTACGCCCATTATAAAAATACCTAGAATAAAAAAGGCAATTGCAGTTGTTGCAATAGAAGCTGCCCCCATCCAGCGGTTTCTATTCAAGGAACGCAGGGTATGCCTGATGTAATAAGAAATAGATCTAAACACGGGAGTAGCCCCCTCTCCTATCGCTAACAATTTTTCCTCTGGAAAGGGTAACTACTCTTTTATGCATTGAATCCACTATATCTCTATCATGGGTAGCTATCAACATTGTGGTGCCTCTGAGGTTGATTTCTTCTAGAAGTTTCATAATCTCCCAGGAAGTATCGGGATCAAGGTTTCCTGTAGGTTCATCAGCAAGTAAAATAGGGGGGTTATTGATAATGGCCCTTCCAATGGCCGCCCTCTGTTTTTCTCCTCCGGAAAGCTGCCTTGGAAAATGATTTGCTCTGTAGGCGATTCCCACCTGTTCAAGTACTTTCGGCACTGTATTCTTAATTTCTTTGCGGCTGAATTTCAAAACTTCCATGGCAAAAGCCACGTTTTCAGCTACAGTCATATCTTCAAGGAGTTTAAAGTCTTGAAAGACTATTCCCATCCTTCTTCTTAAGACAGGAATTTCTCTTTTTTTTAACCGCACTATGTTACGACCGCCAACTAAGATTTGTCCGGTGGTAGGAGATTCTTCCTTAAACAAAAGTTTTTGAAGCGTACTTTTACCGGCACCGCTTGCTCCTACTAAAAATACCATTTCTCCTTTTTCTATTTTTAAATTTATACCATCAAGCGCCTTGACAAAACTCTTGTTGCCGTTCTGAGTTCCACCATCATATACTTTTGAAACATTGCAAAATTGTATCAACAGGTACCACTCCTGCGTCAGTTATAGGGGTTTATTTTTGCGTTATTTTTACAAAAAAAATATGTTTTCTATAAACTTCGACACAGAAAATAAAAGTCCTCCAAAAAGGAGGCTTTTCTGTAATTTTCTTGATTTTGGCATTCTCGATTCAGCAACAAGTGACTGAGTAACATCCTACGACCATTTTGTATTGTTTTTCCTGAAAGATAAAAATGAGTCGAGAGAACCGCCCCCTCAACTCATGAACTCATGTAGGAACAATCGTTTAAGGCATAATTAAGTTTATCTTTATATATAACCTCACCTAACACTGTTAATACTGAATATGAATTCAACTTTTCTCTATTCTTATAATTAATCATATCCATTACCCATTCGATATGAATTACTTTATCTGACAGGTTAAAAAAGCCCTTGGCCCTATATATCCGGCCAAACTTCCCACTTTTTAAGTTTTGAGCAAATTCTAACAATTTCTGTTCATCAAACTCTACAACGTTTTTCCAGTTAAATATATCTAAATGTGGAAACGGTTCATTTTTAAAATTCATATCTCCATTATCCCAGGAAGTGTTTAACAAGGACTTGACATCTGTAATACAGTATTTAGTTGGAATAATAATAGCATGGGGATTAATTTCCTGCACCGCCCAGGAGACAGTTTCCAATTCTTCATCCGATATTAAATCACATTTATTTATCAGTAAAGTTTTAGGAATTTTAATCTGGTTAGCATAAAAATTTCCAAAATTAGCCTGTTGTTTGAAAAATTCTACAGCGTCGACTACTCCCGTTACAGATGAAAGCTCAATAATATCAGCTAAATCATACTTCAATAAATTAATTAATTCTCCGGGGCTGGCAATCCCAGTTGGCTCAATGATTAATCTTTCAGGACGATAAATTTGATAAACTTTATTAACACCATCAATAAAGTTTCCTTTAAGTGAACAACAAATACATCCTTGTGTTAGTTCCAGGACTTGCAGTGATTTTTCTCTTATAATGCCTCCGTCCAACCCAATTTTTCCCATTTCATTTACTAATACTGCTACCTTTTCTTTTCCCTGAAGCTCCTGGAGTATATTTAAAACTAAAGTAGTTTTACCTGCACCTAAAAATCCGGTGACTAAATCTACTTTCATTTTTTTATCACTCATTTTAAATCACCCCATTTATACAAGATCGAATTAAAGAATGTAAGATATAAAAAAGCCCTACCCTAAACAGGACAGGGCTATCAAATTTATGATTTATTTATGCAATATCATACTTCTTAGGATCAAACTTTTCAGTAGTGTTATTTTCTATCATATCTGCAATAAATTCCTCTTCATTATCAGGAATACTTTCAAGTTGAGAATCTATCATATTGAGATAGTTTAATTCACGTTCATTAAGCTCTAAACTGCCGTTTTCAAATCCCTTTCTAATTTCCTGAACAGCAGCTTTAGCGGCTATTTTAGTTCTTTCTAAATGGGTTTTACCTTTTATGATTTCTTTGGCAATATTTAATACCACACTTGGCTTCATGATATATGCATGGGCATCTAACCTGCTATCTGATTCAACCAGCATATCTCTCATGAGCAGGTTGTTACCGGAAGCTGTAAATTGGTTCATTAACCTGCAGTCATAGACAAGCATTTCCGTACATATTTCGGGAGTCATACCTCCCAGTAGTCTCTTGTTTTCAACGGCCTCATTGCTCCATAAATCGGCTACTGCAGCTGCTATATTTCCACAAAAACTGTTATGGGCAACGGCGGCAGATTTACCTTCCATTGATATAGGAGTTCCTGTTATTGCCTTGATATATGGTCCTTCGTAACCACAATCCTTGTCAGGACCTATTGCTCCCTGTTCATTAGCAATCATAGTTCTGACAGCGCACATTACCCTGTCAATTGCGGAAAAAACTGTAGGGATCATACCCCTTACAGCAAGTACCATTGAAGTGTTTGCAAAGGCACAGGCTGTATCTCCGGCAGGAATTATATTTGTTTCTTCAGCAATTTTTACGATATTTTCCCACAATTTTTCCATGTCCCTTGCTGCAACAATTCCTAAAGAAAATACCGTTTTAGCTACATCGCAGAACATAACTCCATCATCATGGAGATTTTTTCCTCCCACAGATTCTATTGAAAGTAAATCCGCTCCGTTTTCAGCACAACCCTTAAATGTATCCATTACCAGATCCCAGTGCTTTCCGCGCCACATATGTTCTAAATCGTTTCCTTCCCTGACATCAACCGGGGTTATCCTCAACAAGCTTTTTAAGCCATTCTTATCTTGATATTCATTCATTACTTCCTTTACAATCTTAGTTGTTTCGATTCCCCATTCAGGATTAAAAGTCATATCCGGAACTAATTCTATTTCTATCACCAGACCGGGAACCTGTAACTCCATTGCGCGCTGGCATACACCCTCAGTCATTTCTTTATACTGTTTATATGCTTTGGAAATTGTATTTTTATTTACCTGCATTGGCGGCAGTGTAAAGTTGACCTCCGGGTATACAGTACCACCGCCAATAACCATTCCGTTATCAAATTTTATTTTCTTAGGAGCATGACCATATACAAAATCGTTTAAATTATTAATCGCTAGCTCGTTAAAAGTCACTTTAGCCATTTGATGGACCTCCTTGTAAATAAATTTTTTAAAAGTTAGAACATTTCAATTTCTCTTTAGCCTTGTCAGCTACCTTAGTTCCGTCCATATCATAAATATCTGCCCCGATTCCTGTTGCAAAACTTTCGGTAATCGGAACTCCTCCTACCACTATAAGTAAATTTTCTCTTAATCCCTCTTTTTCTAAAGCCTTAATTACATCTCGCATACCATACATAGTAGTAGTTAATGAAGCAGATAGTCCTAATATTTGAGGTTTAAATTTTTTGATAGCTTCAATAAAATAATTTACAGGAACGTCATTTCCTAAATCGATAACTTCAAATCCTGCCCTTTCCAAAAAAACCTTTACCAGGTTTTTACCTATATCATGCAGGTCACCTTCAATTGTTCCAATTAATACTTTGCCAATAGGTGAAAATAACTGTTTTTTTAGTTTGGGTTTCAAAATAAATATTCCTGCATTCATCGCTCTAGTCGCAAGAAGAAGATCCGGTACAAATATTTGCTTTTTTTTGAATTTTTCAGCAATTGTATTCATACTGCTTACTAATCCTTCAGTTAAAATTTGCTCCGGTTCATAACCTTTTTTCAAAGCTATTTTTACGAATTTTTGAGTTTTTATTGCGTCACCCTTTTGCAAAGCTACAGTTAACTCGTTAAGTATTTCTCTATCCATCTTATCCACCCCTCAAAAATATATTCATAAGAACCCTCCTTATTTTAAATAAAAAAACTCTAGCTTCTATTTATAATCTATAACAGGAAGGTTCAATTTTCTTGTAAAATATAAGCTCAATTAAAGTTTTTTTGTTCTTTTTGTAAAACTCTCCATTTATTAGGAGAAACTCCTTCAATCTTCTTGAATATTTTAGAAAAGTAACTCTGATCATTAAATCCCACTGAAAAAGCAACCTGAACTAGCGGTAAATCATCCCTTAGTAATAAATTTTTACTGGCCTCAATTCTTACTTCATTTAAATAATCGGTATATTTTTTTCCAGTCTCTTTCTTAAACATTTTACTTAAATTTACCGGATGCAATCCTACCTGCGCCGCTACCTCTTCTAAGTTTATATCTTTATGGTAATTATTTCTAATATAGTTTATTGCTATCAAAATTGTGTTACGGTTTTTAACGTTTATTAAAGGAGTGAGACAATCTATTAAATAATCTAAAACTTCTAATATGTTTTTTGATATTTCATTAAAATCACCGGCGTTTATTAAATTTTTAAGATATTTATATTTAATTCCGGAAACAACATTATAATCGACTCCAACTTCAGTAACTACCTGTAACAGACGAATCATCAATTCGATAACTTTACATTTTATAATTTCAATGTTATCAGCATTGTAAAAAAAGATATATCCCAAAAACTGATTAAGGGATTTTTTAGCACCTTCTTTATCACCTGATGTTACTTTAGTGATTAAATTTGCTTCTTTTTCCTGGAAATTCGATATTTTGTTGTTTTTCCCTTGTAACGTATAGGTTCTCTTTATCTCATTAATGTTTTCTACAAGGTGTGCATTAAAAATATTTAATTCATGTTTGTTATTTAAGTCTACTGCATCTTCTGCCATAATAATCTTAGCCAATTTCAAAAGAAGATCAGCCAAATATTTCACACGAATGGTATCTACAACGATAATTTTACTTAGTTTTGATTTTATTTCTTTCCTTCTTTTATCTAACATTGGACACATTTTTACAGCATTTTCTACCAGTAAATTATCCACCTCATGCATTAACACCGGTCCAGCGGTTAAAAAACATCTAACCTTATTCTCCTTGATTACCGGAACGGTCCAATTTACCAATCCATATGGGCAGAAATAAATATAGGCTTCACCCAGTTTTTCCGATTGCTGTCCTCCATAAATGTATGATTGCATGCAGTAATTTTTTTCCTGATTTAATTTCTGTATTAACTTACAGAAGGAAGTATCGCTTTCAGGACCTTTAAATGATGCTATTTTTTCCCCGTTTAGATTGAAAGCTTTACAACTTATATTTGTTGATATGGTAAAGGCCTTAATTAAATGGTAGAACTTTTTAAAATCATATATTTCATTTTTCAAATTCTTTTCTGATAATGTCACATTCCTAAGCCCCTTTTACCATTCTTTAAAAAGCTTGATTGTTTCCAATTCCTCGGGGAAACCCCTTCATATTCTTTAAATATTCTAGAAAAATAACTTTGATTTTTAAAGCCAACTTTTTTACATATCATAGCCAACGATAAATCTTTTTTTAGCCAATCTTTACTGGCCTCAACCCTAACCAGATTTAAATACTCTGTGTAAGTCTTGCCCGTTTCTTTTTTAAATAATTTACTAAAATAAGTCGGAGTCAAACCTACCTCCGAAGCAACATCTTTTAAAGAAATATTATTATAGTTCTTTCTAATATAATTCATTGCTTTAAATATAAGGTTCCTGTTTTCAATATCCGCATTGGCAAATGTACAGTAAATTATTCTATTCAAAACATTTAATACTTCTGTAATTAATTCATAAAGGTTGTTTATACTCATAATACGTTTCATTATTTTAAATTCCAGCCTAAAAATAGCATCAGGATTTCCTCCTACCTCTACAGCTGTTTGTGCTGAAACAGCCATTAAACTGATTGCCGTTATTTTTACTAACTCAAGGTTTTTATGAAAATATATAAATTTCAGAGTCTCAGTGATAATTTGATTTGCACGTTCCTTATCACCCAGCTTTATACTAGAGATCAGTTCTTTCTCTTTCTCAAAGGAATATAACTTTCCTCCCTCTCTTTGAGCCTGATTGTTATGTAGACCATCAAAATTCGGCAATTTATATGGGGTGTTTATTTCATTTCTACTTTCCAGCATATTTTCGAGGGCAAAGGTTTTTGTCAGATATAACAGCAAATCGGATAAGTACCTAACACGAACAGTATCCAAAATTTTAAGTTCTTTCAATTTAGCTCTTACTTCACTGCTTTTCGATTTTAATGAAGGAATTTGTTGAAAAACATTTTCCAATAATAAATCATCTACCTGATGAATAAGTATAGCCCCTGCGGTCAAAAAAATTTTAACTTGATTTTTAATGACAATAGGAACAGTCCAATTTACCAGTCCGTAAGGGCAAAAATATATATAAGGTTCTTTATGCCTTTCTGATTGGAGTCCGCTGTAAACATATGACTGTTTACAGCTTTTTTTATCATACTTTTGAATAAATTTACAAAAACCGGAACGAATGCCATATCCCTTATTTGATAATATGCCTTCAGAAATGCTAAAAGCTATAGAATTTATTCCTGTTGTTATATTATAAATTTCTGTGAGTTTAATTATTTCATTCACATTTATATCACTTATGCCAAAATTTTTAAATGCCAAAAACCTCCCCCCTCATTGAAGAAGCATTTTAAATGTTCTATTTAATTATAAATTGATAATATTGAAATATACTCAGAAATGATTAATATTCTTCTTTCTATTAATATTCTTCTTTCTCTTAACTATAATTTCCTTCTATACCATATAATTTTAGCAAAAAAAATAGGACAGATTATCTTAAAAAGTTATCTGTCCTATAAATTATTTATAAAAGTCTTCCTCGCAGTTCTTTTACTTCCTTTACAATATCACCTGCGGTTAAGCCGTATATTTCCAGGAGTTCGTCAGGCTTACCTGACTGTCCAAAGGCATCTTTTATCCCTATCCTTCTCATGGGTACCGGGCAGTGCTCAACCAAAACCTCTGCCACTGCAGAACCAAGGCCGTTTATCACGTTATGTTCTTCTGCAGTTACTACGGCACCTGTCTTCTTTGCACTTTCAACTATAGTATTAACATCTATCGGTTTGATAGTGGACATGTTAATCACTTCAGCATCAATGCCTACTTTTTGCAGTTCCTCTGCTGCTTCCAGAGCTTGTGCCACCATTAGACCGGTTGCAATTATAGAGACATCCTTACCTTCCTTTTCTACATGCGCTTTTCCTATTTCAAATTTATAGTCTTCACCGTGGATCACGGGGACCTTTGCCCTACCAAGTCTGATATATGTGGGACCACAATATTCATATGCAAGTTTAACTGCCTGTTCTGCTTCTACAGCATCTGCAGGAACTATGACGGTCATATTTGGCAGGGAACGCATTAAAGCAATATCCTCAACAGCCTGGTGAGAACCGCCGTCTTCTCCTACTGTAACACCGGCGTGACTGGCCGCTATTTTTACATTTAATTTGGAATAGCATACGGAATTTCTTATCAGCTCAAATGCCCTGCCGGTAGCAAAAACAGCGAAACTACTTGCAAAGGGAATTTTGCCTGAAAGAGCTAACCCACAGGCAGTACCAATCATATTTTGTTCTGAAATCCCCATATCAAAAAATCTCTCAGGAAACTCTTTCTTAAATTTTATTGTTTTAGTGGATTTAGCCAGGTCAGCATCTAAGACTACCAAATCATTATGTTCCCGGCCTAATTCCACCAGTACATTTCCGTAGGCATCTCGAGTAGCTATTTTTTCCATGGTTTAAAACCTCCTATGGTAAACATTGATACTTTCGTGAGAGCCTAGCAATACTTTTGGGTATCAGTTCCGTTCGTTAAGCTCAACCACGGCTCACCTCCGGGGAAAATCAGGGTTCCCTCGCTATTCGTCGTCCTGACTCAGAGCTCGGCTCGCGTCGTCCATGACGCTCGCCCTGATTTTCCCCTACGGCTCGCCTGGTTTCCCTAAACTCACTCCAATATACCCTGCAAGTATCGCTAGACACCTCGGTTATTAAAGGATTTTATTCCAGCCAACACATTCCAGATCACTAATATGTATAAAAACTAGCCCCTTATCTTCTGGAGTTCCGCCAGTGCTTTTTCAGTTTCAGTGGGGTTAGTTGCCTTGCCATGCCAGTCTACTTCATTTTCCATAAATGAAACACCTTTTCCTTTAATTGTCCTGGCAACTATCATGGTCGGTTTCCCCTTTATAGTCTGCGCTTCTTGAAAAGCAGCCGCAATTGCTTCCAAATCATGGCCATCAATTTCTATAACATGCCAGCCGAATGCTCTCCACTTGTCAGCCACTGGCTCTACGGACATAACTTCCGAATTGGTTCCATCTATCTGGAAGCCGTTGTAGTCTAAAACTGCACAGATATTATCCAGCTTGTAATGGGCTGCAGCCATGGCGGCTTCCCAGACAATTCCTTCCTGGCTTTCACCATCTCCCAGCATCACATAGACCCTGTAATCCTTTTTATCAAGTTTTCCTGCCAGTGCCATGCCGATGCTGACGGAAAAGCCCTGTCCCAGAGATCCGGTAGACATCTCAACACCGGGAGTGGTTTTTAGATCCGGGTGGCCCTGGAGCATACTACCAAGCTTACGCAGTCTCCATAATTCTTCCCTGGGAAAATAACCCTTGCTTGCCAGGACGGCATATAAGAGGGGAGCTGCATGACCTTTGGACAGTATAAATCTGTCCCTGTCAGGCCAGTCAGGTTGATTCGGTCGCATTTTCAAAACATTGTTGTAAAGTACGGTTAAAATTTCGACTCCCGAAAGCGAACCTCCCGGGTGCCCGGAACCTGCCTGTCCCGTCATTTTAATAATATCCTGTCTAATCTGGTTTGCCTGTAATTGCAGTTCTCTTTTTTGAACACTATCCACTTAAAAAACCTCCCAACTCAAATAATTATTTTATGCTATTATTCAGGTATCATGCTTTTGAAACCCTCACCTATTGCTTCATGGACATTGGTAACTATCACAAAGGCTTTCGGATCGATTTCATTAACAAGCGCCTTCAAACGGGTGACCTCCGCTCTACTTACTACAACAAGCACAACGTCTTTGTGCACTCCGGTATATACCCCCTGTCCCTTCAAAAGGGTGGCTCCCCTGTTAAGGATATTTAAAATACCGTTAGCTATTTCAGAGGTATGGTCCGATATTATAAAGGCAGCCTTTGCATAACCCACACCTTCTTGAATTACATCTATCAGTTTGGTGGTGGTAAAAAGTCCTATCATTGCATATAGTGCCAATTCCACATTAAAAAATATTCCCGCCAGGGCAATAACTATAGCATCTATAGCCAGCAAGGCCTGTCCTACACTTGTTTTTAAAAATTTTTTTATAAGTTGAGCTGCAAGATCAGTGCCACCTGTTGTACCACCAAATCGGAATACCATACCCAATCCCGCACCTGCAAGCACACCGCCGTATAAAGCTGCCAAGAAGGGTTCATTAGTAAGTGGTTTCGTAAGCGCGGCAAAAAAATCGGTAAATAATGAGAGGGTAATTGTACCATAAAGTGTCCTGATGCCAAAACGCACTCCCAACTCTTTAACACTTAAAATGAAAAGCGGAATATTAATCACCAGCATAGTGATACCGACTTTTATTCCCATTACATGATAAACAACTGTAGCAAGCCCACTCACCCCGCCTGCAGCAATCTTATTGGGAACGAGAAACCAGACCAGAGACAAGGCCGTCAGTATGACACCCGCCGTTATTCCAATGTAATCAAAGATAGTTTTATATTTTCTTAGTAAACCCATTCATCATCCCCCTTTTCGGGGTAAAAATTGTCAACTTGCTATTGTTTCTCTAAAATACCGGTAATTCCTTCTTATTTTTACATTGTTTTTATAATAATATTAATTATTTTCCTCAATTATTGAAAGATGTGAAATTAAACATCTATTATAGTAAAATGATTTGGTTCTTCTCCTTTTCCGTTGAAAAAAACATCTCCCAAAAATCCACTTTCCTTTTTTGTCCGTATCTTTTTTAGAGTGCGGCTTTTTGTTTCGTGGTTTACGACCATAGCATTTGGCCGGGAACGACAGGACGCCCCTTTTACCGGGGCGTATACATACCGCCCCGGCTAGGGCACCTCCTTTTGAATTTTTTTGCATCAAAAAAACCTGCCCAAAAGGGCAGGTAAAAAGTTCTTTAGCTGTTTGCTACTGCTTTTTTGAGAACCTTAATTTCTTCGTCGTGTTCTGCGAGTCTGCTTTCAACCAAAGTTTTAAATTCTGTTAAACCGCCAACCTGGTCATAAGTAAGATCTAGTTTATGTTTCATGTTTTTAAGACAATTTTCTACGGTATCAAGGCGATTTTCAACATTCCCAAGACGATTTTCAACATTTCCAAGACGATTTTCAACGTTTCCAAGGCGATTTTCAACATTTCCAAGGCGATTTTCAACGTTCTCAAGGCGATTATTTGTCTTTTTTTGCTCTTCTTTTATACTGCTTACTTCTTTTTCTAAACCGTCCATTTTTTTAAGTATCAAGGAAAGCATTTCTTTTTCATCCATAGCTTTGAATCCTCCTAATCAAAACCCTTTTCTAAGAGTTATTATAATTTTACCATACCCTTGCCACTTTTTTTAGTGTACTATGATGCTTTAGTAAAAAAAATTCTGCTTCCTCTCATACAAAATCACAGTTTTTTTACAAATCCACGGCACAGATTTTCAAGCAAGGGTCCTTGACTTGTTTCTCAACAGACTTTACCTTGTGGCTCTTTTTCTCAATAGGGAAGTGCAGCTCTATCCTGCTCTTCTTGATGACTGCATGCGGGCTGCCGGTCTCCCAGCCTTCGGGTATCTGCCGTCCGGTAAGACGAAACTTAACCCAACGCCAGGTGTGGCCGTCGAATATCTTAAACATAATGGTTTTACCGGAATAATCCTTGTACATACCAGTGTAGAATACAGTATTTTTGTTCCACTATCTGGGGGACACCGGCGGCCTGTCCGTAAAATTTTTGCCTTTGGCTTCAACCAGGGCTTTCTTTTCTTTCCGCTTCTTTAAGTTGAAAAAAAATGACCTGGCTAAACCTGTAGCAGTGTTTATGCAGGCACGCCTGAACATAGCGGGGATGTCACACTTAAGAGGAAACGGTGGCAAGGGCTTATCTTTGGTCTTGTGGGTTAACCTTTCGAGTTCGGTTAATGCTTTTTTATTGGTTAGTTCAAGAATAAGCTCATGGTTCTGGATTATCCCAATGTAAAAGGCAGTAACTTCATTGAATTATTGTTCAGTGAGTTTAAACCATTCAGGGAACCGGTATTCTAAATTTTGTACTATGGTTTTGGTTGGCATTGATTACAGTTCCTTTTGAACTTCAATATATTTCTTGATCGTTTCAATTGAAACATTCCCCACTGTGGCGTTGAAATAACTCCTTGTCCACATGGACGTCAGTTTAAAAAGGATAATTTTTTAAACTAGGTAGGGAATTTTCTTTCCCTTAAGTGGGTACTTTTATTTTACCATTGACACATCAATAAGCATTTCATTATTCAAAAAATTTTTGTATGAAATTCCTGTTAAATATCTTTCTATCTTATTGCTGGCCTCTAACATGTCCTCAAGAAACATTCTATATTCTCTGCTTGTCATTGATATATAACCTCATTAAGAATTCTTTTCTTTAATTGTGGCTTCAAAGCATTTTCTGTAACCAGGTCAACATTTTTCCCAAACAGTTTTTCTAAATAATCTTTAAGCTCAACAAATTCCCAACCAATGGGTTCAAAAAACTCAATAAGAATATCAATATCACTGTCAGGTTTATTTTCACCCCTGGCATAGGACCCAAAAAAACCTATTCGCTTTACATTGAAACACTGCTGAAGGTATGGCATAGATTGAGATAATTTATCCAGAATTAGTTCCTTATCCATATGGTGTCGCCCCCCCAGATTAATTACCTGATTTAACTTAACTTTATAATATCAAAGCAAATACAAATATTCCAGTTATTGTAAATGTTAAATGAATTAATAGATTCATAATAAGGTGAAAAGTGATAAGAGAATTATAGAATACTAATAATTATACTGGTCATTAAGAAGATCCTATCATCTTGTCACATGCCTATTCTTATCATTGCCCCTATGAAAAAAACCGCTTCAAAGCGGCTTTTATACTTAACTTATCATATTTTATTCAAATACTATTGCCCCCGTCGGGCAGACATCTACACATTCTCCGCACCCGGTGCATCTGTCGGTAATATAAAATGTATCGGCAAATTTCTGTTTGCCCGGAAGCATGGTACCGTCCATAACAACATCAGTGGTTGAATCAACATTCCCTGTGGTATTATAGGCGTAGCCATCATCAATAGCTTCCTCGGGGCATACAACACTGCAATCCCCACATGCCATACAATCATCAGTAATTTTATAAACCATATTTAACTCCCCCTTATTTAGAGCCGGTTCGAACACCCAATTTAAACTTTGAGATTAGAATTTGTTTATGGAGGAGTTTTTATACTGTTATAATCTTCCTGAACGGAAAATTGAATAAAGCAGCCATATAAACATAAAGGCCGCGATTACAAAGGCTACTTCAAGAATGGGTAGTTGTAGAAAAAAGCGTGTTTGGCCTTCTGCGCTTAAGGCCGAACCTATAACAAGGCCTGCCATAACTATGCTAAATGATAGGAGCACAATGCTAAAGGAAAGTCTGTTAGTGATCCTATCCAGGATAGATACCAAATTATTAACATTTTGATGCTCCATTTTTATCTTTACTTCGCCTTCAATAGCCTTTCCTAGTAGCTCGTCCACCTGCTCGGGAATTTCAAGCAGTGTTTCAATATAATCCAGCGTATTCTCACCAACTGCCCTTGCCAGATTCTCCGGGCTATACTGCTGCTTGAACAGTTTTTTTGCAAAAGGTTCTGCTACTTCCGCCACACTGAAATCCTTATCCAGTTCCTGGACTACGCCTTCCAAGGTTATTAAAGCCTTTGACAACATTGTCAGTTCGGTAGGTATTCTAATGTTGTATTTAAAGGCAAGGTTTAAGATTTCCGTTAATACTTGTTCAAGGTTGAGCTGGCTTAAAGGTACTGAATAGTAACGATCCCGCATAAGGTCCACATCACGTCTCAAACTTTTAAGGTCAACACTTTTTTTAACCATTCCCATATCAAGTATGGTATTCACTACAGTTTTACTGTTACCCCTTACCATACCTAACAACAGGCGCATAAATTGTTTTTGCCTTTCCCTGCTCAACAGACCGACTTGTCCAAAATCCATGAATACAACTTTTTCTTCTTCCAAGACCGCTATATTACCGGGATGGGGATCAGCATGAAAGTAACCGTCAAAGAATATTTGTTTTAAAACTGCATACGTAATATTATGGGCTATTTTTTTTAAATCATAGCCCTTTTTACGCAACTTTTCTTTCCTGCTAAGTTTTATTCCTTCCACATACTCCATTGTTAATACTTTAGTTGTTGAAAAATCCCAATAGATTTTTGGAATATGGACAGTGGGTTCATCTGCAAAATTCTTTGCAAATCTCTCAGCATTTCTTGCTTCAACTAAATAATCAAGCTCCCTTTTAATATAGTAGCTGAATTCTTCTACAACCTCTACAAGACTATAACGTGCACCCCAAGCAGTATGTTTTTCTGCAAGTCGAGCCAAATCAAATATTATCTCCAGGTCAGTCTCAATAATACCAACAATGTGCGGGCGCCGAACTTTGACTACTACTTCCTTACCGTTTTTGAGCTTTGCCCTATGAACCTGCCCGATTGATGCTGCAGCAAGGGGAGTTTCAGAAAACCAGCTGAAAATACTATCTAATTCTCCTTCTAATTCAGTCTCCACCTGCTTTTTAACTTCTTCAAAAGAGAAAGGAGGTACTTCATCCTGCAGTTTTTCAAGTTCCAAAATAACATCCTTGGGCACTAAATCCGCCCTGGTACTTAAAATTTGTCCCAATTTTACAAAGGTAGGACCCATCTCCGAAAGTGCAAGACGTAATCTGGTAGCTCTGGATAGATGTTCTATCTTTTCTTCTTCATTTTTCAGTCTATGACGATAGGAGAGTATTTCTGAGATACCTAACTGGTCAATGAGGTATCGAAAACCATGACGCGCCAAAATATTTGCTACTTGCCTGTAACGTTTAAAGTGTTTATATCTTTTTCTAATACGCATAAATGACTCCCCTACTTTTTATAGTTTTCTTTTGCAAGGATTCTTGTCTCAAGTATTAAATGTCCATTATCCAAATTTAATGCCGTTACTTTCATTTTGACCGGTAAAAAATCAAAAGCAAAATTAATGTTTAGATTTCCTTTTAGACGTTCTTTAAAGACATCCCCAAAATCATATTTTCCCAGGTTAACTTCACTTGCTTTAAAAAATATTGTACCTTGTTTTACCTGAAAGTATCCTGAAATTGTAACGGGAATTATAGCTCCCATAAATTTAATGTTACTTTCAAGGATAATTTTATCATTTAAAAGCTTAATATTTAAATCTTCAGTACCGGGAATTCCTTGGAGGTTGAGATAATCATTGAGACTTTTTTCAGAAACAGTGAATCGGGCGCTTCCCGGTTGATTTAAGCTAAGTTGGTAATTACCCATTATTACTTCTAGAGGATTAAATGTAAAGTTTTTAAAGTTAAACTCAGCTTCGTCAATGAAAAAACTCTCATATTTTAATCCTTCAGCCCGGATATGGATATTATCTATTTTGCCCAGCATCATTTTAGCAGCAGGAAATGCTCCCACCTCTACTGTTAGTTTTTTAGGCTTGTATAAACTCTCCCCAAAAGCATTTTCAAGGGAATTCTCAATAACCCCAGGAAGCATAAATTGTGCTATCCCTAAAACCAATACCAAAAACAGCAAAAGAAGAGACAATAGTCTAAAAATAAATATCCCTCCCCCATTTGTTATCATAATTATATGTTCTTCAGTAAGTCTTTACAACCTGAATACCGGCAACTTATAATAAAAAGCCTTCTCCATAATCGGAAAGGCTTTTTTCTTATAGCTCAATAAATTACTAAGACTTGCTTTTTTCTTCTGAATCATCTTCTATTTTTACAGAATCTTCAACATCATTGAGAGCTTTCTTAAAGTCCCTAACACCTTTGCCCAAAAATTTAGCCACTTCGGGCAGTTTACCAGGACCGAAAATGAGAAGTGCAATTATCAATATTACACCCAGCTCCCATGGCCCTATACTTGGCAGGAAACCCAGCATGCCTTACTCCTCCCATCAAATAGCGGCTTATTTTTTGTCTTCATCCTCATCTACTTTTTCGATGTCTTCCTCTTTTACATCTTTTATCTCTTCTTCAGGCTTGTCTATCTGAGCTTTATCGTCTGAGTTAACGGCGTTTTTAAACTCCCTCATACCTTTACCAAGAAATTTTCCTACATCCGGTAATTTACCCGGTCCAAAAATCAAAAGAACAATAATCAAGATGAGTCCCAATTCCCAGGGGCCTATACTTGGTATAAAACCAAACATTTATCTGTCACCTCCTTGGTATACACATACCATTATAACATCATCTACCCACTTAATTATAGTATAATCATCATTAAATTATTAAATTTAATATTTCTACTTTTGATTCTAAATACCTGCTGATAATAAAATGTATTTTTTGTAAGCCGGTGACATGACCGGCTCAGCTATTATTATTTCCATAATACTTTTTTAGCATTTCACCTACAAAGGGCTGCAATAAAGCCAAAATAATTGAAATTGCAGCAATCGGATCAAAAGTAACACCTGTAAATTCTATAGTTTTTGGAATGGAAAGCTGTAAAAAACTTGCTAAACTTGTTAGCGCTAAATAAATACCTCCTGCCATTGCCACTATTTCCAGTGCTGCAGAAGCTACAGGCCCCTTATTTGCTTGATCATCCTCTGGAACCGGCAAGGTCTTAAAATTAGAATATTTTGCCTTTGCTCTTTTATTACCCGAAAGATAAAAAAGAAATAAAACTATAACGGGAATTAATACAGTCCAGCTCATACCCACACACCTTTTTAAAGAGGATGAACACCCTCTAAAAATATATTTCTTGTTATCTTTTTATGAAAAAAGGTGTAAAAGTGTGCAGGATAACTGGTATATCATTTTATACCATATTTTAAACTGCGACTACCTTTTTTTGTATCAATAAGGCCTGCAGAAGCTATAAATTTAATGGCTTCTTCAGTTGATACATCGAGTACTGTCGCCCAATCTTTAGGTACTAAAATCAAGTTTCCTGCCCACTGCATAGACTGCATCAGGTAAACGCTGATATAGTCTTCAAGTTCAAATCTCTCCAGGTTTTCATTTGTCACAAAACCTAAAAGCTTCATCTCCGAGTTAGGTAAGGTAATGATGGCAAGTTTAGAAAAACCTTTTTTCCCATCAAAAAATGATGACATAGTGTCTTTGATTGTTGTATAAATGATTTTCACAAGGGGAACCTTTGTGAAAAATTCATCAATTAAATTAAATATTTTACCTGTAAGCCAATTCGAAGCAAGGATACCTATCAGAGTTATAAGAATAAATGTTAATATGATACCTACTCCCGGAAAATACAGGTTTAAAGGCTTTAAAGCACTTATAAAATAACTATCTGTTATTGTAATGATTTTAAAAATAACAAATATTGTAATTGCTACAGGTGCCGTAACCAGAACTCCTTTTAAAAAATGTTTGAATATTCTTTTCATTAAGAACACATCCTTTTCTTACATAAGCATCAACAATAATGTTTTTTAGAAAAGCCAGGAACCCGGGGCGAACCACATGGACGTGGTGCGCCGAGCTCTGAGGAACGGACGCCGAATAGCGAGAGAACCCCGATTTTTTAGGAGGCGAATCGTTGTTTTAACTTAGCCACATTCTAAAATTTCAATTACTCCCACCTTTCTCTGCATTATGCTGTAAATATGCATATATAAATTCATCAATGGCCCCATCAAGTACTGCTTCAACATTTCCTACTTCTACACCTGTGCGGTGGTCTTTAACCATTGTATAAGGATGAAAAACATAAGACCTAATTTGACTACCCCAGGCAATGTCCTTTTGTTCCCCACGAATTTTCTCAAGTTCCTTTTCCCTTTCTTTCATTTTCAATTCTAAAAGCCTTGCCTTTAATATTTTGATGGCAGCAGCACGGTTTGAATGCTGTGACCTTTCATTCTGGCATTGAACAACTATACCGGTGGGAATGTGGGTTATTCGCACGGCAGAATCAGTTTTGTTTACATGCTGTCCTCCCGCACCTCCGGCGCGGTAGGTATCAATCTTTAAATCCTTTTCTTCTATTTCAATTTCATCTTCTTCCTTCACTTCCGGTAGTACGTCAACAGAAGCAAATGAAGTATGCCTTCTTCCTGAAGAATCAAAAGGCGAGATCCTTACCAGGCGATGAACTCCCTTTTCAGCCTTTAAATAGCCATAGGAATTGCTACCCTTAACCAAAAAGGTAACACTTTTTAAACCTGCATCATCACCTGGTAGGTAGTCAAGGACTTCCATTATAAAGCCGTTTTTTTCAACCCAGCGTCCATACATCCGATATAGCATTGAAGACCAATCTTGTGATTCAGTGCCCCCAGCTCCTGGATGGATGGAGACTATACAGTTATTTTCATCATAAGGGCCACTCAATAAGACTTCCATTTCTAGTTTATCCAATTGTTTTTCAAAGGTATCAATCCCTTTTCTTAACTCAGGAATAGCGCTCTCATCATCATCTTCTTCTGATACCAGAAGGTGGATTTCCAGCTCTTCAAGGGATTCCTGCATTTCTTTAAACTCTCTTACTCTTTCCTTTAAAGTTGACACTTTTTGCATTATTTCCCTACCCTTTTGGGGGTCATCCCAGAAGTCGGGGGCGGCCATAATTTTTTCATATTCCGCTATTTTTTTCTCTTTTCCGTCAACGTCAAAGAGAGACCCTCAAATCTTCCAACCTTTTACTGAATTCTTGCAGTTTTGATTTAAAATCAGCTATCACAGCTCAAATTCTCCCTTCTATGCTCCACAACATTTTTTATACTTCTTACCGCTTCCACAGGGGCAAGGGTCATTTCTACCCACTTTCTTTTCGCGGCGTACAGGTTGCTTTTTTGTTTCAGTATCATATTTGTTCTCTTGAATATTTCTAGCCTGCTCTTGAGGCTCTTCTACAACATTAACCCTAAAAATATATCTTACAACGTCTTCCTGAATATCCGCAATCATGCGGTTAAACATTTCATAGCCTTCATATTTGTATTCAACCAGCGGGTCCTTTTGCCCGTAAGCCCTGAGGCCTATTCCCTGGCGAAGCTGATCCATGGCATCAATATGATCCATCCATTTCTGATCCACTACTTTTAAAATCACAAAACGTTCCAGCTCACGCATTGTTTCGCTACCCAGCTCTTTTTCCTTATTTTCATAGAGTTCATGCGCCTTTTCTTTGAAGGCTTCTTTGATCTCCTCTTTCTCCATTTTTGCCAAATCATCAGTTGTAAAAACATTTTCAGGTAAAAAGAGCTGCTCTGAGTAGCTTAAAAGCGCCTTTAAGTCCCATTCTTCAGGATACTGGCTTACTGCACCATAGGTATCTATTGTCCTATCAATTACCGTATCGATCATATCAAGAACATTGTCCTTGAGGTTTTCCCCTTCAAGAACCTGGCGCCTTTGCTTATAAATTACTTCCCTCTGCTGGTTGATAACATCATCATATTCCAGGACATGTTTTCTTATATCAAAGTTACGCGCCTCCACCCTCTTTTGTGCTGATTCTATTGAACGGGAAATCAAAGGATGGTCCACAGGCGTAGAATCATCCATACCTACTTTATCCATAATGCCGGTGATATTATCGGCGCCAAAAAGTCTCATTAAATCATCTTCAAGTGATACATAAAAACGGCTGGAACCGGGATCCCCCTGGCGGCCGGAACGACCTCGCAGCTGGTTGTCAATCCTGCGACTTTCATGCCTTTCAGTGCCAATAATATGAAGTCCTCCCAGTTCTTTAACACCTTCTCCTAAAACAATGTCAGTACCGCGACCTGCCATGTTTGTTGCAATGGTAACTTGTCCCCTTTGTCCCGCCTTTGCAACAATTTCTGCTTCCTGTTCATGGTACTTGGCATTTAAAACCTGGTGGAGAATACCTTTTTTCTTTAACATGTCACTGAGCATTTCAGATTTTTCTATAGACACGGTACCTACCAAAACAGGTTGCCCTTTTCTATAACATTCTTCTATCTCCTCAACCACTGCATTAAATTTACCGTTTTCCGTTCTGTAAACAACATCAGAGTAATCTGTTCTTATCATAGGCTTGTTCGTGGGTATAACCACCACGTCCATGCCATAAATCTTGCGGAATTCCTCTTCTTCCGTTTCAGCAGTACCTGTCATTCCTGATATTTTGTCATACATGCGGAAAAAATTCTGGAACGTAATGGTTGCCAGAGTTTGTGATTCCCTTTCTATCTTAACTCCTTCTTTAGCTTCTATTGCCTGGTGGAGTCCCTCGCTGAAGCGTCGTCCGTACATGAGACGTCCGGTAAATTCATCTACAATGATCACCTGATTATCTTTAACCACGTAATCCCTATCCCTTTTCATCAGGACATGCGCCTTAAGCGCCTGGTTAACATGGTGACTGAGCTGCATATTTGATTCATCGTAAAGATTATCCACACCCAGCATATTTTCTACCTTGGCAATTCCTTCCTCTGTTAATGTTACCACATTTGCCTTTTCATCCACTGTGAAATCCTCTTCTTTTTTGAGGCGTGGAATAATTTTAGTAATTTTATAATAGAGGTCTGTAGGCTTATCTGTCTGACCGGAAATGATAAGCGGCGTTCTTGCCTCATCAATTAAAATGCTGTCCACCTCGTCAATGATGCAGTAATGCAAGTTCCTCTGAACCAGCTGATCTCTGTGGAGTGCCATGTTATCCCTGAGGTAATCAAAACCTAATTCATTATTTGTACCGTAGGTGATATCAGCGTTATAAGCAGTTCTTCTTTCCTCGGAATTAAGGCCATGTACAATAAGCCCTACTTCTAAGCCGAGAAAATTATAGATTTGGCCCATCCACTCACTATCCCTTTTAGCAAGATAGTCGTTAACTGTAACTATATGAACGCCTTTTCCAGTTAAAGCATTGAGATATGCGGGCAAGGTAGCTACCAGGGTTTTACCTTCCCCTGTCTTCATTTCTGCAATTCTTCCCTGGTGAAGCACTATACCCCCCATGAGCTGTACATCAAAATGGCGCATTCCCATCACCCTTTTTGATGCCTCTCTCACAACGGCAAATGCTTCCGGGAGAATATCGTCTAAGCTTTCTCCCTTTTCTATACGTTCCTTGAACTCAGGAGTTTTAGATCTCAGTTCGCTGTCAGAAAGGGCTGCAATAGACTGCTCCAGAGAATTTATTTCGGCAACTGTTTTAGAAAGCTTTTTTATTTCCCTGGCGTTATCATCCAAGAGATTGCGAAGCATCTTTAGCATATTTATCATCCCCTTAATATGCCATTTAAAATTATTATAAATTTATTTAGCCCTATCTTATTAATTTTAACATTACTTATACGGTACTTCAACAACAAAACCATTTTTATACCTTTCGCATACTTAATTATATAGTAAATATTACAACGTTATATCATTAAAACGTTATCCACCGTGCAAAAATATATCTATTAAATGAAAACTTGACTTGTGCCAAGTCTTTGACGCAGGCGGAAGCCCTAGTTGAATTTATACTTCCCCAGAGTTATACTTTCCTGATAGTACAAGTAAAAACTGCTGGCAGTCTGCCAGCAGTTTTTCTAAATATTTATGTTTAAAACTCAGGCTCTATTAAACCGTAGTCATGATTTTTTCTTTTGTAGACTACATTAACCTGATTAGTATCAGCATTGGTAAATACAAAGAAATTGTGACCCACAAGGTTCATTTGCATTATTGCTTCTTCAACAGACATGGGTTTCATGGCAAAACGTTTTGTACGGACAACCTTTGGAGCATCATCTTCACCCGGTGTTACATCATTAACAGCCAGGTCTTTTATTGAACCATTACGATTTTTTCTGGAAATTTTTGTTTTATATTTTGTTGCCTGCTTTTCTAGCTTATCAATTACCATGTCTATTGAAGCGTACATGTCACCTGTTTCTTCTTCCCCCCTTAAAATATAGCCGTTAAGGGGTATGGTCACTTCCACCTTATGCCGGTCTTTTTCCACGGATAGGGCAACTTGAATTTGAGTATCATCAAGCTGTAAAAATCTGTCCAGTTTCCCAATCCTTCGCTCAACGTGGTCCTTTAGAGCGGGAGTAACTTGGATATTTTTTCCTCTAACTACAATATTCATATTATCCGCTCCTTCCCCTTTTTATGTAATATTTTCAACAAAAATTATAAAAATCCTTCCTTTAAATATATCATTTCCTACTTTCCATACATATTATTCCATATTTTGCTATGTTAAGCAAAAATTACATCAAAAATATTGAAACCCCGGCAAATGCCGGGGGTAAGTTTCTAAATTATATTTCAACAGATACAGTCATCTTTTGAAACTATAATTTAACTACATTGGCAGCTTGGGGGCCTTTCGGACCTTCAACAATCTCAAACTCTACATCCTCACCTTCAACCAATGTTTTGAAACCATCTTCCTGAATTGCAGAGTAATGAACAAATACGTCATCACCTGCTTCTTGCTCGATAAAACCAAATCCTCTTTCCTTGTTAAACCACTTAACCTTACCTTTCATGTTTTTACATTCCTCCTAAAAATTTGTTACAATACGGGAAGACCCCCATATTATATAGAGTATAACATGTAATAAAATGGCTGTCAATAAGAGATAGCAGGAGGCAGTAAAGAATTCTTATCTACAAATCCTAGAAGCAAAAAAACAGCCATACTTTTAAGTATGGGCTGTCAGATATTTTTCCGAAAACTCCGATGCATTAAAAGAACTCCTTACAAGTGGTGCTGAAGCAACATGTTTAAATCCGAGTTTTTCTGCTAGAGATTCATAGCTTTTAAAAACATCAGGATGAATATATTCTTCTACCGGAAGATGGTTCCCCGAAGGCTGCAAGTACTGCCCTATCGTCAGGATATCACACTCATGTATTCGCAAATCTTTCATAACCTGAATAACTTCTTTTTCAGATTCCCCCAAACCAACCATTATTCCCGATTTTGTATATATATCCTTATTTAACTCTTTTACTTTTTTAATTACTTTCAGGCTTCTTAAATAATTTGCTTGTGGTCGAACCCTTTCATATAATCTTGGCACAGTTTCAACGTTATGGTTGAAAATATGTGGTCGAGCTTCCACGACAGTTGCAATAGAATCATCGTTTCCTTTAAAATCAGGTGTAAGCACTTCTATAATAGCTTCAGGGAGTTTCTTTCGTACGCTTTTTATAACATTTGCAAAATGGGAAGCACCACCGTCAGGCAAATCATCTCTCGTTACCGATGTTACCACCACATGCTTTAACTGAAGCCGGTATGCAGCCTCCGCTACACGGGAAGGTTCGTCTTCGTCCAGAGGGAGTGGAGTTTCCGACGAAACAGCACAAAATCTACAATTGCGAGTACAATTCTCTCCCATTATCATAAATGTTGCAGTTTTTTTTGCAAAACACTCCCCCTGGTTGGGGCATAAAGCACTTTGACATACCGTATTTAAACCTAAATCTTCAAGTAATTTTTTTGTTTTCATTACATTTGCAGATGCCGGTAATC
The DNA here is from genome assembly GCA_020063565.1 of Clostridiales bacterium. Lineage (GTDB taxonomy): Bacteria > Bacillota > DSM-16504 > Desulfitibacterales > JAICDB01 > JAICDB01. The sequence continues at coordinate 27,687 of JAICDB010000002.1, read as the reverse complement.
TTTTCTTAAGCCATTCCGGAAGTCTTTGTGATTTTTTCAAAGGAACATCACCTTTTCTATTACCTTCTTGCATTCCATTCTTTAGTAGCATATTTTTCTGTAACTAATTTTTGGGCAATTGTTTTTTCGCGGTCTGTAAGTTCACCTGGGATTAGCTTTATATCCAACTGTTCTTCCATCCCCTCTTTGATTGCCCCTGCAACTTCTTGAAATGATACTTCCCTCTTCAATACTTGTTCCAAGCTGCAGGCTTTTTCCTCAAAGCTGGAAGTCAATTTTTCCCTTATCTTATCAGAAGGAAAGTTTAATAGTCTAAAAAATTTGACGCTGTCCATAGAAAAGGGAATGGAACCATGTTGCAGTATTGCTCCATTTTTTCGGGTTTGAGCACTACCGGTTACTTTCTTGCCCTGCCAAACTAATTCATACCAGGAAGGGGCATCAAAGCAGGCTGCCGTTTTATTGCCTGATTTTACCGGGCGTTCGGTCATTTCCAAAGCTGCACCCATTTTCTGCAAACCTGCCTGTAATCCCCGTGCTATCTTCAGATACGATTCCGTAATGCTACCAGAAACCTTGGGATTTTCCTCCAACGCCACCAGAGAGTAGGTTAGTTCACAATCATGGAAGATAGCTCTCCCCCCGGTAATTCTTCTTACCACTTCTACTCCCTCATCACGGCATGCCTCAATATTTATTTCCTTCTCTAACTGTTGGAAATAACCCAGGCTAATAGCCGGGGGATTCCACCTGTAGAAACGAATTGTAGGGGGAGATTTACCTTCCGCATGGAGAATCAGCAGCGCTTCATCTATTGCCATATTTTCTGCTGCAGTAGCTGCTCCGGTATCTAAAAGCCTCCAGGTTTGCAAAGTCATTTCTCTTTTTCCCACCTTATTACAGGATTTCTAGCAGCAGTTGTTTCATCAAGGCGCCTTACAACCGTATCGTGTGGCGCTTCCTTTACAAGCTGAGGATCATTTTTGCTTTCCTCTGCAATTGTTTTTAATGTTTCAACAAATTCATCTAAAGTTTCCTTGGTTTCTGTTTCAGTAGGCTCTATCATCATCGTTTCTTCTACAATTAACGGGAAGTAAATTGTAGGTGGATGATAACCGTAATCAAGCAGTCTTTTTGCCACATCCAGTGTTTTAACGCCATATTCTTTGAGATATTTTGAAGTTGCAATGAATTCATGCTTGCAAATTCTATCATACGGGATATGATAAACATCTCTTAACTTAGCCCTGAGGTAATTTGCGTTCAATACTGCATTTTCACTTACCTCTTTTAGTCCTTCGGCGCCCAGCGCCTTAATGTAAGCATATGCTTTAACCATAACTCCAAAGTTCCCATAAAATGATTTAACTTTTCCTATGGAATGGGGGAGATCGTAATTAAAATAATAGTTTCCTTCTCCACTTTTTTCAATTACAGGCTTTGGTAAATAAGGCGCTAAAAATTCTTTTACCGCCACCGGCCCGGAACCGGGTCCTCCCCCTCCGTGTGGCGTGGAAAATGTTTTATGAAGGTTGAAGTGGATTACATCAAACCCCATATCTCCCGGGCGGGCATATCCCATAATTGCATTGGCATTTGCACCGTCGTAATATAAGAGACCTCCCGCTTCATGGACAATGTCAGCTATCTCCAGGATATTTTTTTCAAAAAGACCCAGAGTATTGGGATTTGTCAGCATTAGTGCCGCAGTCTCTTCATCAACTAATTTCTTTAGCGCTTCTATGTTAACTTCACCTTCAGAATTGGAATCTACCTTTACAGCCTTGAAACCAACCATTGCAGCAGTTGCAGGATTGGTACCGTGCGCAGTATCAGGTACTATAACCTTTGTCCGCTTACTATCCCCGCGGTGCTGGTGGTAAGCCCTGATAATCATCATGCCTGTCATTTCCCCATGAGCGCCAGCAGCAGGCTGCAATGTGGTTTTATCCATACCTGCTATTTTAGCAAGGTCTTCTCCGAGATTGTACATAAGTTCCAACGCACCTTGCACAGTATCTTCCGGTTGGTAAGGATGAAGCCTTGCAAAGCCTTCTAATCGTGCCAACTCCTCAGTTATTTTAGGATTATATTTCATTGTACATGAACCGAGGGGATAAAATCCTGTATCTACCCCGTGATTAAAGGTAGAAAGCTTGGTAAAGTGTCTAACAGTTTCAATTTCACTAACTTCAGGTAGTTCAGGGTCATTTTCCCTTAAAAACTCTTCCGGAATCAGGTCTGCAAGTTTTCTTTCAGGTACATCACAAGGTGGTAATGAATAACCTTTTCTACCTTCAGACCCCTGTTCAAATATTAGCTTTTCAGTCACGCCAGGATCCCCCCTAACTTTTCAACCAAAAGATCAATTTCTTCTTTGGCTCTAAGTTCAGTGACACAGACAAGAAGTTTGTCCTTCATTGCACTGTCAAAGCGTCCCAATGGCACACCTGCCAGGATACCTTCATCCTTCAACTTTTCAACAATCTCACCTGCATCCTCTGGCAATTTGATTACAAACTCTTTGAAAAACGGCTGATTATATGCCGCTTCGACACCTGGTAGTTCCACAAGCTTCTCCAGTGCATAATGTGCTTTTTGAGTTGATTTATAAGCAAGCTCTTTAATTCCTTGCTTTCCGAAAGCACATAAACTCATTGTAGCCGCCAGGGCACATAACGCTTCATTTGAGCAAATATTTGATGTCGCTTTTTCCCTTCTAATGTGCTGCTCTCTTGCCTGGAGAGTCAAAACATAACCTGTTTTACCATCCACATCCTTTGTCTTTCCAACAATACGTCCGGGCATTCGTCTGATATACTTCTCTTTTGTTGCCAGGAAACCAAGGTACGGACCTCCAAAGTAAAGGTTGTTACCAAAGCTTTGGCCTTCACCCACTACAATATCCGCTCCAAGTTCACCCGGGGATTTCAAGATACCTAAAGAAACGGGATCTGCTACAGCGGCAATAAGAAGAGCTTTATGCTGGTGTGCCAGTTCCGCAAATTTCTTGAGATCCTCAATGTTACCGTAGAAGTTGGGATACTGGATTATTACTGCCGCTACAGTTTTGTCAATGCTTTCTGAAGCTTTCTTATAATCTGAAATACCCTGCACAGCTTCTATCTTTTCTACCTCAATCTCATGACCGGAAATATAAGCGTTAATTACCTCCATGTATTCAGGGTGAATTGCTTCTGATACAAGTATCTTTTTCCTGCGAGTTGCGCTAGCTGCCATTAGCGCAGCTTCCGCGACGGCAGAAGCTCCATCGTACATACTGGCATTGGCAGCTTCCATTCCGGTTAATTCACAAATCAAAGTTTGATATTCAAAGATGGCCTGAAGTGTCCCCTGACTTATTTCAGGCTGGTACGGTGTATATGCAGTATAAAATTCCGATCTCAAAAGAAGCTGGTCGATAAATGCAGGTATATGGTGATCATAAGCTCCAGCGCCTAAAAAGCTGATAAATTCGTCATTAGTTTTATTTTTGGACGCCAAAGCCTTGATTGCTTTTCTGAGTTCATATTCAGAAAGCCCGCCGGAAACATCACAACTGGCCTTTCTTTGGACTTCATCAGGAATATCCGAGAAAAGCTCCTCAATATTATTCACACCTATTGCTTCCAGCATCTCTTTCCTGTCTTTTTCAGTATGAGGTGTAAACTTCAATTTACTCCTCCTCCTCCAGGTATTTTTGATATTCTTCTGAATTCATTAATTGATCGAGTTCAGATGAATCAGTCACCTCCATTTCAATAAACCAACCGTCATCGTAAGGAGATGAGTTTACCAGTTCCGGTGAGTCAAGAATATCTTCATTGATAGCAGTGATTTTTCCGGATACCGGAGCATAGCAATCGGAAACAGCTTTTACAGACTCAACTGTGCCAAAGGATTCACCTGCTTCAAACTCGTCATCTACTTCCGGCAATTCAACAAAGACAACATCTCCAAGAGCATCCTGCGCATGATAAGTAATACCAATCTTCACCTTGTCACCTTCAATTTTAACCCACTCATGATCTTTTGTATATTTGAGATTTTCAGGATACATTTAAACTCCTCCTTATTGATATTAATATCTTTATTTAAAGGATGTTTGAAGAATCCGCGCGAAATCTACTTCCCCAGCGCTCAATTGGAAAACGATAAGTTGCAGCTTATTACTCTACTTCACTTATCCAATTGAATATCAGGTGCGTTGGCTCGGCTTTATCTTCTACTGTAAAAAGGCTTAGAAACGATTTTTGCTTTACGTTTCTTACCCCTTACCGAAATAGCAATTTCACTATCCTTCTGAGCATATTCAGACTTAATTAATGCCAATCCGATACTTTTACCAAGGGTCGGAGAATGACTCCCTGTTGTTACATAACCAATTTCTTCTTCTCCCTTATAAACTTTGTAGTTCGCCCTTGGAATGCCCCTCTCTAACATTTCGAAGGCAACTGTTTTACGCGGAACGCCTTTTTCCTTCTGCTCAATTAAAGCATCCTTGCCAATAAAGTCATCTCCATCCAGGTGAACAAAATAGCCGAGTCCCGCTTCCAATGGGGTAATATTCTCGCTTAATTCGTGCCCGTAAAGGGGCATACATGCTTCAAATCGCAATGTATCTCTTGCGCCAAGCCCTACAGGCTGTACATCTTCACCACCGGTTTTTAAAATTTTGTTCCAAATATTAGCAACATCTTGAGGATCACAGTAAATTTCAAATCCGTCTTCTCCCGTATAGCCTGTTCTGGAAACCAAGCATTTTGCTCCATCTATTTCAACCCATTTCCAGGTATAATAGCCCATTTCTGATAACCTCACGTCAGTTAATTTCTGCAAAATCTCCTCAGATAGCGGCCCCTGTAATGCAACTTGTGCTGTTTGATCTGATTTATCAGTGACTTTTGCATCCCCACTTACATTTTCCTTAATCCAGTCGAAATCTTTATCTTTATTGCTCGCATTAACCACCAGAAGATAACTGTCTTCTTCCATCTTATAAACCAGCAGGTCATCTACAACTCCCCCATGAGGGTAACACATCATGGTATAAGAAATTTTGCCCGGTACAAGCTTTGAAATATCAACAGTTACCAGATTTTGAACTGCTTTCGTACTGCCAGGGCCTTCAACCCAAATTTCTCCCATGTGGCTAACATCAAAGAGACCTGCCTTTTCCCTGACTCCATTATGTTCTTCAATTATTCCCTTGTACTGAACCGGCATTTCCCATCCACCAAAATCAACCATTTTTGCCCCTAATTCCTTATGAATTTCATTGAGGGGCGTTTTTTTCAATGTCATTTACCCACCTCCTAAATTAATAAAAGTACCTACAAGGAGTTTTTCCATAATCCCCCCTTTTGATTAAATTTTAGTCTTTTCTAAATAATCCTAAACTCTAAATATTATACTATCTCGCCCTATGTATTAATATTCTTTAAAATCATATTGTTCTAAAAATGCCATTGCAAAAAAAGCAATAAAAAAACAGAGTCAAACAGCACCGCTGTTACTCTGTCCTTAGACCTGAGAGATTATCTGCTTTAAAAGCAATTACCCCTTTGGTGTTTCCCCTGCGGGAAAACTCTCCAGAGATGTGTCGGGAAGCGGTACTTTTGCCTGAGAGTTTCAGTAGCTTTTGCAGCTAGCAAGCTACCTTGCTCCTTCGGCGTTCCTTTAAAGAGGTAGTTCGTAAAGTCCGTGCGAAATCCACTGCGAATTTCTGCGTTGGCTCGTCTCCTGCGCTGCTCACCTTGAACTTCTTGTGTCTCTCGTACTCCTTTACGAACTCCTATTTTAAACGGTAGTTCGTAAAGTCCGTGCGAAATCCACTGCGAATTTCTGCGTTGGTTTAACTAGGATAGTTCGTAAGGTCCTCCACCTCTTAAGGAATCTCTCCCACTTGCCTTCATCCACCAATATTAAATTTTTCTTGCTTCCATTATATACTGAATTTTAACTCTTGACAAGGTCTAATGCAACAACTACAGCATTAATTGCATCATGCGCATAACCATCGGAGCCAACTGCACGTGCATAATCCTTTGTTACGGGGGCGCCACCTACCATAATTTTCACTTTATCTCTATATTTCTCTTTTTTCAACAAGCGGATTGTCTCTGGAATTATTGCCAAAGTAGTTGTTAAAAGAGATGACATTGCTAAGATGTCAGGCTGGTGCTTTTTGACAGCTTCTACAAAATCTTCAGGAGGAACATCAATTCCCAAATCAATTACATGAAAGCCCCTACTTTTAAGCATAAGGGAGACAAGATTTTTCCCTATATCATGTAAATCCCCTGCAACAGTCCCTATCACAACTTTATGAGGAAGGGCGCTTGTGCTATTATCTTCTATTAGAGGTTTGATAATATGAAACCCTGCTTGCATTGCCCTTGAAGAAAGTAAAACTTCCGGTATATAAAAATCCTTTTCTTTATACCGGTCACTTACTTTTTGCATTCCCTTTAAGAGACCTTCATTTAAAATGATATCAGGGCGGATTCCTTCAGATAACAATTTCTCGGTTAATCCCTTTACTTTTTTAACATTACCTTCCACAACTGCTTCAGCTAATTTTTGAAAATCCATAGCTCCAAAGGCCTCCTATATTAGATTACAAAGCTTTTCTCTTATATTGACTTGGAGTGATACCTTCACTCTTTTTAAAAACCTTTGTAAAATAACTCGGGTCATCGAATCCAATCAAATTTGCAACCTGCATTATATTATAACGGGGATTACGCAAGTATTTTTTAGCTTCATCAATTCTTACTTTAGTTAAATATTCCATAATTGTACAGCCCAGTTCCTGTTTAAATATTTTACTTAAATAACAGGGGCTTAAATATACTGCCTGGGAAATATCATCAATTGTCAGTTTTTTATTAAAGTTTTTCCTCATAAATTCTGCAGATTTCTGAATAACTTGTAAATTTTTAATATCTGAAGATTTATCAATACTGTCAATAAATTCATGTGTTACTTTTAAAATCCACAAGCACTGATCTTCAATACTATCTATGTTATTTAGTTCTTCTAAATATTTTGAGTTTAATGATAGTATTAATTTTAAATTTGCTCCGCCTTCTATTGCAGCCCGTGAAAGAAGTACTATTAATTCTAGAAGCCTTGACTTAACTTCTTTAGAGTCATCGGGATATTTTTGAATAATGTCAGCCAGCAATTCGTTTAAAAGCCTATATGATGTATCACGCTCACCCTTACGCACTGCAGAAATTAACTCCTGTTCCTTTTCTAGAGCATAAATCCTGTTAGAGCGTGACTCAATTTCTTTAACAACACTTTCCAGAGCTTTTCTTGCCTGCATTTCTTCTCCCAAGCGGGCTTGATGCTCAGCAATTTCTCTGCGCTGCTGTAAATTTGTCATTCCGGTTTTCATTAAATGATTAGCTACAAAAAACAAAAGATCGGCAGCGCCTTGAACCCTTTCTGCTGATAAAATTTCTAGTTTTTTTGCAGCTTCCATTAAAACTTCTAAATCTAAATTCAAACTACTGCACATTTCTTTAATCTCTTGCCAGAAAAATTCTTCAGGTTCCCACATTAAGACCTGACTACAGATAATTGAACCAACATGTTCATCATCAAGCATTATTGGGGCAGCCCATGCTACCAAACCGGCATGACAACGGAAAATATATGGTTCACCATATTTGGCCGACTCTTTTCCGGCCCTGGCATAAGATTTCTCACATTTAGAGCATCCCAACTCAGTAGAGCGTATAATAGTGCAAAATTCGCAATCATCAGGGAAGTCTTTGGATGTTATTCTATTTTTGCCGTCGCGATCAACTATTACCGCCCTTAAACCTGTAGCTTTGGTAAAAGAGGATAGAATTTGTTCAAGAATTTCTTCTCCAACTAAATCCCTTAATTGCATTTGTAACATAGACATAATCCCCTTTAAAACTCTAAATTTGTGCTGTTTATTAATAAATTATAACATAATAATTCACTTTTCAGGAATATAAATTTTAGTAAAAATATTTTCAAAAAAGGCAGTGCTCTATTAACACTGCCTTTTTAAAGTAAATTATAATTCTGCTCTTTTTTCAGCTCTTTCTACCACTTCACGTATTTTCTTCTGAACATCCTTCGGTAATGGCTCCGGCTCATAATTTTCTATTATATCTATAGCCTTCAGTCTAGCCGTTTCTGTTATCGGTCTATTCACTTTTTCTTTCCATGGCTCATAGTGCTGGTGATCAAATAATCTATTCTTATATATTTCTTTCTTGAAGTTATCGAATGTGTGCTTTTGCGTTAAGAAATGTCCACCTGGTCCAGCATCATGTATTACATCCAGTGCAAGAGTATTTTCATTTACTTCAATACCTCTAGTCAATCTTCTAGCCATACCAATTAGTTCATCACATAACACCAGCATTTCTAATGATGAAGTAGAACCATACTCTATATAACCGACGTCATGATTGAGGTTAGGACCTGACATAGCTGTCATGGCAATGGAAATTGCAGCCTCAATTCCGGCCTGTTCGTCAACTACACAGCTGTCAGTACAACCTGCCGTTCCGAACATTGGTATCTTGAGGTAATGAGCTAAATCAGCCAGAGCAGCCATTAAAAGATTAAATTCAGGTGAACCATAGGAGAATATGGTAGTTCCCATATCCATTATAGTAAATACTCCACCCATGATAAATGGAGATCCTTCTCTTGTACACTGGTTAATTACTAAACCGCTGAGACTTTCAGCCAGTCCGTTTACCAGAACTCCTGCCATAGTTGAAGGAACAGTACCACCTGCCATAACACAGGGAGTATAAACAACAGGCAAACCTTTTTTAGCCGCCAACACAAGTTTAGAAGCAGCTTCCCATGCATGCTGCAATGGAGAAATTGGTTCTGCATAGAGAGTCATAAATGGATTGCGTCTTAATTCTTCTTCGCCACCGGCAATTATTTCACACATTTCAATTATGTCAGCAAAACCGTAAATATCATGCGCTGTTGTTACAATTGGCTTACCGGTATTGAGAACCTGCACTTCAAACTGGTGTCTATCAGAGATTAAGAGTGGTACATCCTGTACAATACCTAAAGACATTACAAAATCTATATTTGGAAGTGCATCTAAAACTTTACAAGCCCAGCCAACACTTTCTTTGGTAGCCCTTTTTCTCTCTCCGGTATAAGGATCTATAGTATATGGAGTATCAGAACCGCTGCCGAAATATGCATTGTTTCCTTGTAACAATACATCTCTAGAACCAGTTCTGCTGTTACATAAAGTTACACGAGTCGGAGCGCTTCTCAAGCATCTTTCAACCAATGCAGTTGGAATTCTTACCCTGTTCCCATCTATCCAGCAACCATGTTTTTTAAGTGTTTCAAGAGCTTCATCGTCATACACAGTTACCCCAGTGCGCTCTAAAACTTCTTCAGCAGCCATTACAATTTCTTCACACTGTCTATCAGAAAGCACACTGAGCATCGTACTGGCATTAGCCTTAAAATTACTTCTTGATCTCACAAATAATCTCTCCTTTCTTCGGGACATTTTGAAATATAAATCGTTTTTTAAGCGCCATTTTATCTCTTACTAGCTTCTCTCTGTTCTGCCTTTTCAATAATAGCATCCAATTTATCAGTTACACTCTTTGGTAGAGGTTCAACTTCATGGTTTGCCAGGATTTCCCTCGTTCTTTCGTTTACTCTCTGCGCCATAGTTTTTGCACCGCTAGCCTTCCACTCATCATAACGCAATCTATTCATTAGTTTAGGCTGCCAGAATTCTTTTCTAAAGTTTTCCATAGTGTGCTGTTCACCTAAAAAATGACCTCCTGGACCTACTTTATCTATGATATCTACTGCCATTTGGTAGTCATCTACTTTGATACCCTTCATGATTCTTCTAACCATTCCAATAATTTCATCGTTAATTGTTAGTAAGTCCATTGAACCCGTATTGCCGTATTCCATATAGTTACAGTCGTGAACAAGGCTTGCACCGCTCAAACCTGCTAATAAGTTAGAGAATGCTGCTTCAGCAGCCCACTGGGCATCTATCATTTTTGCATCGGTACATCCACCCGTACTAAACATCGGGATGCCAATATAGCGTGCCACATTAGTTAATGCAGCTGAAAGTAAAGACAGTTCAGGAGCACCATATGAACAGATAGTACTGCTCATATCCATGGCAGTTATAACTCCTCCCATGATAAAGCCGGAGCCGGGTCTTACTAGCTGGTTAGCGACCAAACCTACCAGGGAATCGGCAACTGAGCAAACCAGAGCTCCCGCCATAGTTGCAGGAACAGTACCACCTGCAAAGTTTACAGGAACGTAAATAACAGGAATATCTCTTTTAGCAGCAGCAACTGCTTTATCTATTGCCTCATGGGAATGTCTCAATGGAGGACTTGGTTCTGAATAAAGGATGAAGAACGGGTTTTTGGATAATTCTTCTGGTCCACCTGCTATTACTTCAGCCATATCTATGATGTCATTATACTGGTCCTCATCAAATCCCCAATGAATAATGGGTTTTGTAGTATTTCTAACCATTTGGTTAAATGAATGAACATCCGCAAGCGTAGGAGTAACATCCATAGGTGTTCCACTGTCCATAACATAATCAATGTTAGGAAGAGCATCGCAAAGCTTAGCAACTCTAGCTGCATCTGCCACTCTCGGTCTTCTTCTTTCTCCGGTTTCCGGATCTAACATGTAAGTATTACTTGGTCCAGGACCAAAATAAACATTTTGTGACTCTAAAAACATAGCTCTTTTACCATTTCTGTCACTAATGGCAATCCTGGAAGGAGCAGTCCTTACTGCTGCTTCAACAACCTTGGTTGGAAACTTTACATGGTTACCGTCTACCCAGCAACCACCTTTTTTCAAAATTTCCAATGTTCTTTCACTGTGAATAACGGCTCCTGTATATTCTAAAACTTCCAGGGCAGCTAGATAAATTTCTTCACACTGATGATCACTCAACACACGAAAATTAATTGTTTGATTAACGTCATAGTTAGCCTTTACATAGTTACTTTTCACAAATCTCTCTCCTTTCTTCGGGGTGATTTCTTTATCTCTTTTAAAATTTACAATTAGAGCTGTAACGAGGGGAAAATGTCTCTAAGCCTCCTTTCGTTTCAAGTTTATTTTTATTTGTCAATTTATAAAGCAAGTTCCGTGCCACACTTTTTCCAAGTTAAAATTTTCTGAATTTGTGCAATTGCAATACTTTCCCATTCTTCTTTTTTATATATTTAATAACTTTTATAACCTGCCATGTGAGAATGCACATTGTACCTGGTTTTTCTCCTGAAAATATGCCTTATGATTTGGCATTGCATTTTCATAAGGCACCTATCTTCGCAGGATTTTACCATTTTGCAAAAGTTTTCTGTAGTACAACAATTTTGACTATTTTATATTATATTTTTTCATGCGATATTGAAGTCCCTGGCGTCTTATCCCCAGTTCCCTTGCTGTTTTAGATACGTTACCGTTATTTTTCTGCAATGTACGACTAATAACCTGGTATTCTACATTTTGCAATATATCCTGCAGTTCCATCCCGTCTTTGCAAGTTACCGAATAATAATCTCCGTTTATATCTTTAGTTGTATCAGTAGCAGAAATCTTATTTTCTATTTTTTCTAAGACATGGGGCGGTAAATGATGATCCTTTAAAAGGTTTTCATGAGGTTCCACCATGTTCATTGCTGACTCTAGGGCATGCTGCAATTCTCTAACATTTCCGGGCCAGTTATAATTCAAAAAATCTTTGGCCAGGCTCGGTGAAATACCTTGAACATTTCTATTTAGTTTTTGATTGTACCTTTTAATAAACTCTTCAACAAGTTGAGAAATATCTTCTTTCCTTTCCCGCAAAGGTGGTATGTGAATGCAAACAACACCTAAGCGATAATACAAATCCTGCCTCAACCTACCTGCAGATATGGCTTCAGCCGGGTTTTCATTCATACTGCTAATAATACGTACATCAATACGCTTCTCAGTCATACCCCCAACCCTGCGGATGGTATTTTGCTGCAAGACCCTTAAGAGTTTGGCCTGAAGGTCAAGCGCCATACTATTTAACTCATCCAAAAACAAAGTCCCTCCTGAAGCTTGTTCAAATAGTCCGGGCCTGTCAACCGCTCCTGTAAATGCTCCTTTTTCGGTACCAAATAAAATACCTTCCAAGAGATTTCCCGGTATCGCAGCACAGTTAACTGCAAGAAACGGCCCTTCTTTGCGGTGGCTGCTGTTGTGGATGCTCTGGGCAAAAAGCTCTTTTCCAGTTCCCGTTTCTCCATAAATCAAAATGGGAGAAGAGGTTAAGGCGGCTTTTTTACTCCAGCTAATAGCCTGTTTAAGCTTGGAATTAACTCCAACAATGTCTTTAAAACGGTACTCACAATTATTTGAACTTTCATTTCCTCTATGTCTTTTTCTGTTGTTAAAAAGTTGCTCCTGCAGTTCCATTATTTTTTGGGTAAGTTTTTCAGCACGGTAATACGATTTCATGACAGAGACGGCGCCTACAACTTTTCCTCCCGAAAAGAGGGGCACGTTGCTGCACATAATATTCATATTTTTCCCCAGCAAGGTGGTATAGTTCTGGTAAACGTCAAGTATAGGTTTTTTTTCCTTTATAGCCCTTAACATATAACTTGTTTCTTCCGTCAGGTTATAAACTTCCTTGACACTTTTACCGATTACCTGTTCTCTAGAAAAATCATTAAGTTTTTCACAGGCCCTGTTAAGCAGAAAAACGATGCCATCCTTATCACATACAATAACCGCTTCATCTATGGACTCAATAATATTTCTGATTTTATCCCTTTCACTCGTAACATTTCGCAATTTGCACTGCAATTCGGAAATTGCCGTCAAATCGGTAATATACAGTATTTTGAGAAGTCCGGTTTCACCCAGTCGCACTTGCCGACACTTTATTTTATATGTTTTTTTGTAATCATTCTTGCAAGTGAAGACCCCTTCTTCAATTTGCTTTTTATCCTTCTCATACATAAAAGGAAAAATTTCTCTAAGCTGCTGCCCGGAGATGGCTTTTTCTATACCAAACATTTCCTGAGCAGCCCGGTTGATTTCCAGAACTGTATCTTCCAAGTCAAGCAAAATTATTCCCTGCTCCGTATTTTCAAAAAAAGCCCTTCCCAGCTCTAAAGTTTCAATATATTTTGCCACCTGGTAACCACCCCCGGAATAGGATTTTTTACAAAAACACGCTTGATTGGTAGTTACTTTTTTCTGTTAACACCAGGCAATATCCTCTTTTTAATTGAAAAAGTTTAGTCAGCAACGTTATAGAAAAAAGGGGCAGCTTCCCACCCCTTTTGTAAATATTTATTAATTTAGCTATAGCGATTTATGCACTTGAAGCTTCTCCTTCTCCTTGCGAAGGAGCTATTTTTGATTTATCCCCCAGCATAGGTACTTCCGTTTCCTGTATAAATGCCTTATAAATTGAATAAATCATGAAGAGCATTACTATCATAAAGGGGAATGCAGCTGCAATGGATGCAGTTTGAAGAGCTTTCAAGCCTCCTGTAATCAATAAAACTGCTGCTACAGCTCCTTCAATAACTCCCCAGAATACCTTGAGGTCTGCTCCCGGCTCCAAATCTCCACCGGAAGTTAACATACCCACAACAAACGTCGCCGAGTCGGCAGAGGTAATAAAAAATGTTGATATTAAAATAGTGGCCACTAATGCAGTAAGTGACCCCAGCGGGAAGTTCTGCAGCGTAACAAAGAGTGCCGTAGTTACGTCTTTACCGACCGCCTCAGCAATTCCTCCCGCTCCAAAGAGGTCTATATGAATGGCAGCTCCACCGAAAATTGTCAGCCAGATAAAACTCAGCAAAGTAGGTGCAAACAAAACTCCAAGTATGAACTCCCTAACTGTACGACCCTTGGAAATACGAGCGATAAATCCGCCTACAAATGGTCCCCAGGCAATCCACCATGCCCAGTAAAAAACGGTCCATGCCCCGAGCCAGTCATAGCCCGTATGCTCTGCAACGGAACCATACGGATCGGTAAAGAAACTTAACCAGACTATATTTTGTAAATAATTTCCTATAGTATCGCTAAATATATTAAGCAAAAATACTGTAGGACCAGCAAGTAACAAAAATAGCATCAAGAGAAAAGCTAAAGTCATGTTAACATTACTTAAAATACGAATTCCTCTTTGAATACCCGTTACCGCCGAGATAGTAAACAACGCCGTAACAACGGCAATTATGATAACTGTCATAAAGGTTTCATTTGGTACTCCATAGAGAGAATTTAAACCGGAATTTATCTGCAGCGCCCCTAAACCTAAAGAAGTTGCCACGCCAAAGATTGTTGCAAATACCGAAAGAATATCTATCGCCTTACCAATCGGCCCCTTGACCCCTTCTTCACCAAGCACGGGGACAAAAGCCGAACTAATCAATGCAGGGTATCCCTTTCTAAACTGGAAATAGGCCAGCGCCAAACCTACAACCGCAAAGACGGCCCAGGGGTGTAATCCCCAGTGATAGAAGGTGGTTCTCATGGCAACCCTTGCACCTTCTATGGAATTTGGTTCTCCAAAAGGAGGGCCTCCCAAGTGATACATCGGCTCGGCAATACTCCAGAAGACGAGCCCAATGCCCATACCCGCACTAAAAAGCATTGCAAACCAGCTGCTTGTAGAATATTCAGGTACGTCATCATCTTTACCCAGTTTAATTTTGCCAAACCTGCTGAATGCTACCACCAAGCAAAATACCAGAAAAATTGAAACCGATATGAGGTAACTCCAACCGAAATTGCCTGTTAAAAAGCTCAAACAAGCATTGAAAGCCTTACTTGCACTATCAGGTAACGCTATAGTCCACAGTACAAAAATCACACAAATAACCGCAGAAATATAAAAGATACTCTTATCTACCTTCTTCAGAAATGACATCTCACAAACCCCTTCCTTTCTCCTTAAAATTTACAAACACAACATAACATTTTCCTACTCTTTTCTTTCTTTTCTTTAATTAGTTTACCTGTAAAACACCTCCTTTTTTAGTTTATATTTAACCTAATTACAAAACTTTCAGAAAAAAGTTGACAAGCTAATATTTGGGGATATTTCCCCCGCCTACTTTCTATCTTTTTAAGTTGCGGGGGAAATTTTTACTTATAAGGTTGTAATGCACTTACAGTATTTTTATTGAGGAGAAGGAAAATTCATAGCAAACATAAACTCCTGCTGGAAATCCTGGTTGGTAGACAATTCAATATACTCAACCTGTCTAGATATAACATTTGCCCTTTCTTTTTCTGTATCGGACAAGAGCGCCATCTGCGAACCTCTACCGGCAGCATTTCCTATAGATTTTATCTTCTCTAAATCTATAGCAGGTATTAAGCCTATGGTTACAGCGCTTTCTTTATCTATATAACTACCAAAAGCCCCTGCAAGTATTATTTCCGCGAGATCATCATCTGTTATTCCAAGATTCTTTTCCATTACTTTAATTCCAGCGTAAATAGCTCCTTTAGCCAGCTGAACTTCTCTTACATCCTTTTGTGTAAGCACAACAGGGCTATTGATACCGCTTTCCTCCTCAGTAGCCAGTATAAAATCGTAGCCATTTTCGCCTGCAATTATTCTGGCAGCCAATTGAGGTGAAATTCCCTCTATCTCATCGGGAGGTAAAATACGCCCTCTGGAATCTATAATTCCCGCCTTTACCAGTTGAGCAACGGCATCTAATAATCCTGAGCCGCAAATTCCCACTGCAGGCTTATTGCCTATTGTTGCAATCTCACAATCAGTTGTAATTTTTACCCTTTCTATGGCACCTTCCGCAGCCCGCATGCCGTATTTTATTTGAGCACCTTCAAAGGCCGGCCCCGCCGCAGTGGAACAAGCCAAAAGCTTATCCTTAGAACCAAGTAAAACTTCTCCATTAGTACCAATATCTATTGCCAGTTTAATTTGAGAACTTTTTTCCAAATGACTGTCTAAGACAACCCCAACCGTATCAGCTCCTACATACCCTGCAATATTTGGAACCATATACACACAGGCATCGGGATTTGCCTCAAGTCCTGCTTCAGCAGCAGTAAGTGTCTGAGCTTCTTGGAAGGTTGGTATATAAGGCGAGCGTGCCAGGTAAGTAGGGTCAACCCCCAAGAATAAATGATGCATGGTAGTATTCCCTACAGTAGTTATGTGGTAAATGTTTTGGGAACTTATACCCGCTTTTTTACATAGCTCTTTACAGATTTCGTTCATACCCTGGAGAACTTTTTCTCTTAAAATCTTCAGTCCATCTTTTTCAGAGCTAAATGTTATACGAGAAATTACATCAGCTCCATAAGAACGCTGCGGGTTTCCTGTTGAAGAAACTGCAAGCGCTTTACCTGTCACCATATCCAGAAGAGTACCAACAATTGTAGTTGTACCTATATCAAAGGCAATACCGTATAACTTTCCAGTGGTATCCCCTTCTTCTACATCAATAATCCGATTTTTATAAGAAGTATATGTGATTTTAAATTTAGAACTCCTCAGTACACCGGGAAGCTTTCGTAAAGCATTTAAAGAGATTGTAAAGTTTTCTCCTTCTGGAACATGTCTTTTGATCCTTTCAAAGTCACCAATTTGGTCTTTCAAAACAGGCTGAGGCAATTCAACGTATTCTTTTTTAAAAGAAGTAACTGCCTCTAGACCTACAGTACTGCTAATATCACTTTTTCTCGAGTCTTCTTTAGCTTGCCCGGGAACTTCTATTGTTAGGTCATCATTTATTTCCACTCTACAAGCCAGGCGATAGCCTAACTCAATTTCCTCTTTAGTGATTTTTTTTAGATCGCTTTCGCTAGGAGCCACTTCACCCCGCAATACCTTTACTTTACATTTACCGCAAGTACCTCTTCCCCCACAAGCACCTTCTACATAGATATTGGATTGATTCAAAACATCCAACAAGTTACTTCCCTTGTTTACAGAAATTTTTTCGTTAGAAGGTTTGACAAGTAGTGTGGTTTTTCCCATAGTAAAACACTCCCCTATTTTGCTAATATCTTTGTTGACATTATAACTAGAAATATTACTAAAGTACTATTTAGAGAATCTATTATATATTAAAAAATATGATATTAACAATTTTTTAAAATTTTAAAAAATTATTATGGTATACTAGTATCACATTATAACCTTTGTATTATATAATGCTAGATTTATTAGTTTTTGTCAAGATTTTCAGAAAATTTTCATGGAGTAAAAAGACGGCAACCCGTACCTAAAGGTAAGTACACCTTGTAGTTACCGGGTCACCGAGTAAAGAGGAAATTCGAAAAACATTAATTTAAGATTTTATTCTTCATATAGTCCGTTTCTGTGGGCAGTTAAGTACTGCATACAGAACTGATCCATACCTAGAGTTGCCTGCGAAGCATAAAGAAGTCCCATAAGGTTCTTATCTAGTGGGTTAAAGATATAGGAATCCATTCCGACAGTCATAGTTTGAATCATGAATACCCAGTTCAATACTTTTCTGTTTGGCAGACCGTAGGAGATATTACTCATTCCGCATGTGCAGTGTACTTCAGGATATTTTTCCTTAATATACTTAACTGTATCTAAAACTTCTAATCCGGCAGTATCACCGGTACTAACCGGTTTTACCAATGGATCGAGGTAAATGTCATCAGCAGGTACACCAGCGTCAAGGAGTTTTGGAACAAGGCTGTCAACTACTTTAATTCTGTCATCAGCAGTTTCAGGCATTCCAGTGTCATCCATACAGAGGGCAATTACTTTCGCTTTATATTTTAATACAAGTGGTAAAATGGTTTCATATCTTTCCTTTTCGTCAGTAATTGAGTTGATCATTGGTTGACCATTTTTGTGGTTTTCCAAACCAACTTCAATAGCTTTAGGATTTGGGCTGTCAATACATAAAGGTTTTTTAGTTGCTTCTTGTACTGTATCCACTAGCCACTTCATAGTTTCTTCTTCATTGAAGACTTGAGTTCCGCAGTTTACATCAATATAATGGGCGCCTGCTTCATCCTGATCCTTTGCTACCTTTTTAATTGCCTCAGCGTCCTTATTTTCAACTGCAGGCTTAATTGCTTTACGACTAGTATTAATTAATTCACCAACAATTAAAATGGACATATTTTTCCTCCCTTTCTTAAATTAGTCTAATACAAAAACTTTATTAGTTTTACCAGGCATGTCATATGACCACTTAGGTTTTCCAACGGCAGTGGCAGTAATCCTGGTTTCCACGTAAACTTCATCACTCCATGAGGTAGCAGTTTTTGAGTAAACGTCCTCTTTTTCCACCATTACATTAGGATCACTGGCGCCTGCACGCAAGGCGCTTTTCCTAACCCATTCCCTTGAAGACTCCATTGCAAATTTAGTGGCCTCTTCTAACTCCATAAAGGATTTACGTTCCCACGGCAAGTGAACAATAAATCCACCTTCCGAACCAGGCTTTATTAAAACCTGAGCTGTTTGTACAACTTTACCTGTTGCTGCTCCAACAGCATTTGCCACTTCTGAGTTAGAAGGTATTATAAGGTGTGCATTTAACTTTTCAGCAACCTTTGGCAAATATGCTTGGACCGGCGCTCCAATGGCAACAATAGGGTTCGGTAATTCAACCGAGCAATTGAAAGTATGTCTCTTACCGCGCCCCAGTACTTTATCAAGGAATATATTGCAGCCATAATCCTTTTCTATCCGGCAGTTTTTACCTTCAATATTGACAAGAGATTGCAAAATTGCTAGTGCAATCTTATTAACAATTTCATCCATGGCCATCTTGGCAAATTCCTTTTCACTCATACCCATTTGATCCGCCAGTAATTGAACCCCCAGCGATGCGCCTTCCTTACTCCACAGGTTATAATCTTTTGCAACGTGCAGAATATCTGTCGGGGTAACTGAAATACGTGCAATAGCGCCTAGATTTTCAAGTCTTTCAACTGGCAGGAAATTCGGGTCTGTGCCTATTTTTTTAGACAGATATAAAATGGAATGCGGACCATCTTTTAGTAAGTCTAAAATTTCCCTTTCTTTTGAACTTAACTGGCTACCATTCCCATTAGGTTCCTTTAAATAAATAAAGCAGTCACTTTTTTGGTTGTTAAGTAAATCTAAGATTATCTTTTTGGCTTGAAAGAGTTCCTGCTTCAAATATGGATATTTTGAAATTACATAACACAAAGGCCAGACACGCCTGGGACCAATTACCAACTTTTTATCCTTAGGATCTATTTGTAGATAACTATCACCACCAACTCCATAGGTATATACTTCAGCAGCTTCAACCCGTGTAAGCCATCCTCCAACGGAAGCGCCTTCAGAATTCACCTTTGGAATTCCTTTTTTTAACATGGCTATATCTGTAGTGGTCCCACCCATGTCAAGAACAATGGCATCTTCTATTGTTGTAAGAAAAGTAGCGCCAACAATACTGGCAGCAGGCCCCGACAGTATTGTCTCTATTGGTTTCTCTACTGCCACCTCTTCACCCATTAAGCTTCCATCACCTTTTACTATCATAATGGGGGCATTTATTCCTTTTTGTAGCAGCACCTGCTTCACCGATTGGATCAGCTCAGTAATAATGGGAATTAATCTGGCGTTTAAAGCTGCCGTAACGGTTCTCTCATGGAATCCCAGCGAAGTTGTCAACTGATGCGCACAAACAACAGGCAAGCCGAGTATTTCGTGTACAAGTTCTTTAACTTTTAATTCATGTTCAGGATTACGAATACTTAAAAAGCCTGAAATAGCAATGGCATCAACTTTGCCTTCAAAACTCTTCAAGGCTTTTTTAGTAGCTTCTATATCCAATTTTTGTACAGGCTTACCCTTAATATTATGTCCCCCGCTCACTGAAACGTAATTTTTTACAGGAAGCTCTTTGATGGGGTCATGGCCAATCAGTATTACTCCAACTTCACAACCTTTTCCTTCGACAATAGCATTTGTCGCAAGTGTTGTAGAGAGCGCAACTAATCCTACATCATTAGGGTTGGGTAGGGATAAGTTATTGATACATTCGGAGATTCCTATGGTCAAATCTTCCCTGGTAGTTCTGGCTTTTGCTTTGTTCACAACTTCCTGAGTTTCAAGGTTTAATATGACACCGTCAGTATAAGTACCACCAGTGTCTATTCCTATTGCTACCCCATACACAAATCCCCTTCCCTAGTTAAAAACATTATGGCCGGACCGTTATTTAAAACGATCCGGCAATATATTATTTTTTAGCCAAGCAGACTTTTAACAAGGTCGGTAGCAGAAGCTGCATCAGGAGCATAACCATCTGCGCCAATTTCATCAGCGAAATCCTGAGATACAGGAGCTCCACCTACTAGAACCTTAACATCATCTCTTAAACCTTCTTCTTTAAGTAATTCTATAACATCTTTCATAGCTAGCATTGTTGTTGTCAACAGTGCTGATAGTGCAACTACTTGTGGCTTATGTTCTTTTACCGCTTCAACAAATTTCTCAGCTGACACGTCTACACCCATGTTTATTACTTTAAAACCGGCACTTTCCATCATCATACCAACCAGGTTCTTACCAATGTCGTGCAAGTCGCCTTTAACAGTACCCAATACTACAGTACCTGCGGAAGGCATATCTGTATCAGCAATTAGAGGCTTAACAAGTTCCATTCCACCCTGCATTGCACGAGCGGACATTAAAACCTCAGGTACAAACATTTCCCCAGCCTTAAAACGGGTACCTACTACTGTCATACCAGGAATAAGTCCTTCATTAATAATGTCAATTGCTTCTACACCTTCGTCAATTGCCTTTTGAGTTAACTCCTTAACCTTTGCTTCATTACCTGCAATCACCGCATTTGATAGCTCTTCAAAATTTGCCATTGTTTTTTCCCCCTTATTATTTTTAATTTAATTACAAGCAAAACAAAACAAAACAATTAAAAATATAGATAGTTAGATAATAAATATTAATTTTTATTTTTATCTTTTCCGATTAGCACCCCCTTAAATTATAATTTAATAAATAATGATATCCATCATTATTTATTAAATATAAATTTTTAGAAAACTCAGCATTGCCTTTAAATTATAATTGTAAAAATAGTCTTTAATTATGTGCTCGTTTTTTAGTATAGTTCTTGCTACATAGTTTAGTTTCCTCGGTAAAATCTTTTCTTATTACGAACTATTCTGTCTATAATACGCTTCCTTATATTTCATATATGATGCAAAGCATTCCTTTTTTTTCCTCTCATATTGCTACCAGTTCAGGAAAGAATAACTTGTGTAGCAGGAACCGAAAGGAGGTGAAAAAATGGCACAAGGGAACATTAATTATGCACAATTTCAACAGCAAACTGGGGCTAATCCTTCTGAATTCTCTCAGATGAGAAATGCTGTAGACTATAGTCAATTCCAGCAAGCAACCAATCAAAATGAAGCAGGTACTCAAGCTAGAGTATCCGGACAATTTGGTCAAATGACTATGTATCCCCAGCAAACTCAGCAATTTCAGGCTCAGCCGCAATTTCAGCAAGTAAGCCGCGGAAATGCCCAGGGAGGATACAGCCAGATTAATATCAGTCCAGCCCAGCAACAACAACTATCACAGCAAATAGCACAGCAAAACCAGCAGTACGGTCAGATGGATATGTATGGGCAGCAGCAAAATCTGTATAATCAACAAATTGGACAGCAGCTAGGATTACAAGGCCAACAGCAAGGACTGCAAAATCAAGGATACCAGTTTGCTCGAGGTTCCATCAATCCAGCCCAATTCCAACAACAAACCGGCGCCAATCAGTCTGAACTTACCCAAAAAGTTCCTGTAAATAACGCTCAATTCAGGCAAACTACGGGACATAATTTGAATTTGCAGGGATACGGCCAGGCTACTCAAAATCAGGGTATGCAACAAGGCTATATTAATCCAGCACAGTTTCAACAGCAAACAGGAGCATACTTACAATAATATTCACATTAAAAATTATGGGAATTAGGGGTCCTCAGGCAATTGTCTGTTCGGACCCCTTTTACGTTTCTATCCCCATATTTCAAAGCCATCAGGTCTTTTATGAACAATTTCTTCCGCTCCTACCATACGAAAAAGATAATAGGACTCAATCAAATCATGTGCGGACAGGATAAAATTAACTGTAATAAAGGTTACCACTGAAGGTATAAACAGCCATGTACCAAAAGCAAGACCGATAAGCCCGAGCAGGGTAAGGTCTGCAAAGGGGGCTAAAGTGATGCTTATTGCCTGCCACTTACTTAAACTGTCCAAAAAATATGTTCTTGGGAAAGGAAAAAATATAAAATATGCACGTACTCCGAGCATCCTTGAAATTAAATAACGATAGGTTTCATGGGCATATTTACCCAGTAAAAAGCCGACAGTAGCCGATAAGAAAAGAATCCACAGGGGTAAATTTACCTTATTAGGAGGCAACCATCCTCGGAAAATTACAGGTGATGCGAGTCCAAAACAGGTCAATAGTAAACTCAATAATATGATTGTACCTCTAGCACGTACAATTATGACTTTATATTTAAATCGCATTTTTTTCAACTCCAATATAAAAAATAACAAATGGTTCTTCATAACAAGACACTTTATTTTTTTCTAGATATTCAACCGAAATTCCTGCTTTATATCTACGTATATGGTAATACATGTATTACCATATTTTTTTCCGGAAAAGAAAAAAAGTGCCGCGTGCGCAGCACTTATATAATAGTCTTTTATCTATTTTGAAAAATAGGAACTTCTCAAAGGAAACAGACCCACAAGAAGTACCAAGCCCACAATAACGCTTACATAGGGTTGGATAGCCTGGAAGAAAGTTAGTTCAGTAGAGACTGTAACAGAGCCCCCAAGACCTCTAGCCAGCATTAAGACTCCAAAGACACAGTTTACTATCCAACCTGATTTTTTATATTGCACCAGTTGAAGTACGCCCCAGAGAACAGCAGCCGCGAAAACTAAATCAACAATCATTGCACCTAGCTGCCAGGTTCCTAAGTCATACAAAGCGTAAACAAAATGCATTCCAACAACAAAAATTCCAAAAAATGCTACGAACCGCGCTATTTTGGGCCCACCAGCAAAAATATTACCAGACATTTGTGTCCACCTCCCAACAATTTCTAATAGAGGACGTTACTACTAGATTATATTGCCGGGAATGATAATCTTTACTGGTAATTTATAGTATTTTTATTTATCCATCGCATAATTAGCTACGAAACGGGAAAATTTAAAAATGAATTACTGATTTTTCTGAAGGGAGGTTAAGATATGGTAAGCAAACAAGATGCCATAGGCCGCGTAAAATGTGTAGTAGATACTTGCGAATACTGGCAAAGCGGCAACCAGTGCATAGCATCAAGTATCGAAATTCAGCCCCCTAATGCCAGAAACACTCAAGAAACAGATTGCGCAACTTTTAAACCAAAGGGATAAGTGAGATGGAAAAAATAAAAAGTAAGGCCGCACCAGCGGCCTTTTTCATTAACTTAAACTACTTTTA
Source organism: Clostridiales bacterium (assembly GCA_020063565.1). Classification (GTDB taxonomy): domain Bacteria; phylum Bacillota; class DSM-16504; order Desulfitibacterales; family JAICDB01; genus JAICDB01. Next base: position 4,105 of record JAICDB010000002.1, on the reverse strand, counting down.
GAAACAGCCATTTTCGTTTTCCTTTGACCCGAAACTTTTGGTAAAAATAACGCCAGTATACTTCCAAGAAGAGGAAGAGCAAACATGAATTTTAAAGCATAAAATATATTCCATGTATCAGCTATATATCCAAGTAAGGTAGCGCCAAACCCTCCTGTACCTATTGCAAAACCTAACATTAACCCCGACGCTAAACCAATCTTATTAGGTAGGAGTTTTTGCCCGAAAACCACTGTTATTCCAAAGGTGCAAATAAGCACAGCGCCATCCAGCGCAGTAAAAATTACGGTCCAAATCCCTTCAGAATTATAAATTAAATAAGTTAGAGGCAAAGATAAAATCATTGACCAGCAGACCATTGTTTTTGGACCAAAATAATCTGCCAATGGCCCTCCAATTAGTGTACCAACTGCTCCTGCAATGAGAAAAACAGTTAACAGAAGACTTCCGTAAAAATCACTTTCTCCCAAAAAGTCTATGAAATACAACGGTATAAAGTTTAAAAGCCCCGCGTGAATCCAGGACCGTACCACCACAACAATAATTAGCAAAACCAGAGCGCCTACTTGAATAGTTTCTTTTGGTGAACTGTTCTTCTTATTTTCTTCAAGTATACTTTTTTGATGGGCTTCCATTGCCTTTTCAACCTGAGGTAAGATCTTTTTAAGAATTAATATCATCATAATTCCCGGCACTAAAAAAAAGAGAGTTCCTTTAAGTCCTGCAACTGCAATAAAACCGGCTGCAAGAAGAGGCCCTAGGCCTATTCCAACATTTCCACCAACTGAAAATATTGACATGGCTGTAGCCTTTTTAGGACCATAGCTTAAAAAATGAGTTGCTTTAGAAGCTTCAGGATGAAATCCCGCAATACCCAATCCGGTTATAAAAATTATTGTCAGAACCAGATAATAGTTTGGAATAATACCTGCCAGGGCTATTCCAAGCATTGCCAAAGCAACTCCTGCAGGCATTAGCCAGAAAAGTTTGTGGCGATCACTAATTACTCCAAATACCGGCTGAACAAACGAAGAAGCAATATTGGAAGCTAAAAAGATTGCGGTTGCCTGGGTATAATTGAGCGACAAACTTTCTTTAAGGTTTGTAATTAAAATAGGTATTGCGCCCTGAGCAAAATCAGTAACCATGTGAGCTGCACTTAAAATTAGAAGTTGTAACCACGGCATGTAAATCCCTTCTTTGCTATTTTTTTACTCAATATCATTTCTAAATCATTATTTAACCATAAATAATAAAATAACATAAAATTTGAAAATCGGCAATATCTAAAAGGCAAAATATAGTCACCAGTTCTTTACTAACTCATTTACTTCTGTAAGGTTCAATACGTACCTTTTCCCCGGGTTTAAGTAAAGTGCAACTGCTTTAACAATTTTTTCATTAAGTTTTACAGCACAACAGGAACAGATTCCTTGATAACAGTTATAATTTATTTTTTAATATTTTTTTAAAAAATCTTTTAAATCCCACTGGAAAGTGTAGGGAGAAATATCCCCCAGAATAACCTCTGGCTAGATTATCAATTTTAGGCTATTATTTATAATGAGAAGATAATTGCGTGGAAGCTTTTTTATTAGTAAAAACTAACAAAGGAGAGATTTTTATGAAGGGTAAAATAATCAATACCACCAATATGGATTGGAAGCCGCATCCAAATCCCGACTGCAAAGGAGCTTTTGTGAAACTGATTATCGATGCCAGTACCGATGAAAATCTCAAGACACTGGTTGTTAAACTTCAGCCCGGCGGAGAAATTCCCCTGCATACCCACCCTACCCTTGAACTATTTTACATAATGGAAGGGGAAGGTATAGTAACAATTAACGATACTGAGCAAAAAGTAACACCCGGGGACGCCATCTACGCCCCAACAGGCTCCGTGCACGGAATTAGAAACGAAAGTTCAGAGGATGTATATTTTATAGCAAATTTTGCTCCTGCTAAATAGTGTTTTCAAATTTTAAACCCCGTGGAGTTAACCACGGGGTTTTACACTACTTTAACATCACCGGAACTTAACTGCTTACTCCGGCATCTGTATTAATTTGTGCTTCTCTTCTTTTTTCTGAAGCATCAACTACAACCGCACAGGAAGAGTCTCCAGTTATATTTAGTGTAGTACGTGCCATATCCAGCACACGGTCGATACCGGCAATCAAAGCCAAGCCTTCCAGAGGAAGTCCTACTGATTTCAATACCATAGTCAAAATGATTAATCCTGCACCGGGAACACCTGCAGCACCTATTGATGCCAGAGTACCTGTTAGTACAACAGTTAACTGCTGACCCAGTGTAAGGTCAAGGCCATATACTTGGGCTATAAATATTGCACAGGCACCTTGATAAAGTGCTGAACCGTCCATGTTAATTGTTGCACCCAGAGGCAAGACAAAACTGGCAGTTTCCTTTGATACACCTAAATTATCTTCGGCACATTTCATTGTAACAGGTAGTGTACCTGAACTACTGCAAGTTGAAAAAGCAACAACCTGCGCAGGAAGGATTCCCTTGTAGAAATCCTTGAGGCTCATTTTACCTAGGCCCTTTACAGTAAAACTGTATACTATTAAGGCATGTAATAGACAACCTAAATAAACAACTAAAATAATTTTCAATAAAGGCAAGAGTACTGAAGGGCCATTTTCGGCAACAACAGGAACTATTAATGCAAAAACGCCGTATGGCGCCAGTTCCATAACTATTGCAGTAATCTTATACATAACTTCAGCAAAACCATCAAAGAAACCTTTAACCTGTTCAGCCTTTTTGCCAACAAGTGTAATTGCCACCCCTACAAAAAGCGCAAAAACAATTATCTGAAGCATTTTACCATCTGCCATGGCAGCAATTGGGTTCTTTGGTACAATATTTAGAATGGTTTCAACAATACCCGGAGCTTCTTTTCCTTCAAAAGTTAATCCTTCAGCCAGCTGCATACTGGATCCGGGCTGTATTATGTTTGCCAAAATGATACCTATGGTTACGGCAAAAGCTGTAGTTACTAAGTAATAAACTATAGTTTTGCCACCCATTCTACCCAGTTTACTGACATCACCAACACTGGAAGCCCCTACTACCAGTGAAGCAAATACAAGCGGTACAATGATCATTTTAATTAAGTTAAGGAACATTGAACCAAAGGGCTTAATGATGTTTGTTGCAAAACCTACTGCACCAACTGCACCTAAAATTAAACCTACAATAACACCAGAAATAAGACCAATTAAAATTTTTGTAGATAACTTCATTTTTTCCCTCCTCGTATAAAATTAAATTAACTTAAATTTGAGAACCTAAAACCTTATAATTACAGGGTTTAAGACCACTCAAAAAAATTTTTATTTTTGCTCTTTGATAACTAAAAAGTGTTTACAAATTAGGGTTTTTCCAGCATAATCCTTAGTGGTATAGGGGAAGTACGACCCCTCCTTGTTGCGCCTTTTTTAGGTGACTTCTTTTTAAGAGTGTACCCCCTTCCCCTGGCAGGTACTTCTAACGCGCAGTTTGTTTCTTCGAATTCTAATTCTGGCGAGGATGTTGAGCTTGTCAGGGATGCTGGGACCCCTATTCCAATTGACTTTTTAAACTTTTCAAAGGTGGTGATTTTGTGAGTAATAGGCTTTTTGCCGGGATTGATGTCAGTTTAGAGAATAACCAGCTTTGCTTGATGGACGGTGATGGTAGTACCATCGGTAAATCGTTAAGCTTTGCTAATAATCTGCCCGGCACCCTTGCCATGGTTGATCATCTCAACGCCATCATGGAAAATGGTGATTTTGAGAAATTGACCATCGGTATGGAGGCCACAGCTCTTTACTGGTTTCCCTTGTTTAATTTTCTCAGTTCTGAGGCATCGTTCAGAGAAACCCATGCCCAGGTGTTACCTTTAAATCCCAAGATTGTCAGCAACTTTCGCAGTTCTTATCCTGATGTGGATAAAACCGACATCATGGATTCCTTTGTTATTGCTGATAGACTACGTTTTGGCAGGGTTCCTCAAGGCCATGTCCCGGATGTTAATTTCCTAGCTCTGCAAAGGATTACCAGGTTCCGTTACCATTTGGTGCAATGTGCTTCCGAGCTT
>JAICDB010000028.1 GCA_020063565.1 Clostridiales bacterium | reverse complement strand
CCATAACCATGTAGCCGGGAAGAAAGGCAATAAACTGGGCTTTAAGAACTTGACACTTGGCTTGTTCGACGGAAAAAGCTTCTTACCACTCGATTTTAGTCTCCATTCGGAAAAGCCGTTAAAAGCCAAGTACCGGAAGCAGCAATACCAGAAGCAACGTGATTCGAAGTTGCCGGGAGCCAAGCGCATGAAAGAATGTTCCTTTGATAAAATCTCCAACGGATTACAGATGCTTAAACGGGTTGTTAAACACGGTTTTCGCGCCAAATATGTCCTTACCGACAGTTGGTTCAGCAGCAAAGCGTTTATCGAGACAGCGCGTAGTCTGGCCGGCAAGGAGATGCATGTGATCTGTGGCGTTAGAAAGGACAAGCGATATTACTGTTACAACGGGGAAGACTTAAACGCCAAGCAATTGCTGGCGAGGTCAAGTTATATTTTTGCCGGTTTCCTTACCAGAAAGAATGGAGATTGTTTCTTTCCACCGATACATCATTAGCCTTTCTTGCTATGATGGAAATATACTGCGTAAGATGGACCATTGAAGTGTTTTTCAAGGAAACCAAGCAACACCTGAAGCTGAGTACCTGCCATTCCAGGGATTTTGATGCGCAGATCGCCCATGTAACAACATGCTATATCCTGTATATCTTTCTTACTTATTTCCGAAGGATGAATGCTTACGAATCATTGGGCGGGTTGTTTGAGGAATTATTGCAGACCGTCATTAATGCCATAGCAGAATCCGGTGTATTTGATATTAAAGAATTTCGTAACTCCGTTGAGTATCAATACTTGAAAGGCTTATTTGAGGACTCCTTTTTAGGCAATCAGCTCAAACAACTCGATAATGCGGTGTAAACTATGAAAATGGAAAATAGCCCAAACCCAATCATAATAAAAGTTTAAACCATTCTAAGTATCCTGTAAGACGACGATTTTCGGGGTGCGAAACTCAAGTATATATATAAGTTAAGAATTGGAATTATGTTTGAAAAAGTCATAAGGATTAGAAAGGCAAGAAAGGGTTGTATAGAATGGCGATGGTAGTTAGTATTAAGGAATATAAATCAAATCAAACACGTAAACTCCAGGATGTTTCTACTCTTGATATGTTATTCAACCCCATTAAGAGAAGAAAGTTTTATGCAGATATTGATAGAGACTATGTAGAAACAGATGATGAAAAAGAGATTTTCGATGAAATGACCAAAAGGCGGAGGGGTGAGTAATTTTGCCCTGTCCAGTGTCAGACATGATACGCTATTTAGAAAAAGATACAAATGGTAATATAATACAACCGCAAAAATTAAAATATCCTTATCACGCGCTATGGTGAAAAATAATAAAGTTTTGTGAGACTCCGTGAGGTGTTTGCAGAAGAAATCCTGTTATCCTTAACGGGGTTTTTTTATGCCCTCGGAACTAACCGCAGGTGTAATCAAACCGTGTGGGTATCCAATGGTTGTAACCAATACGAAGGAACAATCGGTCCTAAATCCCTTTTCCGCTGTAGACATACCTCATTTAACTCTCGCAACTCCTTATTCCACCTGCGGTGTGGCTACCCCCCCACACAAAAAATTATTTAAATAAATAAAAAAGAGGCAGTGGGTGTAATAGCCCCGGAGGGGCTAACAGATAAGGGGTGTAGGGAATTAAGCGATAAGTGCGGGGGGAGTTATATGCTTTGGGTTGATTACACCTGTGGGGGTATCATTACGCAAGAATCCGATCTGTAGGCTGCATATTGGGGTAATTTTTACCAAACTTTATTATGATTCGACACCATTAATAACTGATGAATTCGAGCAGTTGCTTAAACAGAACGTTTTCCTTGCTAATAATTAAACGGCCCCAAAATAGTACTCAGGTTTTATTTTTTTTTTTCTAATTTTTGCATGAGCCTCATATGTTATTGAATAGGGATTTGAAAATATATAGTTAAGGTGAGTATAATGATTTTATTAGTTAAAAGAAGTTTCTTAGTGTTTATCATCTTGATTTTGTTTGTTATTCTCTACTTTTCCTTTACTCGGTTAGCGCTGGTTACAGTTGTACAAGATTCGAATGAACCAAAATTAATTTTAAAAATTGATTTTTTATTTCCAATGCGGCAGATAGAAATGAAAAAAAATATTGCTGTTAAAACGGAAATCCCTGATTCCCCGCTAGAGATAAATGCTACCTGGCGTAACCGGCATATTTTGCTACTGACCATCAGAGAAAAAGCTTATCCGGTTGGTCAGAAAATATGCTATTCCCTGAAAGTTCCAACAGTTATTCCCATTATCGCTAAAAATATTTCGGGCAGCCTCCATTACAAAATAGCCCCACAAGTCTTAAGTCCCAAACCGGGTGAAAGGGTTCCCACCAAGGGGCCCGTACTTCTCAAATTCAATACAATGGTTTCTTCTCGAAGCTTAACTAGTTCCCTGAAGTGTGAGATAAGCGGTAAGATTAAGCCAATGGAGCTGCAAAAGGAAGGTAGAAAGTTCTACAACTACAGCGTTTGGCAATTCATACCAGATCAACCTTTGGAGCCTGGCGCTTCTTACAACTTCATCATTGCCAAAGGACTCAAGAGTGCCAGCGGAAAAACAACTGAAAAAAGCCAAGAAATAACCTTTACGGGAGCAGAAGCACCAAATTTAATTAAGACCAGCCCAAGGAATAAAGAAAAAAACGTTAAATTATATCGTACTATTACCGCTCATTTTGATCACCCCCTTGGAAAGGGAACAATCAAGGTAACGGATCCTAAGGATAGAATCACTATTCCGGGATCAGTTAGGGTGGATAAGAATAAGATTGTTTATAGACCTATTCATGCCTTTTTACCTGATAGTATTTATAAAGTTCATATTACCGGTTCGTCCCTAGTAGGGGAACCTTCAGAAGCATACAGCTATCTTTTTCGAACAATGCCAATGGGAGAGAACATGTGGGTTGATGTTAAACTTGGAAAAATTCATACAGTAACAGTATACAAAGGTAGAATGCCTATCCGACATATGTTGGCATCAGGGGGTCGTAGGAATAATGAAACACCTTTGGGAACCTTTTATACCAAGGATAAAGGAAGTAGTTTTTGGTCACCTCGCTTTGGCGAAGGGGCTACTTACTGGGTAAGGCTGGTAGATCAGTATCTGGTTCATTCCGTTCCTAAAAATAGTAAGTGGCAGACAAAAAGTGAGGAGCATCGCAAACTGGGTCTTCCTGCAAGTCATGGTTGTATACGATTGGATGAAAAGGATGCCAAATGGTTTTATGAAAATGTACCTCAAGGGACCATGGTCATTATTCACCAGTGAAAAGGGAGGGAAGTAAATTGAATATTGTCTTCCTATTTTTGGTTGTAAGTAGCGTAGTAGTTTCAGCTTTGTCCGGGAATATGAATCAACTTACTGAAGCCATTGCTTTGTCAGCCGGCGAAGCAGTGGAAAGGATTTTTGGTTTAATTGGTATTTTAACATTGTGGCTGGGTATTGCTAAAATTGCTGAAAAGTCAGGTCTTTTAGAAACTGTTACCAAACTATTACAACCCATAGTAAGAATCCTTTTTCCCAGTATTCCCAAAGGTCATCCGGCAATGGGAGCCATCTTGATGAATATCAGTGCCAATCTCTTTGGATTTGGCAGTGCTGCTACACCTTTTGGTTTGAAAGCGATGGAACATCTCCAAAAATTAAACCGATCCAATCAGGCAAGTCAAGCTATGTGTACTTTTCTTGCAATCAATACTTCAAGCGTCACCTTGATTCCCAGTACTATCATTGCTTTACGAGTAAATGCCGGCTCGGCCAATCCGATGGAAATTATTGGAACAATACTCTTTGCTACGACAGTTTCCACAATTGTGGCAATTGTAGCTGATTTTTTCTTTCGTTTGCGAAGTGAAAAAGGTGGTTGGAGGTAATGTACATCCTTTTTATAAAATTTTCGGAATTTGTTTTGCCGGTATTTTTATTGATAGTATTTCTTCATGCATTTTACAAAAAAATACCTGTCTATGATGTCTTTGTAGATGGTGCTAAGGAAGGATTTGGACTTGCCGTAAAATTAATCCCGTACGTTGTCGGAATTTATGTTGCAGTTGGCATGTTCCGGCAATCCGGAGCCATGGAGTTGGCAATTGCATCACTAGAACCTATATTATCAATGATAGGCATACCCGGGGAAATTATACCTCTTTTAATAGTTAGGCCTCTCTCAGGTCCTGCAGCCCTGGGGATGACGGTGGAAATATTGGATAAATTCGGTCCGGATTCTTTTATAGGCAGATTAGCTTCTACTATAGATGGTAGTACTGATACTACACTTTATATAATAGCAGTCTACTTCGCCTCTGTAGGCGTTAAGAAAGCAAGGTATGCTCTACCGGTAGGGTTGTTGGCGGATTTTGCAGGTTTTGGTGCAGCTATTTTTATGGGTATATGCTGAAGGAGAATACAAATGAGAATTAATTTTTTGAGGTTTACCAAAATCTCTTTAAAATTAACAATGATTTATGCCTTGTTATTTTCATTCGTGTTAATTTTATTAAATGCCTCTATTCTGTATGGCGTAAAGTATTTTCTTGTCCATCAGGCAATCCAGCAGGTCGAAAATACAAGTAGTATAATGAAATGATTGACAGGCTGCAATCCTCCTTTGAAAGACAAAGTCAATTTGTATCTGATGCTTCCCATGAACTTTGGACGCCAATTTCTATTATCCAAGGGTATATTAACCTGATGGACAGATGGGGAAAGGAAGATAGGGATGTTCTCCAAGAATCAATTGACGCTATAAAAAATGAAACTTCAAATATGACAGAATTAATTGAAAAACTACTCTTCCTTGCAAGAGGTGGAAGTGGGACTCAAAAACTGGTAAAAGACGAATTTTGGCTAAATGAGTTAATCAATGAGGTAATAAAAGAGAGCAGGATCGTTGCGCCAAATCGTGATATATCTTCTAAACAAAATGATTCTCAACGGGTTTATGCAGACAGAAGGCTGTTAAAGCAAATGTTGAGGGCTTTAGTTGATAATAGTATAAAGTTTACTTCAGAAAGTGGAAAGATAGAAATAAATGCAATCAATAATGGAGATAATGCAAAAATTATTATTAGTGATAATGGTATAGGAATTCCTGAAGAAGAAATACCCCTGATATTTAACCGATTTTACCGTGTGGACAAAGCAAGGGCTCGAGGTACAGGAGGCAGTGGATTGGGGTTGTCCATTACAGGCTCTTTCTAATGCAATTCTAATGTTTATCTAATGGTGTTTTAAGAAAATATTTCTATAATAAATTCATACTAAACGAGAGGAGGTGAGACTTATGGGTTTAAAAGATAAGAACATAAATAAATCAAAACAGGAAAAGGAGAGGAAGTTCATGAATAAGAAAATACTTACCCTAGCTTTGGGAGGAATCTTTGCAGTAGGAGTTGCATTTGGTTCCTTTGGATTAATTAATGCTAAGGTTTTTGCTGCCGACAACAATGCTGCTAAAAAGAGTGCTGTAGTTGCAGAAAAAGGAGAGAAAGAAGATAAGGAAGATATTAATCTTTCAAAGGCAAATGTTAAAATCAGTCAAGAAGGAGCCAAAAATATTGCCCTATCTTCACAAAAAGACGCAAAAGTTTTAGAAGTAGAACTGGAAGATGAAGATGGAACTATCGTTTATGGAGTAGAGGTACAAACAGCACAAAAGAAATATGATATTAAAATTGATGCAAATACGGGGAAAATATTAAAGTCTGAAGCAGATGACGAAAAAGAAGACAAGATAGAAAATGAAAGCAAAAATACAAATGACAGAGACGATATAAATGAAGAAGTAGAAGAGTAGTAAAAAGCCGGGATACCCTTTACTAAGGTTATCCCGGCCTACGCTTGTATGTTGTAAGGAAAGAGGATATTATTTTAAATAGAAATTATCACTAGCGTTGCATAAATAAAAAATTAATTTGTCAAGTCATAGATAACCTTGATAATCATAAAAAACTGTAAAAAATCCTGAAAAATTATAGAAAATCTTGCCTATGCAAGAAAAAACTCCTTTATAATAGAGATTAAGGGTAGTCCTTGCCCAAATCTCTAAAATAAAGGAGAACAAAAATGCAAGGCAAGGATACCATAAATTCCACATTTAATCTACTATTTAGCCCTATTATTAATAAAATTTTTAATCAACAGTTAAGTGACCTGGAGGTCGATGAGTACGTTAAGAAATTGAAAACTTTACAGATGATTAAATTAATTGCTTTTGCACAACTTGAACAACAGCAAGGATTGCGAGATATCAGCAATAATTTAAACAATGATGATTTCAGCAAGGCAATGGAACTTGATTCTATTAGTGCTTCACAGCTTTCCCGCAGGTTAAGGGATTTACCCACGGAGTTAACTGAGAGTTTATTTAAAAGTGTGGCCCTGCAAGCAGCCAGGGAAATAGGATCTAATTCCTTAAGGCAAAACCTTGGCCAGCTTTATTTGATTGATTCTACAACCATTAGCCTTTGTCTCTCACAGTACCCTTGGGCATATTTTCGAAAAACTAAAGCCGGCATAAAGGTTCATCTTAGACTTAAATTCCACGACAAGGAAGTGCTGCCGGATAAAGCTATAATCACACCAGCCAAACCAGCTGAGAAAACCCAAATGAATGATTTAGTGGTTGAGGAAGAAGATGCCTTAAATGTATTTGACCGGGCCTACGTTGACTACAAAAAATTTGGTAGCTATTGCGAAAAAGGTATTCGCTTTGTCAGTCGTCTAAAAAGTAATTCACTCGTAGAAGTAGTTGAAGAACTTCCCCTTAATCTGGAAAGCAATATCAAAAAAGATCAACTGGTTTACCTTGGCAAAGATAGAACAACAAAAATGAACCATCTCATAAGACTCATAGAAACCGAAGACAGTGAAGGAAACCCCGTAATCATAATTACCAATGACTTTGAATTGGCTGCAGAAGAAATAAGTGATATCTACCGTAACCGCTGGCAAATAGAAATTTTCTTCAGATGGCTAAAGCAGAATTTTCATGTCAAACATTTTTACAGGTTAAGCCTGCAGGCAGTAGAAAATCAGCTGTTCATAGCGCTTACTGCTTATTGTTTACTGGTGTTACTACTTTGTCGATTAGACTGTACCATTTCTTCATCATTTCACCTAATTTCGCCGTGTTTCCTCGGTTCCTTACAGCTTTGTAGCGGTTTATTCCCCCGGGCCCACAGCGTCTCTAGCTCTTTGGCAATCTTACTGTAGGTTACCTTTGTACTCCACTTGAGCTGGCGTTAATTCCAGAAGGCTCGTCATCCCCGATATTAACTTTCCCTTCAGCTTTTCAGCCTCAGTTGACTTCTCTGTCAAAGCTGCCTGGATTTCCTCAGTTACACTCTTTGGTTTATTTTTCCCACTTCGCGCAACACAAAGGCTTTTGGCTCTTTATGTCCTACTGCAACTTAGTGTAGTATCCCTCCGGTTTTATTCTCCAATCTGTAACCAGCTTTCATGGGCCAAAGGTTTATCACTACTACGGGTTCATCTGCCACCCAACACCACGTATTCCCTCCCTTGTGTTTCCACTTGTTCGGGGCTTACTCGTCGTCACTAGATGGTATTGGGCTTCCCCGGTTAAGTTTGCCTGCCTGAACTTGAACGCATCCGTCCTAACCTCTCAGCTTATCCAGCTTTTGGGCTTTCCCACTTGTTGCAAGGTTACACACCTGACAGGCCAACTTCGGTACGCATTTGTTATGTTCCAAGCTCCCCCTTCAGCTTTTTTCAGACCTCGCCGTTGCCAGCGACGCCCTTGCCTGCGGGTTGTCTTCCTGCTGGTTAGGTGACAGGGTTTCTTTCAACCCATCGGCTCAGCAAACATGCCGGGCGAACAAAAAAGCAGGCTTTTTAAGCCTGCTTTTTGCTTTCCGTTAGTCAATTAACCCTTCGGATTTTAACCATTCTTCAGCAACTGCCCTTGGTTCACGTTCTTTAATATCAACTTGATAATTCAGGTTGGTCATGGTTTTCGTATCCAATTTTGCAGCAATTTTATTGAGCACGTCCGCAATTTTAGGATTCTTGTCAAGGACTTCCTGCCTTACTACCGGAGCGGGGTTATATACTGGGAAGAATTTTTTGTTGTCTTCTAAATTAACAAGATTAAATGCTGCAATTCTTCCATCAGTAGCAAAACCCATTGCCACGTCTACTTGGCCATCACGTAGTGTCTTATAGGTAATACCTAAGTCCATAATTTTAATGTTGTCTTCAGCCAACTCAAAACCGTATTTTTTTTCTAAACCGGGAAAACCATCGGGGCGAACAGAAAATTCATGGTCAATTCCAACAGTAAGTTCGCCTGGGTTGCTGTTAATATAATCAGCTAAGTCGCTTATAGACTTAATTCCCAATTTATCGGCATGGTCTTTACGCATCATGAGCGTATATGTGTTGTTGAATGGCGCATAGTCCAGCCAAATAAACCCATTTTTCTTATCCTCTGCTTTTACTTTGTCATACGCTTTTTGAGAATCAGTAATTGCCTGGTCATGCTGCAGATGTACTAACCAAGCAGTACCGGTATATTCCCAATACAGGTCAAAATCACCATTTGCTAATGCATTACGTACTTTTGTGGATCCGGCAATATTTGTTTTGTCTTTCACATCAAATCCAGCGTCTTCTAAGGCTAGAAGTGTTATCTGTCCTAAAATAAGCTGCTCGGTAAATTCTTTAGAGCCTACCTTTATAGTGGCTTTGCCACTTGAACCGCTGCATCCTACCACAGCGCCAATTACAAAAGTTAGAACTAAAACCATCAGTATACCTTTTAAGAAAAAAGACCTTTTAAATATTTTCATTATATCTTCCTCCTAAAAAAATAGTAGTAGTGTCAGATATGATACTAAGTATCATATACTTAATATCCTTAAACCATTGAAACTAAAAGTTTTGAGTAAAAAGAAGGATTCCCTCCCCTTGGA
>JAICDB010000016.1 GCA_020063565.1 Clostridiales bacterium | reverse complement strand
TCCCTATGACTATAGGATAATAAAAAAAGTAGCTCAAAGCCACAATATTTCATTACGTTTTGTGCCTTGAGCGAAGCGAAAGGAATGGTTATAAAAATGGAAATAAAAGATAAAATTAAGGAAGTTGTAGAAAACCATAATTTGATGTCAGTAGGTACAGTTGATGAAAATGGGATGCCAAAAGTAAGATCAGTTGACTATGCAATGGGTGAAGATGAGTCAACTTTGTACTTTATAACACATAAGGCTACTGATAAGGTCAGAGAAATCAATAATAATAATAATGTATATATTGTTATAGATCATGATTGTGATTCGATGGAAGAATTACAGAAGTTGAAATATATCAAGGCAACCGGAAAAGCATATATTAGCAAAACTCCTGAAGAAGCACAAAAAGCTTTTGGATATATACTTCAAAAATTTCCCTATTTAAAAGATTTACCTGGAGAACCAAGTGACTTTGTGGGAGTAAGAGTGGAGCTTGAAAAAGTGATTGTAACAGATAATACGGTTCATTTTGGTTATACTGAAGAAGTTACTTATAGATAATACTTCTTGTACGGGACACTTTTTCCAAGTGTCCCTTTGTCGTTAAAATATTAAACTGCGACGTTACTGCACAACAGTTAATAACATGGTATAGACTAACTTTGATAACACCGGCTAATGCCGGTATATTTATATAATTTATCATCTCAAATAATGCTAGTTTGATAAATAATTTATCCGATAGCTAACCGCCGCTAGCTCCTGGATTGGTTCAACTAACATTCAGATGGAGTCTAAAACTCCATCTGAATGAAGTTTCACTTTATGATTTTTTATATTGTAGATGCTTTTAAAGTTTTGCATGTTTTTAAAAAGCCATTTATAATAAATTATAAGTTTAAGAGCCCGAATTATTAAAAAGCTGACGAAGCGATGTATGATGTTAAAAAATAGGGATAGAATATTGAAATGGGCTATTTGTATCTTTTACTGGAGGAGGAAAAAAATGAGTACGTCTAAGAAAACTCAAGAAGAAGCTAAAGATATGATTGAGATAAGTGAAGACAAACCGGCAAATTTTATTCAACACATTATCAATGAAGATTTAGAAGCCAACATAAATGGGGGTAGAGTACACACTCGATTTCCCCCGGAACCAAACGGTTATTTACATATCGGACATGCGAAATCAATTTGTCTCAATTTCGGACTTGCTAAAACATATGGCGGACTCTGCAATTTGAGATTTGATGATACAAATCCCAGTAAAGAGGATGTTGAATATGTAGAATCAATTAAAAGAGATGTTAGATGGCTTGGCTATGACTGGGATGACCGGTTGTATTATGCATCGGACTATTTTGAGAAAATGTACGAATTTGCTGTTCAGTTAATCAAGGACGGCAAAGCATATGTTTGTGACTTGAGTCCGGGAGAAATTAGGGAATACCGTGGTACATTAACTGAACCAGGTAAGGAAAGCCCCTATCGCAATCGATCGGTGGAAGAAAACCTGGACTTATTCCAGAGAATGAGAGATGGAGAGTTTGAAGACGGCTCCCGCGTGCTCAGGGCAAAGATCGATATGGCATCTCCCAATTTGAATATGCGGGACCCTGTTCTGTACCGTATCCAGAGAGGAACACATCACAGGACAGGGGACAAGTGGTGCATTTACCCCATGTACGACTTTGCTCACCCAATTTCAGATGCCCTTGAAGGAATTACCCATTCCATTTGTACCCTGGAGTTTGAAGATCACAGGCCTTTGTATAACTGGGTAGTTGAAAATGTGAAAATTGATGGTGATAGCAAACCAAAGCAAATCGAGTTTGCCCGGCTTAATCTCAGTCATACCGTCATGAGCAAGCGTAAACTTCGCCAGCTGGTTGAAGAAGGGTATGTGGATGGATGGGATGACCCGCGCATGCCCACCATATCAGGGTTACGAAGGCGTGGATATACACCGGAGGCAATTCGGGATTTTTGTGACCGTATTGGTGTTGCCAAGAGCAATAGCATGGTAGACATAGCGTTTTTGGAGCACTGCGTCAGGGAAGATTTGAATAAAAGAGCGCTGCGTGTTATGGCTGTGTTGAATCCCCTGAAGGTTATAATAGATAATTATCCGGAAGATCAGGTTGAAGAATTGGATGCTGAAAACAATCCGGAACAACCCGAAATGGGATCACGTAAAGTGCCTTTTTCCCGAGAAATTTACATTGAAAGAGATGACTTTAGAGAAGATCCCCCTAAGAAGTTTTTCCGTTTGGCTCCGGGACGCGAGGTGCGCTTAAAACATGCATATGTTATTAAGTGTGAGCGGGTAGTTAAGGATGAAGAAACCGGTGAAGTAATCGAGCTTCACTGTACTTATGATCCTGAAACGAAAAGCGGGTCCCCTACTGCTTCAAAAAGGAAAGTCAAAGGAACGCTGCACTGGGTATCCGCTCCCCATGCACTGAAAGCAGAAGTGCGCTTATACGATCATCTTTTTACAAAGGAAAACCCTGAGGAAGAGGGCGAAGATTTCAAAGATAATTTAAATCCCGATTCACTAGAGGTATTAACTGAGTGCTTAGTTGAACCCAGCTTGCAAGATGCAAAACCAGGTAGCCGTTATCAATTCTTAAGGAAAGGCTATTTTACAGTTGATCCCGATACATCTCCTGAAGGACTGGTATTCAATAGAATTGTATCACTGAAGGATACTTGGGCTAAGATTCAAAAAGCACAAAAGAAGTAAGTAATAAAGGCAACGAATTTCGTTGCCTTTAAATCTTAAAAAGCAGATAGTTCCAGACCTTTCTTATAATATTCCTCCATTATTTTTTCTGGAACCAAACTACAACATATATCCATGGGGTTGCCGTTTGATTTTACGAAGCCCTGGGAGTAGGCATTTCCGGTTGTGGTGGTTCGGGTTTTTCTAACTGATTTATAAAGTCATAAATGAATTTTGCTACTGGCACTTTGGCATGAATAGGTGCCTGGTTGCCAAATAAGACATTAAATTCAAAGAAATAAACCTGTTGACCTACAACTGCTACATCAAAGCCGGCATGGTTAATTCCCAGGGTTGATGCAACTTTTTCAACCAGGTCGATTACTTCCCGCGGTACCGGGGAAAATTCAATTCTTGCACCTTGAGCGACATTATTTTTAAAGCCATATTGTCCAACGCGCCAGTAGGCGGAGATTACCCGGTTGCCTACGTAAACAACTCTTAAATCCCGATCTAGAGGCAGGTATTCCTGAATATATAACACTTCATTATTATTTAAATACCAGTCCAATTGGTCCAGGGAATCTATCAAGTGGACACCTTTTCCCATTGAGCTCCTAACCTCTTTTGCCACAAAGGGGAACTGGAATTGCTCGAGAATGTCATCTTTGACACCGGTCTTGTTGGCAGTAATAAGAGTATATGGCACGTGTTTCGGTACTACTGCCTGCAGTGCCCGTGTCATCTCCACTTTGTCATGTCCCAGATGATAGGAATTGATACTGGGAAAAATTCTTTTTCCCCATGCATAAACAAGGAAGTTGACCTGCCAGTATTCTGGAAAGAGTACCCAATCTGCACTTTGAACTAACTCTCTCTCTTTAAAAATTAATTCCGGTTTAACATAAGTCACATTCGGAATTCCGGCACTGCGAAACGGGTCAAATGAAACTATCCGCATTGCTTCCTCTCCCGCCTCCAAACGCTAATATGATTTTAAATAATAATCTCATTCTTAAAAGTAGTCAATGGAAATTATTAAAAAATACATTCGAAAAAGTCGATTTTTGTGCTATAATCTGATAGTAAAAATTTATAATACTGTGAAAAAGTAAAAGTCCGCATATACCCTTGCATGTTAATTAAATTTGCTGAGGTTTACCGGACTTTTTTCGAGAAAGGGACTTTATTTGGGGAGGGAGAGGAAATAAATGCTTACAATAAAAGACTATGTACTTCCAAAAACACTGGAAGAAGCATATAGCATTCTAAATTTAAATAAGAACAACGCGATTTTGGGAGGATGTGCTTTTTTAAGGCTGGGATCCAAGCAAATAGAAACTGCCATTGATTTATCCGATTTAGCTTTGAAATATATCAACGAAAAGGATAACCAGATCGAAATAGGAGCAATGACTACTTTACGTGAAATTGAGACAAGTCCTGTTTTGCAAAAAAATTTTTCCGGAATATTACCCGAGTCTGTAAAAAACATTGGAGGAGTACAGCTTAGGAATATTGTTACTGTTGGAGGTACCGTTTACTCCAGATACGGTTTTTCCGATTTGAACACGGCTCTCCTTTCCCTTGATACTGATGTGGTACTACATAGAAAAGGTCGAATCTCCTTAGAAGAGTTTTTAGAAAAAGGTGCACAGAAAGATATCCTGGAAAAAATCATTATTCGTAAAACAAAATGTCAAGCCTCTTTTAAAATGATGAGAAACTCCGCTGCTGACTATGCAATTTTAAATGTAGCTGTCTCTAAAAACGACAATGACTGGAAAATTGCTGTAGGCGCCAGACCTCAACGTGCCAAAATTGCAAAAGAGGCCGGCAAATACCTGGCTGGTAGCAAAAAAACTAATGAAGAAATCGAAGAGGCAGCAGTTATTGCTACAAAGGAATTGGCCTTCGGCAGCAATACGAGAGGCAGTAAAGCATACCGGGAGTCAATCTGCAAAGTGCTGGTGAAAAGGGCAATCATGGAGGTAATTTAATGAAAATTAAGGTTATAATCAATAATCAAAATATGGAATTGGATGTAGCATATGATGAATTCTTAGCAGATACACTGAGAAGATATGGCTTTTTAAGTGTTAAAAAAGGCTGTGATACCGGATCTTGCGGACTATGTACCGTATGGGTGGATGATAAACCTGTTCTTTCATGTGCGACACTTTCAGTAAGGATAAACGGTAAAAAGATTACAACCATTGAAGGGGTACAAAAAGAAGCAAAGGAATTTGCCGAGTATTTAGTAAATGAAGGAGCGGAACAATGCGGCTTCTGCAGTCCGGGTTTTATCATGACTGTCCTTGCTATGAAACGAGAACTGCAAAACCCTACGGTAGAGGAGATAACTCACTATTTAACAGGAAATCTCTGCAGATGTACCGGGTATATGGGGCAGCTAAGGGCTGTCAAAAAATACTTGGGGGTAGTGTAAAAATGCGAGTTATAAACAAAGGAATTCCCAAAATTGACGGAATAGATATTGCAACGGGTAAAGCTGTCTATACGGATGATTTGAGCTCTAATAACGCCTTAGTAATAAAAATACTTAGAAGCCCCCATGCCTTTGCAAGGATCAAATCCATCAATACCGAAAGGGCTCAAGAAGTGCCGGGTGTAGAATGCATACTTACATATAAGGATGTGCCCGGGGTACGCTTTACACTTGCGGGACAATCATATCCGGAACCGTCACCGTATGACAGGTTAATTTTGGATGAATATGTACGATATGTAGGGGATGAAGTTGCAATTATAGCTGCAGTTGACGAAAAAACAGCACTAAAAGCTCTGAAACTCGTTGAAGTAGAATATGAAGTATTTGAGCCGGTTCTCGACTTTGAAGAGGCGGAAGGGCATCCTTCTATCGTTCATCCGGAAGATGATATTCACTTAAATATGGATATTGGAATGAATAGGGAGAAAAATATTGCTTCTTCTTATAAACTGGAAATTGGGGATGTAGACTCTGAACTGGCAGAGAGCGATATCATAGTAGAGAAAACATATTATACACAGGCTCAGGCACATGCAATGATGGAAACGTATCGCGCCTTCTCATATCTGGACCATAACGGGCGCCTTACCATTGTAAGCTCCACGCAAATTCCTTTCCATGTCAGAGGAATTGTTGCACGAGCGCTACAAATTCCCCAAAGTAAGGTAAGGGTAATTAAACCTCGTATAGGCGGCGGTTTTGGCGGAAAACAAACGGCTTCGGTAGAAATTTTTCCGGCTCTGGTTACCTTGAAAACCGGTAAGCCTGCAAAAATCATCTACGACAGAAAGGAAACCTTCAGCTCTACCACCAGCCGTCATGCCATGAGAATTACAGTTAAACTCGGTGCAGATAAAGAGGGAAATATTAAAGCCATAGACATGCAGGCCTTATCCGATACAGGTGCATACGGCGAACATGCCCCGACGGTATTTAGCGTTGCGGGACATAAGACCCTTCCCTTATATAATAAGGCTCAGGCGGTAAGATATATGGGAAATGTGGTTTATACCAATAAAATGCCGGCAGGAGCATTGAGGGGATACGGTGTAACGCAAGGAACATTTGCACTTGAATCGGCAATAAATGAATTAGCAGCTGAACTAAATATGGACCCTGTGGTAATACGTGAAAAAAATATTATTAAAGAAGGGGAAACTAACCCAATCTTAGAAGGCTCAAAGGATGGAAATCCGGCTGCCCTGGAAAGCTGCGCCCTTGAGAGCTGCATCAAAAAGGGAAAGGAACTCATTCGCTGGCATGAAAAGTATCCCCGGAAAGTAATTAGTGATACTAAAGTCAGGGGCGTGGGTATGGCTATTACAATGCAGGGGTCAGGTATAGGGGGAATCGACACTGCATCTGCAGTAATTAAATTAAATAATGACGGTTTTTACACCCTTCTTTTAGGTTCCACTGACATGGGGACCGGAAGTGACACTATTCTTGCTCAGATAGCAGCAGAGGTTTTAGACACAACCATGGACAGAATTATTGTACATGCTGCAGATACCGATATTTCCCCGTATGATACGGGATCATATGCTTCCAGTACTGCTTATGTTACCGGAAATGCGGTAATAAAGGCTGCTGAAGATATGAGAAAGAAAATCGTAGGGAGCGGAGCAAAGCTCTTAGGCTTGTCTGAGAAAGATGTGGAGTTTGACGGGGAATTTATAAAAAATATAAATGGCAAACAAAAACTATCCCTTAACGAACTTGCGCAGCGCTTAATATCGGGAGAAGGAAAAAACCAACTTATTGGAATGGGAACATTCGGCGGTGAAACAAGTCCCCCGCCCTTTGTTGCAGGTTTTGCAGAGGTAGAGGTTGATAAAGAGACTGGTAAAATAGATTTAATTAACTATGTTGCAGTTGTCGACTGTGGCACCGTTATCAATCCGAATCTTGCCCGTATTCAGGCGGAAGGCGGTCTGGTGCAGGGAATAGGTCTGGCAATGTATGAGGATGTACAATACAGTGAGAGGGGCAAAATGAATTCTAATACATTTATGCAGTATAAAATCCCCTGTAGAAAGGACATCGGAAAAATCACCGTTTCTTTTGAAAGCAGCTATGAACCGACAGGACCCTTTGGTGCGAAATCTATAGGAGAAGTGGTAATCAATACTCCGGCTCCCGCTATCGCAAATGCAGTTTATAATGCAGTTGGAGTAAATGTAAGAAAATTACCCATTACACCGGAGAAAGTTTTAAAGGGAATAATGGAGTTAATTAGTGAATAAATTTTATTTACAAAACGAGATTCTTACTGTATAATATTTACAAAGCAAGTAAAACTGAATAGGAAGCACTGGGGGTGCCTATTATGGCTGAGAGGCTGCTTGCAGCCAACCCTTTGAACCCGATCTAGATAATACTAGCGTGGGGAAGTGTAGTTGTCTGGAATGTCAAACTGCATCTACCTACGGATGCAGTTTTTTTATTATTTAAAAAGGAGGGTTTAGATGATCGTCAATGGCAAGGAAAGGGACTTTGATTCCGGAATCACGGTAAATGAACTGCTGGAGAAGCTTAATTTAAGTAAAGACACAGTTGTAGTTGAAGTTAACCTGGAAATTGTTCCAAAAGATCAATATGCTGCAAAAATTCTTAATGAAGATGACAAGGTTGAAATAGTCAGCTTTGTTGGAGGTGGGTAAGATAAAAGTATTTGTCAACGAAAAGCTTTCTGAAGTTGGAGATAATTCCACAGCATACGACGTTAGAAATCTCATTAAAAAGGATGCAGATATAGTTATTTTAAACGGCCATATCATCAAAGAAGATATGGTTTTAAAGGAAAATGATCGGTTGACATTGATTAAGCGGGGAGAAGTTCCCACTCAGGATGAGCTGGAAGCGCTTTTAGTTGCCCGGCATACTCCGGGTGTACATGAAAAAGTGAAAAATGCCAGTGTGGGAATTGCAGGCCTTGGAGGACTGGGCTCTCAAGTGGCTGTATCACTGGCAAGGATTGGAATAGGCAGGTTGCTGCTTGTAGATTTTGATGTTGTGGAACCAAGCAATCTCAACAGGCAGCAATATTTTATCAAGCACATAGGAATGTTCAAAACTGAGGCAATGAAAGATTTATTAACCGCAATCAACCCCTTTGTAGAGGTTGAAACGAAACAGATCTACCTTGATGAAACAAACATTGCAGAAACTTTTCTGGACGTGGACATTATTGTAGAAGCCTTTGATGATCCCGGCTGTAAAGCCAGTCTTGTAAACACTGTCTTGTCAAAACTTCCTGACAAAACAATTGTAGCAGCTTCCGGCATCGCGGGATATTTCTCCAACAATTCCATCAGAACCAAAAAGATCAAGGACAATTTTTATTTGGTTGGTGATAATGTTTCAGAGGCGCAACCCGGCTGCGGACTTATGGCGCCAAGGGTGGCTATCGCGGCAAATCACCAGGCTAACACAGTTCTAAGAATTATTCTGGGAGAAAAAGAAGTTTAATATGGGAGATGATAGCATGGATAAATTGACAATTGGAGGAGCCATACTGGAAAGCAGGTTACTGATAGGTACAGGTAAATTTCCCAGTAAGAAAATAATACCCGAGGTTATAAAAAGCAGTGGAACCCAGGTAGTTACAATGGCCCTGAGAAGGGTTGATATTGAATCTCAAGAGGAGAACATCCTTACATATATACCGGAGGATATTATCTTACTTCCCAATACATCAGGCGCCAGAAATGCCGAAGAAGCTGTGAGAATAGCAAGGCTGGCCAGGGCCATGGGCTGCGGAAACTGGGTCAAAATAGAAGTGATATCCGATAACAAATATCTGCTTCCCGACAACCAGGAAACGATTAAAGCAACTCAAGTTTTAGCCAAGGAAGGATTTGTAGTGCTTCCTTATATGAGTCCTGATTTAATGGCTGCAAAAAGAATGGAAGAGGCAGGCGCTGCCGCAGTAATGCCTTTAGGTGCACCAATTGGAACCAACAGGGGAATAAGAACCAGGGAACTTGTCCAGATACTCATTGATGAAATCAACGTACCCATCATTGTAGATGCAGGAATAGGCAAACCCTCTGATGCCGCAGAAGCAATGGAAATGGGTGCAGAAGCGGTATTAGTGAATACAGCTATTGCCACGTCAGCAGACCCTGTTAAAATGGCAGAAGCCTTTTCGCTGGCAGTAAAAGCGGGCAGACTGGCATATCTTTCAAAATTGGGACCTGAAAGGCAATATGCTCAAGCCTCTTCACCGCTTACAGGCTTTTTAAATGAAGGTGAGAAATGATGAGTTTTTATGATTGTTATTTAGAATATAACGATTTAGATTTTGAAAACTTTTTTGCACAGGTAACAGAAGCAGATATTTTAAGAATTCTTAGGAAAAACAAAATAACTGAGTATGAATTTCTGGCGCTATTATCTCCGGTTGCAGAAAACCTGTTGGAGGATATGGCTCAGAGGGCTAGGCAGTTGTCGCTGCAGCATTTTGGAAAGGCCATACTGCTTTTTACGCCAATGTATATCGCAAATCACTGTGTTAATAAATGTTCTTACTGCGGGTTTAACGTGGAAAATGACATAGCGAGAAAAAAGCTCAGCCTGGAGGAAATAGAAAGAGAGGCTGCAGCAATTGCGGAGACAGGGCTTAGACACATCTTAGTTTTAACGGGTGAATCCAGAAAGGAAACTCCTCTTTCCTATATAGTAAATGCTATAAAAATTTTAAGGAAATATTTCCAGTCTATTTCAATTGAAATCTATCCGTTAACAGAAGAAGAATATCAGGAAGTTATAGAAGCTGGTGTAGATGGACTGACAATTTATCAGGAAGTATATGATGAAAAAATTTATGATAAAGTCCACCTTGCCGGCCCTAAAAAAAATTATAAATTCAGGTTGGACGCTCCTGAAAGGGCCTGTAAAGCTAAGATGAGGAACGTAAATATTGGTGCGCTATTAGGGTTAAATGAGTGGAGAAGAGAAGCATTCTTTACCGGGCTTCATGCTTCATACCTGCAAAATAAATATCCGGATGTTGAAATAAGCATATCCCTGCCGCGTATTAGACCGCATAAAGGTGTTTTTGAGGATGTTTATCTTGTAAATGATAGAAGCTTAGTACAGATAATGCTTGCTACAAGAATCTTTTTACCCTATGTCGGTATCACAATATCCACCAGAGAAAGCCAGAGACTCAGGGATAATTTGATTCCCCTAGGCGTAACCAAGATGTCAGCCGGGGTTAGCACTGAAGTTGGCGGGCATACCTCAGCTACAAAGGGAGATAGTCAATTTGAGATAGCTGATAAAAGAAATGTGGCTGAGATGAAAGAGGCCATTTTAGCTAAAGGCTACCAACCTGTATTTAAGAACTGGCTGCAGTTTTAGTTTGGATATTTCGGGGTGTGAGAAATGGATAACTTCAAAAGGATTGCTGCAAACAGATGCTTCCTGGATACGGATATTTACGGAATTACGGGCGAAAAATTTTCACTGGGTAGGGATAACTTCCAGGTAGTGAAAGAAATGATTGCAGCCGGAATTAAAATTATTCAATACAGGGAGAAGGACAAAAGCAAGCTGGAAAAGTTTAACGAATGTAAGGCCTTAAGGGAGTTAACCCGGAAGAACGGAGTAACATTTATAGTTAACGATGATGTGGATATTGCGCTGGCGGTGAAGGCGGATGGTATTCATTTAGGCCAGGAGGATATCCCTGTCGGAGAAGTTAAGAAAATAATTCCGGGTAATATGATTATTGGCTTATCAACCCATAATAAAGAGCAGGCCCGGGAGGCGGTACAAGAAGGCGTTGATTATATTGGTGTTGGTCCAATGTTTAAAACCACCACCAAAAAAAACCTGGAAAAATCAGAAGGCTTAAATTATCTGAAGTGGGTATCCGAAAACATAGCTATCCCCCATGTTGCAATAGGTGGAATTAATGAGTCAAACATACGTCAGGTTAAAGAACACGGTGGAAAATGTTTTGCAATGATATCTGAAATTGTAGGTTCCAAGGATATTAAAGGCAAAGTGAATTCCATAAGAAAAATACTTTCATCATCTTAATAATATTGAGAAAAGGAGAATGAACATGGCAAATTATACAACTCAAATGGATGCTGCCAGAAAAGGTATCATCACCAAGGAAATGGAGATAGTGGCTGGAAAAGAAAAGATGGACGTAGAAAAATTGAGGGATTTGATAGCGCAGGGTAAGGTAGTTATACCGGCAAATAAAAACCATACTTCACTGGATCCCGAGGGAGTGGGAGAAGGATTAAGGACTAAAATTAATGTTAATTTGGGGATTTCAAAGGATTGCTACAACATTGATAAGGAACTGGAAAAAGTAAAGACCGCTCTGGATATGAAGGTTGAATCCATAATGGATTTGAGTTCCTATGGTAAGACAGAAGAGTTTAGGAGAAAATTAATCAATATGTCTCCGGCCATGATCGGTACGGTTCCCATGTATGATGCCGTAGGTTTCTATGATAAAGAATTGGAAGATATTAGCTCGGAAGAATTTTTAAAGGTGGTAGAAAAGCATGCACAGGATGGTGTAGACTTTGTTACACTGCATGTTGGTATAAACAGGGAAACTGCCAAAGTTTTCAAAAGAAACAAAAGAATTAACAATATTGTATCCAGGGGCGGGTCCTTAATCTACGCCTGGATGGAATTAAATGACAGGGAAAATCCTTTCTTTGAGTATTTTGATGAATTACTGGATATTTGCGAGGAATATGATGTAACTTTGAGCCTTGGTGATGCCTGCAGGCCCGGTAGTATAAACGACGGTACGGATGCCAGTCAAATCAAGGAATTAATGGTGCTTGGAGAATTAACTTTAAGGGCCTGGGAAAGAAATGTCCAGGTAATGATAGAAGGCCCCGGGCATATTGCGATAAACGAAATTGAAGCCAACGTATTACTGGAGAAGAAACTTTGCCATGGAGCTCCATTTTACGTTTTGGGTCCCATCGTTACGGATATAGCTCCAGGCTATGACCATATTACCAGTGCCATTGGCGGAGCCATTGCAGCCAGTCACGGCGCTGATTTCCTTTGTTACGTTACACCGGCAGAGCATTTGAGGCTTCCTACTTTGGATGATATGAAGGAAGGCATTATAGCAGCTCAGATTGCTGCCCATGCGGCAGATATAGGTAAAGGTATCAAGGGCGCAAAGAATTGGGACGATGAGATGAGTAAAGCAAGACAGCAACTCAATTGGGAAAAAATGTTTCAGCTGGCAATTGACCCTGAAAAGCCCAGAAGATATCGCAAGGAATCAATGCCGGAACATGACGACAGCTGCACCATGTGTGGAAAAATGTGCTCCATGAGAAATATGAATAAGGTTATGGCAGGAAAAAACATTAACATTCTGAGAGAAGATGATTAAATGCTTTACCTTATTACTAACAGAAAGTTAGTACACAAGGGAACTCTTTTTTCTGTCATTAAAAATGCAGTAGAAGGCGGAGTAGATGCCATTATTTTAAGGGAAAAGGATTTACCAGCAGAGAAATTGCTTCCCATAGCAGAAAAAATAAAGGAAATTATTGAGGATCACAAGACCTTGTTGATCATAAATCGTAACTTTGATGTAGCACAGGCTGTGAATGCAGATGGCTACCATACGGGGTTCTGGGAATTTATGGAAGCAAAACCGGGCTGGAACGGACTTCTTGGTGTCTCGGTCCATAACTTACAGGAAGCCATTCTGGCTGAAAAACACGGGGCAGGTTACGTGCTGGCAAGCCATATATTTGAAACGGACTGTAAGAAGGGATTGCAACCCAAGGGCGCCTGCCTCATAAAGGATATAAAAGCACGTCTCAATATTCCTGTTATAGCTTTAGGCGGTATAAAGCCTGAAAATACCCGGGAAGTTCTTCAAGCAGGCGCTGACGGAATTGCCGTTATGTCCTCCATTATGGCGTCTGAAGACCCTTATACCGCAGCGCAGGAATTTAAGGACAGGATTAAACAATATTCTAATAATTTGAAATGCTAGGTTACCAGTAATGGGTGGGTAAACATGATTATAGATAAAAATAGTGATAAGTTTAAAGAGGAATGCGGGGTTTTTGGAATTTTTTCTGAGAGGGAATTGGATATATCAACTTTAGCATTTCATGCCCTGAGTACCCTGCAGCATAGGGGTCAGGAAAGCTGCGGAATAGCGCTTTCTGATGGAAATCACCTGCAATCCTGCAAGGGGATGGGCCTTGTATCCGAAGTATTCAATAAAAAGGAATTTAATAACTTACAGGGTAAAGCTGCTATTGGACATGTAAGGTATTCCACATCTGGCAGGAGTAATTTACAAAACGCTCAACCGTTACTTGCTAAATTGCAGGAAAGGGAGATCGCGATAGCACATAACGGCCATCTTACCAATTCCCTGTTTTATAAAAATGAATTACTAAAAAAGGGAGTAAAATTTAAGACAACTTCTGATTCGGAAGTATTTCTCAAGATGCTGGAACAGGAAGCCGGTAAGACATTTGAAGAATCCATCATCACTGTCATGAAAAAACTGAAAGGTGGGTATGCAGTAGTTATCCTTTTCAATGACAGGCTGATAGGGATAAGGGACCCTGAAGGGATAAGGCCTTTATGTCTAGGAAAACTTGACAATAATTATATTTTCTGTTCGGAAAGCTGCACCCTGGACAGCCTGGGGGCCGAGTTAATCAGGGATGTAGCGCCGGGAGAAGTAGTTGCAATTACTGAAGAAGGCTGGAGTTCCGTTAGTTATGGAGATAATGTTAGATGTGCAACCTGTGCCTTTGAATATATTTATTTTGCCAGGCAGGACAGTGTCATTGACGGAGTAAATGTCTACAGCTCCAGGGTTTTGGCCGGGCAGGAGCTTTTCAAAGAGCATCCGGTCAAAGCTGATATAGTGATAGGTGTACCGGATTCAGGCCTAGCCGCCGCCATCGGATATTCCAAAGCCTCAGGGATAGATTACGAAATGGGATTTGCTAAAAACAATTATATTGGTAGAACTTTTATCCAGCCTTCAAAAAAAATAAGGGAAAGGGATATCTCACTAAAACTTAATGTAATTAAAAAGAATGTCCAGGGGAAAAGAGTTGTAGTTGTTGATGATTCTATTGTCAGGGGAAATACCAGCAAAAAAATAGTTGCATTGCTTAAAAAGGCCGGGGCAGCCCAGGTCCATTTTAGAGTAGCCTCGCCGGTTATAAAAAAACCCTGTTACTTAGGAATAGATACAAAATATAAAAAGGAACTGATTGGTTCTTCAAAAAGTATTTCTGAGATTAGAGATTATATAGGAGCTGACAGTTTGGGTTATCTAAGCATAGATTCATTTTTAAAAGCATTACAAGGTAAAAGGGAAGCCTGCTTAAAGTGTTTTGGTTTTTAGTTATCAAGTTTGACAAAGGAGTAAATTCCATAAAGGGTAATTAAGCTTCCAACAAGCTGCCGCACGGTAGGAACTTCACGAAATAAGAATAAAGCCCAATTAAAGATACTATGCCCTAGGATAGTGCTGAATATTGTGCTGCCAAGATTAAAATCGTCATACCCACCATACAGCAAAAAATCGCTGAAATTAATTTTTGTGGAAAATCGTCGTTTACCCGACGGAATTTTTTTTTACTTTTCGTTAAAGTTGATTTTGGTGAAGAAGGTAGGAAATGTGGATTTTGGTTCTCTAATTATGGATCATCTATGATAGCTTTGCAAGCTGGGCTTAGCCAAAAACGGATTTGTGAGTATTAAACTTTTTACAACACCCTAGATAGAAGGAAGGTCAATTATGAAAATAGCTGTTACGGGCAAAGGTGGAGTGGGAAAAACTACAATTTCCGGGATTTTAGCCCGGCTTTTTGCTGCTGAAGGTTATCGTGTTTTAGCTGTAGATGCTGACCCAGATGCAAACCTTGCTTCGGCTCTAGGTATATCTGAGGCACAATATAAAAAAATTACTCCCTTTTCAAAAATGAAAAAGCTGGCTGAAGAACGTACTGGAGCAAGTGGTGGTTACGGTTCTTATTTCATGTTAAACCCTAAAGTAGATGATTTGCCTGAGAAATATTGTATTGAGCATGAGGGCGTAAAATTATTGGTTATGGGTACTGTTGAACAGGGTGGTAATGGCTGTATTTGTCCGGAGCATACCTTACTTAAAAGATTGATGAAGCACCTTCTAATTGAGAGGGAAGATGTGCTAATTATGGATATGGAAGCAGGAATTGAGCATCTTGGACGAGGAACTGCTGAGTCGGTAGATGCGTTGATAGTGGTGGTAGAACCTGGTCGGAGAAGTATCCAAACGGCTGAACAGATCAGAAGCTTGGCTAAGGATATTGGAATCAAAAAGATTTTTGCGGTAGGTAGTAAAGTCCATGATGAGGCAGATGTTCAATTTATAAGTGATAGTTTGGTTGATTTTGAATTGTTGGGTTTTGTTTCTTTAAGTGAAGAAGTCAAAAAGGCTGATTTGGAAGGAGTTTCTCCTTTTGATATCGGCGGCACGATAGCTGAGGAAATCAGTCTAATCAAGAATCAGTTACTGGCAAGGTTGACTAGCAGTGGAAGTGTTGGTCCGTAGAACGGATTGTATCAGGTCAGGAACTGTATGGGAATTCTATAGCAAGGAGAATAGGAGGATTTAGCCGTGGAAATTAAGGTACTGAGAAACATTATGAAGAGAAATGAAGACCTGGCGACAGTAAACCGGGAACTTTTTGACCGGTGTGGGATTCTCGCTGTTAACCTGATGAGTTCTCCCGGTGCTGGAAAAACAACGATCCTGGAACGGACTATTGCGGAATTAAAGGATGAACTGAAAATCGGTGTTATAGAAGGGGATTTGATGACCACCAGGGATGCGGAAAGGATTCACCGCTACGGGGTGCCGGTGGTGCAGATAAATACTGAAGGTGGCTGCCACCTGGATGCAAATATGGTTAACCGAGCCGTGCAGGAATTGGAAACTGAAAACTTAGAATTAATTAGCATTGAGAATGTAGGTAACCTGGTATGCCCAAGTGCATTTTACCTGGGTGAGGATTTGAAGATAGTAGTTGTTAGTGTTCCCGAAGGCGATGATAAACCTTCAAAATATCCCGTCATGTTCCGAGAAGCTAAAGCTTGTATTTTAAATAAAATTGACTTATTACCCTACAGCAATTTTAATGTAGATAACTTTACCAGGGATGTACTGAGTTTGAATCCCAACATTGAAATATTCCAGATGTCTGCATTTTCCGGGGAGGGAATTGAAGGATGGTGCCTTTGGCTAAAGAGAGAGTGGGAAAGGAAGCGACAGCGAAGGAGATAAAGGTTTATGGAATTGTACAGGGGGTGGGATTTCGCCCTCATGTATATAACCTTTCCCAAAAATATCAATTAAAAGGGTGGGTACTCAATAACAGCCAGGGAGTAATTATTCACTGGGAAGGGCAGGAGGAAAAGATTTCACAGGCACTGACGGAACTATTATCTTCCCCACCACCGCTGGCCAAAATAACGGGATATGACTCCTCGCCGGCTGCTTTTCAGGGGTATTCTGGTTTCTTTATTCAGAAAAGTTCTGTTCAGGATGATAAACGGGTCTTAATTTCCCCGGATGTGGGAATATGTTCTGACTGTTTAGCTGAACTGCAGGATCCTTCTGACAGAAGGTTTTCTTACCCCTTTATCAACTGTACCAACTGCGGTCCCAGGTTTACGATTATTAGAGATATTCCCTATGACCGGCATCTTACCACCATGAGGGAATTTACCATGTGCCCGCAATGCCGGCAGGAATATGACGATCCCTCAAACAGGCGTTTTCATGCCCAGCCCAATGCCTGCCCGGCATGTGGTCCAAAAATTGAAGTTAGAGATAGCCGGGGTAAATCCTGTAATAAAGATTTTCGGGAACTGTTTAAGGAGGGTGCAATTGTTGCCGTAAAAGGATTAGGAGGGTTCCACCTGGCCTGTAATGCTCTTGATGGAAAGGCGGTATCCAAATTAAGGAAGCGTAAGTTCAGGGATGCCAAACCTTTTGCTCTAATGGCTTATGACCTTAATACTGTGAGAAAATACTGCCATTTATCAGCTTTGGAAGAGGAGTACCTGGTAAGTCCTGCCAGGACAATTGTAATTTTAAAGCAAAGGGAAGAGATCAGAGGAGAACTTCCTCCAGAAATTAATCCCAATCTGGATACCTTGGGAGTGATGTTACCCTATACACCCCTTCACTGGTTGTTATTTTCTCCCGAAACTCCTTTGCTGGTAATGACAAGTGCCAATTTATCCGGTGACCCGCTAATTACTAAAAACGAGGAAGCAACGGAAAAACTAAAAGGTATCGCTGATTATTTTATTTTTCATAATCGGGAAATAGAAAATCCCTGTGATGATTCTGTAGGAATGGTGGTGGGAAATACCTGGCAACCCGTAAGAAGGTCCCGGGGGTATGTCCCGTTACCCGTACAATTGCAGAGGAGGGAGTTAACACCGCTTCTTGCCGGTGGGGGGAATCTAAAAAATACCTTTGCCCTGGCCAAAGGAGACCGGGTTTTTCTTAGCCAGCATTTAGGGGATTTGGACAATTACTTAAATTTTGAAATATACAAAAATACTGTTTCCAAAATGATTTCTCTCCTGGGGATAAAACCTAAATTACTTGTTCACGATCTCCACCCCGGTTACCAGACCACTTGCTACGCTCAGGAACTGGCGTCCCAATGGGGATTGCCGGCAATAGGTGTACAGCACCATCATTCTCATATGGTCAGTTGTATGGCAGAAAATGGGCTGGCTGAGAGGGTAATGGCAGTGGTCTGTGACGGTACTGGATATGGAACCGATGGTACAATTTGGGGGTTTGAATTTCTCTGCGGTGATTACAGTTCTTTTAAACGTATGGGCCACCTGGCAAAGGTTCCGCTTCCGGGCGGAGAGGCTTCCATAAAAAGGCCTCTGCGAATGGCATATAGCTTTCTTCATTCTACCCTGGGGGAAGCTGGCAGGGTATACGCTTCTAAATGGCTGAGCGGATTAAGTCCCTGCGAAGTTGAGGTCCTGGAAGTGCAGCTTAAAAAGGGTATTAATTCGGTAGCCACCTCAAGCTGTGGCAGGTTATTTGATGCAGCTGCGGCTTTAATGGGAATCTGCCGGGAAACAAAGTATGAGGGACAGGGCCCAATGGAAATGGAAGCCAGGGCCGGGATGGCCGGACATGAGGAAGGTTTTTATACTATACTGATGAAAGATAATGAAGATTTAACCTTTGAATTGGACACAGCGCCATTGTGGGAGGAACTCATTTCCGATTTGTTATCCGGATTAGATATTGCACGTATGGCATATAAATTTCATCTTGGGGTTGCCCGAGCAATCAGGGACGGCGTATTATATATGTCCCGCAGTACCGGGTTAAATAAGGTGGTTATATCTGGAGGTGTCTTCCAAAACAAATTATTAACTGAATTGGTAATGGAATTACTGGCTAAAGAGGGGATAGCGGTATACCGCCATAAGGAAGTCCCTCCCAATGACGGAGGTATATCGCTGGGGCAGGCAGTGATTGGAAACGAGGTGACGAAGAATGTGCTTGGCAGTACCCCTTAAGGTTATAAAAGTAACGGGAACAATGGCAATTGCTGAACTGGAAGGGATTTCACGGGAAATTTCAATTGCTTTAACTCCGGAAGTGAATGCAGGTGACTGGGTACTGGTACATGCAGGTTATGCCATCCAACGGATAAATAATGAGGAGGCCCGGGAAACTTTGAGATTGCTGGAGGGGTTACATGAATCGAACAGCAAATAAAAGACAACTGGCCAAACTGGTACAACAGGTTGAAAGATTAGCTCCTGCGGATAAGCAGCTAAATATTATGGAAGTTTGCGGTGCCCATACTATGGCCATCGGTAAAAGCGGCCTCAGGCAGCTATTGCCTGGCAATATCAGATTGCTTTCCGGTCCCGGTTGCCCAGTTTGTGTCACTCATGACTGGGAGATTGAGGCTTATTTAGAGCTGGCTCGGCAAAGGAATGTTATTATCGTTACCTTCGGAGACCTGCTACGGGTTCCCGGTAAAAAGGGTAGCAGTTTGGCAGATGCCAGGGGACAGGGGGCAGAGGTAAGTGTAGTCTATTCAACGCTAGATGCATTGAAACTGGCAAAAAAGAATCCCGGTAAAGAAGTGGTATTTTTGGGGGCCGGATTTGAAACTACCGCTCCGACGGTGGCAATGTCTGTAATTCAGGCCCGGGAAGAAGGGATTGAAAATTTTTCCGTTTATTCCTTGCACAAATTAGTTCCTCCGGCGCTGGAAGCACTGCTGTTGGATAAAGAGGTAAAGATTGATGGTTTTATTTTACCGGGACATGTTAGCACCATTATTGGGGTTGAACCCTATTACTTCCTTGTTCGAGAGTATCGTAAGGCAAGTGTGATTACAGGGTTTGAGACACATGATATTTTACAGGGCCTCGTAATGCTTCTTAAGCAAATAATGGAAGATAACCCCTGCGTTGAGATCCAGTACAGGAGGGGAGTTTTACCCCAGGGGAACCACCTTGCCAGGCAGGTAATTGCCAGGGTCTTTGAACCGACAGATGCCTGGTGGAGAGGTCTCGGTTTGATTCCTAAAAGTGGTCTAAGGATAAGGGAAAGCTTTCGAAACCATGATGCTAAGGGAAAATTCAATATCCCGGAACCATACGCTGATGAAAAGGAAGAATCTAACAAGAATTGTGCTTGTGGGGACATTCTGAAGGGAATTAAACTGCCTCCGGAATGCAGGTTGTTTCGTAGAGCATGCACACCCCTTAATCCTATAGGGCCCTGTATGGTATCTTCTGAAGGAGTTTGCGCTGCATATTATCGTTTTACTTAAAATGGAGCTGGATAGGAGGTGGATAGAATGAAGGGAGATAATATTCTACTTGCCCACGGCAGTGGAGGGGAATTGTCCCGGGAGCTTATTGAAAAAATTATCTATCCCATTTTTGGCAATAACGGCGGACAGGAGCTTTTGGATTCGGCGTTTCTAGCGCTTGAAGGCGGAAAAATTGCAATGACAACAGACAGTTATGTTATCTCTCCCTTATTTTTTCCTGGCGGAGATATCGGGAAGCTGGCTGCCTGCGGTACTATTAATGACCTGGCGGTTTGCGGAGCGATACCGAAATTTTTAAGCGTTGGCTTGATTATAGAGGAGGGCTTTTCGGTAGAAGACTTAAAAAGAATTCTCCGTTCCCTTTCGGATACTGCAGCAAGCGCCGGTGTTCTTGTTGTCACGGGAGATACCAAGGTAGTGGAACGTGGTAGTGCCGATAATATATTCATAAATACAACTGGCATTGGAATAGTTCCTGAAGGGGTTTCCCCAGGGCCAACGAAAATTTCGGTAGGAGATTTGATAATAATAAGTGGAACAGTTGGCGACCACGGGATGGCCGTTTTATGCCAGCGGGAAGATTTATACTTTGGCGGGCAGATTGCCAGCGATTGTGCGCCATTGGGTGATTTGGCGGAACTTTTGGTTTCCACAGGAGGAGTATCTTGTATGCGGGACCCTACTCGCGGGGGAGTTGCTTCAGTCCTATACGAGCTTGCAAGGCAATCTAAAATGACCATGGAAATTTTAAATGAAGCAGTTCCTGTACACCCTGCAGTGGCTGCCGGTTGCAGCATGCTGGGTTTGGATCCCCTGTACCTGGCAAATGAAGGCAAGTTGTTAATTTTTGCCAGGCCGGAAAAGGAAAGTGAAATAATGGATGTATTGAGGAATCACCCGTTGGGCAGAGCCGGTCGTGTAATTGGCAGAGTCACTTCCAGGGATGATTCTGGTAAAGTTTTAGTGGAAACTGAATTAGGAGCTAAAAGGATATTACCAGTGCTTGAGGGAGAACACCTACCGCGGATTTGTTGAAGAGGTCACCATATTAGGCAAGAATTAGCTATTTACCGAGTAAGTTTCGACGAATAAGTTTGGGCCAGTCATTAAATAATAAGCAGGGAGGAAGTTAAACTTGCTTTTTTGATACGACCCAGAGTGGTTTTCAAAAGCGAAGTTCTGCCGACGATAGCACACTTTTTTTGTCAAAACTTATACCTAACAGAATTAGTACGTTTCTGGAGCGGGTGGGAGTTACCAGCTAACTATTCCCAAAGATGCCGGGGGGGAAGGATTATGCCAACCAGAATGAGGTTAACAGATATCGACTTATTGGAAACCCTGAGTTCGTCAGAGTATGCTAAGTTCTTGAAAGAGTTTCAGGAACGCCGGTTTATTAAAAATGAAATACTCTATTTACCGAATAATGAAGAAAACTCGGTATTTTTAGTAAAGTGTGGAAAGGTTAGGGTTTATCTGGCTTATGAAGATAAGGAATTTACCCTGTCCATTTTGGAGCCGGGTGATGTCTACAGTACACATACTAGAGCCTTTATTCAGGCTATGGAAGATACAATTATATTGGTTACTGATGTCCGCACCTTCCAAAAGATTGTTGTTGATTCCCCTGCTTTTAGTCTGAATATGGTTAAAGTATTGGGGGATTTACTGAAAAACTCAATTACCATAATTAATGGTTTAGTTTTTAAAGATATATACTTAAGGCTGACCGAATTTTTAGTTCAGGCTGTGGAAGACAAGGGTATACCGGTACAACAGGGAATTAAGTTAGAGCTGGGCTTAACTACTGGAGAAATTGCTCAGATTGTAGGAGCTACCCGTCAAACAGTTTCAGTTATTTTAAATGACCTGCGAAAGTCGGGCATTTTGGAAAAAGTGAATAGGCGAACCATTTTGATTAAAGACTTAAAAAAATTGCAGGAGATAAACTCAGGTTTCTAGTTAAGAAGCGAAAATACTCTTTCGCTTCTTTTTTATGTTGTTCCATAGTATATTTCTCTTTTGCGGTCGCAATACAGCAAAAAAATCGCTGAATTTAATTTTTTTTGGAAAATCATCGTTTACCCGACAGAATTTCTTTTCACTCTTCGTTAAAGTGAAAATGGGAACAAAACAACAAGTTGTTTTGGTGAAGGAGGCAGGAAATGTGGATTTTGGTACTCTAATAAATGGGTCATATATGATAGCTTTGTTTGGTGCAATAGTTCTAATGGTTGGTGAACTAGTTGCACTGAAGCAGATGAAAAACCTAATTCAATTACTAATTATATCCAGCATTGCTGAAATTGGGTATATTTTGCTGGGACTAGGTATGGGTACCTATGAAGGTATCTCAGGAGCTCTGCTGCATTTGGAATACCAAATTGTAATGAGGGGATTGGTCTTTTTCGCTGCAGCGGCATTTATCGCACGAGGCCGCTCTCATAGTATTGAAAAGCTCCAAGGGATAGGCAAGACCATGCCTGTTACAGCAACCTTATTCGGTTTCGGGTTGTTCTCAGTAATGGGCTTATCGCCATTTAAGGGTTCTATTAGTAAATTTTTAATTATTTATGCAGCTATTCAGAGCGGCCACTTGGTTTTTGCTGCTATGGCCACGTTAGGTAGTATTATTGAGGCAGTTTATTACCTTCTGGTAATTCAAAGACTGTGTTTCGAGGAACCCGTCCAAGAAGGACAGGTGGCAGTAAAAGTCAGAGAAACTTCTCCTGCTTTGATGGCAGTGTTACTGGTCCTGAGCGGTCTGACTGCTTTTATGGGCTTGTTTCCGGAGCCTTTCATTCACAATGTTGAGCATGCTGCTGCCGTATTATTAGGGAGTACAGGTCCGGATCAATTACCTGTCTTTGAATCACCTTGGTCCACCTTGGTTCTCGTTCCCTATGTGGGTGGGTTTATAGTTTATCTTGTTGGGCGTTTTTCGCCGGCCTTACGTAATTTACTTGCGGTTGTCATTACCAGCACAACGGTATACTTGGCTTGGCAAGGTGGCGATTTTGACAGTCTGTCAAAACTTTTTGCTCTGATTATGGCCTTTATTGGTTTCTTAGTCACTCTTTACTCTGTGGGTTATTTAAAGGGTAAGCAGTATACAAACCGTTACTTTTTCTTCTTACTCTTAATGTTAGGCACGTTGTTGGGTTTAACAACCAGCAAAGAGCTGGGAAATTTTTACATTTTCTGGGAATTAATGACCTGGACTTCTTACTTTTTGGTTATTCATGAGCAAAGTAAAAAAGCCCTGCGGGCAGGTTTCAAATATTTTATTATGTGTACTTCCGGAGCTTACATTATGCATTTTGCAATTTTAACACTGCATGTAAAACTTGGAACCTTCGATATGGCGGTAATTTCTGCAAATTTACAGGTATTATCTCCAAGTCTTATGTTAGTAGTGTTGGGAATGTTTATAATCGGTTTTGGTGTCAAAACAGGCTTGGCGCCAATGCATAGTTGGCTGCCTGATGCTCACCCTGTAGCGCCTTCGTCTATTTCCGCGCCAATGTCAGGGATTTTGACCAAAACCGGTATTTACGGGCTTGTACGTATTCTCTTTGTTGTTTTTGGTGCGGGTTTACTGGCTGAGTTGGGTACTGCCGGTCAGTTTTCAACCATTGGATTTGTTATTTCCATGCTTGGGGCGCTGACATTTTTGGTCGGTGAAATCATGGCCCTCCGGCAGACCGACATTAAAAAGATGTTGGCTTATTCGACTATGGCCCAGGTGGGGGAGATAGTAATTACTTTGGGAATAGGTACTTATTTGAGTCTTATTGGCACCCTTTATCATGTTTTAAATCATGCGATCATGAAAAACCTCTTATTCTTGGCTGTGGGAGCTTTAATCTTTCGCTTGAAGAGTCAGGAAATAACTAAGTTCAAAGGTATCGGTCGGGTAATGCCTGTAACGGCTTTATGTTTTAGTATTGGTATTTTAGCCATTATGGGCTTGCCGCCTTTTAACGGGTTCATCAGTAAATTCTTAATGCTTTACGCCAGTGTACAATCCGGTCATTTGGCATTGGCAGGTTTAATACTTATGGGTAGTATTATTGGTGGTTTTTATTACCTGAAATTGATTAGGATTATTTTCTTTGAAAAGTATGAGGGTCCCGCTCTTAAGGAAGCTCCGATTACCATGTTGATTCCAATTGGGATCCTAACGGGTTTGGCTGTTTTTAATGGTTTGTATCCGCAAGCAGGCATGGCTTTAGTTAAGCCGGTGGCTGATTTTATTGCAGCTAAAGGACAAATGGCTGTAACTGCTATTCCTAACGTTTCCATCGTTTGGCCCATGGTTGCGGTAATTCCGATTGTAGGCGCTCTGGTTACTTACCTTTTGGGAAGACGTTCGGCCAAGGTCAGCGGCTGGTTAGCAGTTGTGACAATGGTGGCAACATTGATAACAGTATTTACTGCATCTTCCGATCTTGACGTTTTTTCCTGGAGTTTTGCTTTACTTATCGCCTTTATTGGAGTTTTAAATTTGCTCTACTCATTGGGTTATATGGAGCATGGACATGCACAGAGTCGCTTTTACACATTCTTTGTTTTAATGATTGGCGGCCTTCTGGGTGTGGCGGTAAGCAAAGATCTCTTCAGTTTCTTTGCTTTCTGGGAAATCATGAGCAGCTGGACTCTGTACTTTGTGATTATTCATGAGGAAACCAAAGAGGCATTACGGGAAGGTTTCAAATACTTTATTTTTAATTATGTTGGAGCCAGTTTGATGTTTTTAGGACTTCTTGTATTAACAGCTAAAACCGGTACTTTTGAGATGGGTGAGCTGGCCGGGCGGTTAAGTGCTTTGCCGACAGGCCTTGTGGCTTTGGGCTTGATTTTGATGTTGCTCGGCTTTGCAATGAAGGCAGCTATGCTACCTTTCCGCATCGACTATCAGATGCATCCGCCAACTGCACCAACACCGGTCAGTGGTTATATTTCTTCTGTACTTTTAAAAAGTGCGCCTTTCGGGATGGCTAAATTATTCTATGTTTTCGGTGGCGTTGCCCTTATAAGCAAATTTGGCTTGGCTGGAGAGATACCCGGGCTGATGTATACTGTTGCCTGGGTAAGTGCCTTAACAATTTTAATGGCTGCTGCACTGGCTCTGTTGCAAAATGGTATTAAACTCATGCTTATATATTCAACTGTAAGCCAGATGGGTTACATCATTTTAGGAATAAGCCTAGGCTCTTCTTTAGGAGTGGCAGGAGGATTGCTGCATTTAGTTAACCATATGCTGTTTAAGGACCTGCTTTTTTTGGTTGCCGGCACCATTATGGTTAAGACTGGAATTGGCGACCTCAATAGGTTGGGGGGAATTGGCAGGAAGATGCCGGTGACTCTCGGGGCCTTTGCCATTGGGGCATTTTCTATTGCCGGTATTCCGCCGTTTAATGGATTTACCTCTAAATGGATAATCTATGAAGCTGCCATGGAGAAAGGTTATGTGTTTTTAGCTTTGCTCTCTTTGTTGGCCAGTGTTTTGACCTTAGCTTCGTTTGTTAAGTTTTTGCATTCTGCCTTTTTCGGGCAATTACCTAAAGAGTTAGAAAATGTAACTGAAGCTCCTTGGACAATGCAAATTCCTATGATAATTTTGGCAGTTTTGTGTGTGGTTTTTGGTGTATTCCCGGGGATACCACTAAGTACTATTGTTGCCATAGAGAGCTGGTTGGGCCTTACACCGGTTTCAGTTTCACTTTTCGGGGTTGATTCCGGTTTGGGAGCTTGGAATGCCGGGGTTATCGCTGTACTGTTGGCAACAGCTCTTATTGCAGGTATTGGTATCTACTTTATTGGCAATGGAAAAATCAGATATACGAAAATTTATACTTGTGGGGTATCTGATTTAAAAGCTGAAGAGGTGCATGTTAATTCGCATAATCTTTATGAATCGCCAAAAGGACTGGTAAAACGTTGTATTAAGGTTCTGTACCAGATAACCGGCTTGGGTAAGGGGGTGTAATTGTGACGAACTTTGTTCAACTAATCTTGAATTTATTGATTTTTCCCGGCGGCTTGTTTGCCGTAGCCCTTGGGTTGTTTCTTATGGGAATTGACCGTAAAATTGCTGCACGATTACAGAGGCGGGTTGGCCCCCCTGTCTATCAGCCATTTATTGATCTGGTCAAACTTACCAGGAAGGAGATGGTTGTACCGGGTACCGCGCACTTACAGGCCTTTTGGTTAGCGCCATTGTTGGGGTTTGCAGGGATGATGGCAGCCGTGACATTGATACCTATTGCTGGCGTATACCAAGGTTTTAAGTATTCGGGAGATTTGTTGGTTTTGCTTTACTTGCTGGCATTACCTGCTATTGCTTTGATGATCGGTGGTTCTGCCTCCAGTTCACCATTTGGGGCTGTAGGCTTTTCCAGGGAAATGGTCATGATGATGTCCTATGAGTTGCCGTTACTGGTAGTGCTGGTAACGATTGCTTTGAAGGTTGGATTGGCAACAGGTGGTATAGCTACCTTTTCTTTAAGTGAAATTGTGCAGTTCCAACTGGAAAACGGTGCATTACTTTTTGATTACACCATGTTACCGGCTCTGCTGGCTTTTCTGGTCTTCATTCCGGGTAATATGGGGGTGGTCCCCTTTGATATCCCCGAGGCGGAAACTGAAATTGTCGAGGGTCCTATTCTGGAATATTCGGGTACCGGTTTAGCTTTATTTAAACTAATGACCTCCCTAAAAATGATTGTGGTATTGGGTTTAGCCATAGCGCTCTTTTTCCCGACACCCCTGGGTAAAAATTTCTTGGTTAACTTATTGTGGTTTTTCCTAAAATGTTTAGTCTTAATGGTAATTGCCATTACAATTGTTCGTACCAGTACGGGAAGAGTACGGATGGATCAGGCCTTTAAATTCTATCTTAGGTATCCGACAGTACTGGCTTTGATCAGCTTGGTTTTAACGTTGTTACAAAGATAACAGGAGGAGTCTGGATGAAAAAGCTACTGCAAAAAATTGCCAAGAAATCACCATGGTTGTACCGTATCAATGCGGGATCCTGTAATGGCTGTGATGTGGAACTGGCAACTACGGCATGTATCCCTCGTTATGATGTTGAACGCTTAGGCTGTAA
The DNA here is from genome assembly GCA_020063565.1 of Clostridiales bacterium. GTDB lineage: Bacteria > Bacillota > DSM-16504 > Desulfitibacterales > JAICDB01 > JAICDB01. Next base: position 12,087 of record JAICDB010000016.1, on the reverse strand, counting down.
ATATTGTGGAAGTCCAAAGCATGCCGACATCGTTTTGATTACCGGTCCTCTTACTGCTCGGGTTAAGGAAAAGGTTTTGCGTCTTTACGATGAAATTCCTGATCCTAAAGTGACGGTAGCCATAGGGGTGTGTCCTATATCGGGAGGGGTGTTTAGAGACAGTTATGCTATTAGCGGCCCTATTGACAACTTTATTCCGGTAGATGTAAATGTACCGGGCTGTCCTCCCAGACCCCAGGCGATTATCGACGGGATAGTTGAAGCCATCAAAATTTGGGAAACCAGGCTGTAAAGGAGAGTTGCACATGTCTTCATTTTTAAAAATAGCCATTCGCAATTTGCTCAAAGGTCCGTCTACTGATCCTTATCCCTACGGTGAAACTTTTGTTCCCAAGGGACTGAGAGGCAAAATCAAATATAATGCCAAGGCTTGTGTTGCCTGTAGAATGTGTGAGCACGTTTGTGCCGGTGGAGCAATCCAAATCAGGGAAGTGTCCGACAAAAGTGGTCTGGAGTTTATACTTTGGCATAATACGTGTGCCTTTTGCGGTCTCTGTGAACATTACTGCCCAACTAAAGCAATACGCTTAACTGAGGACTATCATACAGCTCACAGGCAAGAGGACAAATACAGATATGTGGAAAAGGGATTCATTAAATATGTACCCTGTGCCTCATGTGGCACACCTATGGTACCCACTGCCCCTGAGTTATTGAATGTAGCTTACGATAATGTTAATAAGGACATTGAAAGATTAAGTAAGCTATGTTCAAAGTGTCGTAAAGAAAAAGTATGTGGTTAAAAGAAAGGAGGGAAAAGGATGGATCGGAATATTCAAAAAGAATTTGAAGAGAAACTCATCCGGACTATAGGTCAAGGATTCTCCTTGCGTTGGGAAACAGATTCTAAAGGAGTGGTTACTGGCTGGTGTAGGCTAGATGATCACAGCCAAATTACTAATGTTGCTTTGATTGTGTCAGGCTTGGGCGGCCGGGTAATCACTATTACAGCTTATAAAACTAAAGATGTCCACCAGAGAGATGTTCATGAAATAGCTTACCATTTTGATCTGGATGGCTGTACTTGCACAGTTACCATTGAAATACCCCGTAATAGTGGTAAAGTTAATTCCATTACTCCGATTTTAAAAAGCGCTGATTGGACGGAACGCGAATTACAAGAATTGTATGGTATTAAAGTAGTCGGCCATCCTAATCCAAAGAGATTGTTTCTTGATGAAACTATTGATGAAGGAATAATGAATAAATTAATTCCTTTATCAGTTGCTATGAACGGAGCAACTAGTAAAACGTTGTGGGAGAAGGTATTTGCAGCCACTTCTAAGGAGGTAGATACTAAATGAGCACTTATACCATCCCAGTAGGCCCACTACATGTAGCGTTAGAAGAACCAATGTATTTCCGGGTGCAGGTTGAAGGAGAGACTGTTGTTGGCCTGGATATAACGGCAGGGTATGTGCACCGGGGTATGGAATCCTTGGTAATGCAACGCAATATCTACCAAAATATAACTTTAACTGAGCGTCTTTGTTCGCTGTGTTCAAATAACCATCCATGTACCTATTGTATGGCCCTTGAGAAGATTGCTGGCATTGAAGTCCCGGAAAGAGCCCAATATCTAAGGGTTATCGCTGATGAAATAAAAAGGATAGCATCCAACTTGTTCAATGCTGGTATATTGGCTCATATCATTGGTTTTGATTCCTTATTTATGCATGTGATGGAGATACGGGAGATAGTCCAGGATACCAAAGAGACTATTTATGGTAATCGGATGGACCTGGCTGTTAATTGCATTGGCGGCGTACGATATGACCTGTCTGATGAAAAAATTAAATATATAAGGAAGCAGATTGACAGGTTGAAAAAGCCCTTAGAAGAAATTATCGACATTTATATGAACAATAAGTTTGTTCGAGCTCGAACTGAAGGAGTAGGGGTTTTACCTAAAGAAGAAGCTGTCCGGTATGGTGTGGTTGGTCCTGTAGCTCGAGGGTCTGGTATAGATTATGATGTACGGGTGAAGAGTCCTTATGCCGCCTATGACAAAATAAAGGTTAATGTTCATGTAGAAAATGGTAGTGATGTTAGAGCAAGAGCCATAGTTAGGTTAAGGGAAATTCAGGAAGCTGTCAATATTATTGAACTATGTCTAAAAGAATTACCTGACGGTCCAACTTGTATTGACCATTTACCGGAAATACCTGCTGGGGAAGCCATAGCCAAATCAGAAGCTCCGCGAGGAGAATTGATTTATTATCTACGTACCAATGGTTCTGATAAGCCGGAACGCCTTAAGTGGCGAGTGCCTACTTATATGAACTGGGAAGCGCTTAATGTTATGATGCCTGGAAATAAAGTGGCTGATATCCCACTTATTATTACTAGTATTGATCCCTGTATCTCCTGCACCGAAAGATAAATGCTAAAATCTAGAAAACCAGGTACCAGGCTTACCCTAAAACTCTGTTGGCTTGATTCAATTATCCTTAAAACTTGGCAGTAGTCCTTTTGATTTATGTCGCTGTGAAAGGGTGCGATAGCCATGCATGAGATGGCAATAGTAGATAGTTTATTTAAGATTATCAATGATAAGGTAGAAGAGCACCAAATCCAAAAGATCTTGAAGGTAAAACTAAAAGTTGGCGAAATGACAGCAGTGGAACATATGACTTTAACCGCGTGTTTTGAGGCTTATGCGCAAAATACTGTTGTAGAAGGTGCAGAGCTGGTTATTGAGCGGATTCCGCTGCAGGGAAAGTGTCGGGAGTGTACCAATGTGTTCCGGGTTTGCAATTACAATTTTCAATGTCCACAATGTGAGAGCAGATCTGTAGATATCATTGCTGGAAGGGAATTGTACATTGAGAGTTTGGAAGTAGAACAATAGAAAGGTGGTGAATCCAAATGGAGAGAGCTAAAGAGAATTCCTTTATTTACGCTGATCCCCGAAAGTGCTTGGGATGCAAGAACTGTGAGCTGGCCTGTGCTATTGCTCATGCAGATTGTGATTTACAAACTGCCGTAACCCAAGGCTTACAATTACAGCCAAGAAACTCAGTAGTTCAAGTTGATGATATGGTTATGCCTATGCAATGTAGACAATGTGAAGATGCACCTTGTGCACTAGCCTGTCCTATAGGAGCAATATATCAAGAAGACGGGTTGGTTAAAATCAATGAGAAGAATTGTGTTGGCTGTAAGGTTTGTGTCATGGTATGTCCTTTCGGAGCTATTACCATAAGAGCAGATAAGAAAGAAGGGGGTAACAGTCGAACCAAGAAAGCCAAAGCTAGAAAGTGTGATCTTTGTTATAGCAGAATAAAGGATAATAAGGAAAAATCTTATGCCTGTATTGAGGCATGTCCTACAAAGGCAATAATGTTGATAGATCTCGAAAGTTATCGCAATAAACTCTTTAAGACAAGAGCAAAAGAACTTGCGGAAGCTCATACACACAAATAAGCAGGGAGGGGACATCATGAGTAACAAAAATTCTGTTGATCCTTCTGTTGATCAGTTACTTTCCATAGCTAGTAAGGAAGGAATTGAAACAGTTTGGGATCGTTTTGAGGCGATGAAACCACAGTGTGGTTTTGGTGAATTAGGAATTTGCTGTCGGATTTGTTGGAAAGGGCCTTGCCGAATTGATCCCTTCGGCAACGGACCACAAAGAGGTGTTTGTGGAGCGGATGCTCATACCATCGCGGCTCGAAATTTGATCAGAATGCTTGCTGCAGGTGCTGCTGCGCATTCCGAGCACGGTCGTCACGTAGCTTTAACTTTATTGGAAGTTGGCGAAGGACATGCACTTGCATATCAAATCAAAGATGAGCAAAAGCTAAAAAGTATAGCAGAAAAATTAAACTTGGCGCCGGCAGGTAAAGATATAAAGCAAGTGGCAAAAGAAGTAGCTTTAGCTTCCCTGGAGGATTTCTCACGTCAGAAGTCTAGCATACCTTGTAACTGGGCCAAAGAAACCATGACCGCTGAGCGGGTGGACAAACTGATAGATCTAGGGGTTATGCCGCACAATATCGATGCCGTTGTCACCCAGATTATGGGTCGCACTCATGTTGGTTGTGATGCCGATGCAGTCAATGTTTTGCTTGGTGGGTTAAAGGGAGCGCTGGCAGATTATACGGGTATGTATTTATCAACGGAGTTATCTGATGTCTTATTTGGTACACCTGAACCGGTAGTTACTACAGCCAACCTCGGCGTGCTGAAGGAAGATGCTGTCAACATTGCGGTTCACGGTCATAACCCTGTACTTAGTGAAATTGTTTGCGATGTAGCGTTGAAGATGAATGAAGAAGCTAAAAAAGCAGGGGCTAAAGAAGGTATTAATATCGTTGGTATTTGTTGTACGGGTAACGAAGTGATGATGCGGCGTGGAATTCCTCTGGCTACTAACTACCTGTCTCAGGAATTGGCCATAATTACAGGCGCTGTAGATGCTATGGTCGTCGATGTGCAATGTATTATGCCTTCTCTTACCGGCTTAGCTGAGTGTTTCCATACAGAAGTAATTACCACTATGCAAGAGAACAAGATTACTGGCGCTACTCATATAGAGTTCCATGAAGATTCAGCCTTTGACAGCGCTAAAAAGATTGTTGAGCTGGCAATTGATGCCTTTAAAAGACGGGACAACGCTAAAGTTAATATTCCTGATTCTAAGCAAACAGCCATTGCCGGCTTCAGCGCTGAGGCAATCATGGCGGCCTTAAGCAAGGTAAATGCTAAAGACCCGTTAAAGCCTTTAATTGATAATATTGTTAACGGAAACATTCAAGGTATTGCATTGTTTGCCGGTTGTAACAATCCTCAGACAATTCAAGACCATAACTTTATGACTATTGCTAAAGAGCTGGCTAAAAATAACGTCTTGATGTTAGCTACCGGTTGTGGAGCTGGTGCTTTTGCTAAGAACGGTCTAATGACTCAGGAGGCAACTGAGGCTTATGCCGGTGATTCCTTAAAAGCCGTACTTACTACCATTGGTAAGGCAGCCGGACTTAACGGACCTCTACCTTTAGTATTGCACATGGGCTCTTGTGTCGATAATACCAGGGCAGTTAAAGTAGCTGTTGCCATTGCTAATAAGCTAGGAGTAGATTTAGACAAACTACCTCTCGTAGCTTCTGCACCAGAGGCTATGGCGGAGAAGGCAGTGGCAATTGGGACTTGGGCAGTTGCTTTGGGACTACCTACCCATATAGGAATTGTACCACAAATTATGGGTTCTTCTGTAGTTGCTGAATTTTTAACTGAGAAAACAAAAGATCTGCTTGGCGGTTACTTTATTGTAGAAACCGATTCGAAAAAGGCTGCAGATAAATTGTTTAATGCAATTAAGGAAAGACGTAAGGGCTTAGGTATTTAAGTTTTGGCTAATAGGGAAAAGTCCCTATTAGCCTTTTTAATCCTCTTCTTGCGAATTTTCTTCAGCAAACTCCATTTTTGTTTTTCGGAAATCCTCTCTCTTTATTGATTTGTTTTCTAGAAATAAAGGTTTTGTAGGCGCTAGGTTTTGAGGATTTAATTTTTGAGGCAAAATTTTAAATAGCAGGTAAGTTAATGAATAGAAAGCCACCAGTATTAATCCCGCAAATAGACCTGAACCCTGCCCCGGAATTAAAGGCATTGTAGCAACGATAATTAACAAACTGACAATAGCCAGCCAAGAGGTATAAGGAAATCCTGCAAGCTGGCAGTGCCCGTGGGGAGGGCAGCCGTTCATTTTTCTAAAACGATAGTGGGTAAACATAATAACAACGTAGGCAAAAAGTAATGAAAAGCCTCCGGAACTTACAAGAAAAATATATATCCGGCTGGGCAGTATATAACCTAAAGCTACCGCAGCTAACATCGCGGCTCCGGAAAAAAGAATACCTTTTAAAGGTACATCGCCTTTATCTATTAAAAGCAGCGGGGCATGGCCTGCACTTGCCAAAGATCGAACCATTCTTCCCAAGCCAAAAGTAGCCGCCTACGACTGTTCCAAGAGCCAGCATAGTCAGTTGCCACGCTGCCAGTCCATTTTTTTTCATATCACTCCACCTTATTATCCTTATTATTTATAACTTTATTGTTAGCTAAATTGAGAAAATTTATTATCAAAAATTATTAATATTAGTGATATACTGTTTAATAGTACCAACATATTGTGGGAGAGTTGAGGCAATGCTGGAAAATGCATTAAAAATATTGCAGAATTACTATGGTTATCAAACATTTAGAGCCGGGCAGGAAAAAATTATTAGAAGTATCTTAGAAGGAAGCGATACATTTACCATAATGCCCACAGGTGGAGGTAAATCAATTTGCTACCAAATACCGGCCCTTTTGCTCAAGGGAGTAACTTTGGTTATTTCTCCTTTAATTTCCCTGATGAAGGATCAGGTAGATTCTCTCAATAACATGGGTCTGCCGGCTACTTACATAAACAGTTCTTTAGATTATCAAGAAGTTAAACTGAGGCTCCGGAAAGCTAAAAACGGAGAATTTAAACTTATTTATGTGGCTCCTGAGAGATTGGAATCTGGACGATTTTGTGAGTTGTTGAAGTTTCTCGATATTTCTTTACTGGCAGTAGATGAAGCGCACTGCGTTTCCCAGTGGGGACATGATTTCAGGCCAAGCTACAGGTCCATTTCATCTTTAATAAAAAAATTACCTGCCAGACCTATTGTTGCAGCCTTTACTGCAACTGCTACTGCAGAAGTAAAGGAAGATGTTATAAAACTCTTATCACTCCGCAATCCAAACGTTTATATTTCCGGCTTTAACCGTGAAAACTTATTTTTTTCTGTGGTAAGGGGCGAAAATAAAAATGACTTTATGATGAATTATGTTCAAGAAAATAAGGACAGGTCGGGAATTATCTATGCTGCCACCAGAAAAGAAGTGGATAGGCTGTATAAAATTTTGCAGGAAAAAGGGTACAGTGCAGGCAGGTATCATGCAGGCTTAAGTGATGAGGAGAGAAAGAAAAGCCAGGAAGCTTTTATATATGACGATTTAAATATTATGGTGGCAACTAATGCCTTTGGTATGGGCATTGATAAGTCGAATGTCCGGTATGTGGTTCACTATAACCTGCCTAAAAATATGGAGGCCTATTATCAGGAAGCAGGTCGCGCAGGAAGAGACGGTGAGCCAAGTGAATGCATTTTGTTATTTGAACCTAAAGATATTATGATTCAGAAATTCTTAATAGAACAGACTTCCCTTTCACCGGAAAGAAAAATAAATGAATATAAAAAGTTGCAGGCCATGGTAGATTATTGCCATACCCAAAGTTGTTTACGAAAGTTTATTTTAGAATATTTCGGAGAAGATGATGTACCTGATGAATGTAACAATTGCAGTTCCTGTAACGATGACAGTGAGCTTGTGGACATTACAATAGAGGCCCAAAAGATTTTTTCATGTATAGTTCGTATGAAGGAAGGTTACGGCAGCTCTTTAATTGCTCAAGTACTCAAGGGTTCCAAAAGTAAGAAAGTAACGGAACAGGGTTTTCAAATGCTGTCCACCTATGGGATTATGGATGAGTATACTCTAAAAGAAATTAAGGATATTATAAATGTTTTAATTGCGGATAATTATCTTTACCTTACTGAGGGACAGTATCCTGTGATAAAACTAAGGAAAAAAGCCGTCCATGTCTTAAAGAACAAGGAAAAAGTTTTTCAAAGGGTACGCAAGAAGAAAGAAAAGATACCTCAAGATGATACCCTCTTTGAAATGCTAAAGCGTTTGCGAAAAGATATTTCAGACAGGGAAGGAGTGCCTCCGTATATTATTTTCCATGACAGTACATTACGTGAAATGAGCGAATACTGCCCTACAGATAAGGAAGCATTACTTAAACTTAAAGGGGTAGGAGAAGCCAAGTTAAACAGGTATGGTGATGCATTTATAGATCTGATCAAAAAGTATGTGGAGGAAAAGGGGATTAATAGAGTAAAAAAACCTGCAATGAAAGTATCTAATAAATCTAAAGATGATAAAATTCCCAGTCACGTTATCACTTATAACATGTATCACCAGGGAAAATCATTGCAGGAAATAGCTGAGGAAAGGGAAATAAAAATCAGCACTGTCCAGGACCACCTTATCCGCTGCAGTAATGAAGGTCTTTTTGTGAACTTTGATGATTTCATAACCAAAGAACAGGAATCCCTTATTTTAGATGCAATTGAAAAGATAGGAGCACAGAAATTAAAACCCATTAAGGAAGCACTGCCTGAAGAAGTAGATTATTTTACCATCAAAGCGGTACTTTGCAAGCATAAAAGCGAAACTTAATTCGGTTACCTATCCCTCGCTTAAATGAAGACTTGGCTTGCACCAAGTCTTTGACGCTATAGATAAAGGACGTATTTTATCATAAACCAGAAGTGGCAGAAACTTCCGCCTAGTACGAACAGGTGAAAAATTTCATGGAACCCAAATACTTGAGACGTAATTTTAGGCCATTTTGTACCATAAATTACTGCTCCAATAGTATATAATGTTCCTCCTGCTACCAGCCAGCTAATTCCGGCAGGTGGAACAGTTTGCATTAGTGGATAAAACGCTATTACAACGAGCCAGCCCATTACAGTGTAAAATAAAGTAGAAAACCAGCGGGGGGCATCAAACCAAAAAACTTTTAATAAAATACCCGCTACAGCAATTGCCCAGATACTGCCGAAAAGACTCCACCCCCATGCACCTCGTAGTGGAATCAGAGTGACAGGTGTATACGTTCCAGCAATTAGAACGTAGATCATCATATGGTCGACTTTGCGAAGAATTTTAGTACCTTTTTCAGACAACTTCAGGGAATGATATAGTGTACTGGCCGTATAAAGTAAAATCATACTGCTTCCAAATACAGCAAAAGATACAATATGCCAGACTGTAGCTTTAACTGCTGCGAAATAAAGTAGGATTACCAGACCTATTATGGCCAAAACAATACCCAGCAAATGGGTTAAAGCGCTAACAGGGTCCTTCATTTTTGCAATTAGCATAACAGCACTCCTTTAATGGATTTAGATATTTTTGATAATACTTATATAATATTATACAATTGTAATTAATTATACCCTGTAAATTATTAAAAATGTTAAATATTGATAAGATTATAAGTAGATACAAAATTAATAAAGCATACTGGTGATTCATTACCAGTATGCCTTATCTTTATGACTTACTTTATGACTTACTTTTTATAAATATCTTTTGAAAGTTCATTTGCTATGGCCACAAGATTTTCAGAAAGAGCTTTTAACTCCTCTACTGCAGAACCTAGATTGCTTATTCCTTCTGCTTGGCCACCGGTTACCTGAGCTACCTGTTCCACTCCAGTGTTTATTTGCCCAACAGCCTGCTGTATTCCCGTGATAATTTCCTCAATTTGGTCAGTGGAATCAGAGGTTGAAGTTGCCAGTTTCCTTACTTCTTCCGCTACGACGGTGAAACCGCGTCCCTGTTCTCCCACCCTGGCTGCTTCTATGGCTGCATTTAATCCTATGAGGTTGGTCTGGTCAGCTACTTTCCTGATTACCTGCAGGATATTGTCGGTATTTTTTACCTGTTGATTTGTTTCATGGGAAGTAGACAACAGCTCCTGGCTGGTGGCGGATAATTCCTCCGCTTCGGCGCCAAGCTGCTGTACGGTCCCGTTTATTGTTTGTATGGTTTCGTTGAGGTTGTTTGCCAGATTTAAAATTTTTGTCTTGCGATCCAGGGATTCGGAAACACCTACTCCTCCTATTAAATTACCTTCATTATCATATATGGGATAACCTACAGCAACATATGACACCCCGTGTGCCTTTGTATCCACCTCGCTGATTACCCGTTCGCCTTTGTCCATAGCTTTTTTTACCGCCCAGGCGTCATTTATCGGGTCTCCTTTTTTGATTTTAAGGTCCAGTTCCAGGGCCGGTATGTATTCCAGAACTTTTTCCCTGTCAACAATCAGAATTCCCAGGTCGGCAGAAGTGATAGCATTAAATACAGGTGCAACTGCAATTAGGTGATCGAGCAAAGTCAAATTATTTTCCGTCATATTATCCCCCCATTGTTTATCTCAATCATTTTGCAATTATAAAGAAATACTGACAGATTTTGCATTTCATTTGTATTATTCTGCAAAAAACAGTAAAAACCTTTTTTAAAATAATTTTTTAAAAACTTCTTTTAGTGCTGCAAATAAAAAGGACAGTACCTCTCGACGCTGCCCTTGATAAAGTATATAAAAAACATCTAGTTATAAGAGGATGTTCGAAAAGTCCGCGCGAAATCCACTTCGAATTTCTGCGTTGGCTTGACTTCTCCGCTGCTCACCCGGCACTTAGTTTTGTTGTTAGTCACATAACTACCTTTAATTTATAAGTCGAACTGCAACTAACAGTATAATAAAACTAATCATTGGACTAAGTGCCGGGCTCCGCTGCTCAAAGTCTGCGCCGCCTTGAACTTCTCGTGTCTATCGTGCTCCTTTTCGAACAATCACTATAAGATTTTAGAAAGAAATTCTCGTGTTCTTTGATGCCTGGGGTTTGTAAAAATTTCCCGGGGTGAGCTATCTTCAATTATTTTGCCGTTATCCATAAATAATACCCTATCAGCCACCTCTTTAGCAAATCCCATTTCATGGGTTACAACTACCATAGTCATACCTTCCTTGGCCAGGTCCTTCATTACTTCTAAAACTTCTCCCACTAATTCAGGGTCTAGGGCGGATGTGGGTTCATCAAAAAGCATTATTTTGGGATTCATAGAGAGTGCCCTGGCAATTGCAACTCGCTGTTTTTGCCCTCCGGAAAGGTGAGCAGGGTAGGTATTGGCTTTATCAGCAAGTCCTACTTTTTCTAATAATTGAAATGCCCTTTTTTCAGCTTCTTTACGGGGTGTTTTTAAAACTGTAATGGGGCCTTCGGCAACATTTTGCAAAGCTGTTAAATGAGGAAAGAGATTAAATTGCTGAAAAACCATCCCGGTTTTACTTCTCATTTTACAAATATCCCTTTGAGTAGTCTTTACGTATCTTCCGTTAACTTTTTTCTTATCGAGAGGTTCTCCGGCAATTAATATTTCTCCGAAATCAATTCTTTCCAGGTAATTTAGACATCTTAACAATGTGCTTTTTCCCGAACCGCTGGGACCAATTATACATACGACCTCACCAGGGGAGATATGAAGGTCGATATTTTTTAGTACCTGTAAATCTCCAAAGCTTTTGGTTATGTTTTTAACAGTAATCATTGCGCAGTCCCCCTGAGTCTATTCATAAATGGCAAATCTATTTTCAATTTTATCAAATATGATGGTAAAAATGGTAGTTAAAAAGAGATAAACCAGTGCGACAGCCCCGTAAATTTCAAGTGATCGGAAGTAAGCGCTGTCCAGGGTTTGACCAACCCTTAAAAGTTCACGCCCGCCTATAACCGCTACAAGGGCTGCATCCTTTAAGAGTAAAATAAATTCGTTACACATGGGAGGAACAAGCCGGCGGTAAGTCTGGGGAATGATAATACGCCTCATGGCCTGTGAATAGGTCATTCCCAAAGAAAGCGCCGCTTCCATCTGTCCTTTTTCAATTGACTGGATACCTGCTCTGATTATTTCAGCGATATAGGCTGCGCCGCAGAGGCTCATAGCCAAAACGCCCGCAGGTAATCTATCCAATTTTATTCCGATGCTACCTAATCCGTAAAAAATGAACATAATTTGTACTATGAGGGGAACCCCCCTGAAAAACCAGATATAAAAACCTGCAATTTTCCTGAAAAAAGATATTTTAGTAATTTTCATAAGTGCAAGAAACAAACCGAGAATAGTTCCCAAAAAGAATGATGATAGCGTCAATTCCAGTGTCACTACTGCCCCCTGCAAAAGCAGAGGGAGGATTGACAGGATAAATTGTATTGTTCCCATGTTTCTCCTCCCCCAAAAATACTAAGTAGTGTCAGATATGATACTAAGTATCATATACTTAATATCCTTAAACCATTGAAACTAAAAGTTTTGAGTAAAAAGAAGGATTCCCTCCCCTTGGAG
>JAICDB010000015.1 GCA_020063565.1 Clostridiales bacterium | reverse complement strand
AAACCTCAAAAAAGTGAAAGCATGGGTAGAAACAGACGGTTGTTTTGATTTGGGTCCGCCGCCGAGGATGAATGATAAGGACCGTGAGCGGGCATACGAGCTTTCCAGGTGCATGACCTGCGGGTGCTGTTTGGAGGCCTGCCCCAACGTCAATAACAGGTCACCTTTTATGGGGGCCCAGGCTTTAAGTCAGGTAGTCCTGTTCAACATGCATCCCAATGGAAAAATGAACAAGGAGGAACGCCTAGAAGCTGCAATGAAAAAAGGTGGAATTGTAGACTGCGGAAATTCCCAGAACTGTGTTCGCGCCTGTCCAAAGGAGATACCCCTTGATAAGTCGCTGGCACAGCTAAATAAAGATACAACTATCCATGGAATTTGGAGTTGGCTGAAGAAGTAAAATGTATAGTAGTCATTTTATAGATATGTCCAATTTTTCTAGTTGACATTTTATTATAAATTTCTTATAATTATAATCAAGTAAAAATATTATAAATTATATAATATATTCTTATTTGATTAAAAAAAATAGAAGTTATAACCTATTTATGGGTAACCTACTGGCATTGAGCTTAAAACTTGATGTCTTTAAAATAGGTGCGAAGCCCGGCTATGTCGTTTATTTGGCATGCTGGGCTTTTTGTTATTATTTATGTTGCCATTTAAAAAAAGCAAGCAAAAAATAGAAGTAATTAGTAGGTGATATTATGTTTGGATTTTATGGTAAGTTACTTAGGGTTGACCTTACAGAGGAAGATTTCTTAGTAGAGGAAATTTCCCAGGATGTTTTAAAATCTTATTTAGGAGGTAAGGGATTAGGTTCTTATCTTTTGCTAAAACATGAGACTGCAAGCATAAAGCCTTTGTCTCCCGAGAATAAAATTATATTTTTAACCGGAAATGCCACGGGAACTAGAATGTGGGGAAGTAGTCGTTACGGGGTATTTACAAAATCCCCACTTACAGGCTTATATTCTGAGTCGTACAGTGGGGGCAAAGTTGCCCCAGCAATAAAAAATACCGGATACGACGCGATTATCCTTGAAGGTAAAGCAAAACGACCAGTATATTTGGAAATTTCCGATATTAAAGTTCAGTTTCACGATGCTTCTCACCTCTGGGGCAAAGATACTTTTTATACTGAAGATTCTGTAATAAAGGAAGTAGGTGTTCCGGGTGCTCAGGCTGTTGTAATCGGACAGGCCGGTGAAAATCAAGTAGGCTTTGCTTGTATAGAAAATAACTACTGGCGTTCGGCAGGTCGTACCGGGGTAGGTGCAGTAATGGGCTCAAAAAATGTAAAAGCTCTGGTATTTCACGGTAATGCCAAGGCTGAAGTTGCCAATCTCCAAATGCTAAGGGAATATATCAAAGAGTTAAAGGATATGGCAAAAGACCATCCTGCAGTTAAGGTTTACAAAAAATACGGTACAACCGCGATGGTTTCTTTAATGAACGAGGCCAAGTGCTTTCCTACTAAATACTGGTCAAAAAATCAATTTGACAATTGGAAGAATATTTCTGGAGAAACTCTTGTTACAACCCAGGATGTTAGACCGAAAGCTTGTCCGTACTGTATGTTAGCCTGCGGTAACCTAACCATTGTGAAATCGGGAAAACATGCAGGATTAAAGCTTGAAGGGCCTGAGTATGAGACAATTTATGCATTTGGGGGGCTCTGCTGCATTGACCGCCTAGATGAAATTATATACTTAAACGATTTATGCGACCGACTCGGGTTGGATACCATAACTGCTGGGAACTTGGTAGCTTTAATTATGGAAGCAAGCGAAAGGGGGATGATTGATTACCGGCTGAACTATGGTGATGCCGAAGGAGCAGCCCGGCTTCTTTATAAAATAGCCAACCGCGAAGGCATAGGAGAAACTTTAGCGGAGGGAATTAAGACCGCAAGTAAGCAACTCGGTCTTTCCGAACTGGCAATTCATGTAAAAGGGCTTGAACCGGCGGGGTACGACCCCAGGGTTTTGAAGGGGGTTGGACTGGGATACGCAACATCGGCTAGGGGTGCTTGTCATCTCAGGGCTACCTTTTACAAGCCTGAGTTGTCGGGAGTAATTGATCCTAAGACGACCGAGAACAAAGCAAAATTATATATAGAATATGAAAATAGGCTGACAATTTTTAATACCCAAATTTTATGTGTCTTTTATCGAGATCTGATCCAATGGCCAAATCTGATAACTCTTATTGAAGCGACAACCGGTATAAGATACACCGAACATGAACTGAAAAAAATTGCCAATGATATAATAAGCCTTACTCGCCAATTTAATTACGATAACGGCGCCGGACCGCAGGATGATAAGCTCCCACGGAGACTATTCAATGAGCCGCACGAGAATATAGAAAGCAATCTCACTGAAGATGATTTACAAGAGATGATTTCTGATTATTATGAACTAAGGGGTTGGGATGAAAATGGGAAGCCTGAGGCTGGTATATAACACGTAAAATTTTTAACTATACAAGTTTTCCTATTACATAAAATATGGAGGTGATAATTTTTTAAACCTTAAAAATTATCAGTCGTGAAATTGAGGAAAGTAAAATCATAATGAGGGGGAGTTAAATTTGAGATTCAAAAAGACTATTGCTTTAGTATTTTGTTTAATATTTGTAATGGCTATAGCTGTCGGTTGTAGTGGGAAAGGAAATCAGCAAGCAAATAATACAGAAAATAGTGATACTGCAAATGAACAAAAAGAAACTAAAGATAAGTGGCCTCAAGGAGGTTCTATTGGAACCGCTTCTGTAGGTGGTACGTATTATGTCTGGGGTGGAGCCTGGAGTAAGCTGGTAAACAGTAAATTACCCGAATTTCAAGTTACTTCTGAAGAAACAGGGGGTCCTGTTCATAATGTACAGTTAATACAAAATGGAGATATCTTATTCGGATTGTGTAGTATGCCTACCGCTTTTGATGCCTGGAACGGTGAGAGATGGGCAAAAGGCCAAAAATATAGAGATATAAGAGTGCTATTTCCTATGTATCCCAGTTATGCTCATTTCTGGTCGTTGGCAAAATCAGGAATAGATAGTGGTAAGGAGATTACTGGTCATGTCATTAACTTAGGTCCGGCGGGAGGTACTCCAGATACTTATTATCGTGTTATGTTTGATATTCTTGGTATAAAACCGAAAAAAATTGTTAATTCAGGTTTTTCAGACATGGTTGGACAACTTAAAGATGGAATAATAGATGTCGGCGCTAATACAGGAGGTGCTCCGCATGGATCAGTATTGCAGACAGAAGCTACTGATAAGACTAATATCTTTCTTTTTTCACAGGAAGAAATGGAAAAAATAGTAGAAAAATTACCTTGCTTTTTTATAGGTGCCATTCCCAAAGAGGCCTATGAAAGTTTGGATAAAGATTTACCTGTTTTACAATACTGGAATGTGTTAATAACCAGTAAAGATTTACCGGATGATCTGGCCTATGAACTAACTAAGATGTACTTTGAAAATCTCGAATCCTTTAGTAATGTTTATAAACCTACTTTAAAAACTTTACCCAAAGATGTTACAAAGTCTGTTATACCAATACATCCCGGAGCATTAAAGTATTATAAAGAGCAAGGGATTGAAATTCCGGATAATTTAATTCAATAACTTAATTTAAAAAGGTTGGATGCTTTTACATAAAAGTATCCAACCTTCATAAAAAATAGATGGAGGTAAACAAATGGAACCAGAAAAAGTTCAGGCCAATATAGATGATTTTGGAGAAGAAAGAGAATTAGCCGGGTTTTGGAAAAAGTTTGTTTATATAGTAACAGCTTTAATGGCAGGGTTTCATATCTATTTTTTAGGTTTTAAGGTTATTGATCCCTGGGTCCTTAGATTAGCCCATCTTCAGTTTGTGGTCATTATAGGTTTTTTATATTTCCCAGGATGGAAGAAGGCAAAAAAAAATGTGCATATTGTAGACTTAATACTAATAGTATTAAGTCTTAGTACCTTGGTTTATGTTCTCAACCAGTTTGACAAAATTATTTTTAGAGCTGGAGTAGTACCTACAACATTAGATGTAGTGTTCGGAGCATTTGCAATTATAACTGTAGTTGAATTAACTAGGCGCACTACCGGGAAAGCATTACCTATACTGGTTGCTTTGTTTTTCTTATATGCATTGGTTGGCCCGTATTTGCCCGGTATGCTTTGGCATAAAGGATATTCTTTAGAAAGAGTAATTAGTTTTTTGTTTAGTAAAACGGGAATTTACAATATTCCGTTAGGAGTTACAGCACGGTTTGTATATCTTTTTATATTATTTGGGGCGTTTTTAGAAATTTGCGGCACAGGGAAATTTTTTATGGATTTCTCTTATGCAGTTGCTGGAAAAACGCGTGGAGGGCCCGCAAAAGTAGCAGTTATCTCCAGTGGTTTATTTGGGATGATAAACGGTACTTCTACGGGAAATGTTGTTACAACCGGTAGTTTTACAATACCTTTAATGAAAAATGTAGGTTATAGTGGTTATTTTGCCGGTGCTGTTGAAGCCTGTGCTTCGACAGGTGGTCAGATAATGCCACCGGTGATGGGGGCAGCAGCTTTTTTAATGGCACAGCTAATCGGGGTGCCTTATGTAGATATAATGTTTGCAGCTATTATTCCGGCAATTTTATATTACCTTGCAATATTTCTTATGGTCGATATGGAAGCAGTTAGGTTGGGTTTGAAAGGTCTTCCAAAAGAGGAGATTCCTTCTTTAAAAGAAGTTGTTAAAACAGTTTATCTGGCTTTGCCGCTTTTTGTAATCCTTTATTACCTGATTATCATTAGATCATCAATTGTTTTGGCCGGTCTTGCCGGGATTGCAAGTTGTTTTGTGATTTATATTTTGATCAACTTACCATCAGGTAAAAAAATAAAACTAAAAGATATTTTAGAAGTATTGCATGAAGGTGGAAAAAATGTTGTTAGGGTTTCAACTACCTGTGCTTCAGCGGGAATAATAATGGGTATTCTTACCCTTACTGGTTTGGGTATGAAAGTTGCATCAATTATCATTAATTTGTCACAAGGAAATTTGTTTTTGGCACTTTTCCTGACAATGATAGTTTGTATAATTTTAGGGATGGGATTGCCTACTATTGCAGCATATGCCATCACAGCATCTGTAGTAGCTCCGGCACTGATTAAGCTTGGAGTACCGGAAATTCCTACTCACTTATTTGTATTGTATTTTTCCTGTCTATCTGCTATTACTCCTCCAGTATGTTTAGCTTCATATGCAGCAGCTGCAATTGCTAGAGTTAAACCGCTAAAATTAGCATTTGTTGGACTGAAGCTCGGTGTGGCAGGGTATATTATTCCCTATATGTTTGTTTATGGCCCTTCATTATTATTATATGGGGGTGCAGGAAAAATATTGCTTACAACTGTCTCTGCGACGTTAGGAGTAATTGCACTTGCTATAGCAATTCAAGGTTACCTGTGGGGAAATATAAGTAAAATATCACGAATCTTGTTCTTTGTTGTTGCTTTATCTTTAATTAAACCAGGGCTGACAACGGATATTGTAGGCTTTGCATTATTTATCATTTTATTGCCTATCCAGCGAAAAAAGTTATCTGAAAAGATTTTTTCTAACAGCTAGTGAAAAAGAATCTGCTGTTTATTAATGAAAGAAGGATAGAGTTTGAAAAATAATCTGCTGGGAAAGATTGGCTTCGTGGTAATAATTCTATTAGCGTCATGTGCCTTATTTTTCATGCCTGACACTTTAACATGGTCTGTTAAAGCTACCACAGCTATACTTTCTATTGCAATCGGGGTATGGGTTTTTCAACCTGTACCTTTGGAAGCATCTTCTTTAATCATATTGGCGGCTTTGTTATTTTTAAAAGCTGTACCTTTCAATGAGGTATTTATAGGATTTTCTAAAGATTCTTTGTTTATTTTACTTACAGGCTTAATGATAGCCAATGGGGTTAATTCTACACAATTAGGGCAAAGGATAGGTCTATATATATTATTAATTTTTGGAAGCACTTGTAAGAGAATATTACTAGGAATTTTAATTTCTTTACAACTTTTAGCATTTATTATTCCGGCTTCTGCTGTGAGGGCGACATTATTGTTACCGGTAGTTTTAATGATTATAAACCTGTACGAAAAAGAAGGCAAAGCAGAAAATATTAGAAGGTATTTAACTATTGGGCTTGCATTTGGTGCAATTTTAAGCGGAATAGGATTGTTGCCGGCTGCTGTATCTAATCCCCTTACTACGGAATTTATTGTCCAAAGTACATCTTATCAAATTTATTATTTGGAATGGCTTTGTATTGCATACCCTATTTCTATTTTGATGACTGTTTGTTTATGGTTTATGCTTGGTAAAGTATATCCGCCTGAAAGAGATAAACTTCCCGGTGGCCAATCGTATGTTAGAAATGAATTAAATAAGCTGGGGAAAATGACTAAAAATGAGATAAAGTGTCTCATAATCTTATTTATTACCTTTGCTCTTTGGACAACACAAAAATTCCATCATTTGCCAGTTTCTGCTCCGGCTATTTTAGCAGTTTCTTTGATGGTTTTACCTAATATAGGCATTATAAAATGGGATAAGATTATAAAAATTAATTGGGGTTCAATTTTATTATTTGGTACCAGCTTGAGTCTGGGTAGCGCTTTGAAATTTACCGGTACGGCAGGATATCTGGCGGATTTATTTTTGTCACTTGAAACAGCAGAAAATGTATTAAGTAATCCGGTATTTTCAATAATAGCCTTAACTCTTTTTACCCAAGTGTATCACTTAGGATTCGCAGGAGTCACACCTTGTAATGCAACACTGGTACCATTAGTAATTACGGCTGCTGAAAAAATGGGTGTAAATCCTATAATTTTTGGCCTTGTTACCGGAATTTCTTCAATGTTTGGTTTTATTCTGGTTGTGGAGGCATTACCAACTATTGTTGTTTTTTCCAGCGGTCAATTTGAAGGCAGAGACTTAATTAAAGTAGGTTTTTTGTTGACATTGTTAAGTATACCTGTAATGGTGGCTGTTGTTTTTCTATGGTGGCCTTTGCTGGGTTTAACCATGTGGTAAGGAAGATAGAAAAGTTATAGAATGTTATATTTAAGAAAATTAATTTTGTATTAATTGACATTGATTTACTATTTCAATATAATAAACATAAAAAACTTCCAAAGCCAAAGTTACTTTGAAGAATGTATTAAACAAAATTTTAAAAAATAAAATAACTAATGGGCAACCTACTGGCATAGAGCTTAAAACTTTATGTCTTTAAAATAGGTACAAAGCCCAGTATGTCTTTAAATGACATACTGGGCTTTTTGTATATTGGTTAGTTTTTTCAAAGTGGAGGTGCAAAGTAATTATGTTAACAGGTAGCATTTGAAATAATTAAATTAAGAAAGATAATGAATGATTGAAACTTTGGGAGGGTAATTATGAAAATTGGATTTATTGGTTTGGGCAATATGGGAAAGCCTATGGCGGAAAGATTAGTAAGGGCCGGTTATGATTTAACAGTATATGTTAGAAATCCTGATACTGTTCGATATTTTAAAAATTTACAGGTTCCAACAGCGGTTTCGCTTAAAGATATAGGATCCAGTTGTAATATTATTATTACCATGTTGCCAAATAGTGAAATTGTTGAGGAAGTAATTATTGGAGAGCAGGGTATTTTTAATAAATTGCAGGAAGGAACTATTCTTATTGATATGAGTACGGCTGATCCGTCGTCTACCCGGAAAATAGCCTCTATTGTCAAAGAGAAAAATGCCCACATGCTAGATGCGCCTGTCAGCGGGGGAGTCAAAGGTGCGATGGCTGGTAATCTTACTATTATGGTTGGTGGGGAAATTGAGATTTTTCAACAGGTTAAGTCAATTTTAAATGTGATGGGCAAAAATGTCCTCCACGTGGGACCAGTGGGTAGTGGGCATACAATTAAGGTTTTAAATAATTTACTTTCTGCTACTCACTTTATGGCTACAACTGAGGTAATGGCTATTGGTCTAAAAGCAGGTTTAAATCCGAACAAGATGCTAGAAATTCTAAATACTAGTAGCGGAAGAAATTATTCCAGTGAATATAAATTTCCTAATTTTATATTAAACCGGCAGTTTAATGCTCAATTTTCTATGGACCTAATGTGCAAGGATTTATCTATTGCTTTACAATTAGCCAATAATTTAAAAGTTCCCAGCTTTTTATCAAGTATTGTCCAGCAATTTTGGAGCTTTGTCAATGAACAAAGTGGCAGAAACTGTGACCACACAGAATTTGTAAAATTTTACGAAGAAGCACTTGGTGCCAAGCTGGAAGAGTTTTAATTAAAAACTATATGTAAGCTTTAAAACTGGTTAAACAATATTAGGGAGGTCTTAAGATGGAAGTTGCGAGAATACTTACACCACAGGAAGAAAGAATAATTAAAGGGCAGGAAAGAGAGGAATTAACAACCGAAGAGGGGAGGAAAAAAAGGGAAAGAGTTAATAAACTAGTGTCGAAGGTCAGGGTTACCCCACCACGTGTTGATATTCAAAGGGCGCTTCTTTTTACCGAATCATTCAAAGAAACAGAAAACCTGCCAATGGTCTTGAGATGGGCCAAAGCAATGGAAAATGTACTAAATAACATCAAGGTAGCAATTGGTGAAGATGAGCTTATTGTAGGTAATTGTGGTAGAGTAGAAAGACACTGTATTTTATACCCTGAGCTAAGGGGAGCCTGGTTGGAACATGGTTTAGAAGACATTAAAGAAAAAGGTGCTTACCTTGTAGCCGATGAAGATATAAAAACTGTCAAAGAAAAAATCGTTCCTTATTGGAAGGGTAAAACTGCTCACGAGATGTATATTGCTCTTCTGCCTGAAGCAACAAGATATGCGATTTACGGAAGTGATAATTATGGAGCATCAGGGGTTATGCAGGATAATGCAAACATAAACGCCACCCTTAACTGGGCGCCGGATTATAAAAAGGTATTAGAAAAAGGTTTTCTGGGTATTAAAAAAGAGGCGGAAGAAAGATTAAACTCCATAGATGTTGCTGCCCCAGAAAATAATTATGATAAAATCCCGTTTTTGAAAGCAGTTATTATTGTGTGTGATGCAATGATAGCTTATGCAAAAAGGTATGCTAAATTAGCTAAAGAACTGGCCGCCAAGGAAACTAACGAAAACAGGAAAAAGGAACTTGAGAAAATAGCAGAAGTTTGTGAATGGGTTCCTGCTAATCCGGCTAGAAACTTCCATGAAGCAATACAGTCTCAGTGGTTTACACAGGTTGGATTCAGATTAGAGCAGCCAACAACTGGTGTAATTTCACAAGGACGGATTGACCAGTACTTTTATCCTTTCTATAAAAAAGACGTAGATGAAGGAAACCTAGATGAAGACTCCGCACTAGAATTGTTGGAATGTCTTTGGGTTAAGCTGGCAAACTTTGTTCCTCTTAATGCAACAAACGCAAAATCTTTCTGGGAAGGATATGCCCACTTTGAACATACTATGGTAGGCGGACAGACTCGAGACGGACGGGATGCAACCAATGAATTGTCCTATTTAATAATAAAATCAAAAAAAGAGTTCCCATTAAACTACCCTGATTTGTCGGTGAGGATACACTCAAAAACTCCTGAACCATTCTTACGTGAAGTTTGTGATCTGATCAGAGAAGGAACCGGTTTTCCCAAACTATTTAATGATGAAGAGATTATACCGCATTTAATAAACAACGGGGCTTCAATTGAAGATGCCAGGGACTATACTGGTGCGGCCTGTACGGAAATTAGGATGCCTAATGTTGATACTTACATGGTAGTGGGAGGTAACATCAATCTACCTGCAGCCTTGGAAATGGCAATGAATGACGGAATGTTTACTCTAGAAGGAAAAAGACAGCAATTGGGAGTGCCTACTGGAACAGCTGAAAAATTTACTACTTATGAAGAATTGGTGGATGCGTTTAGGCTACAGGTTGAGCATTTTATGAAGCACTTCTTTATCAGGCAGTCTGCATTGGAAATAACTAATTCCAAGAGATTGGCTGCACCTTTAATGTCTAGTGTTCATGATGTCTGTATGCGCGAATTAAAGGACATTCACCAACCGTTAAAAACGGGTATATCTAAAGACACAGGAAATATCAATCTTAACGGTTTTGGTACAGTTGTAGAATCTCTAGCGGCTATTAAGAAAGTTGTCTATGATGAAAAAAGGGTTACAATGAGTGAATTAATGGAGGCCCTCAAAAATAATTTTGAAGGGAAAGAAGCGTTACGCCAAATGCTCTTAAATGCACCGAAATATGGTAATAATGATCCCTATGCGGATGAAATTGCCCGTGAAATTGATGCTATGCTGCTAGAAACAGCTACTAAATTTAAGACACCAAATGGACCGCAGCATATTAAGTTTGTACCGGTAACCTCACATGTAGGCATGGGTGCAAAATTAGGCGCCACTCCAAATGGACGCAAGGCAGGGGAACCGTTATCAGAAGGTATATCCCCGTCTCAAGGCGCTGATACCAAGGGGCCATTAGCAACTCTTATATCAATTGATAATGCAAAAAGTAGAAAATATGCAAATAGTTTTGCTAGATTGTTGAATATAAAACTCAGCCCGCAGGTTGTAGCGGAAGAAAAGGGTCTTCAGGATCTCATGTCATTAGTAAGGACGTTCTGCGATTTAAAACTTTGGCATCTTCAATTCAATATTGTTAATAGTGATATTTTAAGAGATGCCCAGAAGAATCCCGAAAAATATCGTAATCTTCTGGTCAGGGTAGCCGGATACAGTGCATATTTTGTAGATCTTAGCCCACAATTACAAAATGAAATTATAAATAGGACTGAACATAAATTGATATAAATTAAATATCTAGATCTGCTCTTCGCTGTTTCTTATAGAAATAAATTTCTTAAAACTATAAGAATACAGCGGAGGGCTATAAAAATTTCTTACGACAATTGCTTAAGTTTGAAGGGAAGTTATAAAATGGCTAGTAGTAAAGATATAAGTAACCAAACATTAGGCTGTATTTTTAACATTCAAAAATTTTCAGTCCATGATGGACCGGGTATACGGGATGTAGTATTTATGAAAGGCTGCCCATTACGATGTAAATGGTGCTCAAATCCGGAATCTCAAAATAAACTTCCAGAAATAGGATATAATCATAATAAGTGTATAGGTATAGACGAATGTGGGTATTGTTTGGAAGTATGTTCAACGAAAGCTATTAAGACTTCGACACCTGATACTTCTACTCCTTCTATAGTAATTAATAGAGACTTATGTGATAATTGTGGAAAATGTGTTATGGTGTGTCCAGCTAAGGCAGTTACAATATTTGGTGAAATGATGTCTGTGGAAGATGTTTTGAGAGTAGTTCAAGAAGAAAATGTTTCCTGGAGATCTAGTGGTGGAATTACAGTAAGTGGTGGAGAGTTATTATTGCAATCAGAGTTTGTTCACGAACTGTTAAAAGAGTGTAAAAAACGAGGCATCGATACGGCTATAGAAACCAGCGGATATGGTTGCTGGAACGACTTGGAAAAAATTTGCCGATATTCAAACTTAATTTTTTATGATATTAAGTGTATGGATCCAGACAAACATAAAAAGTATACAGGTGTTAGAAATGAACTAATACTGGATAACCTTGAAAAGATCGCTGCACATTTTCCTCAGACTCCGGTAATAGTAAGGACTCCTATAATACCAGAATTCAATAATTCTTTAGAAGATATTAAAGCAATTATAGAGTTTCTCACAAAAATACAAAACCTAAAGGACTACGAGCTTTTGGGTTATCATGCCTTTGGTGAACCTAAATATCGTCAATTAGGGAGAAAATATCAATTAGAACAACTTACGCCGCCCAAAAAAGAGTATATTTCTGAATTAAATCAAAAGGCTAGAGCTTTGTTAAAGGAAAAAGGAATATTATAAATATTTTTATCGTAGAGAGCAATTTGTGCAGGGCTGGAATATAAATTCCTTAAACTAATTAACAATCTCAGATTTAATTATAAATATGACAATAAAAGTTTTTCTTAAAATTGTATATTTATCGTAACCTAACCAAGTTTTTAAATTGGTAATTTTACTATAAGTTATACTATAGTTATTTTTTGTAAATCTATTAGTTAGCCTAGTGTATGTTTATTTTAAAAAATAATTGTGACAGCAGTACCGGATGGATGTGATAACAATTCTTGACAATGTTTGCAAGATCATTGTATTATTTTAGTATAGAATATTATTAATAGTCATTAACAGGGTGGGGCTAATGGATATATTAAAAGATGATTATGTCTTGGTAAGTGGTTTTGCAGTGACACCAAAAGGAACTCCGTTAAATGAAATGTATAAGTATATTGGTGTTACATTGTTAATTGATAAATCAAGCAATCGCATTATTAAATCTCAGTTTAGTGTTGTTTCTAGTCTTACTAATGAGGTCTTGCAGGATTTAATTAAAGGTTATTGTGTTGATGAACCTTTTGAAAATCTAGCAAGCAAATGCAAAAAGCATATGTCTATTCCTTCTCTGGGGGCAATTCTTCAAGCTGTAAAATCTGCTATTGAAAGATATAAAGATACTGTAGCAAATAAATAATTAAAAACTAAAGATGCAGGAAAATTAAGGTTATGTTATTCCATTAGCGTTAAAGGTTCTCAAAACTATTTATAATATACTAGGCATTTTGCTAAGCCATGGAAGCAGAAAGCATAACCTAGTATTTACTTAAATTATAATTGGTTTTACTTGGTTTAGGTTTATTTATATTCTA
The DNA here is from genome assembly GCA_020063565.1 of Clostridiales bacterium. Lineage (GTDB taxonomy): Bacteria > Bacillota > DSM-16504 > Desulfitibacterales > JAICDB01 > JAICDB01. The sequence continues at coordinate 44,731 of JAICDB010000015.1, read as the reverse complement.
TAAGTAATATGAAGTTATATCACATTTTATTGTTATCCCTACTTAATTTAGCACCCCTTTCATATTTCTTCTATAATAACAATATATGTATCTACCTTCTCTGTGCCCTGCCTTTAAACTCTCAGCATACTTAACAAGTGTATTTTATTTATAGAAACTAGTTTAGGAATAAATTTAATGGCTATGTTCCTTTTTCATCTTTTTCACTTCTACAATAAAAAAGGAGCTAGCCATTTCTTTTTATATTATAACTTCTATTTTCTTTCAGAAGGTTATATTATAGAAAAGGAGGTGGGAAAGGAGGGGAGTTCTTCTTGGAGGAGCAGGGTTTTTTAAAGGGAGCTTTTATTTTGTCTTTAGCCGGATTTGTTAGCAAAATAATGGGCGCCCTGTACAGGATCCCGTTAGCGCGGTTAATTGGCGGGGAAGGATTAGGACTGTATCAAATGGCATATCCTATATATACAATGATACTTGCAGTATCTACTGCAGGTATTCCCGTGGCAATTTCCATCCTTGTGGCTGAAAAACAGGCCCGGGGTGATTACAGGGGCGGTATGCGTATTTTTAGAATAGCAGTTATCATGCTTGCTATTACTGGTGCGCTTTTTACACTGCTTTTATATAATAACTCTTACCTGCTGGCAAATAAAATCCTCAATGATAAAAGGGCATTTTATGCCATAATTGCCATTTCCCCGGCAATCTTTATAACTGCAATAAATTCTGCCTTCAGAGGGTTTTTTCAAGGAAAACAAACAATGGTTCCCACGGCAGTATCTCAGGTAATAGAACAATTTGCCAGGGTTACCACGGTGCTTATTGCAGCTTACATGCTTTTACCTTACGGAGTTGAGTTTTCTGCAGCGGGGGCAACCTTTGGGGCGGTTGTCGGAAGTGTATTTGCACTTTTAGTTCTTATCTTTTTTTATATTACATTTCCCCGTAAAAGGGGAATAAATAGAAAATCCGGAGTCTCTCAGGAAGGATTTCTGAAGGTAGTTGGTAGAATAGCGTACATAGCGCTTCCGCTTTCTCTCGGTGGTCTTGTTATGCCTGTTATGCAGGTAATTGATGCTACCATTGTTCCTTTACGCCTCCAGGATGCAGGCTACAGCATGACGCGGGCCACGGAACTGTTTGGGCAGCTTTCCGGGATGGCAAATACTTTGATAAACCTGCCAACCATTATCACAGTATCGTTGGCAGTGAGTTTGGTGCCGGCAATATCTGAAGCTGTCACAAAAAGACAGTGGGCTCTCTTGCAGAGTCGCCTCAGTGCGGCCTTTCGAATTACACTTTTGCTGGGCCTGCCTGCGGCAGCAGGTTTATGGGTACTTGCAACACCCATCAGTGTATTGTTATATGATATTGCTGAAGTTGGCGTATCGCTGGCAGTACTGGCGCCTGCCGCACTTTTCCTGGGGCTTTACCAGACTTCTGCCGCCGTACTGCAGGGTATGTCAAAAACATACTTACCTGTTAAGAACCTTTTGATAGGTGCTGTTGTCAAGGTATCGTTAAATTACTGGCTTACTGCAATTCCTGCTATAGGAATTAGAGGGGCGGCCTTTGCAACTGTCTGTGGATTTTTGATAGCATTTATATTAAACTACATAGATATGAAACGGGTCAGTACCTTTAGAATTAAGTGGTTTGGAGTACTGGCCGGCCCCCTGGCTTCAACAGCGGCTATGGCGTTTATAGTGGACCGCTTTTACAATGCTGTTTACAAAACCATGGGAGATTCCATTGGAACCGTACTGGCAGTATTGTTAGGTGCAGTTGTCTATGGGTGCTTGGTGCTTTTAACAGGTGCCGTAAGGGCCAGGGATTTGGAAATGATACCTGTAGTAGGCGAAACACTTGCCAAAAGCGCAGTAAAAATAGGTTTAGTGAGGCGATAAAATGGCAATTAAAAAAGGTGAGATAGTAGTAGTTGGACTGGGACCCGGGGGATTTGAAAATATTCCTCCCTATAATTTGCGAGTTTTAAAGGAGACCGGGAAGGTCTTTTTGAGAACCTCAAGGCACCCCGGCGTGGAAAAATTACCTGATGAAGGAATTAAATTTCAGACATTTGATTATCTTTATGACGAGCTTACTCACTTTGAAGATGTTTATGAACATATTGCAACAACACTTTTAAAAGAATATAATAGAGAAGCCGAAACTGTTGCCTATGCGGTACCCGGCAATCCTACAGTTGCAGAAAGCAGCGTAGAGAAGCTTTTACAAAAAGCTAAGGACAATTGTATCAATATCAAAATCATTCCTGCCGCCAGCGGGCTGGAAGCCGTTTATGCAGCTTTAAAAATTGATCCGACTTCAGGTCTATTTATAACGGATGCCTTAAAGCTTGATAAGAATTCCTTGCAGGCAAGGATGTCACTTTTGGTTACCCAGGTCTATAACCGCATGGTTGCTTCAGATTTGAAGCTCACATTAATGGATTATTACGATGATGAACATCCTGTAACTTTAGTCAGGGCGGCAGGTGTGGAAAATGAAGAAATAATAGAAACAATGCCTCTCTTTGAAATAGACAGGAGAGAGTGGGTTGATCATTTAACTTCTCTTTATGTACCGGGTCTTACCCCTGCCCTGTATCCACTGGACCCAATTGTCAATGTTATGGACAAGCTCAGGGGGCCTGACGGCTGCCCGTGGGATAAGGAACAGACCCATCAAAGCTTAAAGAGGTACTTAATTGAAGAAACTTATGAGGTAATTGAAGCAATTGAAGAGAATAATATGTATAAATTACGGGAAGAGTTGGGAGACTTACTATTACAGATAGTCTTTCATGCCAGGCTGGCAAAGGAGAATGATAGCTTTACAATTAATGACGTAATTGCAGAAATTACTGAAAAAATGATTCGCAGGCATCCTCACGTATTTAGAGAGCTAAACCTGAAAACTGCAGGAGAAGTAAAAAAGACCTGGGAAAAGATAAAACAAGAGGAGAAGAAAGAGAGTGAGCAGCAATCTATAATTGATGTTCCAAGGGGACTACCTGCGCTTTTAAGGGCTGAAAAAATTCAATCTAAAGTTTCTAAAGTAGGTTTTGATTGGCCTGATATTAGAGGGCCCCGGGAAAAGGTACATGAAGAGTTACATGAATTACAAGAGGCACAAGAAAAAGGTGACAAGGATAATACTTTTGAGGAAGTGGGTGATGTACTTTTTGCAGTAGTAAACTATGCCAGATTTTTAAAAGTCGACCCCGAAGAAGCGCTGACGTATACAATTAACAAATTTGTGAAAAGATTTAGGTACATAGAAAAAGTAGCCGGAGAAAAAAATTTGTCTTTGGAGAATATGTCTTTACAGGAAATGGATAAATTATGGAATGAAGCTAAAAATTTGTTTATAAAATAAGCGAAAAATTACTTCAAAGGCAGGATTTTCTTGGTTTTTCACGAATTAACTAAAAGTGTTATCTATTAAATTAGGAGGGATAGCTTTGAATAAAGCTGAATTGGTTAGTAAAGTTGCTGAGAAATCAGAAACTACAAAGAAGGATGCTGAAAAGGTAATTAACGCACTATTTGGAAGTATTGAAGAAGCTTTGGCAAATGGTGAAAAAGTACAGCTTGTTGGTTTTGGTACTTTTGAAGTAAGAGACAGGGCTGCACGTACAGGACGTAACCCTAAAACAGGAGAAGAAATCAAGATCGCTGCAACTAAAGTGCCTGCCTTCAAGCCAGGTAAAGCATTAAAAGAAGCAGTAGCCAAGTAATAAAAAATCAGGTTCGTACGAACCTGATTTTTTATTACTATTAAATTATGCTCAGCAGGGTTCTGTGAATAACGGTTATAATAAACCACCTGTAATATTTTTAGTAACTCACTTGTCATTCTCGTCTAAAGCCTAGAGATAAAACTCAGTCACAGGGGGGAAGCAGGGGCTGAAAATAACCATTTCATGTGGTAAAATAAAAATAACTTTTAATAAAGGGTTGATTGCCAATGAAGGAAAACCAGATCGGCGTTTTGCTTGAAGATATACTTGAAAAGGTTAAGGGGATTGCAGAAGTGGAACGTTGTTAACAAAATACTCGAATTAAAAAGCTACCAATTCACATTAAGGGAGGTGTAGACCTGGTTACTTAAGCCTGGCAGCGAACTGACCGAAAGAAGGAATGGTTTGCTGCACTTGCTGTCCCTAACAGGGAACTGCCGGATTATCTTTCACTTTAGGTGAATAATAGAAAATTACATCTTCTGGCAGAATCCAGCACTCAACTCAGAAATTTAGTTTGTATTAAACGTAACTACATTTGGAAAATGATACAAGTATTTTTAAAGTTAATTTTTTAATTTGAGTGCCGGACAGTATGTTACCTTTTTCCTGGTTCGGTAGCGACCTTTCAGATTTGTGTAGATTTTAGTAACCAGGGTTCAAATTGAGTGTAATCAAAGAGGAACTCCACCGTATGATTGATGATCTACCAGACCAAGAAACTATAGCTGTTAAAAGGTTTATTGAATTTATACTCTCAAATGCAGGTAAAAATTTACGTACTTTAAGTGAACACCTGGCTGACCCGGTTTATGATGATGAACCTCTAACTGAAGAAGAGAAAAAAGCAATTGAAGACGCAGAGGAAGATATTAGAGCTGGTAGAACTCAACCCTTAGAAGAGGTTGTTAAGGAGCTAGGCATCGAATGAACTGGCATTTAGAAATAACTCTAAAAGCGAAAAAGGATCTGAAAAAACTTGATAAGAACACACAAAAACGTGTTACAGATGCATTAAAACAAATGATCAGTGATAGGGAAAGAGTAGATTTAAAAAAGCTTAAAGGTACAGAAGATACATGGCGTTTAAGAGTTGGTAATTATCGAGTAATTTTAAAGATTGATGAGAATGGTCTAGTCACTGTTTATGCTCTCCGAGTTCTACACCGGCGGGAAGCTTACAGGAGTGTATAAGAAAAATAGGAGATAAGAGATAAAGAACCCGACAATAGAAGGCAAAGGTTATCAAGAAGGAAAGCAGTATGGATATCGCAACTTTTTGGGATTATCAAATAACCCATAAATTGCAAAGTACATTTTTGAGGGGACCTAGTATGGGTTGCAGGTTTTTTTACAGAGATTTTAATATTGATTGTTATCCTTAAAAATGTTATAATTCCCTTGCAAAAATAATAATTTAAGATTGTAAAGGGGAGTAACTGCCTATATATGGTGGTAATATCGACATTACGGCTTAAAAGCCCGGTATTACCTTAGCCTTAGCTAAAGTGAGACCTTTACCTTGATATTTAATCATATCAAGGGTAAAGGTCTCCTTTTTATATATATGGCCTTTACCAAAAATATTGGTAAAGGCCGTTCTGGTTTATACTGTTAGGGATTTTATAATTACCATCAACGGTGAGAAAAATAATATGATGAAAGGAGTTGGAAAATATGGATTTAACTCTTTTTTTAGAGTATGGGTGGGTTTTACTGGTTCTTGTTGGTTTGGAGGGAATTCTAGCCGCCGACAATGCACTAGTTATGGCAATAATGGTTAAACATCTTCCCGAAGAAAAGAGAAAGAAGGCTTTATTTTATGGTTTAGCAGGGGCTTTTATCTTCAGATTTTTCTCCTTGTTTATTATTTCATCTCTTGTCGGGGTGTGGCAAGTACAAGCCATAGGAGCAGTATACTTGATCTTTCTGAGTATAAACCACATAGTCAAGAAATTCTTTACTTCCAAAGATAAAGCAGAAAAATTGCAAACTAACCAAGGAGCAGGTTTTTGGACGACCGTTTTGAAAGTAGAATTAGCTGATATAGCATTTGCTGTAGATTCTATTCTGGCTGCAGTTGCCCTGGCAATTACACTTCCTAATACCAATTTACCAGCTATAGGAGGTTTAGACGGTGGAAAATTCTTCGTGGTTTTAGGTGGAGGTTTTATTGGGCTTGTTATAATGCGTTTTGCAGCAACGTATTTTGTAAATTTACTTCACCGTAAGCCTGGATTAGAAACTGCTGCTTATCTGATAGTAGGTTGGGTCGGAATTAAACTGGCCATTTATACTCTTTCCCACCCTGAGTTGGCCGTATTATCTGAGAAATTTCCTAAAACCCCAGAGTGGAAGATTACATTTTGGGCGGTTATGCTGTTAATTGCAATCGGGGGATGGTTTTTATCCCAAACCCAAAATGAGGAACCGGAGCTGAAATAAGAAATACTAACATGGGAAACCCGGGCTGTTTTTAACTTATAATACTTTTTGGAATCATAGAGCATAGAGATAGGAATAAAAATAATATTTTTACTTGTAAAAATTTAAAAATTAATTTATACTTACGTTATAAAAAAATTACTCACTATAGGGGAGTAGTTTCAATGGACGGTGTCAACAAACTGGCCAATAAGCCTGGCATCGTCGGCAAAGTTTTGCTAAACGAGACCTATGGTATGTTTTTGCATACCTATAGGTCTTTTTTATATATAATTTTAATTAAGGAGGGGCTACAATAATGAATATATTATGGGCTTCAACATTATTTGTCGTACTGGCTGAAATGGGAGACAAAACTCAATTATTAGGGATGGCTTTTGCTACAAGATTTAAAGCCAGAACGGTTTTAGCGGGAGTTTTTGCAGCAACAGTAGTCAATCATTTTTTAGCAGTAGCTTTTGGAAATTATCTTACTACAGTTATACCTCTTAATTATGTTCAAATTCTTGCTTCGCTATCTTTTGTGTTTTTTGGACTTTGGACAATTCGTGGTGATAAATTGGAAGGAGAAGATAAAAAAGATTATTTTACTCCTTTTTGGACAGTGACCATTGCATTTTTTATTGCTGAAATGGGAGATAAGACTCAATTAGCAAGTATAGCCTTAGCAGCTAAATATAACTCTCTATGGTGGGTTTTAATAGGTACTACTCTAGGTATGATGATTTCAAATATAATTGGAATTGTTATTGGCGTAGTATTTGGGAAAAGTATTCCTGAAAAAACTGTAAAATTATTATCAGCTGCAATTTTTATTTTGTTTGGTTATTTGGGATTATTTGAGTATATTTTAGATACATATATGAGAATAGCAACAATTTCAGTTGTAACAACTATTGTAATTGGTTACATAGTTTTCTTAACCAGGAAAACAAAACAAGAACATAAAGGAAAATACAAATTAAATAATCCTTATAAGGAGTGATATCATGCGCCTTGACAAATTTTTAAAGGTTTCCCGCATCATTAAAAGAAGGACCCTGGCAAAAGAAATTTGTGATGCGGGAAATGTTGAAATAAACGGCAGGCCTGCGAAGGCAGGGACAGATGTCAAAGTTGGTGATAAATTGGCAATTAATTTTGGTCATAGAATTTTAGAAGTGGAAATACTGGAAACGAAGAATAATGTACCGGCAGCCAAGGCCAAGGAAATGTATAAAGAAATCAGATAAGCTGTTTTGCCGTAGTATATGTTCTAAAGCTGTATAACATCTTCCCTTTTAGAAAATAATAACTGTAAAATAATCACTTATACTGGAGGAATGATATAATGCTAAAAGGGAAGTTACCTATAGTCTGCACAGTACCTCTACTAGCCGTTTTTTTATTGATGGGAATTGCCTGTCAAAATGTTGCTAGAAAGCCTGAAGTGGAGAGAAATAAAGAACTCGCTGAAAGATACAAAGAGGAACCCACGATATCGCTGTACGTAGCAGAAACAGGTAAAACAAAAGAGATTAAACTTGAAGAATATATTAAAGGTGTTGTGGCGACTGAAATGGATCCTACCTGGCCTGAAAGGGCACTTGCTGCACAGGCCATTTTGGCACGTACCTTTACATTAAAGAAGATAGAAGAGGGTGGAGTTGAAAAAAGAGGTACCGATGCTTCCACCGATGTAGAAGAGTTTCAGGCATACGATGCTGCTAGAATAAACGACAGGGTGGAAAAGGCTGTTAATATGACAAGGGGAGAAGTTGTAACATATAATGGCAGATTAATTAACGGCTGGTTCCATGCGGATGCCGGAGGGCAAACTGCAGCCAGTGCACAGGAAGGTTTGGACTACAAGGATGAAAAAACCCCTTACATTAAGAGTGTTAAAGATCCGGGCTTTCAAATAACTGAACCGGAAAACAAGTCCTGGACAGCGGAATTTCCTCTAAGTGAAGTTCGTCAAAAGATAAAGCAGCAAACAGGTTCCGATCCCGGAAACATTCAAGGGGTTAAAGTAATATCCAAAGGACCTTCAGGTAGAATAACCAGGGTACAAATGGGCTATACCACCATAAGCGGTAATGGCTTAAGACTTGCTTTAGGTAAGGATAGAATGCGCTCTACACTGGTAGAGGAAATGAATGTTATAGACGGTAGATTAGTTATAAGGGGTAGAGGCTACGGACACGGTGTTGGAATGAGCCAGTGGGGTGCAAGAAAACTGGCAGAAGACGGCAGGTCTCCTGAAGAGATCGTTAGGTATTTCTTTAGAAATGTTAAAATACAAAAAATTTGGGATTAAAAAAAGAAAGATGCCCGGGAATATAAAACCGGACATCTTTTTACATTGCAATTTTTTCTACAATGTGCTTTTTTCCTTCCTTCTTCATACTATATATTTCTTCAATCTCAATGCCGTTTTCCTGAACTGTTTTTACTACCTCTGAGAGTTTATCCTGTTTTAAATTTTTTATTCTTGCAGCAATTCCGCAGCTTGAGCTGATTTCTCTTGGCACGGGCATGAGGGTAAAATCCAGGTCGGTGTCTTTATAGAATGATTCAAAATTAATAGCTTGATATGTTGAAGGAAAAGTAATCACATAGTACATTTTATCACCCAGTTCAAACTATTTGCTTATAAGAGGATGTTTTTTCAAACACTTCTTATAAATAAGTGTATCTCATTATTATTTTCTTCATAGTTAACTTTAAATCCTTTATTTTTAACAAATCTTATAATATTATCCTTTGCCACTTCAGTATCCACTATTACTTCCAGATCGACATTTCCGCTTTCAATTGCTTGCTTTGTCATCAAAACAGGCTCAGGACATGAACGTCCTCTGGCATCTACTTTAGTTGCCACCGGTAACCCCACCTTTCACTGAAGAACTTTTTTGAGCTTTAAATGCCGGAACCAAGCAGCCGGAAAACCCTATAGCAAATACTACAACCAAACCGATTATTACCGCTATCTGACCGCCGGCCGGAACTCCTTTAGGACTTGCAGCCAGGCTGAAATTATGCGCAAAAGCAGCCCCAACCAAGTAGCCCATAATTGTAATTGCACTGTCGCTGTCTCCTTCGCCTGCTAATATAGACTGTCTTAAAGGGCACCCCCCTAGTAATACGGAACCTAAACCCGCCAGCAGCATCCCCAGGAAATTCCACACACCGTTGTTATGTGCGATCGGTTGATCTGCAAAACCGGGGTTGAAACTTCCGAAAATTATATTTCCTATCAATGCGGCTATAAAGATGGCGACAAAGCCTGAAATAAGATGGAAATCTTTCAGGAGTAAAACGTCTCTAATGCCCCCAACCATACAGAGCCTGCTTCGTTGTGCTAAGTATCCGACAATCAGGCCTGCGGCAAGTGAGATTATGACCGGAGCATGCATAGCGCCGGGGCCCTTCTCGCTAAAAGCTATAAATGCAGGCTTTATTAAGACAAAGATGAGAAGTAAGATAGCAATTACAGGCAGTGCATAACCATTGGCATTTTTTTGTGGGTAGCTTCTGCCGAGAGTAAATCCTTTCTTCAGGAATTGAATTCCTATGTAAATCCCTACAATGAAACCTAAAAGTCCTACCACGGCATTTAAATCCCCGCCGGCTAATCTGTAAACCATTCTCAACGGGCATCCTAAAAAGACCAGAGCGCCAACCATTACGAAAAATCCCAGGATAAATCTTAAGAAGGGAGAAGAGCCGCCCCTTGGCTTAAATTCCTTGAGAATAAATGCTGTAATAAATCCACCCAGGATAAATCCTAAAATTTCCGGCCTAATGTACTGGACAACTGCTGCTTTGTGAAGTCCCAGAGCTCCTGCAATGTCACGGTAGAAACAGGCAACGCAAACTCCCATGTTAGGTGGGTTACCTAACTTGACAAGTAAAACACCTAAAATTCCGACAATTAATCCTGCAACAATAATAAATTTCTTATACATTCTCCTACCTCCCCAAAATTTACTTTAGTTTAATTATAATGGGCATTTGGCTAGTTAGTAATATTTAAAATAGATAATTACAATGGTTTTTATAGAAAGAATAGATAATAGCATTGACATTTTAAATTGAAAGTGAAATACTTGAACTTAAAGGCAGGTGGTCAAAGTGTTTGATTTTCATCATATCTACGTATTTGTTAATGTAGTTCAGCATAAAAGCTTTTCGAAAGCTGCAGAAGCAATCTTCCTCAGCCAATCGACAGTCAGCACTCATATTCAAACTCTGGAAAAGGAGCTGAAGGTTAAGCTCTTTGACCGCTTGGGCAAGGATATAGTATTGACTCCTGCCGGGGAAAAGCTGTACTTCTGGGCATTGGAACTTCTGGCGGTAAGAGAGAAGGCAATTAATGATATAAATATACATTTTTCCAAAATGGAGGGAACAATAAAGGTTGCAGCAAGTACCGTGCCGGCTCAATATATTGTACCCTCCTTAATAGGAAAATTTCAAAATAAGTATCCCGGTGTTTTCTTCCGGGTATTTCAGGAAAATTCAGAAAAGGTTGCGGAGAAGGTATCGAGCGGTGAAATGGAAGTTGGGTTTTTGGGGGCAAGATTTCATGATGCTAAATTAGGCTATGTTTCAATAGCAAAAGATAATTTAGTTTTGATTACTCCTAACAATTATGCAATAGAAAATAATTCAATGCATATCGAGGATATCCTTAACCAAAATTTAATTATGAGAAATCCCGGTTCAGGAACCCAGCGGGTACTGGAAAGCGCCCTGGAAGATAAAGGACTTTCCTTAAAAGGAGCAAAGATTGTTTCCACCTTTGACAGCACGGAAGCGGTTAAGCAAGCAGTGAGGTACGGTTTGGGAGTTGCTATAGTTTCCGAAAGGGCAGCCGGGGACTATATCGAAAGCGGTTATGTCAAAGCATATGCAATTAGCGGCTTGGATTTAACCAGAGATTTTTATTTAATTTACCATAAAGACAGGACATTATCTCCCATCTGTGAAAAATTTATTGAATATTTAACGCGAGTGTTCGAAAAGGAGCACGAGAGACACGAGAAGTTCAAGGCGGCGAAGGATTCGAACGAACAACCTTTTTAAGAAAGGGGAATTTGCCATGCATAAGGTTTATGCTGATTATGCAGCTACTTCAAAACACAAGCCCCCTGAAGTGTGGGAAGCCATGGAACATTATCTGAAAGAAATTGGTACAAGCCCTGGCAGGGGAGGTTATTCACTGGGCTTGGAGGCTGACAGGATAATTTTTTCCGCCCGTCAAAAAATTACCAGACTCTTTAACGGTGATAAGCAAAATAATGTTTTTTTTAGTCTCAATGTAACCCATGCATTAAATTCAGTGCTGAAGGGTTTTTTAAAAAAAGGAGACCATGTTGTTACAAGCAGTATGGAACATAATGCAGTTGCCAGGCCTTTAAAGGCTCTGGAAGACTCAGGAATCATTGAACTTACCATGGTTCAGTGCACCAAAGAAGGCTTGTTACCTCAGGATGAATTTGAAAAAGCAATCAGACCGGATACAAGAATGATAGTCATAACGCATGCTTCAAATGTAACAGGAACCATAATGCCGGTAAAGGAAGTTGGTGAAATTGCGGCAAGTAAAGGGATATTTTATGTTGTGGATTGCGCTCAAACGGCAGGTGTGCTGCCTATAGATTCTAAAGAAATAAAGGCCGATGTTCTGGCCTTTACAGGCCATAAAGGCCTGTTGGGTCCCCAGGGAACGGGAGGATGTTATTTAAGTGAAAGGGCTGTTCAGGAGATATTTACAACTGTCCACGGGGGTACGGGAAGCAAGTCAGACCTATTGACGCACCCTGATTTTATGCCGGACAAATTTGAAAGCGGTACACCGAACACTATGGGAATAGCAGGTTTAAATGCAGCCCTTGACTGGATACTAAGGCGCGGTGTACATGATATCAGAGCGCATGAGGAGAAATTAACCCGCCTCTTTTTGAAAGGACTACAGGAACTATCTGATAAGGTCATTATTTATGGTCCGCAGGATGCAGCGCAGCAGACGTCTACCGTATCCATCAATATGGAAGGGTATGATGCAGGAGAAGTGAGCTTCATCTTAGACAGAATATACGGTATTATGACCCGTTCAGGTCTGCATTGTGCGCCCTGTGCTCATCAAACCATAGAAAGTTTTCCTGAGGGTACTCTGCGCTTCAGTTTTGGAATTTTTTCAACTGCAGAAGAAGTTGAATATATCCTGGATAGTTTAGGTGACATACTGGCTCAAAAATAATTACCGATCGTAGGACAAAGGAAGTGGCTATTTAAAATAGCTGCTTCTTTTTTATTATATAAGTTATTTTCTCGCACTTTTTCGCATAAAAATTTATGGAAAGGTACGGAAAGGGGGAAGACCTTCATGGAATCCATGGGAAACAATATAATTATTAAAAATCGTGAGTGGATTAGTGTTAGCGGTGTTAGACATGTAGATAACTATGATGATAAACATATTTTTTTACAGACCAGCATGGGGAACTTGATTATTAAAGGCGAAGAGTTAAATATAAAAGGGTTAAATTTAGATGAAGGAAAGCTGGAAGCAACCGGGCATATAGAAAGCTTAAGCTACACTGAAGAACAAGGAGCGAGAACTAAAAATATCTTGAAACGAATATTGAAGTAATAGATACGGGGGATATTATATGACTCCAGTTGATGACCAGATTTTTGCCTTTCTAATGACTGTTCTTTTAGGAGTACTAACAGGTTTAACATTTGATTTTTATGCAATATTACGTAAATACATTAAGCCCGGGAAGGTGTGTACGGCCCTGGGTGATTTTTTAGTATGGGTAATTCTTACTACAGTCGCCTTTGCAGTCCTCCTTTATGCCAACTGGGGTGAAGTAAGGTTTTATGTTTTTATAGGTATAGGTATCGGTGTTTTATTTTATAAAAAGCTACTAAGCTCTTATTTTTTATTTCTTTTTGATAAACTATTCCTTCTAATATCTAAAATATATCAAGGGCTATTGGGAATTATTAGATTGATAATGAAGATTTTGGTATTTCCTTTAAAAATTATCAAAATACCCTTGGTATTCTTTAAAAGAAAAATAGAAAGAATTAGAGTTTTTAGGAAGCTGGCAAATAAATTGTCTCCCAAAAAGTTTCTAAGAAAGCTACTGAGAAAGATTGAAAAGAAGTAGCTTTTTTTTGTTTTGCAAAAAAAGCAGCAATTCTGTGGATAACTTTTTTAATATTTTCCTTTTTGAAGCAGGAAGTAGCGTTTCCTGTGGAGAAAACCTATTTTGTAGCAATTTTGTAGTTAAATTATCCACTATTTGTAGATAAAGCTGTGTATAACTACCATAAAATGGAATATAGGGCTGGTAGCAATGCAAATTGAAATTAGAGGTGCGGAAAAACTAAGCTTTCGGGAAAGGCAAGTAGTTACCCTGAAGGAAATGGGTTATTCCAATGAAAAAGTGGCGAAACAGCTGGGGATAAGTACAAGTACGGTGGCCACTTTATACGGGCGTGCCCGCACTAAGGGGTATCAAGTGGTAATTGTTATGCCGGGAGATAGCTTAGGCCTTTTTGCAAATGAAGGAGAGGGTGAAGAATAATGCAGGATGCTCATGTTAAAAGAAGTATTCGAGCAGGTGTGGATATTAGTAGCAATTATGTAGATATAGATTATGAAAATAAAAGGAGTAAAAAGAAGAAAATAAGTTTTAAATTGAAACCGGGAAAAATATTTTTAATAGCATTATTAGGTTATATTGCTTTCTCCTTTGGACAGGTTTACTGGCAGATTGTTCAACTGGATAAGGAAATTGCACATTACCAGGCTATTAAAAAAGAGCTTTTGGAAGAAAGACAGAAATTACAGGCAGAAATTGAAAAACTTCACAGCGAGGCTTACATAGAACGAGAAGCCAGGAAAAAATTAGGATTGGTGAAACCGGGAGAGACAGTCATTCTCCCGGCCAAGCCGGGTAAGGTAATCCCCCTTGATAAACCACAAGCCGGTGAAATTATGGATTGAAAGTTTTTTTTTCATGTTATATAATAAAGTTAATGTAGAGTACAGTTAGGAGGAATTTATTTAAGCATGTCCAACGTTGAAGTAGGTAGCATTGTTGAAGGCGTTATTACTGGTATTACTAATTTTGGCGCCTTTGTAGAAATGCCTGGAGGTCAAACTGGGTTAGTGCACATTTCTGAAGTTGCAGACACTTATGTAAAAAATGTTAAGGATTACCTCAAGGAAAATGACAAAGTAAAAGTTAAAGTAATTAACATTCAAGAGGGAGGGAAGATAGGCCTTTCAATTAAGCAGGCAGATCCAAATTATAAGGCTAACAAAAAGCATAAGCATCACTCCCGTAAAAATGATATTTCCTTTGAAGATAAGTTGGCCAAGTTTATGAAAGAAAGCGACGAAAAAATGGCTGCTTTGCGTAAGAATACTGAGTCTAAACGCGGAAGGGGCAATAATAGATATTAAATAGATAAGTAACTCCCTGTATGATGACAGGGAGTTTTTTACTTTATTTCAAGTACTCTTGTATAGAACATGCTTATTATGATAGCATACATAATAGCATATTGCCTGTACTTATTTTTGTAAAAGTCTCTCAGGTATTGATAGGGAGTGTAATTATGAGTCTTTATGCCGCGATAGATATTGGGACAAATAGTTCTCGTCTTTTAATAGGTGAAAAAGTATTTGGTAAAGTTATACCGAAACAGATGGCTTTGAGAACTACAAGACTTGGAGAAGATTTGTCCCAAACAGGAATTATAAAAAAGGCAGCCATCGACAGGACTATCAAAGCTTTGTTTGATTTTTTGGAATACATGGAAAAATGGGATATAGCAGAGGTTGGTGTAGTAGCAACGAGTGCTGCCAGAGAAGCAGATAATAAGGAAGACTTTATTAAAACAATAGAAGAAAAAACGGGGTTAAAGGTAAAAATAATTTCCGGTCAGGAAGAGGCAAGCCTTAGTTACCGTGGGGCCGTTAGTGGAGTTTCTGTCTCCGGCAACCCGGTTGTAATAGATATTGGTGGAGGAAGTACCGAAATAATGTGTGCTGCTGGGGAGGATATATACGTAAGTAGTACTAAAGTTGGGGCGGTAAACTGTACTGAAAACTCCACTACGCCTACTGAAATTTTGGAAAAGCTGTCCGGGACTTTAGAAAAAGTCAAGTCATTTAAAGATGTAAGTTTTGTCGGTGTTGGAGGGACCATTACTACGCTTTCTGCCATTAAACAAAAGCTAGAGGTTTATGATCCCGGAAAAATACACAATTCGATTCTAAAAAAAGAAGATGTAGATAAAATATTTTTTGAACTTTGTAGCCTAACGCTTGCTCAAAGAAAAAAGGTTCCTGGCTTGCAGCCCCAAAGGGCGGACATTATTGTTGCAGGAACTCTGATTTTATGGGTTATCATGACCGATCTCAATGTAGCTGAAATTACAGTTAGTGAAGCAGATATACTCCACGGTATTATCCTGGATTTGTAATTAATGCAGGAGACCATCCCTATCTTTATGTGAGTGCTCCAGCTGATGAACGGCCTGGAGCACTTCCTCCTTTGTATTGTAAAATGCAGGGTTTATGCGGTAATAGCGATCAATGGCTCTATAGAGAGGCTGGTCTGTATATTCTTTTTCGGCTTCTGCTATCCAGTAAAGTTTTTCCAATGACTTATTCTGTAAATCCCTTGGTACAGCGTATTCCAAAAATTCTTCCATAGATTTTTCGTTAACAGAGGTTTTGCACATATCCATTTGCATACTGTAATGGCTACCGGAAGTTATGGTTCCATAAATATCAGCCAGGTAGTCACAGTATTTGTCAAAGCTTCCCTCTTTTTTCAGGTCATCCAGTAATTTGTGATACAGTTTGTCCATTGTGCCCCCTCCTTACAATCCCAGAGCTTTATAAGTTTCCTTGCCAACTTTGCCGTCGGGTTCAAGTCCGTTTACTGCCTGAAAATACATTAAAGAGATTTCAGTCATTTTTCCAAACCTGCCATCAGTAGGCCCCAAGTACAACCCTAATTCCCTTAGGCGGGACTGAACTTTAATTACATCGGGGGAGCTGGAACCTACCTGAAGCGGCTTGTAAGTTAATTTAGGCGGGGTACCGACAATTGTTACGGGAGTTCCCAAAGGCACCCATCTAAAGAGTTCCTCGACATTTTTGTTATGCATTCTTATACAGCCATGGGATGCATAACGGCCTATAGACCAGGGTTTGTTAGTTCCATGAATACCGTATATACCCCAAGGTACATTTAACCCCATCCAGCGTGTTCCAAAGCCTCCGCCCCAACCTGTTCCTTTGCTTACAATTTTAAACTCTCCTATTGGTGTAGGCGTTTTATATTTGCCTACTGCAACAGGGTATCTTTTAAATTCTTTTCCATTAACATAGACCACCAGGGTTTGTTTATCCCTATAGATTACCAGTTCAATATTTCCTCTTGGGCTATCTTGTGATGATGAAACAGGTACTTTAACATCTTGGGCAAGTGCTTTCCAGGTGCCGACAGTAACCCAGCCGGTTGGCGCTATGTTATTATCCTTTTGAAACTTTTTTACCCATGTAATTGTATTTTCATCATATATTCCGTTTATTTCTCCCTTAAAATAGTTTAGTTCCTTTAACCTCATCTGAAGTTCCATTATATCAGGTCCTTCAAGGGATGGGGAAGTGGGACGCAAAATCCTGTCCAGGTCATAGCAGCAGCCTGGTAATCCGGGCGGTACAAGGACTGGCGGGGTTGCATAGGCTGTTGGATTAAAAAATAAGATGAGTGAAAAGCTTATACAGGAAAAAAGTAGTGTGGTAAAAAATATTTTCTTTGCTTTCATTTGATTTTTCTCCCTTCAAAAAAATTGCTATACTTAGCTTTTCAAAAAATAACTTTGCTATACTTGAATAAATTTACCAGAGAATAGCTGATGTTGATGCGGTAAATAATAAAGAGGTCAAAAAGTATAAAACTAAAGGAGAGAAAAAATGAATTTAGTAATTTCTGGCAGTTTGTTTGCGCTTGCATTGGCCGTAATATCCGGAGTAGCAATGGCTGTACAAGGGGGAATGAATTCAGCGCTAGGGAAAATAATCGGTTTACTGGAGGCGACATTTATAGTTCATTTAACTGCAGCTATTCTGGTAGGAATTATGATTTTCATTCTTAACATGGGAGAAGGAGGTCTAATGAGGTATACATCAGTTCCATGGTACTTGTGGTTGGGGGGAATTATAGGGGTCTTGATAACATATGGTGTGGTTGCCAGTATTCCAAGGGTAGGGGCAGCTGTTGCCACTACTGCAATAATAGTTGGACAGGTGACAACAGCTATGCTGGTAGATCATTTCGGAATTTTCGGTTTGGAAAAGATCTCCATGTCATGGGTAAAATTTTTAGGATTGGGGTTACTTGCAATAGGAGCGCGGTTAATGCTCATGCGTTAGTGGCTTGCGATTCGCCGTGCTCTTATGTAACGTTTCTGATAATAGCAATAGTTGGATTTTATGTTATAATGGGGAAGCCTGGAAAAAGCTTAAAGTGAGTATGAAAAGTAAGGTAAAGACTTTGTAAAGCATACTTTTCCTCCAATTAAAATTCACAAAAAATGTTATTAAATTAGACTTGACTTTCTGCTGGTTTTAGTGCATAATCATATAGTGTCCGGTAGACACTTATGAAAAAACAGCATATGGCGGTGTAGCTCAGTTGGTCAGAGCACACGGTTCATACCCGTGGCGTCGTAGGTTCAAATCCTACCACCGCTACCAGTTTCCCGGCTAAGATGCCGGGATTTTTCTTTACCTTTTTCTCTGACCGGGGTGTGCCAAGAAATCAAGATTAAGCTTTAAGGCTTATGGCGGCGCTTGCAGGGTACATTGGTACGACCCGGCGCTCTAATTACCATTGAGTTCCGGACAAGCGAACTGCTCCAAAAAAGCCCATCTAAATCTCATCTCCATTACAAGTTTTTATATTATATTGGCTATTAATTATTTAAAATCCTGCCAGTGGCAGGATTTTAAGGTATCTATCCTCATGAAAAAAAGTGTTTTCAGTTTATTTGTCACAAATTGACTTGAAACGCTGACTCAAGATGACAAAAAGCGCATAATAAATGTAATATAATGGAATACAAGTAAAAATAAGGTGGTGCGGTTCTTGTCTGATCAACTGGAAATCTATCCTTATCGCAGAGAAAAATCATCTGAGGCAGTGAAAAATTCAAAACTGGAATGGGGTAGGCCACTCATTACCAAACCAAGTCAACAAAGGAAAAAAATCAAAGTCAATATTCACGGTTTTTCCAAAAATATTTTAGTAAACTGTATCTTGTTATTTATTTTTGCCAGGGCCGAACTGGTTGGCGGCTTGCTGCCCTTTCTGCCGGCTTTTTATGCTGCTGCGTTTTTACAGGAAAAGAAAGCATGGTTGCCTTTAACGGTAGCTTCCTGTGCAGGAGTATGGTTTTTTAGTTCGGGGCAGAGTTTGGCCATGAGCGCTGCAGTAATTATTGCTTTAAGTCTTACTTTGCATTTTACTACAAGGAAAAGGGACGAGCTCTATGTAATTTCCATTACTGTGGCATTAACGGTTTTTATAATAAAAGCTATTTTTGTGTTTTGGGAAGGCTATGTTTTCCACAAAGTTGCATCTATTGCATTTGAAGGAATTTTAGCCGGCGCGCTGGTCCCTTCATACCTGGAAGTTTTAGACAGGTTTCAACTATCCAAAAGGAAAGTTTGGAACAAGGAATCTTTATTCGGTCTTTTTTTACTTTGTTTTGCTGTTTTAGTGGCTATTGGCGACTTAAGTGTCTTTAGTTTTTCAGTGCGGGCGCTAATAAGTCGGTATTTTATATTGCTTTTGGCATATAATTTTGGGTCAGGAATTTCCACATCTGCCGGAGTGGTTTTAGGCCTTGTTCCAAGTATGTCATCCATTATTAGCCCTCAAATGGTGGGAGTCTACGCACTTTCCGGCTTGCTTGGCGGCTTATTCAGGAAAATGGGCAAATTAATGGTGGCACTTGGCTTTTTGCTGGGGCATTTTCTTTTGTCAATCTACATTACCGATCCCTGGAATATGGATTCCCTTCTCATTGAAACATCAATGGCAATTGTATTTTTCCTCTTAACACCCAATATCATTATGGATGTATTCAGCCATTTGTTTCCTACGAATTTCTTATGGAGCGATGACGAGTCAGGAAAAGAACTGGTTACTTCCAAACTTAACAAACTTGCGGAGGTTTTCAGAGAACTTTCTCGTACCTTTAAACAGGTGTCAGCCGAGGTGGAAGAAAAGGAAAACGAAGGATTAAATAAGCTCCTAAATTCCATTGCCAGAAAAACATGTAAAGGATGTGCAGTTTTTGGCATCTGCTGGCAGAAGGATATTAACAGTACATACGCAAATATGAAAGAAATGTTTAAGACAGTAAAAATTAAAGGTCAACTATCACCTGAAGATATACCTTATGAAATACGCAAGCGCTGTCAAAGAACCCATGAGCTGGCCCTAACAGTTGGCTGCCTTCATGAAACATATGCGGTCAATGAATACTGGCATAAAAAATTGGGAGAAACCAGAGAACTAGTCTCTGAACAGCTCCATGGGGTATCGGGCATTATGAAGGACCTTGCCTGTCAACTGGAACTGGCAAGGGATGTCTACCGGGAAAAGGAAGCCCAGTTATTGAATGGCTTACAAGACCTTGGCGTGAATGTAGAAAGCGTTGATTTTTCAGAACTAAAGGGTGGTACGGAAATTGAGATAATTAAGGAACCCTGTCAAAAAGGAAAAATGGAATGTGATACCATTATAAAAACATTTGCAGAGGAGATGCTGGGAGAAAAATTTGCAGTTGACAGAACAAATTGTGCCTTAAAAAACGGTACCCTTGCATGCCGCTGCCGCCTGCTCCCTTCCTCCTGCTATATTGTTGAAGTTGGCTTTGCAGCAGCTCAAGGTGCAGGTAACATGGTTAGCGGTGACAGTTTCTGGCATAGCCCCATTAAAGGCGGAAAGCATATAATTCTTTTAAGCGATGGTATGGGTATAGGTGCAAGGGCCAATCGGGAAAGCAATGCTACCATTCTCCTTTTCCAGCAGCTTCTCAATAACGGCTTTGATGTGGAGACCTCCATAAAAACTGTCAATTCCATATTGAGTATGAGATCTGAAGAGACCTTTGCAACAGTTGATATGGCAATAATTGATTTATATAGCGGGGAAACCAGGTTCTTTAAAATTGGAGCTGCACCCAGCTTTATTAAGAGGGGCAGCGCTGTAGGAATAGTGAAAGCCTCTTCCCTACCAATAGGAATTATGGGTAGCGTGGAAGTGCAGCCTTTAGAGAAGAAAGTCAGACCCGGCGACATAATTATTATGATGACTGATGGAATGCTGGAGGGCAATAGGGACTTGCATGACAAAGAAGGATGGATGCAGTCTGTAATAAGAGAAATCCATGAAGATTGTGCTGACGAGATGGCGGACTTAATTTTAAAACATGCTCTGGCTGTTATTGACGGGCCTGTCAAGGATGATATGAGCATAGTAGTCGCAAGACTCCAGCATAGGTAGTTACTGGTATAATTTCCCTTAAGGGATGGCAAAATAGAGATAGGAAAAAAAACTATAAAGAAAATATTTAAGCAGGAAATACCATTTTTTTATCGAATGTTTTAATTTGAGTCGAAATTTGACAAAGAAGGAATTTCCCAATGCTTTCACAAGTGCTAAAGACTATTAATGATCATGCCATGTTTAAACCTGGAGACAATGTGGTAGTTGCAGTTTCGGGGGGGCCTGATTCAGTTGCCCTGCTGTATTCTCTCTACAGCCTCAAAGAGGAACTGGGTATTGAGCGTCTCATAGTGGGACACTTAAATCATATGTTCAGAGGAAAAGAGGCAGAAGAGGACGCACTATTTGTTAAAGATTTAGCTGAAAGGCTTGATTTAACGACTGTAATTGAAAGGGCTAATGTTCCGCAAATCATTAAGCTAACGGGCCTCTCTCCTGAAGATGCTGCAAGAAGGGAAAGGTATTCTTTTCTATACTCCCTGGCTGAAAAATACAATGCAAAAATTGCAGTTGGGCACAATGCAAACGATCAGGCGGAAACGGTTTTAATGCACCTTTTGCAGGGAAGCGGAACCCAGGGGTTAGCTGCCATGGAACCGGTCAGGGGTAAATTAACAAGACCGTTGTTATATGTAAAGAGAAAAGAGATAGAAAGCTTTTGCAAGGAAAATAAGCTCCCCATCAGAGTTGACCCAACAAACAAAAAGGATATTTATTTTAGAAATAAAATTCGCTTAAAGCTTATTCCCCTGCTGGTAGATGAATACAATCCGAATTTAGTTGAAAGTTTAATGCAAACTTCGGAAATAATACGTGCTGAAAACAAATTTTTAGATAAACAGGTAAAAAAACATTTAAAGGCGCTGATTGAAAAGAAAACTTCCGAAGAAGTAGCCCTCTCACTTAAGGGTTTTTTAAAACAGGACCTTGCAGTCAAAAGGAGAATTGTGAGGGAGTGTTACAGCAACTTAAAGGGGAACTCCCAGAACTTGTCATTTAAACATGTGGAAGACGTCCTCAAGATGGTTGATGCTTCTCAGGTCGGATCTCTGATAAGGCTCCCGGCAGGTATTGTAGCGAAAAAAACATACGGGCGCCTGATTTTTAAGTTTTACAGCGAAAAAGAATCTGTTGAAGATTTTTTTTATTTACTGCCCGTTCCCGGAAAACTTTACCTTCCTCCTGTTCAGCAGGTTATCACTACGGAAATAATCAACGGGAGAAAACCCCGTATTGATAAAAGGCTTTTAAGTGGAAACTCCAAGGAGGTACTACTTGATTTTGATAAAATAGCAGGTAAAATATATGTCAGAAATCGTCGGGCCGGGGATCGCTTCATTCCTTACGGAATGAAAGGCACAAAGAAATTAAAGGATTTTTTCATAGACAATAAAATTCCTCAAGAAAAAAGAGATTTAATTCCACTTGTAACCTGCGGAAAAGAGGGAAAGAATATTATATGGGTAACCAAATTGAGGCTGGCTGATAATTACAAGGTTTCAAAAGAAACAGCTAACATCCTAAAAATACAAGTCGAAAATAAAGAATGAAAAATGACTCCGAGCCAACTTAAGAATTTGAAGTGGATTTAGCGCGGACTTTTCAAACTTCCTCTTGAATAAAGCCGGTGGTTTGAAAATAAATATAAATTGTGATAAAATTTGAATTCATGGAGATGTTTAGCTCTCTTTGGAGGGAATCCGAGAGGAGGATAATTGTTGAATAGAATATTTAAAAACTTAGCAATTTATTTATTAATCGTCCTTATAGCAGTATCAGTTATTCGTTTTACTTCTCCCGTTGAGCGGCAAGCTGAAGAATGGAATTTCAGCCAGTTCAGTCAGGCTGTAAAAGGCGGTAGGGTAAAATCCGTGGAAATTACTCCTGATAATGAAGTCTTCAAAATAAAGGGTACTCTAAAAAACGGGCAGGAGTTTACCTTAAACGCACCTCCTGACCAGGAGTTAGCAGAAAAGCTTACTAATCAAGGTATAGTGGTTGATACTAATCCGGCTCCGGAGCCGCCATGGTGGACCGGGCTGGTGGGCACTATTTTACCTATTCTTCTACTTGTGGGGCTCATTTTCTTTATGATGCAGCAAACGCAAGGTGGCGGCGGCCGTGTAATGCAATTCGGTAAAAGCCGTGCCAAGATGCATACTGACGAAAAGAAAAAGGTTACCTTTGCCGATGTTGCAGGTGCCGATGAAGCAAAAGAGGAACTGGAAGAAGTAGTAGAATTTTTAAAGAGTCCTAAAAAGTTTAATGACATTGGTGCAAAAATTCCCAAAGGGGTTCTTTTATTTGGACCCCCTGGAACGGGTAAAACGCTTCTTGCCCGTGCTGTGGCGGGGGAAGCGGGAGTACCTTTCTTTAGTATAAGTGGTTCAGATTTTGTCGAAATGTTTGTGGGTGTTGGTGCATCCCGTGTAAGGGACCTCTTTGAACAAGCTAAAAAGAATGCACCCTGTATTGTCTTTGTAGACGAGATTGACGCAGTAGGACGCCAGAGGGGGGCAGGTCTTGGAGGAGGCCATGATGAAAGGGAGCAAACACTAAACCAGTTGCTTGTTGAAATGGATGGTTTTGAAACAAATGAAGGTATCATAATTATCGCAGCTACAAACCGTCCTGATATTCTTGACCCCGCACTATTGCGTCCGGGTAGGTTTGACAGGCAAATTACCGTTGATGTACCTGATGTTGTGGGTAGAGAGGAAATTTTAAAGGTTCACGTCAGGGGTAAACCCCTTGAAAAAGATGTTGACTTAAATGTACTTGCCAGGAGGACTCCGGGTTTTACCGGGGCAGACCTTGCAAACCTTATAAATGAAGCTGCGCTTCTATCTGCAAGGAAAAATAAGAAGAAAATAGGCATGAGGGAATTGGAAGACTCCATTGAAAGGGTAATTGCAGGACCTGAAAAGAAATTGCGTGCGATAAGTGATTTTGAAAAGAAACTTGTTGCATACCACGAGGCAGGTCATGCTTTAATGGGGCATTATTTACCCAATACTGACCCCCTTCATAAGGTATCGATTATTCCAAGGGGAAGGGCCGGTGGATATACCTTGCTTCTTCCCAAGGAAGACCGCCGCTACATGACCAAGTCCCACTTGCTTGATCAGGTGGCAATGCTGCTAGGCGGCAGGGTTGCTGAAGACCTGGTATTGAAGGAAATTAGTACAGGTGCCCAAAATGACCTGGAAAGGGCTACCGAGATTGTTCGTAAGATAATTACCGAGTTTGGTATGAGCAGTGAGCTTGGTCCTTTAACTTACGGTCGCAGGCAGGAACAAGTATTCCTGGGTAGGGATATTGCAAGGGACCGCGACTACAGTGAGGCTGTGGCCTTTTCAATAGATAAAGAGGCAAGAAGAATTATGGATGAAGCTTATAATCGCTGTAAAAAGGTCCTCACCGAGCATATGGATAAACTACACCTGATCGCCAAGGTACTGATGGAAAGAGAAACTTTAGAAGCACATGAATTTGAGGCATTAATAGAAGAAGCAGAAAAGAATACTTCTCCTCAAGAAGCTGAGAAAATATTAGATGAACTCAATAAAAAAAGAGAACAGGGTATTACAAAAGATCCTGATTCCCAGCCAACGTTGACTTTTAGCTACCACTGATATTTTTAGCCCCCTGCTATACTAGTGGGGGGCTATAGTTTAATTATTAAAATTCATGGAGGTGCGGTATGGAAAAAACCTTTGTAATGATTAAGCCGGACGGTGTACAGCGTGGTTTGGTAGGAGAAATTATTTCAAGATTTGAGAAAAAGGGATTCAAAATTGTTGCCATGAAATTTTTGCAAATGAATGCTGAAACTGCTGCGGTGCACTATGCCGAACATGAAGGTAAACCCTTTTATGATGGTTTAGTAGATTTCATAACATCCGGTCCCGTAGTGGCCATGGTACTTGAAGGTAAAAACGTTGTGGCACAAGTTAGAAAAATGGTTGGCAAAACTAATCCCGGGGAAGCTGAAGTAGGTACCATTAGAGGTGATTTTGGCCTTGAGGTGGGAAGAAACGTAGTCCATGCCTCCGATTCCGTGGAAAGTGCAGAAAGGGAAATGAAGATTTATTTTGAGGAAAATGAATTATTAGAATACAATAAAGATAATGAAAAGTGGCTGTATGAATAATAATTAGTATATGGTGATATTTGTATCACCATATACTTCAAGCATAGATTGAGAAAGTGAGTACAAGTTTTAAGACAGAAAAAACTTTTGATTATAGGTAATTTTATTATGTTTGTCAATTTTCAGTATACCTTAAGAAGGATTTCATATCCTAAAAGAGAAATACTAAATACTATGATAACTTATATGGTTGATTTAAAGCATAAAAAAAGGAGTGGTTTTTTAATGAGCAAAGTACCTAGCGATATTGAAATTGCACAAGCGGCAGACATGAAACCTATTATGGACATTGCTGAAGGTTTAGGTTTGAAGGAAGACGAAGTTGAACTGTATGGTAAATACAAGGCTAAGATATCCTTGGATGCCTACAAGAGATTGGAAAATGAACCTGACGGCAAGCTTATCCTGGTAACAGCTATCAACCCTACTCCAGCAGGAGAAGGTAAGACTACTACAAGTGTTGGATTATCCTGTGGACTTAATAAGCTTGGTAAAAAGTCTATGGTAGCATTGAGAGAACCTTCTTTAGGGCCAAGCTTCGGTGTTAAAGGTGGAGCTGCCGGCGGTGGTTATGCACAGGTTGTTCCCATGGAAGATATCAACTTGCACTTTACAGGTGACATTCACGCAGTTACTTATGCACATAACTTACTTGCTGCTTTAGTAGACAACCATTTACATCAAGGAAATACTCTGAATATTGACCCAAGACAAGTTGTTTTCCGCCGTGTTATTGACCTAAATGACCGTGAGTTACGTAACTGTGTAGTAGGTCTTGGTGGAAAGGCTAACGGTGTGCCAAGGGAAACCGGTTTTGACATTTCAGTTGCTTCCGAAATTATGGCTATCCTTTGTCTTGCCAGTGATATAGAAGACTTAAAGGAACGTTTCAGCCGTATAGTTGTAGCTTATACATTTGACGGCAAGCCGGTTACTGCTGGTGATCTCAAGGCTCATGGTTCCATGGCAGTCCTCATGAAGGATGCAATTAAACCTAACCTGGTGCAAACTCTGGAAAATACTCCTGCATTCGTTCATGGTGGACCATTTGCTAACATTGCACATGGTTGTAACACAGTAACAGCAACTAAGATGGGATTAAAGCTTTCTGATTACCTTGTAACTGAAGCAGGATTCGGCGCTGACCTGGGTGCTGAAAAGTTTTATGATGTGAAGTGCCGTTTTGCTGGTCTAAAGCCTGATTGTACTGTTATCGTTGCTACAGTAAGGGCCCTCAAGATGCATGGTGGAGTTGCCAAGTCCGACCTCCAGGTTGAAAACCTTGAGGCACTCAAGAAAGGCTTCGAAAACCTTGAAAAGCACATTGAAAACGTTGGTAAGTTTGGCGTACCTGCAGTAGTAGCAATTAACCGCTTCCCAACTGATACTGAAGCTGAACTGAAATATATCTATGACCGCTGCGCTGAAATGGGAGTAGAAGTTGCCCTTTCAGAAGTATGGGCTAAAGGTGGAGAAGGCGGTAAGGAACTTGCTCAAAAAGTACTGGATACTATTGAAAACAAGCCATCCAACTTCAAGCCTCTCTATGAAACTGAAATGCCAATTAAAGATAAGCTCCATAAGATTGCTACTGAAGTATATGGCGCTAATAAAGTTAACTACAGTGCTGCAGCAGAAAAACAAATCGAGCAGTATACTGAGCTTGGATATGGCGATATGCCAATAGTTGTAGCTAAGACCCAGTACTCTTTATCCGATGACCCAACTAAGCTTGGTAGACCAAAAGACTTTGATATCACTGTACGTGAAGTAAGACTTTCTGCAGGTGCTGGCTTCCTGGTAGCACTAACAGGTGCTGTAATGACAATGCCTGGCTTACCTAAGGTACCGGCAGCAGAAAAGATTGATATTGACAAGGACGGCAAGATTACCGGCTTGTTCTAAAAATAGTTAAAAAAATAATACAACCCGGAGGTATAAAAAATACCTCCGGGTTTATTTTACGACACCTCGCGCTGCTCACGTACTTCAATGTACGCTCCGCTGCTCAGAGCCTTCGCCGCCTTGAACTTCTCGTGTCTCTCGTGCTCCTTTTCGAACACACACTTTAAAATAAAAAAGGAGAGCACTAGTTCTCCAGAATTAACCTAACCTATTTGGTTAGTCTCTCTGGTTGCGACATAGTAACCTAAACATATCTTTAGACAAAAATTTTGAATTTCCTTTGACAAATTACAGGCTGAAGATTTGCTCCCCTTAAATTTGCAGGGTATAATACTTTTATGGGGTGATAGATTGGAAAGGCTTAATATCATCTTACAATCTGCGATATATAAGAATATTGTCGCTGAAATTACAGAATATGAAAAAGATAGGGAATTTTGCCGGCACACAATGCAACATTTTGTTGATACAGCGAGAATCTGTTACATATTGATTTTAGAAGATATAATGAAAGCTGCCTATTCAGACGGAAAACGCTCAATTTTTACAAAGGAAGTTATCTATGCCGCCGGTATGCTGCATGATATTGGAAGGCTCGAGCAATATCAGACAGGTGCGGATCATGCTGTAAAAGGGGCAGAAATCGCAGGTGATATGCTTTCGAAAGCTCACTTTTCACCTGGAGAAATTGAACTGATAACTACTGCAATCCGAGAACATCGCAGGCTGCCGGAAAACCCTACATATCTAGGAGAAAGGTTATACAAAGCCGATAAATTGTCCAGGCCCTGCTATGGATGTAGTGTTATAGATGAGTGCCGCAAAAAGGATTTAGCGAAGGAATTCCAAGACTTAAAATACTAACCGGAAGGGGTGTAAATCATATGTATAACCTAAGGGAAATTAAAGTACGTAATTCCAGAGAGGCCAAATACATAATTCAGCGAGTTGGGACCGATGCCGCGGGAATCAACCTAATGGCCCCAAAAGCCGTACATAGACTGTTATTTTTGGAAGATGTGCCTGTGAAAATTGCACTTATTTTGAAACAGGAAATGCTTGCAGTTGGCGGAGATGCTGCAGTGGCCAGGGGTGTAGTCTCCCATGAAGTGGAAGAAAGCAATGTTCTTTTAATGGGTACCCTTAAGCAATACAAAAATCTTGTTAAGAAATTACATATGCAACCATTTAAACTTCCTAAACTGGCAGAAGATATTAATACGGTTCTGAACAATTGTGAATATAAAGAACCATATGAAATACCCTGTGGGAATTATTCCTTGTCCTTTGGAGAAAGAACGCTTGTTATGGGGATTCTTAACGTAACTCCCGATTCCTTTTCTGACGGAGGAAAATTTAATGACCCCGACATTGCCATAAAAAGGGCTAAAGAAATGGTTGAGCAGGGAGCGGATATTATTGACATAGGAGCCGAGTCAACCAGACCCGGACATACACCTGTGTCAGCCGAAGAGGAAATTGAGAGATTACAACCGATAATTAGAGAACTGGTTAAGGAAATCAATGTACCCATCTCAGTAGATACATATAAGGCAAAGACCGCAGAAATGGCATTAAAGGCAGGCGCTCATATTATCAATGATGTCTGGGGTTTTCAAAAGGACCCGGAAATAGCTGCAGTAGTGAGCCAGTACGGTGCACCGGCTATCTTGATGCATAACCAGGAAGGAACGGAATATAAAGATTTGATGGGAGATATTATAAAATTTTTAAGAAAAAGTATTAATATAGCAGTAAAAGCGGGTCTGCCGGAAGATAAAATAATAATTGATCCGGGTATCGGCTTTGGAAAGGATACGGAACAGAATCTGGAAGTAATGGCTAGACTCGATGAATTCTGCTGCCTTGGAAGGCCCATACTACTTGGTACCTCAAGAAAATCACTGATAGGGAACACGTTAAATCTTCCTGTTAATGAAAGGTTGGAAGGTACGGCTGCTACCGTAACTTTAGGTATTGCCAAGGGTGTTGACATTGTAAGGGTTCATGATGTTGAAGAAATAGTAAGGGTTGTTCGGATGACGGATGCCATGGTTAGAAGGTGACATTATGGATAAAATCATCATGTGTGGTATGGAATTTACCGGGTACCACGGTGTTTTCGAGGAAGAACAAATAAGGGGACAAAAATTTATAGTTGACATTGAAATTTATACTAACACTAAAGAAGCAGGGCAAGATGATAATTTGGAAAAAACAATAAATTACGGAGAGCTATACGAAAAAATTAGGGATATTGTAGAAAATGAGAGGTATAATCTCCTGGAAGCGCTTGCAGAAAAGCTGGCTAAGGTGGTACTGGAGCAAAATAGAGTCCATGAAGTTATGGTGAGGATCAAAAAACCGCAGGCGCCAATTGCAGGTAAATTTGATTATATGGCAGTGGAAATTTCCAGGGGGTGTGACTGTGAATCCAAACTGTTACCTGAGCATAGGGTCCAACATGGGCAATAAGGAGTACTACTTAAACGGGGCAGTGGAAAGCTTAAGAAAAAATCCCGACATTACGGTAACTAATGTTTCAAGTTACTATGAAACCGAACCCTTTGGCGTTCAAGACCAGCCAAAATTTTTAAATGGTGTGGTTGAAATAGAGACAAGTTTAACTCCTCCAGAGCTACTAAGATTTATTCAAGACGTTGAGAAAAAGTTTGACAGGGTGAGAATAAAAAGATGGGGGCCAAGGACGCTGGATATTGACATACTTTTATATGACAATCTAAAAATTTCCGAGCCTGACCTAACAATTCCCCATCCGTACTTGGAAAAAAGGGCTTTCGTGCTGGTCCCGCTAGCTGAATTAAATCCCAATATGGTATTGCCAAGCGGCAGAAATATAAAAAGTGTGCTGGAGGATTTGAAAGAAGATGTAGAAGGAATTGTGAAGTACAAATTCTGAGTCGGGGAGACGCTTCTCTTGACTCACTGCTATAAGCGTTTACTGCTTCAATAGCATGAAATACTGTATTTTTGCAGGAATTATGTTTAGATGTGTCGAAAAATGTTCCTAACTAGAATATTTGGTTAGGAGCATTTTTTATGAAATATATCTCGCGAAGAAGCTTTTTAAAGGGCCTGGCAGCCCTTTCGCTATTAGGTTTAAGCGGATGTGCCAGTACATATGCTCTGGAAGAAGACAAAATGCCGGGTCAGGAAAAATTTCAGCCGCCTGTCCTGGAAGTTAAACCGGTAGATTATGACTATCTCCTTACGGGTGGAACAATTGTTGATGGAACAGGTTCAGAACCCTATCAGGGAAATATAGCAATTAAGGAAAATAAAATTGTCGGAATAGGACATTTCGTACCAGGACAGGGCGGGGAAATTATTGATATAGAAGGCTTAACTGTAGCCCCGGGTTTTATCGATTTACATACACACACTGAAAGATACCTTGCACAGAACGGAAGGGCAGAAATGATGCTGTTGCAGGGGGTTACTACCCATATCGGAGGAAACTGCGGTACTTCAGAGGACTCCATAGGAAAATATTTTGATGGTTTAGGTGCAATTGGTATAAATATAGGACTTTTAGCGGGATTAAAAACCATTCGCATGAATGTAGCGGGAACTAAAGATATTCTAACGAAAAAAGAACTGGAAGCCATGAAGGAATTGGTAGCCGAGGCAATGGAGGAAGGGGCATTTGGGTTGTCTGTAGGCTTACAGTACTGGCCGCAAATTTATACCACTACAGAAGAAGTAATAGAGCTCTGCAAAGTAGTTGCGGATTATGGCGGTTTTTATTCAACCCATATTCGGAACGAGGAGGATTATGTGATTCCATCAGTTGAGGAAGCTATCAAAATAGGCTTTGAAGCCGGAGTTCCCGTGGAGTATTCCCACATTAAGACTGCCCAAAGACGTAACTGGGGCAAAATGTCCAGGGTTTTAGAGCTTGTAGAGGAAGCATATGTGAAAGGACTGGATATCACAGCAGATGTTTATGGCTATGAATTTTCCAGTCTTGATGTGGGTCAAGGTAGAAGCTCCATCAGCGAGGATGATATGATAACCGCCTTAAAACACCCGCTTGTTATGGTTGGAAGTGATTCCGGCCTGAAAACAAACGGCAGCGCTTCTCACCCCAGGGCTTATGGCAATCACCCGCGCATTTTGGGTCGTTATGTGAGGGAGAAAGAAGTCATCTCCCTGGCAGAGTGTATCAAGAAAATGACATCTCAGCCTGCCCGCCGGTTGGGACTGCATGACAGGGGACTTCTTCAAGAAGGCAATATTGCAGATATAGCTGTCTTTGATTTTGAGCAAATTATCGATAAGGCGGAAAGATACTCTCCAAACCACTATTCGGAAGGCATAAAGCATGTTTTTGTAAACGGTAAGCAGGCCGTAAAAGACGGGCAGGTTACCGGGGTGCTTGCAGGGCAGGTGCTGAAGCATAGAAAAGGTTAAAACTACTTGACAATTTTCAAAATCTGCTGTTTTAATTCTAGCAAATCATTTTGACAAGTATACCAAATTTCTTCCAAATCTACACCAAAGTATTCATGAATTAAAATATCCCGCATACCAGCCATAAGCTTCCATGGTACTTCAGGATGTTTATTGCGTGTATTTTGTGATATATTTTTTGTAGCTTCTCCAATTATTTCAAAGCGTCTTATTATAGCATCTTGAATTAGAGTTGATTCTAAAAATTCTTCTATACCGATATTCTTTATATACTCCTCTATGAAATTAATACTTTCTAAAATATGTTTTAAATATACAATATCATCTTTTTTCAAAGAATATCCCTCTTTTCTTTTAAAATATTATCTTTTATAAAAGGTGATAGAGCCTTTGCAGTAACTACATCAACACTTGTCTCTAAAACTTCCTCTAAATCATTTTTTAGTTTTAGACGTAAGAAAAGAGATTTTTTTGTACCAGGTGAATACTCAATTAATATATCGATATCGCTTTTTTCATTTTGTTCATTTCTTGCATAAGAGCCGAAAACAGCTGCCTTTTGAATACCATATTGTTTTAATACTGGTATAGCTTTCTTTTTAATTGTATTTAAATTCATATAAAACACCTCAATTAAATTATAACTTATACAATGCATTAATTCCATTAATTGCAAATAAAAATTTGCAAAGCTAATTGTTAACCCTAAATCAAAAAAGGTTGACTAAATAAAGATAATTTTGTATAGTTATCTAAAAGAAACTTGGTACCAAGAGGGAAACATATTATGAAAGATACAATATTAAAATTTTTAAAAGGCGCCGATTACATTTCCGGTGAAGACTTGAGCAAAAGGTTAGGTATCAGCCGCACGGCAGTTTGGAAGCATGTTCAATCCCTCAAAGAACAGGGCTATGATATTAAGAGTATGCCGCGCAAAGGATATAAGCTTGAAGGCATTCCCGACCTGCTCGACCCGGTTCTGATTTTCGAAAAATTGAATACCCGCTTTATGGGAAACAAGATCTACCATCATGAAGCTATTACTTCTACCAACAATAAGGCCAAAGAGATAGCAGAGGCCGGTGCACCTGAAGGAACTGTGGTTTTGGCTGAAAAACAATTACAGGGAAGGGGCAGGCTGGGCAGAACATGGGAATCCCCTGCCGGGGGAATCTGGATGAGTGTGATTTTACGCCCCAATATACCCCCCGCTAAAGCTCATAATATAACACTTGTTGCTGCGTGTGCGGTAGCTAAAACACTGCGTCAATACAACATACCTGCCCGGATTAAATGGCCTAACGATATCTTGCTCAATGGTAAAAAGGTTTGCGGTATCCTTACGGAATTAAAAGCTGAAATGGATGGAGTACATTATTTAGTACTTGGGATAGGTATGAATGTCAATACCGAAAAGGAGATGTATCCTCCTGAATTAAAGGATAAGGTATCTTCCCTAAAAATATATACCGGTCAAAATTTAGACAGAGTAGAATTACTGTGTTCATTTCTGAAAAACCTGGAAGAGCAATACGAAATTTTCCTGAACGAGGGTGTTGGAAAAATCCTTGAGACTTGGAAGCAACATAATA
Organism: Clostridiales bacterium; assembly: GCA_020063565.1. Classification (GTDB taxonomy): domain Bacteria; phylum Bacillota; class DSM-16504; order Desulfitibacterales; family JAICDB01; genus JAICDB01. The sequence continues at coordinate 11,851 of JAICDB010000015.1, read as the reverse complement.
TAACTTTAAATAATCATGTGCAGGTAAGAAGTGGCAATGAGGTATATTCAGGTTTAGCTGTTAATATTGATAAAAATGGCGGACTCATTGTTAAAGATGAAAATGGAAATTCCAAAACATTTTATTCAGGTGAAGTTACCCTCCAGGGGTAAGAACAATTTTTTTAAAATGATGGTTAACCGTTTAATCTTAAATGGTTAACAAAAGAGAAAGGGGTAGTAAAAGTGAAAGAATTGCAAACGCGAGATATTGTTTTGGTGGGATTATTTGCCGCACTAACTGCCGTAGGGGCTTTTATTAAGATTCCCTTACCCTATGTACCAATTACGCTTCAGGTATTTTTTGTATTAATGGCGGGGTTAATACTTGGTTCCAAGCTAGGCGCTCTCAGTCAAATTGTTTATCTAACGATCGGTTTGATTGGGATTCCCATTTTTGCAGAAGGCGGGGGACCGGGTTATGTATTTCATCCATCCTTTGGATATTTAGTAGGTTTTATTGCTGCGGCCTGGGTTATGGGTAAAATTGTGCCTGGTGACAAAATACCAACCAGATTGCAGGTTTTGTATTCTTCAGCAGCGGCGCTTGCTGTTATTTATCTTTTCGGAATACCGTACTTATATCTTGCTTTAAATCATTTTGTTGGAAAAGAGCTGGCGTTTTTAACAGTTTTTAAGATTGGCATGTCATATCTGCCGGGTGACGCGATCAAGATTGCCATTCTAACTTTAACGGGGCCGGCAATAGTGAGAGGGGTCAGGAGCAATTTGCGGGAAGAAACAACCTGCAGATAGTAAGAGGCTAAGAAATAAATGTAAATATTGTGGGGCTAAATACAGAAAGGGAGGACCTTGTCTAGAGGTTCTCCCTATTCTAGTATAGATAAAAATAAAATTGTACGTAATTTTTAATTTTTCTTTTAACTTTTTTTCAGGTTATTTTAAGGTTTAAGGTATAGAATGCTTTACTGAAAGCAGTTTATATAATTTTTAAAGGAGGGGATGATGCAGATGGATTTTATGAAAGTGACTAGGATGGCGTCCTCCAAAAAGAGTGTCAGCTTGTTAAGTATTGGTATCCTGGTAATGGCTATTATGTTATTACCTTTGCAGCAGGCTCAGGCACAAAGCAGGCTGGAAATATCAACTACCTATCCCGGCATCAGCGCCGTGAGGGGAGAAAGCATCACTTTTCCTTTACAAATAAAAAATAATGGTTCAACAAGTGAAGTTGTAGGCCTGGAGGTGAAAGCAGCGCCTGAAAAGTGGACTGCTTCTCTGAGAGGACGCGGCAGGGAAATTCAAAAGGTTTACGTAAAACCCAATTCTTATGCGTCTACGGATTTAAAGGTAAATATTCCTGATCAAGTTGAACCGGGAGAATATTCAATAACAGTAGTTGCTAGTGGAGAGGAGGGCTATCAAGACAGTTTGAAGTTAACGGTAAAAATTGCGGAAGCACGGGCAGGGGAGGATAAGCTTGTTGCTGAATATTCGGAGCTCAAGGGTCCCAACGATGCGACCTTTAAGTTTAAAGTGGACTTGAGCAACAATGGCAACAGCGAGCAAATTTACAGTCTTGGTGCCCAGGCTCCTGATGGCTGGCAGGTATCGTTTAAGCCTTCCTATGAACAACAGCAGGTTGCCAGTATCAGTGTTAAGTCTGGAGAAACAAAGGGACTGGACGTTAAAGTTATACCCCCTGCCAGTGCAGAAGCGGGAGAATATACAATTCCTATTCACGCGGTTAGTACCGCTGGTAAAGCTACCGAAGAGCTTAAGGTAATAATTAGCGGTACTTATGATCTGGAACTTACTACGCCAACCGGCAGGTTAAATGCTGATGTGGTGGCGGGAAAGGAGAAAAAGGTCAACCTTAAAGTGATAAATACAGGGAGTGCGGTCCTAAATAATATCAACTTTTCTTCCCGTGAACCTCAGGACTGGTCTGTAACCTTTGACCCCAAATCCATAGATACCTTAAAGGCAGGAGAAAGCCGCCAGGTTACGGCAACAATCACTGCCGACAGCAAGGCAATAGCCGGCGATTATGTAGTATCGCTTACTGCTTCTACCCGGGAAACCAGGGATAATGCAGAGTTAAGGGTTACCGTAAAAACTTCTACTATTTGGGGTATAGTAGGTATACTCATTGTATTGCTGGTTATTGCTGGTGTATACTGGGCATTCCGTACTTACGGGAGGCGGTAGCTTTGACTACAGGAACAAAATACCTGGTGGAAACAGTTAACCTTACTAAAAAATACGGAGATTTAACAGCAGTGGATAATTTAAATTTAGAAGTAGAAAAAGGTACCATTTTTGGCCTTTTAGGTCCCAATGGGGCTGGCAAGACAACTACAATTCTAATGATCCTGGGACTTACTGAACCAACTTCCGGAAAGGCGCTGGTGGCAGATCATGATGCCACCCGCAATCCACTTGTTGTTAAATCTATGGTGGGTTATTTGCCTGATAATGTTGGCTTTTATCAGGAACTAACAGGACGTGAGAACCTGTATTATACTGCCGCTCTTAACGGCTTGGATAAGGATGAAGCTGAAAAAAGAATTACAGAGGCTTTGGAGAGGGTAAATCTTCTGGAAGCAGCCGATAGAAGAGTTGGCGAGTACTCCAGGGGAATGCGTCAGAGACTCGGGATAGCTGATGTATTACTTAAAGACCCGCAACTGATTATTTTGGATGAACCTACCCTGGGGATTGACCCTGAAGGTGTGCGTGAACTGTTGGATTTAATTAAGAGTCTGGCACGAGATGATAATAAGACAGTTTTAATTAGCTCGCATCTTCTGCATCAAGTGCAGGATATCTGTGATAAAGTGGGTATTTTCGTAGATGGCAAATTAATAGCCAGCGGCACAATTGATGAGCTGGCTGAACAAATTTTTAAAGGTCAGCCTTTACGCCTGGAAATCAAGGCTGATCCGGACGAAGAGGCTTTGATAGAACTTTGCAAGGGCATTAACACGGTACAAGATGTGAAAAGACAGGGAGATCTTTTGGTATTATCATGTGAGAGGGATATCAGGCAGGAACTGGTAAAATGCCTCGCAGAGAAAGGATATAATTTACTGCATTTACACCTTAAAGGCTTTACACTGGATGATATTTACCGGCGATATTTCCAAAAGGAGTGATATGAATGGCTAAGGATATGGCGGTTCGGGATCTGATCCGTTCTGACCTGTCAGCCCTTTGGGATGCCAATAAGGGCTTGCTGGCAGTTATTCGTAAAGAGCTGGCAGATCATTTAAGTGGAAAACGCTTTGTAATTCTGGCCCTTTTGGTAGTGGTTGCATGTTTAGCAGCCCTTTATGTTGCCGGGTCCACTATCCGTAGTTCGGTTGGGCAAGATAAACTGGAATTTGTTTTCTTGCGGTTGTTCACCACTTCCGGCTCAAGTCTACCCTTTTCCTTTATCTCATTTGTTTCCTTTTTGGGACCCCTTGTAGGGTTAACTATGGGGTTTGATGCAATTAATGGTGAGCGAGACCGTGGGACATTGAGCAGGATTCTCTCACAGCCCATTTACAGGGACGCGTTGATAAACGGTAAATTCCTGGCTGGCGTAGCTGTCTTAAGCATTATGATATTCGGTTTAGGATTTTTGGTGGCAGGCTTCGGACTACTAATGATAGGCGTGCCCCCTACAGTGGAAGAAGTGTTTCGCATTCTAGCTTATTTAGCATTAAGTGTAATCTATATCTCCTTTTGGCTGGCGCTTGCAATGCTCTTTTCCATACTTTTCAGGGAAACGTCTACTTCTGCTTTAGCCAGTATAGCTGCCTGGCTGTTATTTGCCATTTTTGTGGGGTTACTGGCAGGCATGATTGCAAACGGCATATATCCGGTAACAGATTCCTCAAACATCCAGCAGGCTCTGGCAAATACCCGCTTGTATCAAACTTTAAGCAGATTATCACCTACCACCCTTTATGATGAAGCTACACTAACCCTACTGAATCCTACTGTGCGGACACTGGGACCTGTGCTGGCACAGCAGGCCTGGGGTGCAATTAAAGGTCCCCTCTCCCTTGGACAAAGCTTGCTTTTAATTTGGCCTCACCTGGTGGGTTTGGTTGCTGCAACTCTAATTTGCTTTGCTGTGGCCTATATTGTCTTTATGCGCCAGGAAATAAGGGCATAAAATTTTCACATGGGGACTTTTTTGTTTAGGGTTAGTACTGGGCAGCGTTCGCTGCCTTTTACTTTTCAGAGCAGAAATGGTAAACTTAGCTTGAAATGAATAACTTAAATTGGTGGGTGGTGGAAAAGATGCTTTTAGCAATAGATGTGGGTAATACGCATATCGTTATGGGATTATATAAAGGGGAAAAACTCATTAAAGACTGGAGAATATCCACAAACAGACAAAAAACCGCTGATGAGTGGATTGTAGATATCGGAGGCTTGTTTTACTACAGTAAAATTACCTGGGAAGAAATATTCGCTATAATTATCTCTTCAGTTGTTCCGAACCTGACAAATGAATTAAAAAAAATGGCTACAGAGTACATAGGAATTGAGCCCATAGTAGTTAATTATGAACTGGATACAGGTTTAAAGATTAAGCTGGATAAACCGGAGGAAATTGGGGCGGATAGAATAGTGAATGCAGTAGCTGCCTATGAAAAATTTGCCGATAAAGGAAACATAATAGTAGCTGATTTTGGTACCGCCACAACATATGATGCCATAAATTCCAAAGGAGAATACCTGGGAGGCGCCATAGCACCGGGAATAGGAATTTCCGTGGAAGCTCTCTTTTCATATGCGGCTAAATTGCCCAGGGTAGAACTAACCAAACCGCCAGGTGTAATTGGTCGTAATACCGTGGAAAGCATGCAATCAGGAATTATCTACGGATTTGCAAGCCAAGTGGATGGCATGGTAACAAAAATGAAAGCTGAACTAGGTGGCCAGGCGATAGTTCTAGCGACAGGTGGCCTTGCTCCCCTGATCGGTCCTGAATGTAGTACAGTTGACCGGGTAGATAAGTACCTTACGTTGGAAGGGTTAAGAATAATTCACTCTAAAATTACCCGGGAGGGAAAATGAACACATGAAGATAGGTAACGTAACCCTACCTGACCTGGTAATTGCAGCGCCTATGGCCGGCGTCACTGATAAGGCGTTTAGAATCATTGCCAGAGAATTCGGATGTGGTTTAGTTTTTACAGAAATGGTCAGTGATAAAGCTATCTTACATAACAATAAAAAAACCAGAGCAATATTTGACATAAGCGGGGAAGAGAGGCCTGTTGGAGTACAAATTTTTGGCTCTGAGCCTCAAGAAATGGCACGTGCTGCGCAGGTGGTAGAAGAAAACGGCGCTTCGATAATAGATATCAATATGGGCTGTCCAACCCCGAAAATAGTAAAAAATAAAGAGGGTTCTGCCTTGATGCTTGAACCCGAGCGTGCTGAAAAAATAGTACGCAGTGTTGTTAAAGCTGTTTCGGTTCCTGTTACTGTAAAGATGAGAAAGGGCTGGGATGAAAAAAACATTAACTGTGTTGAAATTTCCCAAAGGGTTCAAGAAGCGGGGGCAGTTGCAGTTACAATTCATGGCAGAACAAGGGAACAGTTTTATTCCGGCCAAGCTGATTGGGATATAATCCGCGCAGTAGTCAAAACAGTGGATATACCTGTCATTGGTAATGGGGATATCTGGAGCGGAAATGATGCTAAGAGAATGATTGATTATACGGGTTGTGCCGCTGTAATGGTGGCAAGGGGCTCGATGGGTAATCCCTGGCTTTTTAGAGATGCGGTAAGGTGTATTGAGGGTTTAGAAGAACTACCGCCTCCTACTCCTGTAGAAAGGATTAAACTTGCCAAAAGACATCTTAAACTTGTAGTTCGCTTTAAAGGAGAAAAAATTGGCGTAAAAGAAATGCGCAAACACCTTGCATGGTATATCAAGGGTTTAAAAAATGCCTCGAAAATGAGAACAGAAATCTTTAAACTGAATACGCTGCAGGATGTTGAAGAAAAACTTGATGAATACGAGAAATCCTTCAAAAACTCCTGACATGACAGAACCGGTTCTTATGGAATCGGTTTTTTGTTTTATAAAAAATCATAAATATTGACAAATAATGCTAATAATTGGTAAAATATTTGTACACTATTTTGTGCACAATAAAGAGGTAATTGCTATGGAAATTATCCGTATCGGCGAAAAAATCATTGACTGCAAAAAAATAATTTCTGTCATTGATAAGGCGTTGGAACTGAGAACTCAAGGTCTCTCCCAACAACAGGTAGCTGAGCGCTTGGGGTTGGATCGTCCCTTTATTTCTCGCCTGGAAAAACTGGGGGAAGTGCGTAGAGGACGTAAAATTGCAGTTATAGCTTTTCCAATCAAAAATAAGCAAGAACTGGAGGAAACTCTTAAAGAGCTTGGTGTTGAATTTTCAATAGTATTAACGGAAAAAGAGAGATGGAGATTTGTCAGTGACAAAAATGGAGTTGAGCTCTTTAACACCATAATGGATATTATAGCCAGGTTACGTACATATGATACTGTTGTTGTAATAGGTTCCAATTATAGGATACGTCTTACGGAAGCGCTGCTGGATAAAGAAGTAGTTGGGATAGAAATAGGGAAATCTCCAATTGAAGATGATAAATATGTTGACCTTAAAAAAATAAAAGAACTTATTAAAAAATTAACTCTTGAGTAGAGGAGGGTAATACAGGTGAAAAAAGTCGTAAGTGTAAGTTTAGGATCCTCTAAAAGAAACCATAAGGTAGAGACAGAAATACTGGGTGAAAAATTTACAATTGAGAGAATTGGAACTGATGGAAGCCTTGCGAGGGCATCTGAACTAATAAGGGAATTTGACGGCAGGGTAGATGCATTTGGCCTGGGTGGTACAGATCTGTATATTTGTGCCGGTAAGAAACGTTATGTAATAAGGGAAGCAAAAAGATTGGCTAAGGCCGCTACCAAGACACCAATTGTTGATGGCAGTGGCCTTAAAAATACACTGGAACGAAAAACAATAAAATATTTACATGAAAAAGAAAACATAGATTTTTCCGGAAAGAATGTATTGCTGGTTTGTGCTGTAGACCGTTTTGGTATGGCGGAAAGTTTTGAAAGCTGTGGCGCTAAAATGACCTACGGAGATTTAATGTTTGGTCTGGGAATACCGGTACCTGTATATTCATTAAATACTTTAAATAAAATTGCCGGGATAATTGCTCCGATTGTTTGTCAACTGCCGTTTAAATATCTCTATCCCACGGGAAGTAAGCAAGAGGAGAACGATAAGAAGAGGTTTGAAAAATATTATAAAATGGCAGATATAATTGCAGGTGATTTCCACTATATTAAAAAGCATCTTCCTGACAATTTGCCTGGAAAAACAATTATCACAAATACTGTAACTCTATCTGATATAGAAGCTTTACGGAATGCAGGGGTAGAAAAACTAATAACTACTACTCCCAATCTAGATGGCCGATCCTTTGGTACAAATGTTATGGAAGCTGTTTTAGTAGCGCTATCGGGTAAAAAACCGCAAGAGATATCGGTGCAAGACTATGAAAATCTTTTAGATAAAATGAACTTTGTACCTCGCATAGAACATTTACATGAAGATAAGGAGGCGGTAGTAAATGGATAAATTTGCATTTATAGTCCATCCCATAGAATATAAGGATCTCAGTAGAAAATTTAAACGGATAGAAAAATTGCCGCAGGGCCTGGTAGAAAAAATGATGCAGTTTTTACCTCCTTTAAAGGTCTCCGAAGCAAAGGGTATTAAATCTTCCCATAATGAAATAGAAGGATATTTTTTGGGATGTACATTAACAAGTGAGCAAATGCTTAGATTACCCCCGAAATTTGTTATAAACAAAATTGTAAAAACCGGCAGGCTTGCTGAAAAACTGGGGGCTAAAATAGTAGGCCTGGGCGCCATGACTTCAGTGGTAGGTGATGCAGGAATTACTATTAGAAATAGATTAAATATACCTGTAACTACGGGAAATAGTTATACCATTGCAACAGCAATTGAAGGTGTAAAAAAAGCTTCCGAGAAACTTGAGATAGATCTTGCCCATGCAGAAGTTGTGGTAGTTGGCGCTAATGGTTCCATCGGAAAGGTTTGCGCTCATTTAATAGCCCGTGATTGCCGCTACCTGACACTTGTCAGTAGGGATGTAATGAAACTCCGGAAGACTGCTGATGAAATACTTGCGGAAACAGGCCTTTCGCCCAAAGTAACCAGTGATGTTGATGAAAGCCTTAAAAGTGCAGATATTGTCATATCAGTTACTTCTGCTGTAGATAGTGTTATACGACCGGAATTTTTAAAATCAGGGGCACTTGTTTGTGATGTGGCAAGGCCCAGGGATGTTTCCAAAACAGTAGCTGAAAAAAGGGATGATATATTAATAATTGAGGGAGGACTCATTGAAGTTCCGGGTGATCCTGATTTAGGTTTTAATTTTGGCTATCCTCCGAAAATTGCATTGGCTTGTATGGCTGAAACTATGATTTTAGCGTTGGAAAGAAAATATGAATCTTTTACGCTTGGTCGGGATATATCTATAGAACAAGTGGATGAAATAAGCAATTTAGCGGAGAAACACGGCTTTAAATTAGCAGGTTTTAGAAGTTTTGAAAGGCCGGTAAAAGAGGAAACCATTGAAAAAGTAAAAAAATACGCCAGGGAGAGAAAAAATCAAGCTGTAAATGAATAAAAGAAATGGAAAAGTTTTATAGATTTAATCTTGACAACTAATAATAAAGAGATTATAATTCCATGTAATATTAGAAGGTGAAAAGCACTGTCGGTATCATTCGGCAGTGTTTATTAAATGTCTAATCGCAGAAGTTTTGATATTTAAGTATATAATTTTTAAAAATAACATATAGTTAGAGGGACCCAATAAATACAAAAAGGAGAGCGGGATATGTCTGAAAAGGAAACTATTTTAACTGTGGAAGGTTTGAAAAAACTAGAGGAGGAGCTAAATATACTAAAAACTGTTAAAAGAAGGGAAGTAGCAGAGCGCATTAAGCAGGCTATTGATTTTGGTGATATAAGTGAAAACTCAGAATATGAAGATGCCAAAAATGAGCAGGCATTTATTGAGGGTAGAATTTTAACTTTGGAGAAAAAGCTTCGTAATGCAAAGGTAATAGATGATACTGAAGTAAATACGGAAACCGTATCCCTGGGTTCAAAAGTTAAATTAAAAGACCTTGAGTTCGGTGATGAATTTGAATACGTAATTGTGGGCTCCATGGAGGCAGATCCCGAAAAAAATAAGATATCCAATGAATCTCCTGTCGGAAAAGCAATTATTGGTCAAAAGGTTGGTTCGGTTGTAGATGTTGAAGTGCCAGCCGGTACGATTCAATATAAAATCCTAGAAATTTCACGATAAAAATTGGTCCATTGGGCCATTTTTTTATTGTGTCTTTTCCTATAAACTTGATTTATTTTGTTTTAAAAAATATACTTATGGTTAAGTTATGTTTTCAGCAATCGGAAAAAAGAGGTGAAACTCATGGATTCAGAATTAAACGAGTTAATTAAGGTAAGAAGGGAAAAACTGCAAGAATTACAAGATATGGGAATTCAGCCCTTTGGGGGTAGATTCGAGGTTACTGACAAAGCCCAGGAGATTTTAAGTGATTTTGAAGGATATGAAGGAAAGCAGGTAAAGGTTGCCGGAAGATTGATGGCAAAGAGGGGTCATGGTAAGGCGAGTTTTGCTCATCTTCAGGATAGGACAGGCCAGATTCAGATTTATGTACGTTTAGATAATGTTGGCGAAGATACATACTCTGTCTTTAAAAAAATTGATATTGGTGACATAATTGGAGTTTCAGGCAAAGTTTTTAAAACTAAAAAAGGCGAAATAACAATAGAAGTACATACTTTAGAAATCTTAACAAAATCATTAAGGCCTCTTCCGGAAAAGTGGCACGGTCTTAAGGATGTTGATTTAAGATACCGTCAACGCTATGTAGATTTAATTGTAAATCCTGAAACAAGGGATGTCTTTATTACTAGAAGTAAAGTAATTAAGGCCATGAGGGATTTTCTGGATGAGCGTGGATTTTTAGAAGTTGAGACTCCAATGATGCATCCTATTCCGGGAGGAGCGCTGGCAAGGCCCTTTATAACTCATCATAATGCACTTGACATTGATTTATATCTGCGGATAGCTTTAGAGTTACATTTAAAGCGCCTGCTTGTTGGTGGTCTTGAAAGGGTATATGAAATAGGTAGAGTATTTAGAAATGAAGGTATTTCAACCAAGCATAATCCTGAGTTTACAATGATGGAACTTTATCAAGCGTATGCTGACTATGAGGTAATGATGGAGTTGACAGAAAACCTTATTGCTAGCTGTGCTAAAGAAGCTTTAGGAACAACCGTTATTACATACCAGGGCGAAGAAATTGATTTGACTCCCCCCTGGACAAGGATAACAATGTTAGATGCCATTAAAAAATATGCTGAAATAGACTTTACTGAAATAACAACAGATGAAGAAGCAAGGAATGCGGCAAAAGATCTAGGATTAGAGATAGATGATGATGTTTCATGGGGTACTGTAGTTAACGAAGTATTTGAAGAAAAAGTAGAACCTCATTTGATACAGCCCACTTTTGTAACTGATTATCCTATTGAAATATCACCACTTGCCAAGAAAAAAGATGATAATCCTAAATTGACTTATAGATTTGAAGCATTTATCTATGCTAGAGAACTGGCTAATGCCTTTTCGGAATTAAATGACCCCATTGACCAGAAGGAAAGATTTATTAAACAACTGAAGCAGAGGGAAAAAGGCGATGAAGAAGCACACATGATGGATGAAGATTTTGTTAGGGCTTTAGAATACGGTATGCCTCCGGCAGGTGGACTGGGGATAGGAGTTGACCGCTTAATTATGCTCTTAACTGATTCTCCCTCCATTAGAGATGTAATTCTGTTCCCAACAATGAGGCCTAGAGATAATGAATAGTTAGTAATTTACCCCCCCTCCACCAATCGGAGGGGGGCTCTCTTCAATATGCCCTGCAAGTGTTACCAAAACCTGAATAAGCAAAAATGATATTTTTGTTGAAATTTAGTCTTGAAAATATTTTTGATCTATGTTATATTAATTTGCGCTGACAAGGAAACAAAATCTTAACAAACTTAACAGGAAATTTAAATTTACCTTGACTTTTTGCTGTATGCATGCTATCATTAACTCCTGTTGAGAGCAGAAAACTAACCAATAAATACAGCTCAAGAAAAAACAAAAAATGCTGTTTGGGATAAACTACCAGTTGACACTGGATAAAGAAAATGCTATACTAAGTCTTGTCGCTTGAGGCTGCGACATTAAAAGACAAAAGCTGATCTTTGAAAACTGAACAGTGCAACGCCTGATGTTTGGCGTCCGTTAAAGGACAATGTCAGAATCAAACTTTAGTTAATAATCTCTTTAAAAATAAGTGTTTGAAAAGGAGCACGAGAGACACGAGAAGTTCAAGGCGGCGAAGGCTTCGAGCAGCGGAGCCCGGCACTTAGTCCGATGATTGGTTTTTATTATACCGTTAGCTGCAGTTCGACTGATAAATTAATTGTAATTATGTGGCTAATTGCTAAACTAAGTGCCGGGTGAGCAGCGCAGAAGTCGAGCCAACTTAAGACAATTCGAAGTGGATTTCGCGCGGACTTTTCAAACATCCTCTTAAAGAGATGCCGATATTAACTGGAGAGTTTGATCTTGGCTCAGGACGAACGCTGGCGGCGTGCCTAACACATGCAAGTCGAACGCCCAGCACTCAGTCACTAGTGGTCAGT